>NZ_JBVJRL010000035.1:0-55276 GCF_055607665.1 Streptomyces sp. NPDC036984
GCCACCAACGAACTCGAACACGCCGTGTCCACCGTCACCGCCGGACCCCGCAGATCCAGCAGATACGCAATCCGCGCCGACAGAATCGAACCGGCCTGCCCCATCATCGCCTGGGGGAAGGACTCCTCCGTCCGGTACAGCGTGTGGTAGTCGCCGCCGGTGAAGCCCGCGTAGACGCCGCAGCGGCTGCCGCGGATTCCTGTCCCCGCGTAACCGGCGTTCTCCAGAGCGCTCCAGCTCTCCTCCAGGAAGACCCGCTGCTGCGGGTCCATGAACTCCGCCTCCAGCCCCGACACACCGAAGAACAACGGATCGAACTCGTCGTGTCCGTCGAGGAAGGCGCCGCGGGTGCAGAAGTCCGGGTTCCGGCGCTTGAGGCGGGAGAGGTCCCAGCGGGTCACGTCACCGACGAGGTCGGTGCCCGCGACCAGGTGCTCCCACAGCTCGTCCACGTTCCGGGAACCGGCGAACCGGCCGCTCAGACCGACGATCGCAATGGCCTCCAAGTCGCCGTCCGTGCCGTCGGCCGGGCCCACGGGGGCCGAGGCGACGGAGGTCGAGGCAACAGGGGTCGAGGCCGCGGGGGCCACGACCACCGGCGCCGGAGCGGCGGGTTCGGCCGGCACGGGAGCAGTGGGTT
This sequence comes from Streptomyces sp. NPDC036984, assembly GCF_055607665.1. NCBI lineage: Bacteria > Bacillati > Actinomycetota > Actinomycetes > Kitasatosporales > Streptomycetaceae > Streptomyces > Streptomyces sp. NPDC036984. Next base: position 641 of record NZ_JBVJRL010000035.1, read on the forward strand.
CGGCCGCTGTCGTGAGGACCGACGACGTGAGGACGGACGACGTGAGGACCGACGAGTCGATGAACGCCGTCAGTCGGTCGAGCGTGCCGTGCTCGAACAGCACCGTCGTCTCCAGCTCGGTGCCCAGCACGGTGTTCACCCGCTGCACGAACTGGATGCCCAGGATCGAGTCCAGGCCGTAGTCACGGAACGCACGGTCGCCGGCTATGCCCGTCTCCGGCATCTGGAGCGCCGCGGCCAACTCGGCGAGCAGCGCCGCCCGGTGGCTCGCGGGAGGCTCGGCGGCGGCGGAGGCCGGCTCGGCGGCGGAGGCCGGGGAGGTGGTCGCGGCCGGACGCGGTGCGGTGGCGTCCGGCAGGATGCCGTCGCTCTCCGCGATCACGATCTGGCCCTCCACCCCGGGGACCTCGGCCACCGGGAAGAACACCGACCGGAACCCGGCCTCGGTGAGCACCATTTCCCAGGAGGCCGAGGGCAGTGCCGGGCTGGCGGGCATGCGCAGCTCCGGGTCCTCGTGCAGCCACCAGCCCTCGAGCAGGCCGAAGGCGATGTGCGAGAGCATCGAGCTGTCGTTCATCTCGTTGAGCACGAGCAGGCCGCCGGGCCTGAGCAGCGACTTGGCGTGTGCCACGGCGTCGCGTATCCGCCGGGTGGCGTGCAGCACGTTGGTCGCGAGCACGATGTCGTACGCGGCGGTGTCGACGCCCTGCTCGGCCGGCGGTCGCTCGATGTCGAGGATGCCGGTCACCAGGTACGGCGCGTCGGCGCGGAAGGCCGCCTCGGCCTGCTGGAGGAACGCGCGGGAGAGGTCGGTGAAGCGGTACTCCTCGATCGCGTCCCGGTCGCCGTCGAGTGCCCGGAAGACGTCCTGGCTGGTGGAGCCGGTGCCGGCGCCGATCTCCAGGAGGCGCAGCCGGGCGGAGGGGTTCTCGGCGCGGTGGTGCCGGACGTAACCGACGACGGTCTCGGCGACGATCTCGTTGAGGAAGTCGGCCATGGGGTTGCCCCGGTAGACGGGACGCACCAGGTCGGACGAGCCGCCGGGGAAGAGCACGTCGGTGACCGGCTTGTCACCGGCCAGCAGTCGCGGCAGGGCGTGCAGCATCGCCTCGGCGATGACCAGCCGCGGCCGGATGTTCGCGTCGGCGAGCAGCTCGGCCTTGCGGCGTTCCCACTCCGCCCAGGCCTCGGCCGGGGGTTCGGCGTCCAGGGCGAGCCACAGGTCGCCCACGCGGCGCACCAGGCCCTGCTCCCGCAGCCGGTCCATGCTCGCCGCGAACCAACGGGCCACGTGCTGGGGCGCGCCGTGGCGGGCCGTCACCTCGGGCACGTCGGTCACGTCGTCGCCGCACCAGCCGGCGGCACGCAACTGCGCCCAGAGCAGCCTGCCCAGAAGCTCGTCCATTGCTCAACGCTCCGTTTCGTTCGTTCCGGCGAGCGGTGCGAAGGACCGCTGCCGCACCACTCCCCGCAGGTGCCGCTGTACCGCAGGCAGGGCGGAGGGCCCGGCCACCGGTTCGGCGGCCGCGACGGGCTGGTGCCGTGATGCGTGTTCCGGCTGTGCCGGAGTGTGATCGGGCCGTGCCGGGGGCTGGTCCGGCAGTGCCGGTGCCCGGTCCGGCCGGGGCAGGGTGCTGCCGGGCCGCCAGTGGCGTTCCCGGGCGAAGGGGTAGGTCGGCAGACTGAGCCGCTGCGGGGTGCCCCGCGGATGGAGCAGCCGCCAGTCGACGTCCAGTCCCTTGACCCACCACTGGAGCAGCGACGCGAACCGGTCCCGCTCCACCCAGCTCCGGGCGGTGTCCCGCAGGTCGTCGTCCTCGGCGAAGAGGGCCACGACGTCGCGGTGCTCGTCGGTGCGCGCGTGGTGCCAGTCGCCGGGCCGGCCGTCGAGGAACCGTTCCAGCTGGTCGCCGAGTTCGGCCACCGTCCGGACCGCGACGGCGAGCCGGCTCTCCATCGCGTCGCGTCCCGCCTGGAGCGTGTACGCGAGTGCGGCGAGGTCCTGCTCCGGGACGTGTCCGGACCGGACGAACCGCAGCAGGTTGCGGGCCTGCTCGTGCAGGCGGTCGTCGGTCCTGGCGGACAGGACGACCAGGGCCGGCCGGTCGGCCGGCTCGGTCTCACGGCGGGCCGGCCGGTACTCCTCCAGGACCACGTGCGCGTTCGAGCCGCCGATGCTGAACGAGCTCACTCCGGCCCGCCGCGGCAGTGGTTCGCCGGCCGGGCCGGTCGGGGCGGGCCACGGCTCCGCCTTCTCGACCACGCGGAACGGGCTGCCCGTCAGGTCGATGTAGGGGTTGGCGGGAGTGGCGTACAGGCTGGGGGCGAGGGTCTCGTGCCGCAGTTGGAGCAGCACCTTGATGACGCCGGCGATGCCCGCGGCCAGTTCGAGGTGGCCGATGTTGGTCTTCACCGATCCGAGGGCGATGCTTGCGGTGGGTGCCTCGCGGTCGTCGCCCTCGGCGTACAGCTCCGCGAAAGCGGTCTTGAGCCCGTTGATCTCGATCGGGTCGCCGAGCCTGGTGCCGGTGCCGTGGGTCTCGATGTAGCCGACCGTCCGCGGATCGAGTCCCGCCTGCCGGTAGACCTTCACCAGCAGGTCCGCCTGGGCACGGGGGTTGGGCGCGGTCAGCGACTGGGCACGGCCGCCGTGGTTCTCCCCGGTCGCGCGGATCAGCCCGTAGATGTGGTCGCCGTCCCGCTCGGCCCGGGACAGCGGCTTGAGGAAGACCATGCCGGCGCCCTCGCCGCGGACGAAGCCGTCGGCGTCCGCGGAGAAGGTGCGGCACCGCCCGCTCGGGGACAGCGCGCCCGACTTGCCGAGGCTGGTGTGCAGGCTGGGCTCGATCAGCAGGTTGACGCCGCCGGCGACGGCCGCCGAACACTCGCCGGAGCGGATGGCGCCGACCGCCCGGTGCAGGGCGACCAGGGAGCTGGAGCAGGCGGTCTCGATCGGCTGGCTCGGACCGCGCAGGTCCAGCAGATAGCTCAGCCGGTTCGGGCCGAGGGAGGGGATGCGTCCGACGGCGGTGTGCCCCTCGACATCGGCGTCCGGGTCCCCGAGCAGGCCGTAGCCGCTGTCGAGGGTGCCGATGAACACGCCGGTGTCGCTGCCGGCCAGGGAGGTCGGCGCATGGCCGGAGTCCTCGATGGCCGCCCACACGGTCTGGAGGAGGAGCCGCTGCTGCGGGTCCATCCGGACGGCTTCGTGCGGCGAGATGCCGAAGAAGGCCGGGTCGAACTCCGCCACGCCGTCGATCAGTCCGGCCCAGGGGAATGCGGCGTCAGCTCGCTCGCCCCAGCGGTCGGGCAGCCCGGCCTCGATGCAGTCGCGGCCGGACAGCAGGTTCTCCCAGAGCGCCCGGACGTCGTGGGCCTTGGGGAAGACACCGCTGATCCCCACGATGGCCACCGGGTCGGGCGCGGTGTCCGGCACCGGCCGTGCGGCGCTCCGCTCGGCAGCGGCCACGGCCGGGAGGCCGGCCGGCACCTGGGGAGCCGGCGCTGCGGGCGGCCCGGCGGGCGCCTGGGGCTCCTTCGCGGACTCGGGGTAGGCCGCGCCGAGGTACTCCGCCAGCCGCCCGAGCGTGCTGTGTTCGAAGAGGACCGGCGGGGTGAGGTCGATGTCGTACCGGGCGTTGATCCGGTTGGCGAACTCGGTCAGGGTGATCGAATCGAAGCCGTAGTCGTGCAGTTCGGTGTCTGCGTCGAGCTCCGCCGGCCGGACCCGGAGCAGGGCGGCGGCGAGGTCCGCCAAGTCCGCCCGCAGCTCCGGCCGGGGGGCGGTGGCCCGCGGTGCGCGCGGACGCTGCGGTGTGGCGTCGGCGGGGGCCGTCAGCAGTGCGCGCAGCCGGCCGGGCTCGCCGGCCACCACGAGCACCTGGCTGTGGCCGGTGCTCAGCGCGCTGTGCAGGGCGCGCAGTCCGGCCCGGGTGCTCATCGGTTCGAGGCCGTGGGAGCGGTTCAGGGCGGCCAGGGTGGCCGCGTCGACGCCCATGCCGCCGTCGGCCCACAGCGGCCAGTCGATCGCGACGGTACGTCCGCTGCGCTCGCCCCGGGCGACCTGCTCGGCCCGCCGGTCGGCGAACCGGGCCAGGAAGCCGTTCGCGGCGGCGTAGTCCGCCTGGCCGACGTTGCCGAGCGCGCCGGTGACCGAGGAGAACAGGACGAAGAAGTCGAGCGGGAGGTCCCGGGTGGCCTCGTCGAGGTTGCGGCTGCCGGCGACCTTGGGCGCCAGGACCGCGGCGGTGTCGGTGGCGGTCCTGGTGGCCAGATAGCCGTCCCGCAGCACGCCCGCCGCGTGCACCAGGCCGTCGATCCGGCCGTGCCGTGCGCGTACCTCGGCCACCAGCCGCGCGGTGGCGTCCCGGTCGGTGACGTCGGCCTGCCGGTACTCCACGTGCACGCCGTCGGCGGCGGGGACGGGCGCCGCGGGCGACCGCCCGGTGAGCACGACCGTGGCCCCGTCCGTGTGTCGCGCGATGTCGGCGACCAGCAGGCGGCCGAGGCCGCCGGCCCCGCCGGTGATCAGGTAGACCCCGCCGGTGCGCCACGGCACCGCCGGCTCCGGCACGGCCTGCTCGGCCCAGCGGGCACCCCGCAGGCCGGTCCGGTCCGCCCGGACCCGGGTGGCGCCGCTCAGCGCCCTCGCCTGGTCGAGGAGTCGGCGGACCTCATGGGCACCGGCGTCGGCCGGGAGCACGACCTCCTGGCCTCGGATGCCCGGATACTCACGGCCGGCCGTGAGCAGCAGGCCGAGCAGACCGGCCGTCAGGGAACCCTCGACGACCGCGAGTTGGACGAACAGCGGGCCGGGGGCGCGCGAGCGGAGCTCGTCCAGCAGCCGGACGGCGTCCTCCTCGTAGACGCCGGTGAGCCGCAGGCACGGCAGGTCCGGTACGGCGGGGACTCGCTCGTCCAGGACCACCAGCCGCTCCGTGTCGTCCGGCGCGGCGTCCTGCGGCCAGTCCTGCCAGGTGGGGGCGAGCAGCAGGACGGAGTCGGAGCCGCCACCGGCGTGTCCGCTCCCTCCCGGTGCGTCGGGGTCGGAGCCGGTCGCCTCGGCATGCCAGTACCGCTCGCCGTGGAACGGGTAGGTGGGCAGGGGCACCCGGCGGTGCGGCTTGCCCTGCCACCAGGACGCCCAGTCGACGTTCTCACCGCTGCGGTAGGCCCGCGCGAGTGTGCCGGCGTCGCCCGCGGTGGTGCCCTCGGCCGGCTCGGCTCCGGCTTCCAGGGCCCTGAGCGCGCTCACGAGTTCGTCCATGCTGCCCGCGACCACGGCGTGCCGGTGCGGCAGGTGGGCCCGGCCGAGGGCCAGCGTCGCGGCGACGTCCTGGAGCCGCAGCTCCCCGGCGTCGCGGGTGAGCCGGTCGGCGAGCCGGGCCACCTGACGGCGCAGCGCCACGGGGGTCTTGGCCGACAGCGGCACCGGGTAGGCGGTTTCCGGCTCGCCGGTCGCCACGGCCCGGGCGGGCGCCTCCGCGACCACGACGTGGCAGTTGGTGCCGCTGAAGCCGAAGGAGCTGACCCCGGCGCGGCGCGGCCGGCCCGTGGGCTCTTCCCAGGCGCGCAGCTCGGTGTTGACGTAGAACGGGCTGTCCGCCAGGTCGAGGTGCCGGTTGAGGCGGCGCACATGCAGCGTGGGCGGGATCTCCCGGTGGCGCAGGGCCAACAGCACCTTGAGGAGTCCGGCCACACCCGCGCTCATGATCGAGTGGCCGAGGTTGCCCTTGTGCGAGCCGAGCGCGCAGTAGCCGGTCCGGTCGGTGTGCTCGCGGAACGCCTCGGTCAGCGCCCGGACCTCGATCGGGTCGCCGAGCTTGGTGCCGGTGCCGTGCGCCTCGACGTAGCCGACGGTGTCCGGGTCCACGCCGGCCGCGGCGTACGCCTCGCGCAGCAGCGCCCGCTGGGAGCGGCTGCTCGGCGCGGTGATGCCCTTGGTGCGGCCGTCCTGGTTCATGGCCGAGCCCTTGATCACACCGTGGATGTGGTCGCCGTCGGCCAGCGCCGCGGCGAGGCTCTTGAGGACCACGACCCCGACGCCTTCGCCGATCACGATGCCGTCGGCGTCGTCGTCGAAGGTCTTGCAGCGGCCGTCCGGCGACAGCATGTTGGTCTTCGAGGACAGGACCTGGAACTCGGGCGAGGTGAGTACGAACACCCCGCCGGCCAGCGCGAGTTCGCTTTCGCCGCGACGGATGCTCTCGCAGGCGAGGTGGACGGCGACGAGCGAGGCGGAGCAGGCGGTGTCGACGGTCAGGCTGGGGCCGGTCAGGTTGAGGGCGTAGGAGATCCGGGCGGCGAGGATGGCCATGTCCGTGCCGAGGAAGACCTGTGCGTTGGCCCCGTCGGCGCGCACCGAGCGGTCCAGGTAGTCCGAGGCGCGGGCGCCCACGTAGACCCCGACGCGGCGCCCGGCCAGGGCGTCGACGGCGATGCCGCCGTCCTCGAACGCGCGGTAGGACTCCTCGAGGAACAACCGCTGCTGCGGGTCCATGTGCTCGGCTTCGGCGGGCGAGATGCCGAAGAAGCGCGGGTCGAACCGGTCGTGGTCGTCGAGCAGTCCGGCCCACTTGCTGATGGAGCGGTCGGGGCGCTGCGGGTCGGGGTCGTAGAAGGAGTCCAGCGGCCAGCCCGGCCGGTCGATCTCGCGGACGGCGGTACGGCCCTCGCGCAGCAGTTCCCACAGCTCGTCGAGGTCGCGGGCGCCGGGGAACCGTCCGGACATGCCGATGACCGCGATGTCGCCGGCGGAGACGTTCTCGGCGCAGACGCCGGCGGCGGAGGGGGCTTCGGCCGCCGGGCCGACGTCCTTCGCTGCGGGATCCGACGATTCGGCGGGTGCCGGAGCGGCGTCCTCGGCGTCGGTGGCGTCCTCGGCGTTCCGGGTGCTCCGGGTGCCGGCGGTGTCCCCGGTGTGCTGCGTGTCCTCGGCGGAGCCGGCGTCGGCGCCGTCCCGGCCGAGCAGGTCACCGAGCCCGTCGCCGTACTCCTCCACGACGAACCGGGCCAGCTCGCGCACGTCCTGGTGGTCGAACATCACCTCGACGCCGAGGTCCAGGCCGAGATCGGCGTTGGCGCGGTCGACCACCTCGACCGACATCACCGAGTTGACACCCAGGTCGACGAAGGCGCCGTTCAGCTGCTCGGCGGTCGCTTCCTCGCCGTCCTCGGCGAGTACGGCGGCGAGGACGGCCTTGAGCCGCCGCTCGACGGCATCGAGGGCACGGTTCATCCCTGCGGGTCCCTTTCGTACTTACTTCTGGCCGGCCGACAGATACATCTGGCGCAGGATCGAGTGCTTCTCGTTCTTCATCAGATCCCGCCAGGCCCGGGCGATCTCGCCCAGCGCCTTGCTGCTCAGGTAGCCGTCCCGGACCAACTTGGTGGGGATGCCGACACCCTCGGAACCGAGGAAGCTCTTGCTGCCCACGATGTCGCTGTGGGCGCTGACCACCGTGAAGGTGACCGCCGAGAGCCCGCCGCCCCGCAGGATGCCGGGCAGTTCGCGGCCGATCGTCGGGTTGCCGCCCTCGTCGGCCCGCGAGCGGCAGTAGGCGCCGTAGAGCTCCGACAGGGCCGGAATGTGCGGGGACGTCATCAGGTGCATCTCGAAGTCGTTGTCGACGAACACCGCCCGGCCGCCCGGCTTGAGGATCCGGGCCACCTCGCGCACCGCCGCCACCGGATCGGGCAGATGCTCCAGGACCAGCCGGGTGAGGGCGAAGTCGTAGGTGTCGGACGGCAGTCCGGTGTCCATGATCGACGCTTCGACGATGTCGAGGCGGTCGCCGAAGGCGCCCGACAGCCGGTCACCGGCGACCTCGACCAGCAGGGGGTCGATCTCGACGGCGGTGACCCGGATCTCCGGGAACAGCGTCAGGATCTTCTCGGTGGTGAAACCCGGGCCGCTGCCCAGCTCGACCATCGAGATGCCGTCGCGCAGCCCGTTCTCGCGGTAGTGCCGGCACTCGTCCGGCCAGAACAGCTCGACCTGGGCGCTCAGCCGCTCGATCTCGCGGTCGGTGCTGCCGGCGATGCTGGTCACGCGGTAGGAGCGCTGCTCCGTCTCATCGGTCACGGACGGGCCCCCTCCGCGCCGGCCACGGTCTTGAGGAACGCGTCGGTACGGTCCGCGACCCGGCGCCACTGCGGGTCGAGCATCGAGACATGGCCGACGCCGTCCAGCAGCACCGGCTCGGTTCCGTAGGTCTTGGCGGTGGCCTGCACCGATCGGGCCGAGACCACCCGGTCGGCGGTGGAGCCCAGCACCAGGACCGGCACCGGCAGGGCCGACGCGCCGCTCAGCACGCGCTTGTTCACCGCGTAGTTGACCTTGTCCGACTCGGGCTGGAGCCGGGCGGCGAGGGTGGTCCGCTCCGCCTCCGGGAGCGCGTCGGAGTAGAACAGTCGGGTCGGGAACTCGCCCGCGCCTCGGTTGAAGGCCCGCAGCGCCCGCAGTTCACGGAAGTGGCGGAACATCAGGCGCAGCGATTCGGGGCCGAGCCCGGCCGGCGGGACGGAGTTCAGCAGCACCAGGCCCGCGATCGACTCCGGGTGGGCGCGGGCCACGAGCTGCGCCACGGCGCCGCCCATGGAGTGGCCGACCAGCACCGGAGTGCCCTCGATCTGCCCGGCCGCCTCGACGACGTCGGCCACGTAGTCGGCCAGGGTCAGTTCGTGCAGCCGGTCACGGCCGGGGCTGTCGCCGTGGCCGCGCAGGCTCACGGCGTGGCAGTCGTGGCCGCGCTCCGCGAAGTACGGCATGAAGTGCTCGTCCCAGCACCACGCACCGTGGTAGGAGCCGTGCACGAAGAGCAGCGGCACCTCGGTGGCCTCGGTGGCGGACGGACGGTGGATGACTTCCAGGGACACGGGTCTTGCTCACAATCTCTTCGGCGGGCGGACGGTCCGGGGCGGCGCGCTGTCCGGGGTGGTCAGCGGACGGCGGGCTCCCGGTCCTGCGGGACGAGGCGATCGGAGTCGAATTCGTCGCTGCGGCCGAACAGATCTGCGAAGCGGCCGTTGATGAGCTCTGCGGTGGCGGACATCAGCCGCAGGCCGATCTCGTCCGCGTGCCGGTTGCGCCAGTTCTCCAGGTCGGTGCCCCTGACCCACTGGTTGAAGCTGCCGAGGGCGGGCCCGCAGTGGATCTGGTAGTCGACCCGGCGGTCCGGGTCGCCCTCCAGGGCGGCCCGCGTCGAGTGCGCGAAGTACCACTTGAACAGCAGCGCCATGCGGTACTTGGGGTTGCGCTCGGCCTTCTGGATCTCGGTGGCCGACTGGTAGGCGCGGACCTCCTCCCAGAGCTGGTCGAAGTCCCGGCGGAAGTACTTGTCCTGGAGCATGCGGAGCGTCTTGTCGTCGATGGCGTCGAGCGACTCGAAATGCTTGTAGAGCTGATACAGGCGGTTGGCCCGGCCGGGGAAGAAGGTGCCCCGCTGGAGCACCTGGACCTGCGCCCCGATCTCGAACATGTCGCCCGCCGGGGCGTAGGCGGTGTCCTGCACACCGGCGTTCTGGAGCATGTCCTTGACCGCCTCGCTGGTCCCGGCCTCCACGGTGCACTGGTTCACGGAGCCGGTGAGCACGAAGGCAGCGCCGAGGACGAAGGCGGCGGCCGCGGCGGCCGGACTGCCGATGCCGCCCGCGGCGCCGACCCGGACCCGCTGCGGGTAGCCGTGGGCCACGGCCAGCTCGTCGCGGAGGGCGATGATGGCCGGGAGCAGTGCGACGAGGACGCCGCGGTCGGTGTGGCCGCCCGAGTCCGCTTCGACGCACAGGTCATCGGCGACCGGGACCTCGCGCAGCAGCTCCGCCTCGTGCGGGGTGAGGGCGCCTGCGGTGACCATGCGGGCGACCAGGTCCTCGGGTGCCGGGGCGAGGAACACCCGCGCGACCTCGGGGCGGGACAACTTGGCGATGATCCGGTTGGCGGCCGTCACCCGGCCGTCCGGGCTGCGGCGCAGCCCCTTGGCGCGGTAGCGGACGAGGGCCGGGGTGATGCCCATGTAGGCCGACGCCTCGACGACGCGCACGCCGTGGCGCAGGAATAGGTCGACCGCCGCCTCTTCCGCCTCCGGGTGGGCGGGGCTGTGAATGAGGTTCATCCCGTACGGCTCGCCGTTGGGCAGCTCGCGCTGGATCCGGCGGATCGCGTCCTCGATGTCGTCCGGGCGGACCATGGCGGTGCCGAAGAAGCCGAGCATGCCCGCCCGGCCCATCCGGACGACGAGGTCCACGGAGGCGATGCCGCGGTACATGGCGCCGGCCAGGTAGGCGTGGGTGAGGCCGTAGTCGCGGCGGAAGTCGGGATCGCCGAGCGAGGCCGCGGTGACGGCCATCGGCCACAGGGGCAGCTCGGCCTCCGGCGGCCGGACCGTCTCGGGCGCCGGCGCGGTCACGGCGGAGGGAACGGCGGCGCCGGCGGCCGGGACGGACGCGGCCCGGGTGGCGGCAGCCGGGGTCGCGGGGGCCTGAGCGGGGGCGGCGGGGGCCGGGATGACGGTGGCCCGGGCGGCCGGGGCCACAGGGGCGGCCGCCGGGGTGACGGGAGCCGGGCTGGCGGGAGCCGGGATGGCGGCGGCCGGCTTCTCCGGTGCCGACGGGCCCGCCTCCTCGCGGATCTTGCCGACCAGCTTGGTGAGCACCGTGCCGGGGCCGACCTCGACGAGGTCGACCTCGCCCAGGCCCAGCAGGTAGCGGATCGAGTCGTTCCACTCGACCACGTGGGTGATCTGCTCGGCGAGGCTGTCGGCGATCTCGCCGTCGCGGTGCGGGCGGGCCGTGACGTTCGACAGGACCGGGATCTCCGGGGTCCGGAAGACGGCCTCGCGCAGCATCGGCGCGAACGCCTCCCGGGTGCCGGCCATCAGCTGGGAGTGGAAGGCTCCGCTCACGTTGAGCGGGACGTAGTGCTGGGCGCCGCCCCGGAGGAAGGCCTCGCGGGCCGCCGGTATGTCGGCCTTGGGGCCGGCGACCACCACTTGGCGGGGCGAGTTGTGGTTGGCGACGTCGATGGCCGTCAGCCCCTCGCGGCGCAGCAGATCGCGCACCTCTTCGACGGTCAGGCCGATCACCGCGGCCATCCCGCCGTCCGCGGCCTCGCTCATCAGCTCGCCGCGCCGCTTGACCAGCCGCAGGCCCGTCTCGAAGTCGAGCGCACCGGCGGCGAACAGCGCGCTGTACTCACCGAGGCTGTGGCCGGCGACGACGTCGGGACGCACCCCGGTGTCGGCGACCCGCTTGAGGTGGCTGAGGGCGTTCACCACGTACAGCGCGGGCTGGGTGAAGCGGGTCTTGCCCAGTTCGCGGCGCGGGTCCTCGACGCAGAGCTCCCGGATCGAGTAGCCGAGGACCCGGTCGGCCGTGGCGGTGAGATCGGGGTACTCCTCGAAGAGCCCGGCGCCCATGCCCTTGAACTGGGAGCCCTGCCCGGGGAACAGAAATACGGTCATGCTGCCTTCTTCGGTCGTCGGGCGGGCTGAGCCGCGCTGCGCAAGGGCGGCGGCGGTGGCGTCGGCGAGCCGCTGCCGGTCCTGCATGAAGGGCGTCAGGACCGAGTGACTCGCCGCCTCGGGGCGGTTGCGGCCCAGGAAGGTGGCGAGGGTGCCCCCGGGGCTGAGGTCGAGGTGGAGCGGGTCGCCCGCGGCCGCGAGGCTGCGGACCGCGGCGGGGAAGTCGATCGGCCGGCGGACGACGTTCCAGAAGTAGCCGGCGTCCGGCCGCTCCGGCCGGCTGCCGTCGACGCCGGAGATCAAGGGGATCCGGGGTGCGGCGGGTCGGAGGCCGCGGAAGAGGTCGCGGAACTCGCCGGCGAACGTGTCGATGTGGGAGGAGTGGAAGGCGTGCGGCACCGGAAGGACCTCGGCGGGGATGTCCCGTGCGGTGAGTTCCGCCCTGAGCTCGGCGATCCGGGTCACGGTGCCGGACACCACGAAGTGCTCGGGGTAGTTGACCGACGCGAGTTCGGTGCCCGCGAAGACCGGGTCGCGGTCGAACGAGGTGACGTCGTTCAGGACGGCGAGCATCCGGCCGGGCGGGCCCGACCGCTCGCAGAGCTGCGCCTGCCGGACGACGGCGGTCAGCACGTCCTCGATCGGCAGCACGCCGGCGACGGCTGCCGCCGCGAACTCGCCGAGGCTGCTTCCCGCCACGTAGTCCGGCTCGACACCGCGTGAGCGCAGCAGCCGGGCCAGCGCGTACTCGACCATGACGATCGCCGGGTGGGTGAGCAGCAGCCGGTCGAACGGCTCCCCGACGCTGCGATCGGCGGCGTAGAGCTGCTCGACGACCGAGAGGCCGGCCGTCTTCCGTACCACGTCGTCCAGTTCGCGCATGGAGTCACGGAAGACCGGCTCGTGGTCGAACAGCGGGCGCCCCATGCCGTGGTACTGGGAGCCCTGGCCGCCGAACAGGAAGGCGATGGGCCGTCTCATCGTGCGCCCTCGATGTACTCGGCCAGCTGCGCCACGGTCGACATCCCGTACAGGTAGTAGAGGTCCAACTCGACCCCGTGCGCCTTGCGTACCTCGGCGGCGAGCTCGACCCCGAGCAGCGAGTGGCCGCCCAGCTCGAAGAAGCTGTCGTCGGCACCGACCTTCTCGACCCCGAGGACTCGGGAGAACAGTTCGGCCAGGGCCAGCTGGGTCGCGCCGCTCGGGGCCGCGTAGGCGGTGTCCAGCTCGGGGCGCGGGTGCGTGCCGGAGATCCGGTGGGTGCTCCGGTCGCTGCGGCCGGTGGAGCCGATCCACTTGCGGTAGCGGGCGGTGAAGTCGGTCGCCGAGATGTCGATCTCGACGGCACCGGTGACCGCGAAGGCCAGCTCGAAGCAGGCAAGGCCCTCCTCCGTGGTGAGCACGGAGGGCTTGACCCGGTCGAACAGGGCGACCGGCAGGTACTGGCTGATGCCGACCCACTCGACGGTCCAGGAGTCCCAGGCCTGCACGGTCCACGCCTGCTCGGTCTGCCGGGCGCGCAGGGTGGCGTACGCCTTGGCGTAGTTGCCGACGGTCGCGATGTGGAAGAAGCCGTCGCCGCCGAGGACCGACCCGAGGGAGTTGGTCATGATCCGGAAGTCCAGCTCGTGGTCGGCGAACATCCGGTCGAGCAGGACGAGGCTCGCGCCGACCGCGGCGAAGTGCCGGCCCCAGTCCTCGACCGTGGCCGCGCGGATGGTGTCGACCCGCTTGGCGTTGGACGAGCCGGGGGCGTGGATCAGGCCGTGCACCGGGCCGTGGCGCTGCTCGACGTCGGCGCGCAGGGCGTCGTTCTCCGCCGGGTCCTCCGCCAGGTTGCCGAGCCAGTGTGCGCCGAGGCCGATCAGCTCGCGTGCCTTGCGCACCCGGGCGGCGATCGGGTCGTCCTCGGGGTGCTCGGCCAGCCAGGCGTCCCACTGGTCCTCGGTGGGGAAGTCGGACTCCTCCAGGAGCAGCAGCCGGCCGCCGCGGTCGCGCACGATGTGCTCGGCGATCAGCGAGCCGATGCCCTCCAGGCCGCCGAAGACCAGGTAGGTGCGGCCCGCGCGCAGCCCGGTCGGCCGGGGGGCGTCCGGTTCGACCCTGACCGGCTCGTAGCCGCGCACGTACCGCTTGCCCGACCGGTGGGCGCTGAACAGGTCGCCGGTGTCGTGGCGGACCTCGGCGAGCAGCTCGGCGATCCGGCGGTCGGTGTCCGTGGCGCCGGACAGGTCGACCACCCGGGAGACGATGTGGCCGTAGGTCTGCTGGAGGACCAGACAGGCGCCGCCGATGGTGGCGGCGTGCACGTCGAGGTCCTCCGTGCCGGTGACGTCGAAGACGTCCTCGGTCACCGCCGTGAAGGTGAGCGGCCGCTCGTGGGAGAGCGCGTCGAGGGCCTGGGCGAACCGCAGGATCGGGAAGAGGATGGACTCCTGCTCGGCGAGCAGCGCCTTGCGGTCGAGCCGGTGCGGCTGCTCGGCGCGGCGGCGCAGCGGCCAGCAGTAGAGGACGCCGTCGGGCAGCTTCTCCTGGGTGCGCAGCTCGGACAGCAGGGCCGTGTAACCCTCCTGGTCGGCGGGGTCCAGCACGAACGAGCCGTCCTCGCGCCGCTCGTAGCGGCTGCCCGCCGTCACCGTCACGACCTCGTGGTCCGCGGCCAGGGCCGCGGCCGCGCCGACTGCGACCCCCTGGTCGTCCGCGAAGACCAGCCATGTGCGGCGCCCGGACGCGGGCACGGTGAAGGGCAGCGGACGCTGCTTGAACACCGGGAGGGAGAACCAGTCGCCCATGTCGGGCAGCTTGGTGAAGTAGGCCTCGTCGTCGAGTCCTGCGGCCTCGGGGACGATCTCCGGCTCGTGCCAGTAGCTGCGGTGCTCGAAGGGGTAGGTGGGCAGCGGCACGCGGAGTGCGGAGCCGGCGGGCCACCGCGACTGCCAGTCCACGTCCTCACCGGCCAGCCATGCGGCCAGCCCGTCCGGCCCGGCGGTGTCGCCCGGGCCGAGCAGGGCCTCCGGGTCGGCCTCGGCGAGGGCGCGGGCGGCGCTGCCGACGGACCGGGCGAGCAGCGCCCGCCGGACCCGGAAGTGCCGGCGCCCGCACTGCAGTGTGTAGGCCACATCCGCCAGGGACAGCTCCGGGTGGGCCGCCAGGTGGCGGGCCAGCGCACCGGTGGCCCGCTCCAGGGCGGCCTCGGAGCGTGCCGAGAGCAGCAGGACCTGCTCGCCGTCGGAAGCGGCGACCGGTGTGGCGGCCGGCGCCTCCTCCAGGACGACATGGCAGTTGGTGCCGCCGATGCCCATCGAACTGACGCCGGCGCGGCGTGGTGCCGGCCCCTCCGGCCAGGGGGTGAGCCGGGTCTGCACGTAGAACGGGCTGGTGGCGAAGTCGATTTCGGGGTTGGGCTCGGTGAAGTTGAGGCTCGGCGGTACCTCGCGGTGGTGCAGGGCGAGCACGGACTTGATGAATCCGGCGATGCCCGCCGCGGCGTTGAGGTGGCCGATGTTGGTCTTCACCGAGCCGATCGGGCAGTAGCCGACCCGGTCGGTCCCGGTACGGAAGGCGTTGGTGAGTGCGGCGAGCTCGATCGGGTCGCCGAGCGCGGTGCCGGTGCCGTGCGCCTCGACGTAGCCGATCTCCTCCGGCAGGACGCCCGCCTCGGCCAGCGCCTCCACGATGACCCGGCTCTGCCCCTCGACGCTGGGCGCGGTGTAACCGACCTTCAGGGAGCCGTCGTTGTTGACGGCCGTGCCCTTGACGACGGCGTAGACGTGGTCGCCGTCGGCGATGGCGGCCGACAGCCGCTTGAGGACGACGACGCCGCAGCCGTCGCCCCACACCGTGCCCTGGGCCTGGGCGTCGAAGGCCCGGCAGTGGCCGTCCGGCGACTGGATGCCGTCCTTGACGTACCGGTAGCCGCGGTCGTTGGGCACCACGATCGACACGCCGCCGACCAGGGCCATGTCGCTCTCGCCGAGCAGCAGGCTCTGCCGGGCCAGGTGGATGGCGACCAGCGAGGTCGAGCAGGCGGTGTTGACGTTGATGCTGGGGCCGGTCAGGTTCAGCTTGTAGGAGACCCGTGAGGGCAGGAAGTCCTTGTCGTTGCCGATCAGCATCTGCTCGAGGCTGGTGGACCGCCAGAACGAGGCGTTGCGGCCCAGCACCTCCAGCACGTACGAGTTCATGCCGAGCCCGGCGAAGACGCCGATGTCGCCGTCGTAGCCGCCGGGGTCGTACCCCGCGTCCTCCAGCGCCGCCCAGGCGCACTCCAGGAACAGGCGGTGCTGCGGGTCGGTGGCCCGGGCCTCGTTCGGGTTGATGCCGAAGAAGTCGGCGTCGAAGCCCGCGATGTCGTCCAGGGTGGACGCGGCCTTGACGTAGTCCGGGTCCCGAAGGTCGGCCGCGGGCACGCCGCGGGCGAGCAACTCCTCGTCGGTGAAGAACTGCACCGAGCAGACGCCGTCGCGCAGGTTGCGCCAGAACTCGGTGACGTTCGCCGCGCCCGGGAAGGCGCCGGACATCCCGATGACGGCGATGTCCAGATCGATCGGGGCGTGCTCTGATGCCGTCGGCTGCACGGTCACGGATGGAGCTCCTGTCGGTCCTGGCGGTCGTGAAGGTGGTGGGCGGGGCAGCTCACGCGGGTGCCGCCAGCCGGGCGATGGCTGCCCGCCGTGCCCGGCCCTTGCGCCGGCTGCGCTCGTACGACGGGCCGGTGGCGGCCGCGGCGAGGTGCCGGGTGAGGGAGTGCACGGTCGGGTGCTGGAAGAGGGCGACGCTCGGCACCTCTCGGCCCAGGGCCTCGCGCAGGCGCAGCGAGAGCTGGACCAGCAGGACGGAGTGGCCCCCCAGGTCGAAGAAGTTGTCGTGCGGGTCGAGGTCCGCGACACCGAGCAGCTCCCGGTAGGCGCTCTCGACCACGTCCCGGACCGCGGCCTCGGCGAGCGGGGCCCCGCCCGCGGCAGGCACCGGCTCCACGGCCACCGGCTCGACGGCCGACGGCTCCACGGCCACCGGCTCGGCTGCTGACGGCTCCCCCACCGGCTCGACGACCGACGGCTCGGCCACTGGCGGCTCCGCGGCCGACTGCTCGGCGGCCGCACCGGCTCGGCCCACCGGCAGGCCGGGGTCCTCGCAGACGGCGGCGAGCAGGCGTGCGTAGCGGTCCGCGACGGACGCGATCGTGTCCTCGTCGAACAGCGCCGGGTTGTGGAGCAGCAGCAGCGTGTAGACACCGTCGGTCTGTACGACCTCCAGCGTCAGGTCGAACATGCCGGCCTGGTGCACGCCGAGCATCGGTTCCAGGGCGAGCGCGGCAGCGTCCGGTGCCGCTGCGGCGGGCAGCTTGAGCCAGTTCTGGAAGACGAACGAGGACTGCACCGTGCCGCCGTCGCGGCCGAGTTCGGAGACCGGGTAGTCGCCGTGCTCGAAGGCCTCGTACACCTCCGTCCGGACCCGGGCCACCAGCTCGGAGAAGGGGTCCGTCCCCGCGACCGAGGTGCGGATCGGCACCTGGTTCACGAAGTATCCGATGGTGTCCTGGAAGCGGGGCTCGGGCCGGCCGTGCAGCGGGGTGCCGACCAGCAGGTCCGGGCGCCCGGTCCACTGGTGCAGCAGGGCGGTGTAGGCGCTGAACATCACCACGAACGGGGAGGCGCCCAGGTCGGCGCCGAGGTCGCGGACCCGGTCGGTGAGCTCGGCGGGCAGGCGCCGTTCGAGGACCGCGCCCTGGAAGCGCGCCGCCTCGGTGCGCGGCCGGTCGAGCGGCAGCCCGAGTTCGGCGGGTGCGCCGGCCAGCCGGTCGCGCCAGTACGTGCGGGCGGCGACGCCCCGGTCGTCCGCCAGGAAGCGGCGCTGCCAGTCCACGAACTGTGCGTAGGAGCCGTCCGGTTGCGGCAGCGCCACAGGTTCGCCGCGGACCTCGCCGGCGTAGAGCGCGGCCAGTTCGCGCAGCAGGACCAGCAGCGACGTGCCGTCGAAGACGATGTGGTGCAGGGTGACCACGAGGACGTGGTCGTCCGGTGCGAGCGAGAGCAGGTGGACCCGCAGCAGCGGCCCCTCGGCGAGGTCGAAGGGTACCCGGCCCCGCTCGGTCACCAGGCTCAGCAGCTCGTCGTCGGTGCGCGGCCCGATCTGCTCGACGGTGCACGACACCGGGGCGGTGGGACGAACGGTCTGGACCGGTGTGTGGCCCGCCACGTCGACCGTGGTGCGCAGCGCGGGATGCCGCTGGACGAGCCGGTGCAGCGCCGCCTCCAGGGCGTCCGGCCGGACCTCGCCGCGGACCCGGAAGGCGTGCGGCAGGTGGTAGGCGGAGTTCCCCGGTGCCAGCCGCTCCAGGGACCAGAGCACCTGCTGCGCCGCGGACAGCGGAAACACGGCCGCGTCGTCCGGCGCGTCCGGCGCGGCCGGCGGTTCGGGCTGTGCGGGCCGCTCGGAGGCGGCGCGGTGTTCCGCGACGACGAGTGCGGCCAGGTCCTCGACCGACCCGCTCTCGAAGACGGCCCGGCTCGCCAGGTCCACGCCGTAGTTCTGGAGGATCGCCGTGCGCAGGGCGACGGCGTTGATGGAGTCGAAGCCGTACCGGATCAGCGACTCACCGGTCTCGATGCGCTCGGCGGGCACCGCGAGGATGCCGGAGAGCCAGGTCACGACCGATTCGGCGACGGCGGCCTCGGTCACCTCCGCCCGGGCCGGCGCCGGGGGCACCGCCATCGGCTCGGGGCGGGCGGGCAGCGCGGGGCCGGCCACCGGGGCGCCCTCACGGGGCTCGGGGACCCAATAGCGCTCGCGCGCGAACGGGTAGGTGGGCAGGGGGACCCGGCGGTAGCCGCCCCCGCGGAACAGCACCTCGTAGTCCAGGTCGTAGCCCTGGGCGTACAGGTCGGCGACCACCTGGAGGTGCTCGGTGACCTCGGCCGCCTCGGCGCCCGTCGCCGCCGTGCGCAGGCTCTGCTCGCCGACCCGGCGCAGCGCGGGCCGCTGGTCGCGGCGGTCCCGCGGAGTGGCGTCGGATACGTGGGCGGCCGGGTGCCGGCCCTGGTCGAGCCATGCGCGCAGCACCTCGGCGAGCTCGGCGGCGTCCCGGACGACACAGGCGAGCCGGTGCCGGTGGTGGCGCCGGCCGGTCAGCAGGGTGAACGCGATGTCGGCGAGCTCCAGGCCGGGGCGGGTGGTGCACGCGGCGAGCAGCCGCTCGGCCTGGAGGCGGACCTGCACGGCGCTCTGCGCGGAGAGCACCACGAGGTGCACCGGGCGGGCCGGCCGCGCCCGGGTCGTGGGGGAAGCCTCCTCGATGACCAGGTGCGCGTTGGTGCCGCTCAGCCCGAACGAGCTGACCGCGGCGGTGCGCGGACCCTGCTCGGGCGCCGTCCACGGCACGGGCCGGGTGTTGAGGTAGAAGGGGCTGTCGTCGAGGTCGATCGCCTGGTTGGCGCGCTCGAAGTTCACCGAGGGCGGGATCGTTTCGTGCCGCAGGGCCAGCAGCACACGGAGCACACCGGCCACACCGGCGGCGGAGGTGGTGTGCCCGATGTTGCTCTTGATCGAGCCGATCGCGCAGTACGACGTGCGGTCGGTGTAGGCGCCGAACGCCCGGGTGAGCGCCTGGAATTCGATGGGGTCGCCGAGCGGCGTGGCGCTGCCGTGCGCCTCCACCATCCCGATGCGCGCCGGGTCGATGCCGAACCGGTCGTAGACCTGGCGTTCCAGTTGTTCCTGCGAGCGGGCGCTGGGGGCGGTGATGCCGTTGGTGGCGCCGTCCTGGTTGGTGCCCCAGCCGCGGATCACGCCGTAGACATGGTCACCGTCGGCGAGGGCGTCCTCGTACCGCTTGAGCACCACGACGCCGACGCCCTCGCCCGGGGCGAAGCCGTTGGCACGGTGGTCGAAGGAGTAGCAGCGTCCGTCCGGGGACAGCATGCCCGCCTGGCTGGCACCGAGCAGGAACCCGGGCGTGGAGGTGACGTACACGCCGCCGGCGAGGGCCATGTCGGTCTCGCCGGTGCTGAGGCTCTGGCAGGCCAGCTGGATGGCGACCAGCGAACTGGAGCAGGCGGTGTCGACGGTCAGCGCCGGCCCTTGCAGGTCGAGCAGGTACGAGATGCGGGCGGAGAGCGCCGACGGCGCGTTTCCCCACATGGCCTGGGCGGGCGGGTTGACACCGCACAGCATCTGGTAGTCGCCGCCGTTGAAGCCCGCGTAGACGCCGCAGGCCCGGCCTTCGACACCCCGCCCGGCGTGACCCGCGTCCTCCAGGGCCGTCCAGCACTCCTCCAGGAACAGCCGCTGCTGCGGATCCATGTACGTGGCCTCGAGGCCGGAGATGCCGAAGAAATGGGGGTCGAAGAGGTCGATGTCGTCGAGCAGGCCGGCGCGGGTCGTGTAGCCGTGCGGGGACTCGGGGAAGCGGGAGTAGAAGTCGGTGAGGTCCCAGCGGGTCACCTCGTCGACGAGGCACTCGCCCGCGAGGAGGTGCTCCCACAGAGCGTCCACATCTGCGGAGCGGGGGAAGCGCCCGCTGATGCCGATCACGGCGATCCCTCCGGCCGGGGCGGCAGTGGGCACGCCGGGCGGCCGGGGCGCCTCGTCGCGTACGGCCGCGGCGGCGGCTGCCGGGGGCGCGGACGGGGCTGCGGCCGCCGGGGCCGCGGGGGCCGTCGAGGGCTCGGCCGGGGCGGGCCGGGGCGGGGCCGGTGTCGCGGTGACCGTCTCGGCCGCGTCGGCCACGATGTGCGCCGTCAGCTTCTCGACGGAGCTGTGGTCGAAGAGCACGGTCGAGTCGAGCGTGGTGCCGAGCTGCTGGTTGATCCGGTGCAGAAGTTCCACGCCGGTCAGGGAGTTGATACCGAAGTCGGCGAACGGCATGTCCAGCTCGACGTGTTCGGGGCGCAGACCGAGCGCGCTGCCGAGGGCGGCGATGACGGTGTCCCGCACGTGCGGTTCGAGCGCGGACGCGGAGTCCACGCGAGGAGCGGCGAGCGTCGCCGCCGGGGCGGACTTGGCCGGGACGGACTTGGCCGGAGCGGACTTGGCCGGAGCGGACTTGGCCGGGGTGGACTTGGCCGGGGTGGAGTCTGTCGGACGGCCTTCCGGCCGGGTGGCGCGGCGGACCAGGCCGTCGCTCTCGGCCACGATGACGTGCCGGTCGGTGTCCGTCGCCGGGCCGGTGGGCAGGTAGACGCCCGGGAAGCCCTCGGTGGCCAGCAGGGCGCGCCACCGGGCCAGGTCCGGGCGCGGACGGCCGGGCGGCAGCCCGTGGACCAGGTGCTCGAACACGGCAGGACGGGCCGGTTCGTCGAGGACCAGCAGGCCGTGCCGCTTCAGGGCGCTCTTGACCGCACGCAGGGCCTCCCGTACGTCGGGCACGGCGCCGAGCACCCCGCGGGCCACGACGACGTCGTAGCCACCGGGCTGCTGCGCGGTGAGGCGGTCCGGCTCCGCTACGACGTACTCGACCGTGTGACGGTGCCGCGCGAGCCGGTCACGCAGTTCGGGCGTGCCGGGCGCCGGCGCGAGCTCCAGGACGCGGACGCCCTGCGGCCCGGGCAGCTCGGCCCGCGCGTCAACATAAGCCTCGACCATGTCGGCCACCACGGCGGCGGTGTGCGGCGACGGGGTGACCGTCGGGCGCGCGGTGTACTCGGGGAGTACGTCGGCGACGGTGAGCCGGCCGGTCAGGAGGTCCGGCAGGGCGCGGAGTACGGCAACGGCCGCGGACAGCCGGGGCAGCTCGGCCGCGTAGCGGTCGTCGGCCGTTGTCCGGGCCAAGATCCGCTCGAAATCGTCGACTTGATCCGACGTCAGGCCGGCGTCGGCGACCAACTGCCGGCTTCCGGCCAGCCAGTCGCGGACGGCCGTCGGGTCGACCGCACCGGTCTCGTCCTCGGGGAGGCGCAGTGTGGACAGGCGCGCGGCCAGCAGCCGCACAAGCGGCCGGTCCGCCTCGTCCGGCAACGATTTCGGAAAAACGGACATCCTGCCAACACCCCCAAGTCAGCTGGTGACGCCCCGCCGTCCATGCCCCGTCCCGGACGGAACATCTCTGAGAATTCGGCGACGCTGAAGCAAAAGAAGGGTGTGACGAACGCCCGTCATCCCCCGTGACGTTGTATGAGCGCGACGCCCCCCAAGGCGTCGCCGACCTGAACCCCCGTCAAAATCCCCCGGTGAAAGGCCGTTGAACGACCCGCCACTCAGCATATACGTAGTCCAGCAGGGGAGCCACTTCCGGCCACTTCGCATTTCAGGCGTGAACGCGTCGGTCACTGAACGCGCTCGGGAAATTGCGCAAGGTGAGGACGGCCGGGCCGCCGCGGGCTCAATCCGCCCGGGAGCCACGGCCGTCCCCGCTCCGGTCAGGCGGCCTCGGGGTCCATCTGCCGGAGTTCGATGAAGTTGTCCTCGGTGTCACGGCAGTAGGCGACCCAGCCCACACCCGGGATCGTGACCTTGGGCGACACCAGGGAGCCGCCGTTGGCGACCACGGCGGCCATGTCGTCGTCGATGGCGCTGGACTCGATACCGCACATGAAGGCGTTCAGCAGCTGGCTGTCGACCTTGGCAGGGCGCTTCATCAGCGTGCCGGGCAGGGCGGGTTCGTCTTCCGTGCCGGTCTCGATGAGGTAGAACTCGTCGCTGCCACCCCACTCACCGCCCCACTTCTCGATGTGCCAGCCGAAAACGTTCCGGTAGAAGTCGGCGGCCCGGAGGACGTCATCCGCCTGAATAGTGAAATAGACGATGCGTGCCATTGCTTGTGTCTCCCTGAATAGCTGTCAGCTGTCGTGGTGTTCCCGGCCGCGTCAGCGGATCGCGCGGCTCTTGAAGGTGCGCAGGCCGAGCGTGAAAAAGAGCCCGGCAAAGCCGATCAGACCGACCAGCACCCATCCGATGGCGAGCGACGGCGTGTGGGCGCCGTTCTCGCCGAGCGGCACCATCGCGTAGCGCAGCCCCTCGGCCGAGTACGTCAGCGGGTTGAACAACGTGACGACCCGGAAGACCGGCAGGGAGTCCAGGGACGCCCAGGGGTACTGGAGGCACCCGGTGAAGAGCATCGGCGTGAACAGCGCGGCGAAGGCCAGGGCGATGTGCTCCGACGGCACGACCGTGCCGAAGACCAGACCCACAGCGGCACCGAGGATCGCGGTGAGCACGATGAGGCCGATCATCAGCGGGATCGATCCCGACTGCACCAGATACTCGTCGCCGAGGATCCAGTACGCCAGCGGGAAAAGGATCGCCGCGCTGATCAGCCCGCGCAGCGTGGCAAAGATGACCTTCTCCAGCACGATCGCGCCGACCGGGGTCGGGGCGAGGAGCCGGTCGTCGATCTCGCGCGTGAAGCCGAGGTCGAGCGAGAGCGGGAGCATGATGCCCTGGACCGCGGCGAGGAACACCGTCAGCGTGACGATGCCCGGCAGCAGCAGGCCGCCGTAACCCGGGGTCGCGATGCCGATCTCGGGCAGCACGACGCCGAAGACGTAGAGGTACAGCAGCGGTTGCATGAACGCCTGGATGAGGAACGCGACGAAGCCGCGTGCCGTGACCAGGATGTCCCGGCGCAGGATCGCCCAGAACGCGGTCATCGCGAGCTTGGTTGTGCCCGCCTGCGGCGGGCGGTTCGTCGTGGTGACGGCGGCGGTCACGGGCGGAGGTTCCTTCCGGTCAGGTGGATGAAGACGTCTTCGAGGCTCGGGGACGACAGCCGCAGGTCGCGGACCTGGGCGCCCTCCTCGGCGACGGCCTGGATGACGGCGGGGACGAGCGCGCCGGCGTCGTCGGAGAACAGCCGGAACCGGGCGATGCCCGAGTCGCCGTCGCCGTCCGCCGCGAGCGGCTCGACCTGCTTGGCGCCGAGGGTGCGCAGGCTGCTCAGCAGGTCGGCGGCCGGCCCCTCGGCCAGGGCACCGTCACCGGCGTCTTCCGCGGCATCGGTGGCGGCGGGAGCGGCGCCTTCGGGCAGGGCCGCGTGCAGCTCCAGCAGACCGCCACCCGGGATGATCTTCTTCAGCTCGTCCGGGGTGTCCAGGACCAGGACCTTGCCGTGGTCGACCACGGCGACGCGGTCACAGAGCTGCTCGGCCTCGTTCATGTCGTGGGTGGTGAGGACGATCGTCACGCCGCGCTCGTTGAGCTCGCGGATGCGGTCCCACAGGAAGTGTCGCGACTGCGGGTCGAGGTTGTTGGTGGGCTCGTCGAGGAAGAGCACCTCCGGGTCGTGCATCAGGGCCCGGGCCAGCATCAGGCGCTGGGCCATACCGCCGGAGTACCGCGGCACCTTCTCCTGCGCCCGGTCGGCCAGCCCCAGTTCGGTGAGCAGCCGGTCGGCGCGCGCCTCGCGCTCGGCCTTCGGCACGCCGTGGTAGGCCGCGTGATAGGTCAGCACCTCACGGGCCTTCAGGCTGCGGTCGAGGTTGTTGATCTGCGGCAGCACCGCGATCCGCGGCTTGACCCGCAGCGAGTCGGCGATGTCGACACCGGCGATCCGGACCGTACCCGAGGACGGCTGCACGGCGGTGGTGAGGACACCGACGATGGTCGTCTTGCCCGCGCCGTTGGGCCCGAGCAGACCGAATATCTCACCCCGCCTGATGGTGAAGGAGACCCCGTCGACGGCGTTGCCCTCCGCCTTGGGATAGGACTTCACCAGGTCTGTCACTTCTACGGCGGAATCGCCTTGCACTACTGCCTCCACGTGCCCTCCTTGAGCCGACGGCGTTGTGAGCGGCGGCCGGCATGCGTCACATGCCCGGCCGTCGCCCGGGATCGGTGCGTCACTTGACGACGGTGAACACGGCTTCGGCGTGCTCACGGATGTAACCGGAGACCCGGTCCAGCGAGGCGGGTTCGATCGCGCGGTACCGCGCGTCCAGGCCGCGCATGGTCTCCTCGTCGAGCAGGGCGAGCAGACGGCCCGTCCGCTCCCAGTCCCAACCCTGCGCCGCCTTCCCCTGCTCCCCCTCCTGCTGTTCCAGCAGCGCGGTGGCACGGGCGAGTTCGCTCTGCCAGTCGCGGACCAACGCGAGCAGGTCGTCGTCGCCGAGCCGTTCCAGACTCTGGTTCAGCAGCGCGAAGAAATCCGCGTCCACGACTCGATGCGGCATCTCCTGGCAGAAGCCGGTGATCGCGTTCGAGCCATGGTAGTGCAGCACCCAGAAGCCGAACAGGGCGGCCCGGACGTCGTCGAGACCACGCACCACCTCGTGCCTCTCGGTCAGCGGAGACATCCCGATCTGGCGGATGATCAGGGTCATGGAGTGGGCGAGCAGCCGTCCGGTGGGCAGGGCGGCCAGGTCGGCCTCGGTGATCACGGGCAACGGAACGTTGCCGACGGTGGGGGAGCCGTTGGGCGTCGTCATGGGGTCCTTCAACTCGATTCTGTGCGGGGACGGTTCGGGACGCCGGCTGCCGGCGTCCACGCCAGGGGCGTCGTGGGGGTCGCTCATCTGCCGGGCACCGCCTCCAGCAGGCGGTCCGCGATCTGGCTGAGCGTGCCTGCCTCGCCGAAGAGGGCCGGGGACACGGTGATCCCGTGGTCCTGCCCGAGCCGGTCCGCGAGCTGCGTGAACGCGACCTGGTCGAAGCCCCATTCGCCGAGGTCGGTGTCGCCGTCCACGGCGCCCGGCTCGACTCCGAGGATGGCCGAGGCGAGCTCGCGGAGGATGTGGCTGACCTGGTCCCGCCGCGGGCCCGCGGGACGGCTCCCGGGCCGGACGGACGCGGCCAGCCGCCCGAGCAGCGGCACGGCTCCGCCGGCCGGCTGCACGGCGACGGTGTCGCCCATCGGCCACTCGAAGGTGGTCTTCAGCAGCGTCACATGGTCCAACGGCCCGGCGAGCAGGCGTTCCAGGGCGTCCATGGCCTCGGTCGCGCGGATCGGGCTCTGCCCCATCCGCTCCATGACCGCGCGGGTGCTGTCGTTGTCGCCCAGGCCGACGGCTCCCCAGTAGCCCCAGTCGATCACCTTGACGGGGGCCTTGGCGCGTGCGGCGAGCCACTGTGCGGCGGCGTCCTCGAAGACGCTGGCCGCGCTGTACCCGCCGTCGCCGGCCAGCCGTGCCGTGGTGGCGAAGGACGAGAAGTACAGCAGGAAGTCCAGCTCGTCCGCGCCGAAGACCTGCCCGATCCGCACGCTGACCGCGACCTTGGCGGCCAGCGTGGCCCGCATCCGCTCCTCGGTCATCCGCGCCAGGGTCAGATCCCGGCTCACGCCGGCGGCGTGCACCACGCCGTCCAGCCTGCCGTGCCGGCGCAGGACTTCGGCCCGGACCTCGCGCAGCTCCGCGAGCTCGCAGGCGTCGGCGCGGAGGTACTCCGGCCGGGGCCCGAGGGCGCCGAGCCGGTCCAGCCTGGCCCGGATGCCGGCGTCCGGCTCACGCCGGCCGACCCAGACCACCCGGGCGCCGTAGCCGCGCAGCAGGTACTCGGTCCACACCTCGCCGATGCCGCCGGCACCGCCGACGACGACGTAGACCCCGCCGTCGCGGTACGCCCGCGGCCGCTCGGGCAGCCCGGTGACCGGCAGCAGCACCGGCCGGAACCAGCCGTCGCCGCGGTGGGCGACGCTTGCGCCGTTCGGGTCGGCGGGCAGCGCGAGCAGCTGCCGGGCCGGCGGCCGGGAGTCCGCGGCGACGTCCACCAGCCGGATACGCCAGGCGGGTTGCTCCTTCGCCAGCACACCGAGGAGACCGTGGACGCCCGCGTGGGTGGGGCTGACCGGATCCCCGGCACCCACGCCGAGGGCGCCTGTCGTCACCGCCGTCCAGGTGAGCGCCCGGCCGCCGTGGCCGGTGTCGAGCAGCGCCCGGATCAGGCGCAGCCCGGTCAGTACGCCGGCGTCCTGGGCGGTGATGACGTCGTCGTCGAGCGGCGTGTCCGCGGGCACCTCGGGCAGGTACCAGTAGAGGCGGTCGACGGGGCCGTGGGTGCGCAGCAGCGTCGCCAGGTCGTCGGCGGTGTCGGCCGGGCCCGCGTCGAGGGCGATCAGGTCACCGTGCAGCGCCCGCAACTCCTCGCGCCGGCGCGGCGATCCGCCGATCACGACGGCCCGGCCGTCGGTCTCCGGCCGGCCGGCCGGTGCCGGCATCGGCTCCCAGACGGTCCGCAGCAGGACCGGTCGTCCCCGGTCCGCGGTGGGCGCGTCCTGCACCTGGTTCCGGTTCTGGCCCTGAGAGGTGCTCCGGTCCTGAGAGGTGCTCTGGTCCTGGTCCTGAGAGGCGTTCCGCTCCTGAGAGGCGCGGGGCGCGGTCGGCTCCTGCGGCTCGGGGGAGCGCGCCGCGAGGGGCGCCTGCGGCGCGGGCGCGGCCACGGACCCTGCCTCGACCGCTGGTTCGGCCGGGGTGACCCAGTGACGGTCCCGGGCGAACGGGTAGGCCGGCAGGCTCAGCCGGCGGCGGCGCGCGCCCTCCTGCGCGGACGTCCAGTCCACCGGGAGGCCCTTGGTCCACAGGTCCAGCACGACGTCGTAGCGCCGCTGCCGCAGCCACTGCGTGACGCGTTCGCGGTGCCCCTCCTGCGCGGTGATCCGGCTGATCTCCGCCCGGTGCGGCCGGGTCCGCGCGCTGTGCACGCGGGGACCGTCGGCGCCGCCGTCGAGCCAGCCGCGCAGCAGGGCGGTCAGCTCGGCGAGGTCGTCCGCCTCGAACGCGAGCCGGTGTTCCATCGCGTCCCGGCCGGTCTGGAGCGTGTGGGCGAGGTCGGCCAGCTCCACGTCCGGGGTGCGGTCGAGGTGGGCGAGCAGGTCGCGGGCCCGGGCCGTGAGTTGCTCGGCGGTCCGTGCCGACAGGACGACCGCATGGGTCGTTCCGGACGGCTCGGGGGTGTCGGAGGCGGGTCCGCTCGGGACGTACTCCTCGATCACCACATGGGCGTTGACGCCCCCGATGCCGAACGAGCTGACCCCGGCCAGGCGCGGGAGCGGGCGGCCCTGGTCGTCCCGTGGCGCCGGCCACTCCTCGTTCTCCCGGATCAGCCGGAACGGGCTGCCGTCCAGCCGGATGTACGGGTTGACCTCCTCGGCGTGCAGACCGCGGACGAGCGTACGGTGCCGCAGCTGGAGCAGGACCTTGATGACCCCGGCGACGCCGGCCGCGAACTCCAGGTGGCCGATGTTGCTCTTCACCGAGGCCACACCGATGTGCGGCCGCTCGGCGGGCGGCGCGCCGACCCGGTCGTAGAGCCTGCCGAAGGCCGCCTTGAGCGCGTTGATCTCGATCGGGTCACCGAGGGCGGTGCCGGTGCCGTGCGCCTCGACGTAGCCGACCGACCGGGGGTCGACCCCGGCCCGTTCGTAGGCGGTGACCAGCAACTCCGCCTGGGCGTTGGGATTGGGCGCGGTGAGCGCCTGGGCGCGGCCGCCGTGGTTCTCGGCGGTGGCCCGGACCACTCCGTGGATGTGGTCGCCGTCCCGCTCGGCGTCGCGCAGCCGCTTGAGCAGCAGCATGCCGACACCCTCGCCGCGCACGTACCCGTTGGCGGAGGCTGCGAAGGTCTTGCAGCGGCCGTCCGGACTGAGCATGCCCTCCTTGGCGAAGCCGACGTGCATGCCGGGATCAGTGAGGGTGTTGATGCCGCCGGCGACCGCCATCGAGCAGTGGCCGAGGGAGAGCGCGGTGACGGCGTGATGGAGCGCGACGAGCGCGCTGGAGCAGGTGGTCTCCACCGGCTCGCTGGGCCCGTGGACGTCCAGGAAGTAGCTCATCCGGTTGGGCCCCATCGAGGCGGCGAGGCCCGCCGAGGAGTACCCCTCGGCCGCCCGGCCGGCCTGCGCGATCAGCTGCCCGTAGGTGCTGACCGTGCCGACGAAGAGGCCGAGATCCGAGCCGGCCAGCGCGCGGGCCGAGTAGCCGGCCTCCTCCAGCACCTGCCAGACGTGCGTCATGAGCAGCCGCTGCTGCGGGTCCATCAGCTCCGCCTCGCGCGGGGAGACGCCGAAGAACAGCGGGTCGAAGGCCGCGATTCCGTCGATGGTGCCCGCCCAGCGCGCTCCGGCGGCGGTCGGGTCGGCGTCGAGCTGCTCCCGCCAGTCCCAGCGCTCCAGCGGGATCTCGGTGATGCAGTCACGGCCCCGCACCAGGTTGTCCCAGAATTCGTCCGTGCTGCGGGCCATCGGGAACTCGCAGCTCATCCCGATGATCGCCACCGGCTCCGGTCCGTCCGGCGCGGCGGGGCCGGGCGCCGGCTCGGGGCGGCGGACCCGTTGCTTCGGAAGCAGGGCGGCCGGCCGGGCCGCCTCCGGTCCGGGGGCCGGGGCCGCAGGCTCCGCAGGGGCGTCGGCCGGGGCCACAGGCACCGGAGCGGCGTCGGCCGGGGCCGGGTAGGCGGCTGCCAGGGCCGGCGCGTGGTGGTCGACCAGATGATCCGTCAGCCGGTCGAGCGTCGGGTACTCGAAGAAGACCGGCGGGGTCAGGTCGAGCCCGAGCGCGCTGTTCACCCGGGCGGCGAAGGTGGTGAAGATGATCGAGTCGAAGCCGTAGTCGTTGAGCGGGACGTCGCTCTCGATCTCGTCCACGTCGACCTTGAGCAGCTCGGACACCTTGTGGGTGAGGTCCGTGAGCGTGCGCGCCCGCAGTTCGGCCGCGGTTCGCTCGGCAGCTGCCGGGGTGGCCGCCGGAGCCTCGGCCACCGGAGCCGGTGTGGCGGCGGCCGGAGCCGCGGTGGCCGCCGCGGGCGCTTCGGCGCCCGCGACCGGGGCGGAGGTCCGCGCCCGCTCGCTGCGCGGCTCCGCGTCCTTGGCCACCACCAGCACCTGCGGCTCGCCCGAGGCCAGCGCCCGGTACAGCGCGCTCATCCCGGCCTCGGTGGGCAGTGGCCGCAGTCCCATCCGCCGGTGGAGCGCCTCCAGGACCTGGTCGTCGAGCTGCATGCCGCCCTCGGCCCACAGCGGCCAGTCCACCGTCACCGTACGGCCCTGCCGCAGTCCTTCGGCGACCAGCTGTGTGCGGTGGGCGGCGAACCGGTCGAGGAACCCGTTGGCCGCCGCGTAGTCCGCCTGACCGATGTTTCCGGCGACGGCGGCCAGCGAGGAGAACAGCACGAAGTGGTCGAGCGGCAGGCCGCTGGTGGCCGCGTCCAGGTTGACCGCGCCGGACACCTTGGCGGCGAACACCTCGGCGAGCTGCTCGGCGGTCTTGGCCCGGACCAGGGCGTCCCGGTGGACGCCCGCGGCGTGGATGACGCCGTCGAGCCGGCCGTGCACGGCGAGCACCTCGTCCACCAGGCGGTGTACGGCGGCCGCGTCGCCGACGTCGGCGGAGCGGTACTCCACCGTGACCCCGGCCTCGCGCAGCGAGCGCAGGACGTCGTCGGCGGCCGCGGGGGCGGACCGGCCGACCAGGACGATCCGTGCTCCGGGCGCCCGGGCTCCGATCTCGGCGGCGAGCAGCGCGCCGAGCCCGCCCGCTCCCCCGGTGATCAGGTAGACCCCGTCCGTCCACGGGGCGGGGGTCTGGCTGCGGTCGGGTACCGGCTGCCAGTCCATGACCTCCCGGCGGCCGGCGTGGTAGCGCAGCTGCTCGTCGGAGGTGCGGGCGTCCGCGGCGAGCCGCTCCGCCAGGCCGGCGGTGTCCGGGGCGGTCTCGATCACCTGGACGCGCACCGCTGGGTGTTCGAGCCGTACCGTGCGCAGCAGGCCGCCGAGCCCGCCGAGCAGGCCCGGCTCTCCGCTCGGTACCACCAGCTGGAGCAGGCTGCGCCCGGAGGGCCGCTCATCGAGCAGCTTCTGTACGTGCGTCAGCATGCGCTCGCCCGCGGCGCGGAACCGCTCGTCGAGCGTCCCCCCGTCGCCGACGAGGGCCACCACCCGGCCACCGAGCCCGGCGGTGGCCGCCGGGTCCAGCGCGCTGAACACCAGCGTGGTCTCCGGTTCGGCGGCGCCCGGCGCCGCCGCGGCGGCCGTCCAGACCGGGGCGAGCACCTGTACGTCCACCGGGGCCGCCGCGGGTTGCGCGACGGCTCGCAGGCTCAGCCCGCGCAGCCGGACCCGGACCGTGCCGTCGGGATCGCACACGTCGATGTCGAAGGTGCGGAACCGGGTTCCGCCGTCGCGGCGGCGCACGGCCGCCCAGGCGTGCTCGGACAGCGGGCCGAGGATCTCGACCTCCTCCACCGCGAACGGCAGGGCGGCGCCGCCGCGACCGCCGTCGTCGGCGATGCCGATGCAGGCCTGAAGGGCGGCGTCGAGCAGGCCGGGGTGGGCCGTGTACGGCGCGGCGGAGCCGCCCTCGGCCAGGTCGAGCCGGGCGAGCGCGACGCCGTCACCGATCCACAGGGTGGACACGCCACGCATGGCCGGGCCGTAGACGATGCCGAGGGCGTCGTACGCCGCGTAGCAGTCCGCACCGGGCAGGCCGGCCGGATCGCAGGCGGCGCGCAGGGCGTCGAGGTCGAGCCGGGGGGCGTCCTCGCCGCCGTGCTCGCGCACCCGGGCGACGCCCTGGCCGTAGACGATGTCCGGATCCTCGGGGTCGCACAGGGTGACGTCGAGGCGCTGGTCCTCACGGGGTGTCAGCTCGATGCGGATCCGGAGCCGTCCGGCGCCCGCCTGGGCCGGCCGCAGCCACACCACCTGGGTGAGGTGGACGGCGTGTCCGGTGTGGTCGACCCGGCCCACGACCGACTCCAGCGCGGCGGCCTGGGCCAGCTCCACGGTGGCCACCGCGGGAAGCGTCGGCTCGCCCTGGATCCGGTGGCCGGCGAGGAAGAACTCGTCGCCGGTGAACTCCGCCTCGAACCGCTGCGCCCAGAGCGTGGACACATTGCGCCCGCGCAGCAGCCGGCCGTCCGGGCCGGCGGTGGCCAACTCCGGGGCGGACGGCGTGAACCAGCAGCGCACCCGGTCGAACGGGTAGGTCGGGGCGTCCGTGCGGCGCACCGGTGCCGTGCGGTGCAGCAGCCGCCAGTCGACGCCCGCACCGGCGACCCAGACCTGCGCCAGCCGGTCGAGCTTGCCCTTGCGGCCCCAGGTCGCGATCAGCTCGCGGGCGTCGTCGTCCGCGTCCAGGATGCCGAGTTCACTCGTCCCGGCCTTGACGTCGGCGGTGTGCACGCCGGGCGTCGCCGACCCCGCCAGGAAGCCCTCCAGCCGCTCGGCCAGTCGCGCGGTCGAGTCGGCGACGACCGCCAGCCTGCTCGCCATGGCGGCGCGGCCGGTCTGGAGCGTGTACGCCAGATCGCCGAGGTCGGTCTCCGGCCGTTCCCGTACCCGGGCGAGCAGGTCGCGCGCGTAGGCGGTCAGCCGCTCGCGGTTGCGCGCCGACAGCACGACCAGCGCGGGCTGCCCTTCGGCCGGCCGCTCGCCGGCAGGCCGTCCGGTCCGCGGCACGTACTCCTCGACGACCAGGTGCGCGTTGGTGCCGCTGATGCCGAAGGAGCTGACGGCCGCCCGGCGCGGCCGGCCCTCGGCGGCGCGCCACGGCTCGTTGCCGGTGACGACGCGGAACGGCGAACGCGCGAAGTCGAAGTGCTCGTTGGGCCGCTCGAAGTGCAGCGAGGGCACCAGCTCGCCGTGCCGCATGCCCAGCAGGACCTTGGTCAGGCTCGCCACACCGGCCGCGGCCGAGGCGTGCCCGATGTTGGACTTGACCGAACCGATCGCGCAGAACCCGGCGTCGTCGGTCCACTCGCGGAAGACGGTGGTCAGCGCCTCCAGTTCGATGGGGTCGCCGAGCTTGGTGCCGGTGCCGTGCGCCTCCACGTAGTCGATCGTGCGGGGGTCGATGCCGGCCCGGCGGTAGACCGCTCGCTCCAGGTCGATCTGGCTGCGCACGCTGGGCGCGGTGATGCCGTTGGTCGCGCCGTCCTGGTTGATGCCGGAGGCGACGATCAGGCCGTGGATGCGGTCGCCGTCCCGCTCGGCGTCGGAGAGCCGCTTGAGCACGAGCGCGCCGACGCCCTCGCCCGGGACGAAGCCGTCGGCGCCGTTGTCGAACGCCCGGCTGCGGCCGGACCGGGAGAGCATCCCGGCCGAGCACATGCCGGCGTAGGTCTCCTCGATCAGGTACAGGCTGACCCCGCCGACCAGTGCCATGTCGATCTCGCCGGCGGCCAGCGCCTGGCCGGCCAGATGGGCGGCGACCAGGGACGACGAGCAGGCGGTGTCGACCGGGACGGCCGGCCCCTTGAGGTTCAGCAGGTAGGCCAGCCGGGCCGCCGCGACGGCCGCGCTGTTGCCGAGGATGCCCACGGTCGGCACCCGGTGGCGTTGGAGCAGCAGGCTGTACTCGTTGCCCATGAGGCCGAGGTAGACGCCGCACCGGGTGCCGCTGAGCGCTTCGGGGCTGTAGCCGGCGTCCTCGAAGGCCCGGTAGCCCTCCTGGAGGAAGAGGCGGTGCTGCGGATCCATGCCCTCGGCCTCGGCCGGGGAGATCCCGAAGAAGAGCGGGTCGAAGGACTCGATGTCGTCGAGCGCGCCGAGCGCCTTGGTGTAGGTACCGCCGGAGCCGGGTGCCGGATCGTAGTTCCGGTCGGCGTCCCAGCGCGAGGCCGGTACGTCGCCGACGCTGTCCCGGCCTTCGCGCAGGTTGGCCCAGTAGCCGTCCAGGTCGCCCGCGCCGGGGTAACGCCCGGCCATGCCGACGACGGCGATCGGCTCCGCCTCGCCGCGCCGGGCGGGCCGGTCCACGGCACCGTCCGCCGGGGCGGGCGGTGCGCTCACCGGGGCGGCGCCGGCCACGGTACCGGCGTCCGGGGACAGCGCGCTGCGCGCCGCCTCGACGCTCAACTCGCCCGAGCGGAGGGCGGACAGGATGTCCCGATGGGTCGTCATATGGTGCTCCGGCGTTGCGGCATGGTTCTCTCCTCGGCGGCTCATCGGCCCTGTCCCGTCAGCCGGCTCAGCAACCGCTCAGCCGTGTCGATGTCCAGGGTTCCTTCCTCGACCCGCCGCAGGACGTCGTCCAGGGTCAGGTGCTCGTCCACCGCCGGGGGCGCGGGCGGCGTCAGCTCCTCTTCGAGGTAGCCGGCCAGCAGGCGGACGGTCGGGTAGTCGTACACGCGGGCGGCGGTGAGCTCCACGCCGAGACGTTCCTCGATGAGCTTCGCCCACTGCACCGCGAAGATCGAGTCCAGGCCCAGCTCGGCGAACGGCCGGTCCGGATCGATGGAGCCCACGGGCATCTCCAGCACCTCCGCCAGAGACCCGGCCAGCTCCTCGACCGCCGCCCCCGCCGCGCGTCGCGGCGCGGGGGCGGCGACCGCGGGCACGGGGACCGCCGCGGGCTCGCGGTCCCGGGGCAGGGCCGGGGCGGCGGCGCCGGCCGGCCTGCCGGCGGCGTGCTCACCGCCGACGGCGCCGTCGGCGGTCGCCACCACGGTGTGCTGGTCCACGTCGGCGGTCATGCCGAACGGGAAACGGACGGTCGAAAAGCCGACGGCGGTCAGCGCGTCGCGCCAGCCCTCCGGGGCGAGGACCGGGCTGCCCTGCACCCGCAGCTCCGGGTCCTCGGTCCGCCACCAGCCCTCCAGGAGACCGAAGGTGAGATGGAGCCAGAGGCGGTTGCGTGTGAGCTCGTTGAGCAGCAGCACGCCGCCGGGCCGCAGCACCTGCCGGACGTGCCCGAGCGTGTCGGCGATCCGCCGGGTGGCGTGCAGCACGTTGGTGGCCACCACGACGTCGTACGTCCCGGTTTCGATGCCCTGCTCGCCCGGCGCCCGTTCGATGTCGAGCACCTGGCACTCCAGGTACGGCGCCGCCGGGCCGAACTGCTGCCGGGCGTGCCGCAGGAAGCTCGCGGAGACGTCGGTGTAGCGGTACTCGGCGACCGCGTCCCCGTACGGGCGCAGCCGGTCGAACAGGACCGCGCTGGTCCCGCCGGTGCCCGCGCCGACCTCCAGGATGCGCAGCCGCGCCCCCGGGTCGGCCGCGAGTCGCTGTTCGACGTGGCCTGTCAGCGCGTCGGCGAGTGCGCTGTTGGCCTCCTCGTTGCCCTGGTAGAGGGCTTGGAGCAGGTCCATCGAGGAGTCCGGGAAGAGGATCTCGTGGGCCAGGCGCCGGCCGGCGAGCAGGTCCGGCAGCCCGCGCAGGGCGGCCTCGACGAGTTCGACCTGCGCGGCGACCGCGGGCCGGTCGCCCCAGGCGTCCTTCGCCGCGTTCCAGGCGGACCAGGCGGAGGGATTGCCCTCCTGCCCGGACGGGACGGCGTACCGGCCGCCGTCACGGGTCAGCCGGCCTCGCTCGGCGAGGATCCGCAGGCTCTCCGCGAGCCAGCGGCGCAGGTGCCGGGGCAGGTGCGCGGCCCGGTCCGGCCCGTCCGGGTCGATGTGCGGCCCGCTGAAGCCGTCGGCCGCGCGCAGCTGCTCCCACAGCAGGTCCGCGGCGAGCGAGTCGAGGTCGGGGGCGTCCCGTGGGGCCGGTTCGGGCGCCGGGAGCGGGCGGACCGTCAGCCGGTGCAGCCGGACGCAGAGGCGACCCTGCTCGTCGAGGACGTCGATGTCGACCGAGGCGGCCGTGCCCGGGTGCGGCCGGACGTGCGCCCATGCCTGAGCCGGGACGGGCCGGAGCAGCTCGGCCCGGTCGACGGCGAACGGCAGCCCGATGCCGTCCGGTTCGCCGCCGGGCGCGCCGAGAGAGGCGATCGCCTGGAGTGCCGCGTCCACCATGGACGGGTGGGCCAGGAAGCCGCCTCGGCCGGCCTTGAGATGGGCGGGCAGCCGCAGCCGGGCCAGCACCTCGCCCGTCCCGGTCCACACCTGGTCCAAGGCCTGCATGCCGGGGCCGTACACGATGTCCGCGGTGGCGAAGAGGGCCCGGCAGTCCGCCCCCGAGACCGGTCCTCGCGGGCACCGGGCGCGGATGGCCGTCAGGTCGAGCACCGGTTCGCCGCCGGTGGCCGGCCGGGCCCGGCCGGTGCAGTAGACGACCGGCGTCGCGTCGGTGGAGCGCACCTCGAAGGAGACGGTTCCCCGGTCCGCGTCGGGGGTGAGGGCCACCCGCACCGGCTCCGGGCGCTCGGCCGCGGCGAACGGCCGGACCCAGACCACGTCGGACAGGGCGACCCCGGCCTCGGGCGTTCCGGCGGCGTGCGCGACGGCCGCGCGGACCAGTTCGAGGTGGGCGGCGGCGGGCAGCACCCGCGCACCGCGGACCCGGTGGTCGGCGAGGAAGAACTCCTCGCCGGTCCACGCGGACTCGTAGAGCGGCCCCCACAGCGTCGAGACGCTGCGGTCGAGCAGCGGGTGCGGCCGGCTGTCCGCGTCGGCGGCGATCCAGTACCGGTCGCGGGCGAACGGGTACGTCGGCAGGCTCATCCGGCGGGGCGCCGGGCCGTTCCGCAGCGCGGTCCAGTCGATCCGCATGCCCTGCACCCACGCCTCCAGGAGACGCTCCGGGGACCAGCTGCGCTGTTCGGCGACGGGGACGTCGGCCGGCCGCTCGCCGTGCGGGTCGATCCGGCCGCGCAGCCACCGGCCGGTCAGGCCGTCCACGAAGCGGCTCAACTGCGCGCGCAGGTCGTCCGGTCCTGCCGCGCGGAGCGCCAGCCGCTCCGCCATCTCCTCCCGCCCGGTCTGAAGCGTGTGGGCGAGGTCGGCGAACCGGCCCGGCGGGCAGTGGCCCGCGGTGGCGAAGGCGAGCAGCCGGCGGGCGCGTTCGTGCAGCCCGGCCTCGTCGCGCGCGGACAGCACGATGAGCTGCGGGCCGGGCGCACCGGCCGTCGTCGGCGGCTCGGGCGCCTCCTCGACGACCAGGTGCGCGTTCGCGCCGCCCGCGCCGAAGGACGAGACGCCCGCGCGCAGCGGATGGCGGACCGGCCGGCCGTCGACGTCGAGCACCGGCCGCTCCCAGGGAGCCGCCGTCCGCTGCACCGTGAACGGTGTCGTGGCGAAGTCGATGTGCGGGTTGGTGGTCTCGGCGTTGAGAGACGGTACGAGGGTGCGGTGCCGCAGCTGGAGCAGCACCTTGGTGAGCCCGGCGATCCCGGACGCGCTCTCGGTGTGGCCGATGTTCGACTTCACCGAACCGATCGCGCAGAAGCCGGTGTCCGCGGTGTGCCGGCGGAACGCCCGGGTGAGCCCGCCGATCTCGATGGGGTCCCCGAGCGCGGTGCCCGTCCCGTGCGCCTCGACGTAGGAGACGGAGCGGGCCGGCACGTCGGCCCGGCGCAGCGCCTCGGCGACGGCCGTGCTCTGACCGGCCGGACCGGGCACGGTGTAACCGCTGGTGCGGCCGTTGGCGTTGACGTGCGTTCCCTTGATCACGCCGTGGATGTGGTCGCCGTCGGCGAGCGCGGCGGCCAACGGCTTGAGGACGACGACGCCGACGCCCTCACCGTCGACGAAGCCGTCCGCGCCCGCCCCGAACGGGGCGCTGCGCTCGCCCGGGGAGAGCATGGTCATCTCGCTGAGGCGGATGTAGTGGTCGGGGTGGACGATCAGGTTGACTCCGCCGGCGACGGCGCAGTCGCTGGTGCCGGAGCGCAGGCTCTCCACCGCGAGGTGGATCGCGGTCAGCGAGGAGGAGCAGGCGCTGTCCACGGCCAGGCTCGGGCCGCGCAGGTCGAACAGGAACGAGACCCGGTTGGCGATCGACCAGAACCGCACACCGCTCGGGTAGTTGCCGTTCATCGCGCCTACGAACACGCCGACCCGGCGGTCCGGGCTCAGGGTGGCCGTGGTGTGGCCCGCGTCCTCGATCGCGGCGTGCACCGCCTCCAGGAACACGCGCTCCTGCGGGTCGAGGTGCCGGGCCTCGGCGGGCGAGATGCCGAAGAAGCCCGCGTCGAAGGCGTCCGCGTCGGCGAGGAAGCCACCCCAGCGGCTGTACGTCCGCCCACGGGTGCCCCGGGCCGGGTCGTAGTACGTGCGCCAGTCCCAGCGCTCGGCCGGGATCTCCCCGATGGCCGCGCGGCCGGCGAGCAGGTTCTCCCAGAACGCGTCGACGTCGGCGGCCCCGGGGTAACGGCCGAAGAGGCCGATCACCGCGATGTCGTCCCCGGCGGCGGTTCCGCCCTCGGGGCCGGCCGCGGGCCGCTGCGCCGGCGCCGGTGGCAGGGCGGGCGCCGCGGGCCGGGCCTCCTCGGGGGCCGGGGCGGGCGCGCCCTGCCCGGGTTCGCCCACCAGCCGGGCCAGGCCCTCGGGGTGGGTGCCCAGCAGGTGGTCGACGACCTCGTCGACGCTGGTGTACTCGAAGAAGAAGGTGCTGCCGATGTCCGGGACGGCGGTGCGCAGCTGCTCGGCGAGTTCGACGGACATCACCGAGTCCAGGCCGTAGTCGCGCAGCGATCGGGCGGCGTCGATGCGTTCGGGCGCGAGCTTGACCGTGGCGCCGAACAACCGCTTGAGGTGGGCCACGGCCCGGGACCGCAGGGTGGTTCCGGATCCGGTGGCCGGGGCCGGCGCCGTGGCGGCCGGGGCGGCGTCCGGGGCGGTGGCGGTCTTCATGAACCCGATGTGGTCCTCCGGCCCGGCCAGGAGGCGCTCCACGACGTCCATCGCCTCCGGCGGCTCGATGGAGCCCTGCCCGAAGCTCGCCATGCGGGCGCGGTGGGCGTCGTCGGCGACCACGCCGACGCTGCCCCAGTAGCCCCAGTCGACGACCTTGACCGGCCAGTCGTGCCGCTGGCGGAGCCACTCGGCGTACGCGTCCTCGAAGGTGCTGCCGGCGGCGTAGTTGCCCTGGCCCGGCGGGCGGGCGTGGGCGACCAGCGAGGAGAAGAACAGGAGGAAGTCGAGGCGCTGTGCGGCGAACGCGGCCGACACGGCCTCGGTGAGCGCGATCTTGGCGGACAGCACGGCCCGCAGATCCGACTCGGGCATGGAGAACAGCATCCGGTCGCGCAGCACGATGGCGGACACCACGACACCGTCCACCCGGCCGAACCGGGCGACGACGTCGCGGCGGACCCGGTCCATCGCGGCGGCATCGGCGCCGTCCGCCGAGAGGTACAGGGGCCGCGGGCCGAGGTGGCCGAGCCGGTCAAGGCGCTCCTCGATGGCCGCGTCCAGCGGCCGCCTGCCGATCCACACGACCTGTGCGGCGTACCGGCTCACCAGGTGCTCGGTCCAGGCCTCGCCGATGCCGCCGGCCCCTCCGACGACCACGTAGACCCCGCCGTGCCGGTAGGGCGGCCGGGCCGGCGCGGGCAGCGTGAGCGGGCGGAGCTCCTGCCGGTACCAGCGGCCGTCACGGAAGGCCAGGGTGGCGCCGTGCGGATCCGCCGGCAGGGTGCGCAGCGCTGCCACCGGCCACGGCTCGCCCAGGGCGAGGTCGACCAGCCGCACCGACCACCGCGGGTGTTCCTTGGCGAGCGAACCGGTCAGTCCGTGCACCCCGGCCGCGGTGGGGTGGACGCCGTCGGACGCGGCGACCTTCTGGGTCTGGTGGGTGATCACGGTCCAGCCGAGCGGTGTGTCCGCATAGCCGGCCTGGAGGAACGCCTTCACCCAGCGGAAGCAGTGCAGGACGGGCTCGGTGCCGTCGGCGGCGTCGACGGGCGCGATCCAGTACACCTGGT
The DNA here is from genome assembly GCF_055607665.1 of Streptomyces sp. NPDC036984. NCBI lineage: Bacteria > Bacillati > Actinomycetota > Actinomycetes > Kitasatosporales > Streptomycetaceae > Streptomyces > Streptomyces sp. NPDC036984. Next base: position 39,546 of record NZ_JBVJRL010000035.1, read on the forward strand.
CGACGCCCGGTTCGGCCCGCACGTCGGTCAGGTCCTGGACGCGCACGTCCGCCCGCGGGTGGGCGGCTCGCAGCCACTGCCGCTGCTCCTCGGTCCCACCGGCGATCAGGACGACGGCGGGCTCCGGCGCTTCGGCCGCGGCGGGGGTGTGCTCCTCCCAGACGGGGCGCAGCAGGTGCCGGTCGGCCGGGGTGGTCCGGGCGGGGCCCGGAACGCCCACCGCGAGGCCGCGCAGCCGGACGCAGATCCGGCCGTCGTCGTCGCAGACGTCGATGTCCAGCGTGCCGGGGCGGTCGGCGCCCGGGCGGATGTGGGCGTGGGCCGAGGCCGGCGTCGGTGCGAGGATCTCCACCTCGGCGACCGCGAAGGGCACGCCCGCAGGGGCGGTGTCGCCGTCGGCGGCGAGACCGATGGCGGCGTGCAGGGCGCCGTCCAGGATCGCCGGGTGCAGGCCGCCGGGTGCCGGGGCGGGGCCGGTGGCCCGCAGGCGAGCGAGCACCTGCCCCGGGCCGACGGCCAGTTCCTCGACCGCGCGCATCGACGGCCCGTACTCGATGCCGGCCGAGGCGTGCATGTCGTAGCAGCGGTCGGCCGGGATACGCCGGTCGCCGGCGGCGCGCAGGGCGTCCAGGTCGAGGACGGGGCGCTCGGCGGGCGCCGTGGTGACGTGGGCGGTACCCAGCGAGACCACCGATCCGTCGGCGGTGACCCGCAGGCCGATCGTCTCGCCGGTGCGCGGGGTGAGCGCGACGGCCAGCTCCACGGGCGCGGCACCCGCCGTGACCGGGCGCGGCCAGGCGACGTCGGTCAGCCGGATCGCCCGCTCCCCCGGTCCCGCGGCCTCCGCCACCGCGGCGCGGACGAGTTCGAGCTGGACGGCGGCGGGCAGCACGCGGTCGCCGCCGACCAGGTGGTCGGTGAGGAAGTACTCCGCACCGGTGAGCGTCGTGGCGAACCGCAGGCCGTGGACGCCGGATTCGTTGCGCAGCGCGAGCGTGCCCCCGGCCACCGCGCCCGGTGCGGCGATGCTGCCGTCCGCCGTGGCCGTGCCCGGTGACGGGGCCGCGCCCCGTGCGCTCGGGTCCGCAGCCGCGGCCGCGTCCTGCGCCGTCGGAACCGGTGCCCAAGCCGCGTTCGACGCGCTCACCGTGCCCTGTGCCGTGGGCGGGGCGTCGAGCGGGCCGGGGGCCCAGTGCCGCTCCCGCGCGAAGGGGTAGGTCGGCAGCGCCACCCGCCGCCGGGGCGCCCCGGTGTGCAGGGCGGCCCAGTCGACGGGCTCCCCGGCGAGCCACCGGTCGAGCGGCCCGGCGCCGGCCTGGTCGGCGGGGGCCTGCGCGCCGCGGAGGTGTCCGGTCAGCCGCTCGCGCACCTCGTCGAGGGTTCGCGCGGCGAAGCCGAGCCGCTCCTCCAGGGCCTCCCGGCCCGTCTGGAGGGTGTACGCGATGTCGGCGAGGTCCGCGTCGGTGTACCGGTCGAGCGCGGAGTGCAGCCGGCGGGCCTGCTCGGCGAGCCGGTCGCGGTCCCGGGCGGAGAGCACGATCAGCGCGGGCTCCGGGGAGGGCGAGGCACTGCGCGGCGGAGCCGGGTGGTCCTCGACGATGACGTGGGCGTTGGCCCCGCCGGCGCCGAAGGAGGAGATTCCGGCCCGGCGCGGCCGTCCGCCGGCCGGCCACGGGGCCCGCTCGCGCTGCACCCGGAACGGTGTGGCGTCGAAGTCGATGTGCGGATTCGGTTCGGCGGAGTGCAGGGACGGCACCAGTTCGCCGTGCCGGAACTGGAGCAGGACCTTGGTGAGCGCGGCGATGCCCGAGGCGCTCTCGGCATGCCCGATGGCGGACTTCACCGAGCCGAGCGCGATCGGGGCCGCCGCGGCCGTCCGGTCGGCGAACGCCCGGGTGAGGCCGGCCAGTTCGATCGGGTCGCCGAGTTCGGTGCCGGTGCCGTGGGCCTCGACGTAGCCGATGGACGACGGGTCGGCGCCGGCCTGGTGCAGCGCGCGGGTGATGACGTCGGCCTGCGCCTGCGGGTTGGGCACGGTGTAGCCCGTGGCCCGGCCACCGTGGTTGACGGCGGTGCCCTTGATGACGCCGAGAATCCGGTCGCCGGCGGCCAGGGCCTGCTCCAGCGGCCTGATCAGGACGGCTCCCACGCCCTCGGCGGGCACATAACCGTCGCCGCCCGCGCCGAAGCTGGCGCAGCGTCCGGTGCTGGACGCGAACCGGCCCTGCGCGAGCATCAGGTACTTGTTCGGGTGGATCGTCACGTTGACGCCGCCGACCAGCGCGGCATCGCACTCGCCGGCGCGGATCGCGCGGCAGGCCAGGTGGAGCGCGGTCAGCGAGGACGAGCACATGGTGTCCAGCGCGACGCTGGGGCCACGCAGGTCGAGCGTGTACGAGACCCGGTTGGCGACCGACGAGGCGTTGCCGCCCACGGCGTAGCGCCGGCCGCGCAGTTGGTCCTGCGCGGCGTGCAGCTGGTACTCCTCGTACATCACCCCGACGAACACGCCCACCGTGGGCGGCAGGGTGGCCCGGGTGTAGCCGGCGTCCTCGACGGTTTCGTAGGCGCACTGGAGGAAGAGCCGCTCCTGCGGGTCGAGCAGTTCGGCCTCGCGGGGCGAGATGGCGAAGAACAGCGGGTCGAACTCGTCGACGCCGTCGATGAACCCGCCCCACTTGCTGTAGGTGCGGCCCGGCTCGCCCTTGCGCGGGTCGTAGTAGGCGTCGTGGTCCCAGCGGTCCGCGGGGACCTCGGTGACGCAGTCCCGGCCCGCGCGCAGGTTCTGCCAGAACTCCTCGGGGTCGCGGGCGCCGGGGTAGCGCCCGGCGACGCCGACGATCGCGATGTCGAGCGGCCCGTCTCCCGGCGCCGCCGGGGTGTCCTGGGCCGCCGTCGGCACCGGTGGCGCGGGCGTGAGGCGGTGTCCGGTCAGGCTGATGCGGCCGGTGGGCGACACCCGCCGGTCCGCCGCCGACGGCCGGTCCGGGGTGTCCGCCACCGGTTCCGGGGCCTGCGCGGTGTCGTGGCCGATCACGGCGGTCAGCCGGGCACGGGCGGTGGAGAGCAGATGGTCGGCCAGCTCGCCGACCGTCGGGTACTCGAACAGCAGGGTCCGCGGCAGCGGCCCGAGGTCCCGCTCCATCAGCAGCGTCACCTCCACCGCCTTGACGGAGTCGGTGCCGTACTCGCTGATCGGCACGGCGGCGTCGAGGCGTTCCGGAGCCAGTTTGAGCACGGCGGCGAGCCGGCCCGCGACGTACTGGCGCGCTTTCTCCCTCAGGTCGTCGTCAGGCGCTGGCATCGTTCATCTCCTTGGCTCCGCCGGCCCGGCCGACGAGGTGGGGATACGTCTCGCAAAGGTGGTGGGCGAGCCGCCCGAGGGTGGTGTGCTCCAGCAGCTCGGCGGTGCCGACGTCCAGCCGGAAGGCCAGGCTGATCCGCCGGGCCAGCTCGGCCAGGGTGACCGGTTCGAAGCCGTAGTCGTTCAGCTCCGTGTCGGGGTCGAGGTCGGCCGGGTCGACGCGCAGGATGTGCGACACCAGGGCAGCGAGTTCGGTCTGGATCCCAGCGACGGGTGCCGGGTCGGCGGGGCCGGTGACGAACCGGTCCCGCAGCCGGGCCAGGTCGCCGGTGAGTGCCACCAGGTGGCTGCGGCCCGAGGCCAGCGCACGGTAGAGGGCATGCATGGCGTCGGCCGTGGCCAGCGGGGCCAGGCCGAGCCCGCGCAGGGCCGCCACCGTCGTGTCGTCCACCGTCATGCCGCCTTCGGCCCACAGCGGCCAGCCGACCGAGACGGTGGTGCCGTGCCGTTCGCCGCGGGCGACCAGGGCGGCCCGGTGGTCGGCGAACCGGTCGAGGAAGCCGTTGCCGGCGGCGTAGTCGCCCTGGCCCACGTTGCCGAAGGCTCCGGTGGCCGAGGAGAACAACGCGAAGAGCTCCAGCGGAAGGTCCCGGGTCGCCTCGTCCAGGTTGCGGACCCCGGCGCTCTTCGGCGCCAGGACGGCGGCGAGGTCCTCGGGCGTCTTGTGCGCGAGCAGACCGTCCCGCAGCACACCGGCGGCGTGCAGGACGCCGTCCAGCCTGCCGTGCTCGGCGAGCACGTCGGCGACCAGCCGGCGTACGGCCGCGATGTCGGCGACGTCGGCCTGCCGGTAGCGCACGCGTGCGTCGCCGGCCTCGCCGGGCAGGTCGTGCGCGGGCGAGCGGCCGACCAGGACGACGGTCGCGCCGGGCGCCTGCCGGACGATGTCGGCGGCCAGCAGCCGCCCGATGCCGCCACGCCCTCCGGTGACCAGATAGACGCGGCCGTCACGCCACGGCACCGGCGCGTCCCCGTCGGGCAGTTCCGCCCAGCCGGCCACCCGGCCGCCCCGGGTCCGGGCCGCCGAAGGCAGCCGCAGTGCCCGGTCGAGGTGCGCGGTCACCGTCGCCGCATCGGCGTCGGCGGGCACCTCCACCGTCTGGACCTCCAGCCCCGGGTACTCCTGGGCGGCCGACAGCAGCAGGCCGCTCAGCCCGGCGGCCGGGAGCGCCTCCTCGGGTACGACGAGCTGGCACCGGGTCGGTTTCGGAGCACCGTCCGCGGTCAGCCGCTGTACTTCCCGCAGCACCAGAGCGGCGTCGTCCTCGTAGGTCTCGGTACGGCCGTCCAGCAGGACGAGGCCCGCGCCGGGCACCGGGACGTCGGCGTGCCGCCGGGTCAGGAGCACCACGCGCTCGGTCGGCTCGGGCTCCCGCTCGGGCGCCTCGTGCCACACCGGGGCCAGCAGCAGAGTGCCCTCGGCCGGGCCGGCCGGGCCGGCGGGGGGTACGGCGGGTACGGCGGCGGCCCGCAGGCGCAGCCCGCGCAGGGCCACCCGGACCCGGCCGTCGTCGTCGCAGAGGTCGAGGTCGAGGACCTGGTCGCCGGCGCCGCGCTCCTCGCGTCGGCGCACCCACACCCACGCCGGGCCGTCCAGCGGTGCGTACACGGTGAGTTCGTCGAGTGCGAACGGCAGTGCGGCTCCGCCCGCCCGGGCCGCGCCGGGCAGCGGGGGCAGGCCGGCGGCCGCCTGGAGTGCCGCGTCGAGCAGGTCCGGGTGCAGGGTGTACGGGGTACGGCCCGCCGGGCCGGCCGGCGCCACTCGGGCCAGGACCTGCCCGGAGCCGGCCCGCACTTCCCGCAGTGCGCGCATCCGCGGGCCGTAGGCGATGCCGGACCGGGCGCACCGGTCGTACACCTCGTCGGCGGACGTGGTCCGGTTGCAGTCGGCGAGCAGCGCCGCCAGGTCGAGCGCCGGAGCCGGCTCGGGCGTGCGCAGGTACGCCCCGCCCTGGACGAAGCGCCGTTCCTCGTCTCCCGCCTGGGCGACGGTGAAGCCGAGCGTGTCCTCGGTGGCGGCCGCCAGGTCGATGGCCACGGTGACGGTGCCGCCGGCCTCGGCCGGGTCCACCGGGCGCTGCCACACCACGTCGGTGAGGTTCAGCTGTGCGTCGGACGGCGAACCCAGCGTCAGGTGCGCCGCGGTGTACGCCATCTCCAGTGCGGCGGCCGCGGGCAGGATGCGCCGGCCGCCCACCCGGTGGTCGGCGAGGAAGAACTCGGCTCCGGTCAGGGTGGTTTCGAAGCGCTGCTGCCACAGGGTGGAGACGTTGCGCTGGACCAGGGGGTGGAGGGCCGCCGGGACGGTGGACCGGCCGACCGGCTCGATCCAGTGGCGCTCGCGGGCGAACGGGTAGCCGGGCAGCCCGATCCGGCGCGGGGTGCGGCCGCGGTGCAGCAGCTCCCAGTCGACGGTCAGCCCGTTGACCCAGGCCGCCAGCAGGCGGTCGTGCTTGCCCTTGGCGATCCAGGCGGCCACGGCCTCGCGGGCATCGTCGTCGCCGGCGAACAGCGCGGCGAGCTCCCCGCCCCGGCCGGCCCGGCCGCGGTGCCAGTCACCCGGCCGGCCCTCGACGAAGTCGGCCAGCCGGTCGCGCAGTTCGCCGGTGTTCCGGACGGAGAAGGCCAGGCGCTCGGTCATCTCCTCCCGGCCGACCTGGAGGGTGTACGCCAGGTCGGCCAGGCGGGGCGAGCCGGTCCGCAGGTGGTGCAGCAGTCCGCGCGCGACCTCGGTGAGGCGTTCCGCGTCCGTCGCGGAGAGCACGATCAGGCCCGGCGCGCCCTCCTCCGGCGGCTGCCCCGGTGCCAGGTACTCCTCGATCACCAGATGGGCGTTGGATCCCCCGGCACCGAACGAGGACAGCCCCGCCCGGCGCGGCGCACCCTCCGGCGACGGCCAGGGCGCCGCCTCCCGCTGCACCCGGAACGGCGTCGCATCGAAGTCGATGTGCGGGTTCAGCTCCTCCGCGTGCAGCGACGGCACCAACTCCCCGTGCCGCAGCTGAAGCAGGATCTTCGTCAGCCCCGCGATGCCGGAGGCGCTCTCGGCGTGGCCGATGTTGGACTTCACCGAACCGATCGCCACCGGATGCTCGGAGCCGGTCCCGAAGGCACCGGCGAGCCCCGCGATCTCGATCGGGTCACCCAGCGACGTCCCCGTCCCGTGCGCCTCGATGTAGCCGACGGTGGCCGGATCGACCTCCGCGACGTCGAGGGCGCGGCGCACCACTTCGGCCTGGGCGGCGGGGTCGGGCACGGTGTACCCGCCGGTGCGGCCGCCGTGGTTGACGGCACTGCCCTTGATCACACCGAGGATCCGGTCGCCGTCGGCAACCGCCCGCGACAGCGGCTTCAGCAGCACCGCGCCGACACCCTCACCCGGCACATAACCGTCCCCGCCGGCACCGAACGCCGCACACCGGCCGCTCTCGCCCACGAACCCGCCCTGGTCCAGGAGCAGGAACTTGTTCGGGTGCACGGACACGTTCACCCCACCGGCCAGCGCGAGATCCGACTCCCCGCGCAGCAGGCTCTGGCACGCCAGATGGATCGCCGTCAGCGACGACGAGCACATCGTGTCCACCGCCACGCTCGGACCGTGGAAGTCACAGACGTACGACACCCGGTTGGCGATCGAGGCCGGCACCCCGCCGGCGGCCAGCGCCCGGCCGTGCGCCTGCGCCTGGGCGCCGAAGAGCTGGTACTCCTCGTACATCACGCCGACGAACACACCGACGTGGCCGTGGGCCGCGGCGCGCGCCCGGGTGTAACCGGCGTCCTGGAGCGTCGCGTAGGCGCACTCCAGGAACAACCGCTCCTGCGGGTCGGTCAGCTCGGCGTCGGCGGGTGACATGTGGAAGAACAACGCGTCGAACTTGTCGACGTCGGTGAGGAAACCGCCCCACCGGCCACCGCCGGTGACCTGCGGATCCCACCGCTCGGCCGGAACCTCGGTGACGCTGTCCACGCCCGCCCGCAGGTTCGCCCAGAACTCCTCCAGGGACGCCGCCCCCGGATAGCGCCCGGCCACACCGATGATCGCGACGTCGTCGGGGCGTATCCCCTCTGCGGGTGTCCCGTCCCGGCGGTCCCCCGCCGGACGCGCCGCGGCCGCCAGGGCGTGTCCGCGCCGGTGTCCCGCCGCGATGCCCGTCGGCACGCCGGACTGCGGCTGTGCGGCGGCGGGCGGGGTGGCAGGGCGGTCCTCGCCGAGGAGGGCGGCGAGCCGCTCCGCGTGCTCGGTGCGGAAGTACTCGGCGAGCGCGTCGACGGTGCGCCGCTCGAACAACAGGGTCTTGGCCAGCGGCCCGAAGCTCCGCTCGAGCTCACGGATGATCTGGAGCGCCATGACGGACTCGATCCCGTGCTCGGAGAGCGGCACGTCGGCGGCCAGCTCGTGCGCCGGGAGCTTCACCTGGGCGGCCAGGACGGACGTCAGGTAGCGAACCACCCGGGCGTGTTCCGGTGCCTGCGGGCTGACCGCTTCGGTGTCCTCCTCGTCACGAGGGCCGGCGGCGCCGGTCGCGGTACGGGGCGCTTGTGCGGTGGCCGGCGCCGCCTGGTCCGGGTCGTCCTCCAGCGACCGGACGGACACCCCGGTCAGCCGGACACAGACGCGTCCCTCGTCGTCGAAGAGGTCGACGTCGAACAGGGAGGCACCGGGGCGGCGGCGCAGCCAGGCCCAGGGCTCGGCCGGGCAGACGGCGAGCAGTTCGACGCGGTCGACGGCGAACGGCACGGCCGTCCGGCCCGCGGTGAGGTCGAGCGCGATGCCGGCGTGCAGAGCCGCGTCGAGCAGAGCCGGGTGAAGGGTGAAGCCGTCCGCGTCCGCGTCGGGCCTGCGCAGCCGGGCGAGTACCGTGCCGTCGCCGGCGTGTACCTCGGTGAGGGCGCGCATCGCGGGCCCATAGGCGATGCCGCACGCGGCGAGCGCCTCGTAGCAGCGTGCCACGGGTACGGCGGCGAGCCCGGCGAGCAGGGCCTGCCGGTCGTGGACGGGCCGCGGTGCCTCGGTCTCGCCGGTGGCGACCTCGCCGGTGGCGTGCACGTCATCGGACCGGACCTCGAAGGCGATCCGCTCGTCACCCGGGACGAGCACGACACTCAGCTCTTGCCCGGGCGCGGGCACGAAGGGCCGCAGCCACACGACGTCGGTCAGCGCGGTCACCCGGTCGGGCACGGTGAACTCGACCGCGGCGCGGGCCAGTTCCAGGACGGCGACGCCGGGCAGCATCGGCCGTCCCTGGACGACGTGGTCGGCCAGGAAGAACTCGCCGCCGGTGAAGCGGGCGCTGTAGCGCTGGGCGCCGAAGTCCGAGGTGTTGCGCTGGGCCAGCGGATGCAGCAGGGCCGCGGGCGGTCCGGCCACGGCCGCCGGGACCGGGTCGATCCAGTGCCGATCGCGCGCGAACGGGTACGTCGGCAGGGCCACGCGGCGAGGCGTGCCGGACTCGTACAGCGCGGCCCAGTCGACGTCGAGGCCCTGCGTCCACATGTCCAGGACGAGACCGTGCTTGCCGCGCCGCAGCCAGCGGCGCAGCGTCTCGGCATCCTCCTCGTCGGCGAACGCCGCGGCGACGGGGCGCGCACGGTCGGCCCGGCCCTGGTGCAGCCCCTCGGTGTGGCCGGCGAGGAAGGCCGCGAGCCGGGCCCGCACCTCGTCGACGTCGGTGGCGTGGAAGGCCAGCCGGCAGCGCATGGCCTCGCGTCCGATCTGGAGGGTGTACGCCAACTCGGAGAGGGCCATCGGGTGTTCGCCCAGGTGGGCGAGGAGGTTCGCGGCCGACTCGCGCAGCCGGGTCTCGTCCCTGGCGGAGAGCACGATCAGGCCCGGCGCGGCCACCGCCGGCCGCTCCGGTGCCAGGTACTCCTCGATCACCAGATGGGCGTTGGATCCCCCGGCACCGAACGAGGACAGCCCCGCCCGGCGCGGCGCACCCTCCGGCGACGGCCAGGGCGCCGCCTCCCGCTGCACCCGGAACGGCGTCGCATCGAAGTCGATGTGCGGGTTCAGCTCCTCCGCGTGCAACGACGGCACCAACTCCCCGTGCCGCAGCTGAAGCAGAATCTTCGTCAGCCCCGCGACACCCGCCGCACTCTCCGCATGACCGATGTTCGACTTCACCGAACCGATCGCCACCGGACGCTCGGAGCCGGTCCCGAAGGCACCGGCGAGCCCCGCGATCTCGATCGGGTCACCCAGCGACGTCCCCGTCCCGTGCGCCTCGACATAGCCGACCGTCCGGGGGTCCACCCCGGAGCGGTCCAGCGCCCGGCGGACCACCCGGCGCTGCGCGGCCGGGTCGGGCACGGTGTACCCGCCCGTGCGGCCGCCGTGGTTGACGGCACTGCCCTTGATCACACCGAGGATCCGGTCACCGTCGGCAACCGCCCGCGACAGCGGCTTCAGCAGCACCGCGCCGACACCCTCACCCGGCACATAACCGTCCCCGCCGGCACCGAAGGCCGCACACCGGCCGCTCTCGCCCACGAACCCGCCCTGGTCCAGGAGCAGGAACTTGTTCGGGTGCACGGACACGTTCACCCCACCGGCCAGCGCGAGATCCGACTCCCCGCGCAGCAGGCTCTGACACGCCAGATGGATCGCCGTCAGCGACGACGAGCACATCGTGTCCACCGCCACGCTCGGACCGTGGAAGTCACAGACGTACGACACCCGGTTGGCGATCGACGAGGGACTGCCGGCCAGCGCCAGAGCACCGCCGCGGGCCTGGGCGGCGGCGGCGTGCAGCTGATACTCCTCGTACATCACGCCGACGAACACACCGACCTCGCCCTGTGCGGCCGCCTCGGCCCGGGTGTAGCCGGCGTCCTGGAGCGTCGCGTAGGCGCACTCCAGGAACAATCGTTCCTGCGGGTCGAGGAGTTCGGCCTCACGAGGGGTGATGCCGAAGAACCGGGCGTCGAACTTGTCGACGTCGGTGAGGAAACCGCCCCACCGGCCACCGCCGGTGACCTGCGGATCCCACCGCTCGGCCGGAACCTCGGTGACGCTGTCCACGCCCGCCCGCAGGTTCGCCCAGAACTCCTCCAGGGACGCCGCCCCCGGATAGCGCCCGGCCACACCGATGATCGCGACGTCGCCCGGTGTCGCGGCGTCCGCCGCCCCGGCTTGGGTCGCCCTCGCATCGGCCGCCGTGGACCGGGCGGGCAGTCGCGAGGCCGTCGTCGGCTCGGTCGGCGCCGGATCGGCCGGTGCCGCCCGTTCCGTGGACCGGCCCAGGAGGTGACCGGCGAGCGCGTCCACGGTACGGAACTCGAAGAGCAGCGTCTTGTCGAGCGGGCCGAACGTCAGCTCCAACGCGCGGACGATCTCGAGTCCGGTGATGGAGTCCATGCCGTAGTCGATCAGCTCCACGTCACGGTCGATCCGTGGCGCGGGCAGCTTGATGACCGACGCGACGACGTCGGTCAGCCGGCGGACCAGCTCCTCGCGGTCCGCGGAGGCCACGGCCGTGGGCTCGGTCCGGGCGGTGGCGGGGGCCGGGCCGGCGAGCCGCTCGGCCGAGATGCGCTCCCGGTCGCCGTACAGCACCATCACCCGGCTCTGCCCGCCTGCCAGCGCGCGGTACAGGGCGCGCAGCGCGGCGCCGGTGGGCAGCGGCCGCAGGCCGACGCCGTCATGGGCCGCACGGACCTCGGAGGCGTCCATGGCCATGCCGCCCTCGGCCCACAACGGCCAGTTCACGGCCACGGTCCGGCCGTGCCGCTCGCCACGTGCGACCAGGGCGGCCCGGTGCTCGGCGAACGCGTCGAGGAAGCCGTTGGCCGCCGCGTAGTCCGCCTGGCCCACGTTGCCGAAGACCCCGGCGAGGGAGGAACACAGAACGAAGAAGTCGAGCGGCAGGTCCTTGGTGGCCGCGTCCAGGTTGCGGGTGCCGGCCACCTTGGGCGCCAGCACCGCGGCGACGTCGGCGTCCCGCTTGCGGGTGAGCAGGCCGTCCCGCAGCACGCCCGCCGCCTGGACGACCCCGTCGAGGCGGCCGTACTCGGCCACCAGGTCCGCGACCAGGCCGCGGACGGCCTCGCCGTCGGTCACGTCGGTGCGGCGGTAGACCACTCCGTCCGGCACGGCGGCGGTCGCCGCACGACCGGCCACCACGACGGTGGCTGTGGGCGCCTGCCGGCGGATGTCGGCGGCCAGCAGCGCGCCGATCCCTCCCGCACCGCCGGCCAGCAGGTAGACGCCGTCCGGCCGCCAGGGCGTGTCGGCGTCCGGCGCCGCGAGTTCGCTCCAGTCGGCGGTTTCCAGCCCCTCGTCACCGGCTCGGACCCGGGCCGCGTCGACGCCGGCCGCTCGGGCCAGCAGCCGGGCCGCCTCGGCGGGGGCGGTGCCCGTCGGCAGCTCGACGATCTGGCCGCGCAGGGCCGGGTGTTCGCGTCGCGCCGTCATCAGGGCCCCGGACACCCCCCAGGTGCCCGCGGTCCCTTCCGGCAGGGCGAGCTGGATCAGCGCCGCCGCGGAGGAGTTGCGCCGGACGGCCCGCAGCACGAGGTCCGTGTCGGCCTCGTAGCCGTGGATCCCGCCCGTCAGGCGGACCAGCTCGTCGGCGCCGTGGCCGGCGCCGAGCGAGTCCGCGAACGGTCCGGCGGCGAGGATGATCCGGCGCTGCGGGGCCGTGGCGGGGTCCGGCTGCACCGCGCGCCAGGACGGAGCGAGCAGCAGCGTGTCACCGTCCGCCGCGGGGCGCACCGCCAGGGCGGAGAATCGTACGCACACCCGGCCCTCGTCGTCGCACAGGTCGACGTCGAAGGCGTCGCCCTCGGGGCGCAGCCGCAGCCACGCCCAGGCTTCGGCCGGGCAGGCGGCGACGAGTGCCACCTCGTCCACCGCGAACGGCACCGCGGGCCGCTCGTTGCCCAGGTCGACCGCGACCCCGGCGTGCAGGGCCGCGTCCAGCAGGCCCGGGTGCAGCACCAGGGCGTCGTCCGGCTCGGTCACCCGGACCTTGGCGAGGACCTGGCCGTCGCCCGCCCACACGGCGGTCAGACCGCGCATGGCCGGACCGTAGTGGACGCCCCGCTCGGTGAGCGCGGTGTAGCAGGCGTCGACGGACACCTCGGTGACCGCGGTGCGGACGGCGTCCAGGTCGATGCGGGCCACCGGCTCGGCGGACGCTCCCGGCCGGGCGTCGCCGCGTGCGAACACCGTCCGCCCGCCGGCCGGCGCGGGGCCGGTGATCTCGAAGGAGACCCGCTCGTCCGGGTCGCCCGCGCAGGTCAGCTCGATGGCCAACGGCACTCCCGCGGTGACGGGCCGGGTCCAGACCACGTCGGTCAGCCGCAGCGGCCGTGCCGCCGAGGGGTCCTGCTCCCAGCCGAGGGCCGCCGCGGCGCGGGCCATCTCCAGTGACGCCACGGCGGGCAGTACGGGCTCGCCCGCCACGACGTGGTCCGCGACGAAGAACTCGGCACCGGTGAGCGTGGTCTCGAAGCGCTGGGCCCGCAGCGAGGAGGTGTTGCGGTGGACCAGCGGGTGCGGCGCCGCCGTGGTGCCCGGCACGCCGACGGTCGGGCGGCCCACGGGCAGCCAGTGGCGCTCGCGGGCGAAGGGGTAGGACGGCAGGGCGATCCGGACCGGGGTCCCCGTGTACAGCGGGGACCAGTCGACCGTGGCACCGGTGACCCACTCGGCGAGCAGCCGGTCGTGGTCCGCGGGGGTGGCCTGCGCTGCCCGGCCCGTCCCGCCGGTGGCCGTGCCGCGGTGCCAGTCGCCGCCTCGCCCCGCCGCGAAGTCCCGCAGCCGGTCACGGACTTCGGTGACCGCCGCGGCCTGGAAGGCCAGTCGCTCCGCCATGCCCTCGCGGCCGGACTGGAGGGTGTGGGCGAGGTCGGCGAGGCGGATGTCGGGGTGGGTGTCCAGGTGGGCGGCCAGGCGGTCGGCGCTCTCGCGCAGCCGGGTCTCGTCCCTGGCGGAGAGCACGATCAGGCCCGGCGCGGCCACCGCCGGCCGCTCCGGTGCCAGGTACTCCTCGATCACCAGATGGGCGTTGGATCCCCCGGCACCGAACGAGGACAGCCCCGCCCGGCGCGGCGCACCCTCCGGCGACGGCCAGGGCGCCGCCTCCCGCTGCACCCGGAACGGCGTCGCATCGAAGTCGATGTGCGGGTTCAGCTCCTCCGCGTGCAACGACGGCACCAACTCCCCGTGCCGCAGCTGAAGCAGGATCTTCGTCAGCCCCGCGACACCCGCCGCACTCTCCGCATGACCGATGTTCGACTTCACCGAACCGATCGCCACCGGACGCTCGGAGCCGGTCCCGAAGGCACCGGCGAGCCCCGCGATCTCGATCGGGTCACCCAGCGACGTCCCCGTCCCGTGCGCCTCGACATAGCCGACGGTGGCCGGATCGACCCCCGCGTCGGCGAGCGCACGGGTGATGACGTCCCGGTGCGCCCTGGGGTTGGGCACGGTGTACCCGTTGGTGCGGCCGCCGTGGTTGACGGCACTGCCCTTGATCACGCCGAGGATCCGGTCGCCGTCGGCAACCGCCCGCGACAGCGGCTTCAGCAGCACCGCGCCGACACCCTCGGCGGGGACGAACCCGTCGCCCCCGGCCCCGAACGCGGCACAGCGGCCGCCGGTGGGCACCAGGCCGCTCTGGGTGAGGATCAGGTACTTGTTCGGGTGGATCGAGACGTTGACGCCTCCCGCCAGCGCGAGGTCCGACTCCCCGCGCAGCAGGCTCTGGCACGCCAGGTGGATCGCCGTCAGCGACGACGAGCACATCGTGTCCACCGCCACGCTCGGACCATGGAAGTCACAGACGTACGACACCCGGTTGGCGATCGACGACGGGTTGCCGGGGATGCCGACAGGCCGGCCGAGGGTCTGCTCCTGGGCTGCGTGGAGCTGGTACTCCTGATACATCACGCCGACGAAGACCCCGACCCGGCCATGGGCCGCGGCGGCCTCCCGGGTGTAGCCGGCGTCCTGGAGCGTCGCGTAGGCGCACTCGGCGAACAGACGCTCCTGGGGGTCGAGGTGCTCGGCCTCACGCGGGGAGATGCCGAAGAACTGAGGGTCGAACTTGTCGACGTCGCTGAGGAAACCGCCCCACCGCGGCTGTGCGCCGGTCGCACTGGCGGGGAAGGCACGGTGGTCCCAGCGGTCGGCGGGCAGTTCGGTGACGCTGTCGCGGCCGGCGCGGAGGTTCGACCAGAACGCGTCCAGGGTGTCGGCCCCGGGATAGCGTCCGGCGACACCGATGATCGCGATCTCCTCCTGCGCCGGGGCTGCGGGCCGCGTGACCGCCAGGGCCGCGGGGGCGGGCTCGGCCGCCGCGGGGCCAGGCACGCCCACCGCGGTGGCGGGCTCGGCCACAGCGGGACGGGTGTCGGCGTACGTGCCGGCCGCGGCCGCCGCCTCGGGTGCCGGAGGTGTGGGTCCCACCTCAACGGCCGTAGGTGCGGCTCCCGCCTCAACGGCCGGAGGTGTGGAGTCCGCCCCGATGCCCGCCAGCACCGCCAGCTCTTGCGGACAGGTGTCGAGCAGGTGGTCGGCCAGCTCGTCGACGGTCCGGTACTCGAACAGCAACGTGCTGGGTATGTCGGTGAACTCCTTGCGCAGGCGGGAGGTCAGCTGGACCACCACGATCGAGTCGACGCCCAGCGCCTCGAACGGCGTGGCGGCGTCGAAGTCCTCGGTACGCAGTCGCAGCACCTCGGCGAAGAGGGCCCGCAGCGCGTCGACGCCCTTCTCGCGCAGCTCGGCGGGCCGGGGCTGCCGCGCCGGCACGGTGTCCTGCGGCGCGGCGCTGCGCGGCACGGACGCCGGTTGCACGGCCGTCTGTTGCACGGCGGTCTGCGCCACGGCTGCACGCGGCGCGGGGGGCTGCTGCCGGGCCGGGAGCGTGGAGACCGGCCGCGGGCCCTCGGTGGCCGTGGTGAGGTCCACGGCGATCACGCCGTCGCTCTGCGCCGTGATCACGTGATGGTCGAGGTCGCGCTCCGCGCCGAGGGGGAATCCCACGGCGGCGAAGCCCGTCCCGGACAGCGCACCGCGCCAGGCGGGGACGGTGAGCACCGGACTGCCCGGGATGCGCAGGGCCTGGTCCTCCGTCCGCCACCAGCCCTCGAGCAGCCCGAAGATCAGGTGCACCCACAGCTGGTTCCTGGTGAGCTCGTTGAGCAACAGGAGCCCGTTCGGGCGCAGCAGACTCTTGATGTGACCGAGGGTCCGGTGAATGCGGCTGGTCGCGTGGACGACGTTGGCCGCGATGACGACGTCGTAGGCGCCGAGTTCGACGCCTTGGTCGGCCGGGGAGCGCTCGATGTCGAGCAGCCCGTAGCCGAGGAAGGGGTTGTCGGGGCCGTAGGTGTCCTCGGCGTGCTGGAGGAACGCGGG
>NZ_JBVJRL010000036.1:0-53475 GCF_055607665.1 Streptomyces sp. NPDC036984
CACATCATGACGTGGTCACACTGGCACCGCCGCCACCAAGCACAAGCCCGCCGCTGTCACTACATGCGGCGTGGCCACCCGTTGGGGCGACACACCGGCAAAGACCGTCCCACCTCCACCAGCACACCACTACACTCCCCACTCCCAGACCCCTGACCAGCCAAAATGGAGAAGTACTGCTGGAGTACTAGGCTGCGACGATGGAACGCGCAACCGACGTGCCCGAGAGCTTCGCTCAGTCTGCAGATCGGGAACGGGTGAATGTCTACGACAGTTTCGCCGAGGCGTACGCGGCGGAGAACGAGAACAACCTCGTGAACGCGTATTACGAGCGGCCGGCGATGCTGGCCCTCGCGGGAGACGTGACCGGCCGTCGGATCCTGGATGCCGGCTGCGGCTCAGGCCCCCTGTCCGCCGCACTACGCGACCGCGGTGCCGTCGTCACCGGCGTCGACGCGAGCGCCGGGATGCTGGCGCTGGCCAGGCGGCGGCTCGGTGACGACGTAGCCCTGCACGTGGTCGACCTGAGTGACCCTCTGCCGTTCGACGACGGTGCATTCGACGACGTGGTCGCCTCGCTGGTCCTGCACTACCTGGAGGACTGGGGGCCGACGCTGGCCGAGTTACGGCGAGTACTCAGGCCCGGCGGCCGGCTGATCGCTTCGGTGGACCACCCCTTCGTGGCTTACACGATCCAGGATCCTCGGCCCGACTATTTTGCGACCACCAGCTATGCCTTCGACTGGACGTTCGACGGGCAGTCCGTCCCGATGAGGTTCTGGCGCAAGCCGTTGCACGCGATGACCGACGCCTTCACCAGCGCCGGCTTCCGCCTTTCCGTCATCAGCGAACCGCAGCCCGACCCGGCCGCCCGTGAACTGTTCCCCGACGGCTTCCATGACCTTTCGGCCAAAACCACCTTCCTGTTCTTCGTCGTCGAGGTACCCCAGTCGGCTGCGGGCTCGGACGAGTAGCCAGTCGGCGGAGCCATCGACTGCGGAGCCCAAAGAGCAGGTACGACGCTTCCTGACGGCTCGTTGCGTCACCAGCCACCCGTGCACGGCTGCCAGGAGCTTCCTCCAGCCCCATGCGTCCGATGGGCCAGCAGGAACTGGTCGTCGTGCTGGACCGCTTCTCCCCGTCCCAATACGCCAAGGTCCGCGTCCCGGCGGTCGATCGGCACGTCGGGTTGGTCTGCTCGCCGATCCTGGCTGAACCGGATCGAAGCGATCACCGGCGATGGACGCCCAGTTCGACTCCGCGCTGGGTCCCCGGCAGGTGATCACTGGCACGGTGCCGTGGACTTCCGCAGGCGCACGCGCGCGCACCGTATTTCTACTCCAGCAACTTTTTCTGGGTGCAGTAGCTTGCCAACACCCCCTGAGAACGACCAGCTGCCGTAGCGCAGGACAACCGGAGGATCACCCATGCCCCGAGAGGCTCCGTACCTCGCAGTAGCCGACGTGCTGCGCACACGGATCCTCGCGGGGGAGTGGGAGGTCGGCGAGCGCCTGCCGTCCCGGGCACGGCTCGCCGAGGAGTACGGGCTCGGGCGCAACGTCATGCAGAGGGCCATGGACCGTTTGATCACCGACGGTCTCCTCGAAGGGCGCGCCGGCTCGGGTACCTATGTCCGCGTCCCGCGCGAGCGCCTGCGGCTGGTCCGCTCGCGGCACCGGGATCGCGGGTATGGCTCCTCCCCCTGCTCCGAGGTGAGGGAGCGGGGCAGGGCCGATGCCTGGGATGCACACAGCCAGGTGCGCGTCCCCGCCTCTGAAGAAATCGCCGAGCGGCTCGGCATCAGCCCCGGAGACCTCTGCGTCAACACGCATTACGAGTTCCTCGCCGGCGGGCAGCCCGTCCAGCTCTCCGAATCCTGGGAGCCGATGGCCATCACGGAGGGAACGCCGATCGTGCTGCCCGAGAGGGGTCCCCTGGCAGGGAAGGGGGTGGTCGAGCGCATGCGCTCCATCGGCGTGGTCGTCTCGACTGTGGTGGAGATTCCGCGCCCGGCTCGTGCCACCCAGACGCAGGCGAACCTGCTGGGGATCAGCGTGGGGGACCTCGTGCTCCAGATCGAGCGCACCATCTACGACACCGACGGACGCCCGGTGGAGACCGCTGACATGGCCGTTCCGGACGTGCGACGGGAAGTGGTCTACGAGTTCGGAGTGGACCGTCCGTAGCCGTTGAAGTCAGTAGAACGACTTTTTCACTTCCGACGGCAGGAGAGACGAATGACAAAAACCTCACGGCTCGGACTCCTGGGAGATCGGGACTTCGGGCGTTTGTTTGCTGCCACGGCGCTCGGTCAGCTGGGCGACCGTATCCTCTTCTTGGCGTCGCCTCTGGTTGCCATCGCGGCATTGGATGCCGACGAGTTCCAGGTCGGGTTACTCGCCGCGATGACTACGGCAGGCTCGCTCCTGGTCGGGTTGCCGGCCGGCGCGTGGGTGGACCGCATGCGGAAGCGGTCGGTGATGATCAGCACTGATCTCGTTCGCGCGCTGGTCCTCTTGACGATTCCGGTCGCATGGTGGGCCGGCCTTCTTACCATCTGGTGGCTCTACGCAGTTGCCTTGGTTCATGGAGTTCTGACCGTTTTCTTCGACGTCGCGTACGTCAGCTACCTCCCGCATTTGGTGGGCCGCAGCCGTCTCGTGGAAGGAAACTCAAAGCTCTCGGCGATACGTTCGGTGACCAGTATCAGCGGGCCGACGGTGGCGGGGCCGCTGGCCGGCCTGGTTGGTGCCCCGGCAACGCTCTTGGTCAGCTCGGGCGGGATGGCCGTGTCGGGGCTGCTCGCTCTCACTATCAGCAGACGTGAACCGAAGCCAGAGCCGAGTGAGAACCGTCAACTGGGGCGCGAGATCAACGAGGGATTGAGGTTCGTCCTCAAGCACCCCACCCTACGCGCAATCATGCTGGGGGATGCCGTGTTCAACCTCTTCCTGGTCATGTATCAAACCATGTTGCTGGTCTTCTTGGAGCGGGAGACAGGTCTCCAGCCTTTCGGAATCGGCCTCATTCTGTCCGGGATGGGGTGCGGCGCCTTGCTCGGCGCACTGGTGGCAGCCAGGATCTCGAAGAGGGTCGGGCAAGGTCCGGTCATCTGGCTCGCGGCACTGGTCACCTGTCCCTTCACCGTCCTCATGCCGTTGGCACGACCGGGCTGGAGCGTGTACGTAGCTGCCCTCGGACTTGCGGCTCTTTCACTGGGCGGCGTCGTTCGCGTTGTGGCTCAATCAAGTTTCCAACAGGCCCTGACACCGGATCGGCTACTGGGGCGGATGAACGCGACAGCTCGATTCGTGTCCTGGGGTGGCATTCCTGTCGGTGGGCTTTGTGGTGGAGCCTCGGGTACTTTGTTCGGAGCATCAGGCACCTTGTGGATCGGCGCAGCCGGCATGACGCTGAGCTTTCTCCCCACCTTCCTGTCGCCGCTCCGAACGACGCGCAACTTGCCCATGGAAGAGGCCCCCGAGTTCGTGCGCCGCTGAGGCTTCACAAACAAATCTGCGCGAGTAACAACGGAACACAATGAGGTGGATCGGCGCTGGCTGGCGTGTCTGTGGCGGGAGTTGAGCGTTCGGCCTCGGTGTGGGGACGTCGCCGTGGATCGTCTCGGATGAGCTGTGGGACCGCCTGTGGCAACGGCTCCACGAGGTCCTGCTGGCCGAACTGAACGCAGTCTCCCGGCCGGACTGGTCCCGTTGCATGGTCGACTCTTCCCACGTCAGAGCGCTAAAAGGGGGAGCCACACTGGCCCTTCGCCGGTTGACCGGGGCCGGGCCGGCTCGAAACACCACCTCAGCACCGACGGACACGGCACCCCGCTCGCCGTTCTGCTGACCGGCGGCAACCGCAATGACGTCACCCAGCTCCTGCCCTTGCTCGATGCGATCCCGCCGGTCCGCGGCCCGGTAGGACGACCGCGCCGCAAAACCCGACTCACTTTTCGCCGACCGCGGCTACGACCACGACATCTACCGCGATCATGTCCGCGAACGTGGCATCGTGCCGGCCATCGCCCGCCGTGGAACACGGCACGGCACCGGACTGGGCACCTACCGCTGGGTGATCGAGAGGAGCTTCGCGCGGCTGCACGGCTTCCGGCGCCTGCGGATCCGACGGGAACGCAGAGCCGACATCCACGAAGCGTTCCTCGAACTCGCCTGCTGCCTGATCACACACCGACAACTCAGCTCATTGCGTCAGCCGTTGTAAAGGGGACGGGAGTGGCTACCCCGGAGGCAGCGCGCGCTCCCTGCGGTTGCGCTTCTCCATAGCCGCGCCCACCCAGATGCACCAGGCGACGCAGCTGGCCAGGAGGAGGAAATAGGTCATGAATCCGATGCCGTCGCCGACGAGCCACAGCACCAGTGCGGGGGGCCCGAAAACGATCAGCGGGCCGATGACCCACCAGGTCAGATATGTGCGCAGTATCTCCCCACCGACGAGCGGCGTCTCCTCGTGCACCGCGTAGTGGGTGACCGAGGTACTGCCGTTCCCGTACTGTGTGTAGGACGAGTCACCGACGGTCAGGCGATGCCGACGCAAGGGGAACACCGGCAGAAAAAGCAGCACGGCCCACTGGGTGGCGTGGTGGCTGCCGTCACGATTCGGGTAGCTGAAGCCCCGATACGTGGTGCCGAATCCGTTCCACGTCGACATCCTTCGCATCCTCCTCGCCGTCTCCGGCCTGAACTGTCTCATGTCTGGCCGGATTTGGGGATCGGATCAGATGTGATCCGTACGTCGTAGGACCTGTCCAAGCAGCCGAACCCTCTGGAGACCCAGCGGAAGGCCAAGTACGCCGGCGGGATCGCGTCGAGCAGGGGCAGCAGTTGGGTGACGTCGTTGCGGTTGCCGCCGGTCAGCAGGATCGCGAACGGGGTGCGTCCGGCAACGGCGTGCGGCCCGGACAACGGAAGCCGCGCTCACGCTGCGGCAGCAGCGGCTCCAGGCGGTCCCACGGCTCATCCGAGACGATCCACGGTGACGCCCCCACGCCAGACCGAACGCCCGACTCTCGCCCGACCACGGCCGTCAGGAGCGATCCACCTCATTTTGTCAGCCGTTGTAAGACGGCGATGACTCTTGCGGCTGCATCGACCTGGTCTCGGAGCTGCTGTCGCTCTTGTCCCTTGTTTTTGAGTTGGCGGCGCAGGACAGCGATCTCCTGTGTTTCCGCACCGACCCCGCCCGTGCCGCCTACCTCCTGCGCACCCTGCTCGTCCTGACGAACCTCGAAGTCAACCGCTGACGGAGGTGAGGCCGTTCTGCCTGGACGCTGAAAGTCACTCAGAGATGGTGCGTGAACGAAGGTCGGCGTCCAGCATGCGGATCAACTCGGCTACCCGTCCGCCGCCACTCGGCGCCTCCGGGAAGCGTTTGAGCACGTCAACGACGACTGGTGTCGCACGATGCACCGTCTGCTCAAGGCTTTCGGCACCAACGCTCCGATCGTCGCCGGCGACGAGTTCGGCCGCTCTGGCCGCGTAAGCGCCGGCTCCGAGGATGTGCTTGACCTGGGTGGCCTTGGCCAACGGATGCAGGTAGGCGGCGCCTGCCGCGGACATCGCCGCCCACGCTGCCTCTCGGGCAGCCGCGGTGTCCGCGTCCTTGGCCGCTTTGAGGGCCGCCGATGCTGTGTCGCGCAGAGCTTTCCCGCGTTCGCCACCCCGAGCGAACTCCCACGCGGCACTGATAGCGTCTCGAGGCCGCGAGTCGTCAGGCTGATCGGCCTCGAATATCCCAAGCGCCGCCTCCGCGCATGCCGCGGCGAACGCGGCGATCTCACGAAGGTCCTGCGTGCTCAGAACGATCTCGCTCGCGTCCCCTGTCATGGGCTCCATCTTCCACGATTGCGCTGGACCGCTAGTGGGTAGGGGCGGCTCGGGGCCGCCCATGCCGGCTGGCTCCCCAACAGACCGGATCGCCGAACCGCTGAACCAACTCGGGACCCAGCGTTCACCGGATCGTAGAAGGCCGCCCGGCCACAGCGAGCAGAAGACGGCCAGCCGACCGCTGACAGACGATTTCTCAGCGGAGCGGGTGTCTCCTGTGCTCAAGCAGTGAGCCTCCGCCAAGTGCACGTCACAGGACATGGGGGCTGGTGTGACGGTCTTCCGGGGTGCCTATCGGTTGGTGGATCGCCCTGCCGGACGACGCGGAACGTGTCAGGCTCCAGCCTCTCCGCCGCCAGGTGGGCCGCGGGTGCCCGTGGGCGGAACTTCGCCGCCGTGAAGCCGACCACCCCCCTGGTCCCGGGCAGCGGCACCCGACAGGGCACCGGCCCCGTCCCGCCGGGCGACCATGTGAAGCCGCTCCGGCAACGCGCCGACTGGCTGAGGGAACACGCCGACGCCATCGGCCGCGGCCTGGAGAGCGGCACTGAGGGGCGCAGCGGTCGAGGCAAGCGGGTGCCCGGGACGCCGGCCCGGGCAATCGAGCCCGTTTCACCCGTACGGCTGTGTCCCGCGAGCGGGCACGGGCGGCCGGCCCGATCCTGGACGGGTGAACCCGTTCCCCTCGCCCTACCCCACGCTGCTGGGCGACGACCCTGCGTTGCAGATGGCTCTTGACACCGCGGTCGGCGAGGCGCTCGCGCAGTTTCCGAGCCTGGGCGGATCGTTCCGTGCGGCGATCTCCTTTGTGGCGGTCGACGAGACGCCGGACGGCCTGGACTTCCGGCACGCCGGGCTGCGGTACGGGGAGAGCTACTACACCGCCAGCCTGGCCAAGGTCGGCGTGCTGTACGCGGCGTACGAACTCCTGAGGAGCGTCAACGCGGTGGCCGGGGAGATGGCGACACCGCAGGAGTTGTTCGCGCGGCTGCGGAGCGAGTTCGACCCGGTGATCGACGCGGCGGTTCCGGCCATCGCCCAGGCGGGCCTCACCCCCGCGCAGCGGCTGCCGAAGTACGAGCACATCTTCGCCACGTCCCCCACAAACGGCGGGTTGAGTTGTTCGTTCCAGGCCGGCTTCCAGGACAACCTGAACCGGATGATCATCAAGGGGTCGAACGAGACCGCGTCCGCGTGCATCCAACTGCTCGGTTACAGCTGGATCGACGGCGCGCTGAACGCCGGCGGTTTCTTCTTCCCGCCGGCCCAGACCGGCATCTGGCTGGCCGGGACCTTCACCGGTGCGCTGCCCGCCGTGCGCATCCCGAGCGTGAACGACGGGATGGTCGCCCAGGCGTCGACCTGCTTCGACATGGCGAACCTCTACGCACACATCGTCCGCCGCACCCTCGTGGACGCCGGCAGCTCCCACTTCATGCACGCGCTCCTCGCCACGTCCGCGAGCGTCGGTGACGACCCGTCGTATCTGGACTTCACCCGGCGGCCGGCCCTGCCGGCACGGGACTTCGGGGTGTCGGACTCCAAGATCGGTCACGGTCCGTTGAAGACCGGCACCCAGGTGAATTCCGAGGCCGCGGTGGTCGAGAGCTCGAATCCCACGCAGCAGTTCGTGGTGGTCTTTCAGGACAGCCTTGACGACCTCGACTCGCTGTCCGCGCTCGGCTACGTCGTGGACCGTACGATCAAGCTGTCCCAGGCCGGCCCCTGATGCCGCCGTCCACATCGCGGGCCTGAGCCCAGGGGCGTGGTGCCGGCTCCGAGACATGAGGCACGGCCCCTACCGAGGCGTTCGTCGAGCGCGAAAGGTCGAGGTGGCGTAGGCCCGCATGTCGGAGGTTCGCCATGCGGATTCGGAACGACAGGCACGGCTGGACCTCACGGGCCCTCCGTCATCGCCTCTGAGCGCACGGACAGTTCATGGCGACGTATCACGTGATCACGGACCACCAGCCGAGATCATGTGACGACAGACCCCAGGGCCGCTTCGAGCCTCGATAGGTGACAATCAGCTGGTGACCGGACCGGAACGTGGATCTCGCTCCTTGGAGGAGCTGGAAGGTGCCCGCTGGCCTGACCCGCCTGCGGACGCCACTCGTCTGGTTGCCACGGCGCACGCCTTGCGACGCAAACCGGTCAGCGCCCTCAGCCCCGAGGACCTCCGGTTGCTGATCGGGCAGAACATCGGCCTGCCTTACCTGCTGCCCAGAGCTGTCGAACTGCTCCGTGCCGATCCACTGGTGGAAGGCGACCTTTATGAAGGTGACCTGCTCTCGGCCGTCCTGACCAGAGATCGGGCAGCGTGGGCCGAGGCACCGCAAGCTGCTCGTGCGCTTCGCCAGGTCCTCTCCACCATGAACGACATCCCTCCTGGGCTCCAGGGCAACGCCGAAGGCTTTCTTGCTCTGTCCCCCGACCTGTGATCCTGCCCGGCCCCGCGCCGTCACCGCCGTGGCGGCTCGGGGCCGGATGGCGCAGGGACTGGCGTACCAGCGCCAGTTGAACTGCGTCAGATCGCGCATCACTCATGCCGGTACGCCATGCCCTGCCACTGACGCAGGCCCCGTGAGTTTCGCGGGACGGCCGGGAATTCCCGTGCGTGAATGCATGGTGAATCCCGGCTCATACGCCAGATGCATATATGCATTTCCGCGGACCCGGTTACGGCCAACGCGACGCTTCGCTAACCTGCTGGTGATCGCGCGTGGCTGCCCGATCGAAGTGACAGGGGAAAGCCGAAGCGGCGGTGTGCCGATTCGGATCGGGGGGATAACGTGATGCAGCGCCTTGGTGTCAGGGCGGCGGTCGTTGCTGTCGCCTTGCTGATCGCCGCCGCGGGCTCGGCCTATCTGCTCCTGCGGCCCGGCGGTTCGGCGGATTCCGTCCGGTTCAAGCTTGTCGCGGAGAGCCGACTGGCCGCGCTGGCCCTGCCGGGGGAGCCGGACGGGCTATGCGAGGAGAACTCGACCGTGTGCCGGTCGAGCCTTCGGGTGGAGAAGAACGGCGAGGTCAGGAAAGTCGTCGTGACGGCGCGGGGCGCGCTGCCGGAGGGGGTCCGGGTGGCCTACTGGGGATGCCGAGAGGGCCCCGGAGCCTCCGTCTGCACGGTCCGGCAGGACCATGACGCCACCATCTGCGTGACCACCACCGGGCCCGCCGACGTAGCGCGCCAGGCGTGCGGGAAGAAGGCCACGCAGCCGGCGGCCGACGGACCCGGAACACTGACCGTGATCTTCAAAACCAAATGGAAGATCGACCTGTTCGGAAATTTCAAGGGACGCTGCGGCAGCGACGGCGTTCTCGGAAAGAAGTGCGAAATCACCGTCAAGCCAGGAAAGATCTATTACCTGCGCGCCCAACCCGCGTTGGAAGGCGATCCCTACGCGCACCCCGCCCGGAAGCCCGGATTCTCCTACGTGTACATCGACTACGAGGGCTGCAACAGCGGCTTGGGGCACGGTGACTCGATCATCTGTGCAGTCTTCGGGTCGGCAGGGAAAGCGACCGTGTGTGTGTCCACCGGGGACGAGTTCGAGCAGAAATCCGCGCGGGAATGCAACGCCTACCGCAGGACGGAGACGCCATGACCGGCCGCCTCGCGCGAAGCCTTCTGCCCGTGGCCCTCCTCCTCGCAGCCGGATGCGCGTCGTCCGGCCCGGACCACGACGACCCTGCCCCGGGCCCTTCGGCGTCCACGTCCTCCCGCCCCGGTGCGGATGGAGTACCCCTGGTGGTGCTGATGACCTCCGCATGGAGTGCCGGGATCGGCTCCGACCTCCCCGGCCAGAAGTTCTGCCCGGACATCCGCGAAAGGGGCAAGACCCAGCCCAGTACCCCCGTGTCCTGCCGGTTCGTCGTCCCCCGCGGCACCGCGGTCAAGCTCACCGCGAAGGTGCGGGAGCGGCACCCGGCCCTGGTGATCTCCAGCGAGGGGGTGCGGCTCACCCTCTGCCCCCATGACGTCTGGTCCGAGGCGTCCCGCACCGTGACCTGCACGGTGACCGTGACGGAGGGGACGGCGCTGTGCCTGAACGACAACATGCCGCATGCCTCCGTCGAATGCGAGTGGGTGGCGCAGGGATACGCACGCCTGCCAGCCACCGTCCCGTCCGGCTTCCGCCCCGGACCGCACCAGGCGGCGCGTCCCGACGAACCGTTCAGCTGACGGGACCAAGTGGTGAACGAGGAAGAGGCGGGCGCCGGGCAGGACGAACGGCGCCGACTGATGCTGGCCGGGATGCGCGGCAGGCTCGGCCGGTACGCGGAGGCGTCCACGCCGGGGATGCGGCGCTGGACCCCGCGCCTGCTGCTGGCCGCCCTGGCGGCCGGATCGTTCGGCGCCCTGCTGGGTCCCGACGGGGCACTCCTGCCGACGAGCATCGGCGTACTCAGCTCGGTCGGCGGGAACGTCCTCACCGACCTCGTCACCTCGGCCGTGGACCAGCTGCGGCCCGATGCCTCGCGCGAGGAGGCCGAGGACGAATTCCAGCGGCGGATCGAGGAGGTGCTCGCCGAGGGCGGCGACCGCGCGGCGGCCCTGCGCGCCGCCATCGCCCGGGTGCTGCGGGACAGCGGCGCCATCGGTGCACTCCTCCGCGAGGAGTCCGGGGACGGGGCCGGAGCAGGCGGCGAACTGATCGCCGGCCTCACCGAACTCACCGCCCACTTCCAGGAGTTCCGCTTTCTGCTCGGTGACCTCGGTCCCGCCCTGGACGATCTGCGCAGCAGCGCCGACCGGCACAGCGTGCAGCACGACCGGATCATGGACGCGGTGCGCCGGCAGGAAGCCGCCACCGAAAGGGTCAGGGGGGACATAGCCGCCATCCGCCCCGGCCCTCCGCAGACCCGGGCCGCCTCGGCGCCCCGGCTGCGGTGGGTGGGACACTGCCCGTACCGGGGCCTGGCGGCGTTCCGTGAGGAGGACGCCGAGCTGTTCCACGGCCGGGCGCGGGCGATCGAGCAACTGGTCACGCTCACCTCCCGCGTGCTCGCCGACGACCACACGAGCCCCGCCATGGTGATGGTCACCGGCGCCCCCGGCGTCGGCAAGTCCTCGCTGCTGCGGGCCGGGCTGCTGCCCGCCCTGACAGCAGCGTCCGGGGGACTGCCACCGGAGACAACGCGGTGGCCGCAGATCGTCATGAGGCCCAGGCAGTACGGCGATCCGCTGGCCACCCTCGCCCTCCACCTCGCGTCCGCCCTGTACGGCGGCGACCAGCACACCCTGCGCGACCAGTTGACGGCCGACCCCGAAAGCACCGGGAGGTACGTCCGACAGGCGCTGCTCTCCGAGCGGCTCGGCCGCCGGCGGGACGGCGCACCCGGCGACGGGCTGCGACTCGTCCTGGTGGTCGACCAGTTCGAGGAACTGTTCGGGGTGGGCACCCCCGACACCCGCCAGGCCGCGGCCTTCGTCACCGCCCTGCGCTCCGCCACGACTCCGGCCGCAGAGCACGGCAGGCCGCCGGCGTTGGTCGTGATCGGCATGCGCGGGGACCAGCTGGACAACTGCTCCCGCTATGAGGTGCTGCGGCAGGCTCTCGAGCGAAACCAGTTCATCCTGGGGCCGATGGAGGAGCCGGATCTACGCCGGGCGATCGTCGACCAGGCGGGGGCCGCCGGGCTGGAGGTCCAACCGGAACTCGTCGACAGGATCCTCACCGATCTGCGGTCCCGTGAACTCACCCCTCGGCAAGGCGAGTTCGCCGCCGGTACGCTGCCGCTGCTGTCCCAGGCGATGCTGCTCACCTGGGAGCGTCGCGAGGGAGACCGGCTCACCGACCGTGCCTACGAACTGTCGGGCGGGGTGCTCGGCGCCGTCGCGACGAGCGCGGAGCAGGTGTACGCGGCCCTGACCCCGCGCGAGCAGGACGTCGCCGCCGACGCCCTGCGCAGGCTCGCCCTCATCGGCCCGGACACGCCCGCCGTCAGCCGCCGCGTCCCGCTGCATGACCTGCCCGAGGAAGCGCCACCCGTACTGCGGAAGTTCGCCGAACGGCGGCTCGTCGTGATCGGGAACGACTTCGCGGAGCCCGCTCATCAGGCGCTGCTCGAGGCATGGCCCAGGCTGCGCCGCTGGCTCACCACCGACATCCGGGAATGGCGCTTGCACGGCCGCCTCGCCCAGGACGCCGAACGATGGTCGCACGACGGGCGGGGCCCGGCCCACCTCTATCAGGGCCCGCTGCTCGCGGCGATGCGCGAGGCGCAACAGCGGTGGCTCGCCGATCCCGGCAGGTTCCCCACGCCGGAGGGACGGCAGCGGGAGTTCCTCGACGCGTCCTTTGCCGCCGAAACCGAACGGGTGCGCCGCCGCCGCACGCTGGTCGCGGCGGTGGCGGTGGCGGTGGTCCTGGCACTGATCTTCGGTGTCCACGCCGCCGTGACGAGCGGCAGACTCGACAGCGAACGCGACGCGGAACTGTCCCGGAACCTCGCGGAAAGCAGCGTGCAGAACGCCGACCCCGTCGAGGCGGCGCTGCTCGCCGCCGCGGCCTGGCGGGTCGCTCCCACCGACGAGGCCCGCCACAGCCTGCGCGCCGTCCTGGCGGGCCCGCTGCGCGGCACCCTGACCGGCCGCGGTGCCGTGACCGCGATCGCCCACAGCCCCGACGGCCGCACGATCGCCACCGGCGGCACGGACTCCTTGATCAGGCTCTGGGACGCGGCCTCGCACCGCCCGGTCGGCAAGCCACTAGCCGGACCCGCCGGCACCGTGACCGCGCTGGCGTTCAGCCCGGACGGCCGCACCCTGACCGGCGCGGGCGACGACCACACCGTACGGCTCTGGGACCTGCGTGCGGGCCGGCAACAGCCCCGGCCGACCGCGGCGATCGCAGCCGGTGGCACAGGCGCCATCGTGCTCGGCCCGGGCGGCAGGACGTTCTTCAGCGGCACGCGGCTGTGGGACACCGCCTCCGGCAAGCCCCTCGGCGACCCGCTGGACACCCCGGCGAGCAGCGCCGTCTTCAGCCCCGACGGCCGGCTGCTCGCCACGGCCGACACCGCACGGCGCGTACGGCTGTGGGACACCGCCATCCAGCGCCAGGTCGGCCCCACCCTCACCGGCGCCTCCGGCCCGCTCGCCTTCACGCCCGACGGCAAGTACCTCATCGCCGCGGGGGCGTCAGGACGCCTCCGGCTCCGGGACCTGGCCGGCCGGACGTGGATCGGCGACCGGCCGGGATGCAGCGAGGACACCGCGCCGAGCGCCCTCGCCGTCGCCCCGGCCGGTACGACGATCGCGGCCGGCTGCGCGGACGGCACGGTCACCCTGTGGAGCCTGTCCGGCCGCAGGCTGCTCGGCGGCCCGCTGCGCGGACACAGCGGCCGGGTCGACGCTCTCTCCTTCAGCCCCGACGGCGCGGCGCTGGCCGCCGCCGGGGACAGCGGCCCGGAGGTACGGCTGTGGAACGTCGGCGATCCGCTGCTGACCTCACTCGACGACCGGGACGGGCCCGTCGCGGCCTCCCCGGACGGACGGTACGTGGCCGCGGGCGCCCCCGGCAACGGCGACTGGCACGTCAGACTCTGGGACGTCACCACCG
Source organism: Streptomyces sp. NPDC036984 (assembly GCF_055607665.1). Classification (NCBI taxonomy): domain Bacteria; kingdom Bacillati; phylum Actinomycetota; class Actinomycetes; order Kitasatosporales; family Streptomycetaceae; genus Streptomyces; species Streptomyces sp. NPDC036984. The sequence goes on from NZ_JBVJRL010000036.1 coordinate 13,415, forward strand.
GCCGGAACACCGCACTCGGCGGGCTGGGCGACTGGACCGGCGCGCTCGCCTTCAGCCCGGACGGCCACACGGTGGCGGCCGCCGCCGACGACCGCGTCCAGACGTGGGACACCGCGAGCGGCCGGGAACTGACCACCCTGGCTGACGCCGGACCGGTTCAGGCACTCGCCTGGTCCGCCGACGGACGGTCGCTGTGGGCCGCAGCGAGCGAGGCAGGCTTCACCGTGCGGCGCTGGGACGCGCGCAGCGGCCGCCTGCTGCGCACGCTCACGCCCGACGTGCCCTCGGGAGACCCGCTGGCATCCTTGGGTCACCTCACGTTCGGCCCCGACCTGCGCACCCTCGCCACGGTCGCGGAGGGGCGGTCCGTACAGCTGTGGGAACTGGGCCACGGCCACGCCCTCGGCGAGACCATGCGGGGGCAGAACGGCCGGATCGACTCCGTCGCGTTCAGCCCCGACGGCCGCCTCCTCGCCGTCACCGGCGCCGACGGCACCGTACGGCTGTGGGACACCGCCCGCCGGCGGCCCGTAGGCCGTCCCCTAGCCGGCCACACCGACGAGGTGTCCGCCGTCGCCTTCAGCGGCGACGGCAGCACCCTCGCCTCCGCCGGCCGTGACGGCACCGTCCGGCTCTGGGACACCGCGACCCGCACCCGGCTCGGCGTACCGTTCACCGGCCCGTTCAAAGCCGTCCGCTCCCTGGCCTTCCTGCCAGGCCGGGGAGCCCTCGCCGCGATCAGCGACGTCCGCACCCTGGAGGTGTGGCGGGTGGCTGAGCCGGACGACCTCCTCGGCGCGGTCTGCGCCGCGGCCGGACGCCCCATGACGCGGGCGGACTGGGAACGGTACGCCCCCGGTGCCGCGTTCCGCCCGGTCTGCGACCGCCCGGCGGCCGGCGCCCGCGCTCTCCCCTCCACCGCGAGCCTCCCGCCCCCCGGCCCCCTGGAGTCACGCGGCCCCTCGGACCCACCAGGCACACCGGCGACCGCGGCCCAGTTCGCCGGGCGCTACACCCTCGTGCTGGACGAGGCGGCAACCCGGGCGGCCTTCCGGCCCGAGGCACCCGCACAGACCTATCCCTTGCAGCAGGACATCGACTTCCTTGCCGCTTTCTACAGCGGAGACCACTGGCTGACCCTCCGCTCGGCGTGCGCCGGCACGGACTGCGCACTCCGCATGACCGGCTTCGCCGACAGCCCCGCCATCACCCTCCGCCGCACTGCCCGGGGCACCTTCCGCGGCTCCGCCGGCGCCCGCACCTGGAGCCTCCGCGCCGACACCCTCAGCGGTGGCCGAGTCACCGGTCTCACCCTCGTCTACGAGATCCGGGACGCCTCTCGCCGCTACAGCGGCGCCCAGGGCTTCCACGGCGCCAGGCCATGAAAAAGGACCGCCGTCACGGCGGCCGGGCCACCCAGCGGCTGTCGCCGTACCGCGCGACCGCCACGATCACTAGGCCCATCCGGCGCACCCGACCGCACCCCGGGGGAGCGGACCGCGCCGGAAGGTGCCTGGGGAAGCGCAGGGGCCCGGGTGCCGGCGAAGGCCGGCGCAGTTGCCTTGAAAGCTGGTGCGGACAGGCAGGATCAGGAACCTCCGGGACAGCAGCAACCCGGATCCGGCGCTCAGGAAATCGGGACGCTGCGCAGGGGCGGGGAGACCTGCTCCTGCACCGCGCCAGGGTTGGTCTCTCAGCTGATGCGAACTCCCGTGCCGCTGACACGTACGCGCCGGTCACCCGTGCGCAGCGTCACCGTGAGCTCGCCAGGGCGGCCCAGATCCGCGCCCTGATACAGGGTGAGGATGGCGTCCTCGGGGACCAGACCGAACTGGCGGGCATAGGCGCCGAAAGCGGCCGCCGCGGCGCCGGTCGCCGGGTCCTCGACGACGCCGCCGACGGGGAACGGGTCACGGACATGGAAGACGGTGGCCGACTCCCGCCACACCAACTGCACGGTGGTCAGGTCCAATCGGTGCATCAGGGCTTCGAGGCGCGCGAAGTCGTAGGCAAGATCCGCGAGACGCGCACGTGTCGCCGCCGCGAGTACGAGATGGCGGGCACCGGCGAACGCTATACGTGGCGGGAAGTCCGGGTCGAGATCGGCGGCCGGCCAGTCGAGCGCGGCGAGCGCCTCCGTGACATCGGCCTCGGCGATCTCCTCGATGTGCGGCTCGACACTGGTGAGTGTGGCCCTGAACGCCCCGCCCTCTTCGGCCACTTCCACCGGCACGGTGCCGGCGCGCGTCGCGAACACCAGCTCCCCGGGGCCTATTCGCTCGGCGAGCGCGACGGCGGTCGCGACGGTGGCGTGCCCACAGAACGACACCTCGGCCTTGGGACTGAAGTAACGGATGCCGTACGCCCTACCCTCCTGGCCGTCGAAACCCGCCGGGGGCGCGGTCAGGAACGCCGACTCCGAGTATCCGAGCTCGGCGGCGATAGCCAGCATGTCACTGTCACTCAGGGCGGTGGCGTCCAGGACGACGCCGGCGGGGTTTCCGCCGTCGGGGGCGCTGGAGAAGGCGGTGTATCGCAGCACCTCGGGCCGCGGCGTGGTCGTTGTCATGCTGGTAGCAACCCAGGGCGGACCCGCGGCTATTCCTGGACGCGACCGGAGGCGGGGATGAGCCCCCCTTGGCGAACTGAGCCCGCTGTCGGCTGCTGATGCCGATCTCGATTTTTCCCCGGTGCCGCTCTCCTTCTGCGCGGGGCGAGTCAGTGGGAGGAGGCGAAGCCCTCCGACTGGTCGAGATGGAATGGAGAGCCGGAACTCTCGGGAGTCCATCCGTTGGCGCGAGCGGTTCGAATGCTGTCAGCAACGTCGGAAGGCAGGACAGGGTTGGCCTGTGTGCCGAACCAGTTGCTCGGGTGTGGCTGGTTGGTCGTGATCACCAGTGTGGTGCCGGGAGTCTCGGCGTGTTCGACCGCATAGGTGAGGGGCGACCAGACCAGTCCCTGGTCGTAGGTGGGCCTTCCGCGAAGCCTCCATCGGTAGGTGGTGCCGTCGACGGTGATGCGCCGCGACCCCTTCTTCACCAGTGCCATGCCCACGTCCTTTCTCAGGGCGAGGGTAGTGAAGGGCCACTGGCCATGTCCCACGGGTTCTCTGCGCCCGGGTTCAGCCCGCCCTGAGCGGCCCGGCGTACACCGGACCGCGCGGGCCTCAGCGCATCGGAATGACGTCAGGGCTTGCGGCGGGGATGGTGGGACGGGCGGCCTCGGGGGTGGCAAGCAGGGCGACGATGGTGACTGGCTTGTCGCAGTGAGGGCAGTTGCGGGTTGCGGTCGGTGTCAGTGCGGTGGGTTCGGGCGATGGCGGCCCGGCCGGTGCTGTTTCAAGGGTGTCGTTGGCGTCGTCGCGCTCGCGTCGTCGGCGGGCTGCTTGAGCTATGCACCGTGGTGAACAGTAGGTTGGCGGGTGGCTGCCTGTGGGTTGACCTGGAACTGGGTCCAGCAGATCGGGCAGTCGCGGTGCTCATCGCGAAGCCCAGCGGACGGACAGTCCCCACGTCATGGTCGCCCGCCAGACGGAGTCCGGCCGGGGCCCGGCGTTCACCGCCTATGCCAGTCACGTCCTGGACGCCTGCGGCTTCCCGCCCCGAATGATCCGTTGAACTCGACTGCTTGACCTGGTCGACACCATGGACCCCAAACTCGTCGCCGCCGCGTTCGGCATGGATCCCGAGGCCACCGTGATCCATCTGTCTGATCGCGTCGACGAGACCCGCTTGTCAGGGTGGGAGACGACCAAGGAATGACCGCTGGTCAGAGTTCGTAGGGGTAGAGAGCGATCTTCTCGCGCTCGATGAAGAGCTCGACCCAGGTGCCGGCAACACCTTCGGGCAGCTGATCGGCAAGGTCCAACAGGATAGTGGTGCCGTCCAGGTCCAGCAGGGCGGCACCGTCCTCTGTGAGGCTCAACCGGCCCCGCAGCACAACGCAGTGCCCGCCAGTCCGGAGGCCAGGACCGATACCGGCAGCTGGCTTGGCGTTCCACCCCCAGACGATGTCCTCGTCGATGGTCCACTCGACGTGGTACTCGCCAGGCTCTGCGGCCCGGTCCCCGCACCACCGGACTGCCGTGTGACCGAACGAGGTTCGGACATCGGCCAGCCAGGAGGTTCCGGGAAACCTCGCGACCTTCATCAGTTCGATCAGCACGGGTCGATCATGCAGTATCCGAGGCGCCACCGGAACCTGTGAAGTTTCGGCGCTGCCTGGCACAGGTTCGCCGGAACATGCGCGCTTCGGCGATGCCGACGTTGGTGGTGAGGATCGTGCCCGGCTTCAGGTATGGCTGATTGATCACCTGGAACGGGCGAGCGCGACGGCCAGCATCGTCTTGCCGACGCCTGGTGGACCGACGAGCTAAACGTTGGAGGCGTTGTCGAGGAACCGTAAGGCGGCAAGGTCGCGGATGAGTTTCTCGTCGACGCCGGGCTGTGCGGCGAAGTCGAAGTCGTTGAGGGTCCAGGGCTCTGGCAGGCAGGCGAACCGCAGCCGGGAGGAGAGTTTGCGGGCTTCGGTCGCCTCAGCTTCGATCTCCAGCAGCTTCTCCAGGGCCGTGGTCAGCGTCATTCGCTCGGCTCGTGCCTGGTCCAGCACCCGGGGCAGGGCTTCGGCGGCGTCGTTGAGTTTCAGATAGGACAGGTGGCCTCGCAGCTGCTGGTAGCGGCGTGCCTCGCTCATCGGCATGGGGTCACTCACTCTCACGCTCCTGGTCCACGTGGGTGGGGTCCTGCCGCCGCCGGTCGGCGACGGCGGCGTAGTGGGACAGGTCGATCACGACCCGGTTCGCGACGTCCGATTCGGGCAGCCCGCGTAGCTTCTCGCCTTCAGCCAGGGCCGCGGCCGACGGGGGCCGGCGGACTTTGGTGCGGGAGGGTGCTTTGTCGGAGAACGAGGCCGGCACCGCGCGTTCGAGGGCGATGACGTGTCCGGAATCGCGGACGGTCTGCCCGGCCCCGTCCGATCTGCCCGGCCCCGTCCGGCGCCCGGCGGTGCTGGGCGATGATCGCGCGTCCGGCCGTGACCACATGCAGATCGTCTTCGCCGAGCCGGACCCGGACGGTGACTCGGGCGCCGGTCAGCGCGGAACGGCGGCATGGCGCGGGTAGACCACCCCATCAATGGATGGGGCGTAGGACGGCTGTGTAGTTCTCCCCGCCGTAAAGGGACTCGTAGCGGATCTTGAGTGTGAGCCGCCGATTGATCAAGTCCTCGATTTCGGCGTGGTTCTGCGGGTCATAGCTTGCGACACTCAGCAAGTACTGCTCGTAGTCGGTGGCGAGGACCTCTCCTTGGTTGAAGGTCACCGCGGATGGGCGCACCGAGAGGCGGTCGCGGACGTGGTCGACACTGGGTGCGTTCCACGCGCCGATCACTTCATCATCGACGGCGAGCGTGCTGTCGACGATGACCGCCGGGCCAAGTCCGGAGTTGATGAGCCGGATTCCTGCTCTGCTCCCGGTCGGCCAGCCGCGGTGTAGTTGGAGTATCGGACGCACCGAGTGGCGGTTGTGTTGCCGCGTGGCATGGGTCTGGTAGACCGAGACGACCAGCGATCCGACAGCGATCACGACCGCGCATATGGCGGTGACGGTCTCTGCGTTCATCCCATCCCCCTGGTGAAGTCTCCTTGCTCAGACGGTATCCGAACCGATCATCGTGTCCGGCTCGCCCTTCATCGGTTGGTCAGGTCATGGGCTCGTCACCGCGGGTCGTGTCGGATGAACTGTGGGAGCGGATTGAACCGCTGTTTCCCAGGAGGGAGCGGCGGTTTCGGTATCCGGGCCGAAAACCACTGCCGGACCGTGAGGTGCTGTGCGGAATCCTGTACGTGCTGCGCAACGGCATCCAGTGGGAGTACCTGCCGAAGGAGCTGGGCTTCGGCTCGGGCATGACGTGCCGGCGGCGGCTGCGGGACTGGAACGCGGCCGGAGTCTGGCAGCGGCTGCACGAGGTCCCGCTCACCGAGCTCAACGCGGCTTCGCGGTTGGACTGGTCCCGCTGCGCATTTTCCGCGAGGGCCACCGACGACAGCGGTGGTGGGGGGCCCGGCCGGTCGATTCCTCCCACGTCAGGGCCCTGGAAGGGAACAGTACTCCGCTGTGAACTTGTCTATTAACCATCGTCCGTCTGGTCCCTCTCCCTGGTGGCTTCGTGAGCCGTGAGTTCTTCCGGGGTGCCCAGGAAGGCAGGGCCGCAGCCCGCTGGAAGACGCTGGACCACCATGGCGATGGCCTCCTGTGCCGTTGCTGCCGGACCAACCGTCTGGCTCCGGAGAGGACCGGAGACCCAGTAGGTACCTCCAGCGGCGGGCTGGATGTAGGGGACGTCCCAGGTCCACCGCCATTCGGTGCAACGGCTGAAGTGGAGTTCTCCCATCCCGGTCCAGGGAAACAGTTGCCGCAGGCAGGGCTCGGCGTAGGCCGCTTCCAGCAGTTCCATCCGTACGCGCCCGTCGTCTCGTACTGCCTGCCAGCCTGCTTCAACGACGGCGTCGCGCGTTGCATCCCTGTTCACGTCACCATCGTGCAGGAGGGGCGCTGGCGACCGAGGCCGTTTGTTTGATCGACCGGCCCCTCGAACTCGATCACCCGGGTTTGGAACGGCCGGACGCGAGAGCGGACCTCGTCTGATCCTTTGCTCTGGCACAGAGACAGAGGACAGCACAAAGGAGGCTGAGGCATCAAGGCGGCCTGCCCCGCTCGCGTCCGGCGGGGGGTTCAGGAACCTACGTGCGAAGGCGGCTCTCCGGCCGGTGCACCGAAACCGTCCCGTCCCGGGCCCGGACGGCCGCCGGGCTCGAAAAACCGTCGTCTGGCCACACGCCACGATGTGGGCAGAATCCTGGCGACCGGCGAGGCATACAGCCGGCCCACCCACCGCAAGGTCGGCGCGAGACCCCGCCGCACTGGATAGACGACAAGGTCAAGGACTGTCCCGTAACTGATCTTCGGCATGAGGGTGGTCGGGATCGGGATCCTGGGCCCCACCGGTGGGCTACGCCGCCAGGGTTACGTCGTACTCGTGGGCTGTTCGGGTTGGTCACCCGGTGTCGTAACCGGCCCGTGGCTGGCCGGGGTCGGGGCCAGCCTCTCGACAGTATGGGGATCCGGCGGGGGAGTTGAGCCCCCTTGGTAGGGTGCGTCGATGTCATCGATCAAGCAGTTCCAAGTCACCTTCGACTGCGCGGAACCTGAGCGTCTCGCTCGCTTTTGGTGCGAGGTGTTGGGGTACGTCGTACCGCCGCCGCCGGAGGGGTTTGACACTTGGGACGATTTCAAGCGCTCGCTGCCACCTGAGCAGCAGGACGCATGGTTTGCGTGCATTGATCCCTCAGGTGTGGGCCCGCGACTGTTCTTCCAGCGCGTTCCCGAAGGGAAGGCCGCCAAGAATCGGCTGCATCTTGACGTGAGGGTCGGCACCGGACTCGTGGGGGAAGAACGCCTCGCCGCTCTTGAGGCCGAGTGCGCGCGACTGGTCCCGCTCGGCGCGGTACACGTGCAAACGCTGTATGACGGCAATGATGCGTGCATCCCGATGCTGGACATCGAGGGCAACGAGTTCTGTCTCGACTGAGCATCCTCGGAGCCGGCGAGGTGGGGAGCGGCCTCCCTTGGGCTTCTCTGGCTCGTATGGGGCAGGAGCTGTCCCGTGGGGGGCGGTTGCCCGGCAGGGTCCGGCCGATCACGACGATGAGTCGGGTGCCGCTGTCGATGACGGCCTGGTGGTCGGTGGAGTACCTGTAGTTCTTTGACTGTCCGGCGATCGTGTGGTCGGTAGGCCGCAAAAAGCAGCACCTCTCGATGAGCGTGCAGCCCCCTGGCTCCGCGCGAGCAGCATCAGGGAACCACAGCTCTCCCGCCTCAGTACCTGGGCCGCCGGCCGGGGGCTACGTGGGTGGGACGAGGAGCAGCCCTGGCCGTCTTCAGAATCCCATCACGGCCGGGGCTCTCTCGCTTCGCCCGCCGGGCGGGGCCGCGGCCCGCTGCGCGTACGTGCGGTCCGAGTGTGGTCACAGTCAGGCGGACCCCAGCACCCGTCTCACCAATACCACCGGCCCGACCAGGGCCGAAGCCACTACCGCTACCGCGCAGGGTGCGAGCTGGAAGACCGCAAGGCGCCGCAAGAGCTATGAGCCGGCCAGGACCCAGGTCGACACCCTCACGGACGAGTGCCTTGAGCAACCAGCCGCGGTCACCCCGAGGGCGATCCAGACCGACGCCTTCCTGTGTCATGGGCGTCCGCCGCCCCGAACCGGATCACCGAGAGCTACCACCTGCAATCCGCCGGCCGCTCGCCGTCGACACCTACCAGACTCCTGGTCCAGGCCCTGGGACGCTCGGCCAAGGTGGTAGTTGTCAAGTACACCTGGTCCGACCGCGAACGTCTCGGCCTGCTGCGTCTCCGCGCCGAGGTCCTGGCCCTGTACGCCGTGCGTCGGCGGGACGGGATCGACGACCCCACCGAGCTGCTCTCACCGCCGACGAGGTGTCCGAGGCGAAATGCGAGGGCGCCCTGGCCCTCACGGGCACCATGACCACCGGCTCGCTCCAAGGACCCGATGTCGTCGACCGCTGCACGGCTGCACCCTTACGCCCCGGCTATCGCGGAGGTTGTCGGGTTCACGCGGGAGGCGGAGCCGCTATCGGGGTGCCCGAGTCCCAAGCAGCCGGCTCGTGTGCCGATGGCCGCACTCCACGAGAAGGCCGCGCACACTCCTGAACGAAACATGCGCGTTTGTGCCGATATGCTGTGTTTCATGCTCTGGACTGGGTGGATGCGAATCCGTCGTCCTCTTTACCGGCAGTGGAGTCCCGCCCTGCTCTCACCGGTGATCTTGACCGTAGTCGTCACGAGTCTGGCGTTCTCCACTCCGCGAAAGATCGCTTTCAGTCGCCTCTTGACCGCTGCCCCCGCCCTCGCGGCCGCTATCTGGCCCGTGCTGCCCACTGTTCTGCTGGGAGCGGCCTGCGTCATGATCATGGTCGGGTTGAGTCTTGTGTACCCCGATCTGGGCACCTGGTTCACCGTGGGTGCCATTGCCGCAGTCACTGTGGCTGCCGCTTACGCCTGCCGTGTCCGGATCCAGCGGGAACAGGAATTCGTCCAGCTCCGCCTCGTCGCCGACGCGGCACAGAAGGTGCTCCTGCGCCCTCTGCCTCGCAGCGTCGGTTGCCTGGAGGTCGCGTCGATGTACCTCGCAGCCGCCGCGCAGGCCCGCATCGGCGGGGACTTCTACGAAGCCGTCACCACGCCTTACGGAGTGCGACTGATCATCGGGGATGTACGGGGCAAGGGCTTGCCCGCAGTGGGGTCCGCCGCGGCCGTGGTCAACTGTTTCCGGGAGGCCGCGTACGACGAACCCAGTCTGGAGGGCATCGTCCGCCGCCTGGACGTCAGCAGCACCCGGCACAGCTGTACGTTCCCCACCGGGGATCTGCTGGAGCAGTTCACCACTGTGGTGCTCGCCGAGTTCCCGGACCAGGGCAGCCACATCAAGCTCATCAACTGCGGGCATCCTCCCCCACTGCTCCTGCGTCACGGCACGCTCCAGGTCCTGGATCCCACCGCCGCCTCGCCGATTCTCAACCTTTCGACACTCATCGACACCCCCTACACCACCGACACCATCGCCTGTACCCCCGGTGACCAGCTGCTTTTCTACACCGACGGCGTCATCGAGAGCCGGAACCACCGAGGCGAGTTCTTCCCCTTGCAGGACTGGATGCGTCAGCAGACTCCGGCTGAGCCCAACGCACTGCTCGACAGGCTTCACCAGGATCTCCTCCAGCACAGCGGCGGTGGACTCGACGATGACATCGCGGCCCTCGCGGTACGCATCCGTGCCCCGGCCAACGGCAAGCGTTGACGGAGTTGCATGACCGTGTGCGGTTGCGACGGCCTCTCGCAAGTTCACTGCACACGGCGACCACGGCGACCGCTGATCCGGCACACCGACCGTCCGGCGAGCGATGACGCCACACCATCGCGGCGCTGCGGGCGCCTGACCGGCCCCGGACACGGGGAGCAGGTCCGGGCCCGCGTCGAGGGCGTCCTCGCCCGCATACGCCGGTCCCGGGGTCACATCGTCCGCCGGCGGGCCTGCTTCACCTCGCGATCGACAGCCCAGGCGTCAGCGACCGGCCCGAGGTGGCCGAGCTTGTCGGGGTTGATCACCGAGCGGATCATCTGGATCTGCCCGCCGAGCACCTCGAGGGCGAAGACGTGGAGCACCTTGCCGTCCCGGTCGCGGAAGATCGCTCCTGGCCGGCCGTTCACCTCGTGCGGCTCGAAGGCCACGCCGATCCGGGTCAGCAGGGGGAAGACGGAGGTGAGCAACCGGGCCACGTTCTCGGCGCCGATGACGGCTCTGGCCAACTGCGGGGCCTTGCCACCGCCGTCTCCGACCATCGAGACGTCGGCGGCGAGCAGATCCCGCAAGCCGACGACATCGCCTTCGCGGAGGGCGTCGAAGAACCGCGTCGCCAGCTCCTGCCGCTCTTGACGGTCCGCTTCGAACCGTGGCTGGCCGGCCCGCATGTGCCGCCGCGCCCGTACCAGCAGCTGTCGGCACGCCGCCTCGGACCGCCCCACCGCCGTGGCCACCTCGTCGAAGCCGAAGCCGAACACCTCCCGCAACACGAACACTGACCGCTCCAGCGGAGTGAGCCGCTCCAGAAGCAGCAGCGCTGCCATCGACACCGAGTCGGCCAGCTCCGCCGAGCGTGCCGGATCCTGATAGGGATCGGTGAGCAGCGGCTCGGGGAACCACGGCCCGACGTACTCCTCTCGCCTCACCCGTGCGGAGCGCAGCACGTCGATCGAGATCCGCGTCACCGTGGCGGACAGGAAAGCCTTGGTCGACGTGGGCCGGGTCGCCGAGCCGTCGAAGCGCAGCCAGGTCTCCTGCACCGCGTCCTCGGCCTCACCCACGCTGCCCAGAATCCGGTAGGCGATCGAGAACAGCAGCGGCCGCAATTCCTCGAACTCCTCGGCCTTGCTCACGCCGACTCCCCTTGCAGTCCCCCCGCCCGGCCGTACTCGTCGGCGCGGGCCTTTCTGGTGATCATCCGGTCCACCGGCGGCGCAGGGCAAGGCCTCCGAGCCGGGAGCCCGGACCCGCGGCCGGGCCCGGGCCGGTTCTCTACGGCCGTTCAGTGGAACTGCCCGACCTCGTAGTCACCAGCCGGCTGCTGGGTGATGATGTTCAGCCGGTTCACCGTGTTCATGAAGGACACCAGGATCACCAGGGCGGTGAGCTGCTCCTCGTCGTAGTGCTCGGCGGCACGCGCCCAGACCTCGTCGCTGACCCCGCCGGCCGCGTCCGCGACCCGGGTCCCCTGCTCCGCCAGCTCCAGCGCGACGCGTTCGGCCTCGGTGAAGACCGTGGCCTCCCGCCACGCCGTCACCAGGTTCAGCCGTACCGGGTCCTCCCCGGCAGCGGCGGCCTCCTTGGTGTGCATGTCGATGCAGACGGCACAGCCGTTGATCTGGCTCACGCGCAGGGCCACCAACTCCTGCGTCGCGGCCGGCAGCGGCGATTCCTTGAGCGCCTTGCCCGTCGACATGAAGTACTTGATGGCCTTGCCGGCGGTCGGGCTGGCGAAGTAGTTCAGTCGCGCGTCCATCGTGTGCTCCTCCGTGGTCGTCAGTGGCTACAACCCCGAGACGAGGTAGCCCGGCGCCTTGTGACACAGGTGTGTGTGATCCACGTCTCCCCTTGTCGGGGCGTCCGGAGATGTCAAAGGAGAAGAGGGCCTCGACGTCGGCGGTATCTCGGCAAGCCCCAGGCGGTGTCACCGACTGTCGGTAGCGTGACCGCGTGATGGTGGGAACCGAAGAAACCCGGCTGGTCGTGCTGCGCGGCAACAGCGCCTCGGGGAAGTCGTCCGTCGCGGCCGGCCTCCGCGAGAGGTTCGGCCGCGGCCTGGCTCTGGTCGGCCAGGACAATCTCCGGCGCATCGTGCTCCGCGAGCGGGACCGGCCAGGCGCCGCGAACATCGGCCTGATCGACCTGACGGCCCGCTACGCCCTGGACGCCGGCTATCACGTCGTGGTCGAAGGCATCCTCTACGCCGACCGCTACGGCGACATGCTCGCCCAACTGCGCGCCGACCACCGCGGCCCGACCCACGGGTACTACCTGGACGTGCCGTTCGGCGAAACACTCGCCCGGCATGCCACCAAGCCGACCGCCGATGACGTCAACGAGACGCAGTTGCGCGAGTGGTACCGGCCGCGCGATCTGCTGCCCGACGGGCTGGAGATCGTCATCGGTGCCGACAGCGCCCTGGACGAGACCGTCGACCGCATCATGTTCGACACCGGCCTCGCCCACCTGCCCGCACTGGATCGCTGACCGCTGCCCCCTTGCTCGAGGCAGGCGTCGTGAGCAGCGTGACGGTGAACAGCAGTGCCTCGCCGAAGCCTGGTCACCGCATTGCGCCGCGGCCGGCGGCCCTGTGGCGCGCCAGGGATGCCGGAAAGGCGGGTGAGTGTCGAGGACGCGGCCGCACGTCGACGGTGGCGATCGGGGTACGTCTGCCCCGGCGGTGGGCGCTCGCGGCGTGGCGCCGCACCGGTTCGCGGTGGCCGTGGTGTCAGTCTTCGGCCGCGACGTACCGTACGCCCGGCCGGCCCTGTGCGCCGGTGACGCGGAGACCGGCGCGACCTGGATTCGGCAGATCGACACGTGGAGCTGGACCTGCCAGGCGTGACCCCGTCCATCGAGCGTCGAGCGGTAGTCGCCCCGGGGCCTGCCGCTGCGCCGCGCGGATCATCCTGACGGTTCCGTGTGCGGCTGAGAGACTCGCGTGTCCGACCGTGGCTGCTGGTGATCGGCAGCGTGCAGCATCGGCGCGGTGTGCCGCTCGGACCGGTGGCCCTCTTCGGCCGGGACGCGGCTGCGGGGTGCGTCGGTCTCGCCCGCCAGTGGCACGGGGCGGCGGGCCACGAGGCGCCCGACCCAGCGCCGGCCGCAGTGTTCGCATGGAGGCGCTCCCTTGGGGGTGTAGGGGGAGGGAACCGGCACGTTGTCACGGTAGAAGTACTCCCACTCGGCGTCGAGGGCGTCCCGGTAGCGCTGGACGTCGTAGTCCACGCTCCAGCCGTGCCAGCACGAGCTGCAGGTGAACTCGACACGTTCGACTGCAAGTTCGGTGATCACCGCGGTGCACCTCCTGTCCTGTGGGCGGGGGTGGGACGGGGCTCTGCGAGGGCCGCGTCGAGGGAGGGATACACGGGCACGACCTGGGCCAGTCCACTGCTGTGCAGGATCCGCTCGATCCGCCCCTCGTGGCACACCAGGCGCAGCTCCCCGCGGTCCTCGCCCAGCAGCGGCCGGACGGACTTCAGAGCGTTGATCCCTTCGGTATCGGCATCGGTCGATTCGGACAGGTCCACGATCAGGTGGAGCACGTGCCGATGCTTCGCCGTCGCGGCAACGAAGTCGTACAGCTCTCGGGCCGTGGCCGAGTCCAGAGCCCCCTTGATCTCCATCACGGTCCAGCCGTTCTCCCAATGCGATGCGAGGAACTCCACCATGGCCCTCACCCCGTCTCCTGCTGCCTGCCTGCCTGCCTGCCTGCCGCGTCCGCCGCACGTTCGACGGCCCACTGCCATCGTGCGACTTTTCTTTCGCCCAGTGGACCACCGACGGCAGGCCACCAGTCCGCGCCGCACCGACCCGGAAATCCCCTGTGATCCCGATATACCCCGACAGACTTGACAAGACATGGCTCAAGTTTTATTCATGACGGTAGGCAAGCCGGGTCGAGACCGCAGCTCGCCGTGGGCGAGGAGGTGGCCGGAATGCAGGCGCGGCACCGCATGGCGGGCCTGTACGCGGTACTGGGAGTGGAGCCCTCGGCGACGGCCGAGGCACTCACCTCCGCCTTCCGCGCCCGGGTACGGGAGCTGCGCCCCGACACCTGCGTCGACGCCGCCACCGCCGAACGTTTCGGCGAGATGCGGGCGGCCTACGAGACCCTCCGCGATCCGGCGCTGCGTGCGGCGTACGACCAGACCTATGAGCTCGAACACGGCCGCGGGCGTGTCTCCGCCCCGCCGGTCCGGACCGCGCGGCGGTATGCCGTCGTGCTCGGTGCCGCCCGCCCCGAGCCGCCGCTGCGCGCCGGTTCCGTCCGGTGGGAGCGGACGTCCCGATGAGGCCCCCGAAGGCAGGCGAGGCACAGCCAAGGGCGAGAGGCTCAGCCAAGGGCGAGGAGGAGAGCACAGATGACACGTGCGGTGGGTATCGACCTCGGTACGACGAACTCGGTGGTCTCGGTCCTGGAGGGCGGCGAGCCCACCGTCATCACCAACACGGAAGGGGCGCGAACCACTCCGTCGGTCGTGGCCTTCGCCAAGAACGGTGAGGTGCTGGTCGGAGAGGTCGCGAAAAGGCAGGCCGTCACGAACGTGGAGCGCACCGCCCGCTCCGTCAAACGGCACGTGGGCGACCACGGCTGGCGCTTCCCTGAGCATGGTGACATCGACGGCAAGAAGTACACCTCGCAGGAGGTCTCCGCACGCGTGCTGCAAAAGCTCAAGCGGGACGCGGAGTCCTACCTCGGCGAGGACGTAACCGACGCCGTGGTCACCGTACCCGCCTACTTCGACGACGCCCAGCGCCAGGCGACCAAGGAGGCCGGTGAGATCGCGGGCTTGAACGTCCTGCGGATCATCAACGAGCCGACGGCGGCGGCGCTGGCGTACGGCCTGGACAAGGAGAACGACCAGACCGTCCTCGTCTTCGACCTGGGCGGCGGCACCTTCGACGTGTCGCTGCTGGAGATGGGCGAGGGCGTCATCGAGGTGAAGGCCACCAACGGTGACACGCATCTGGGCGGTGACGACTGGGACCAGCGGATCGTCGACCACCTGGTCGAGCAGTTCAAGAACCACTACGGCGTGGACCTGTCCAAGGACAAGATGGCCGTGCAGCGGCTGCGGGAGGCGGGGGAGAGGGCGAAGATCGAGCTGTCCAGCTCGTCCGAGACGACCATCAACCTGCCCTACATCACGGCCTCCGCCGAGGGCCCGCTGCACCTGGACGAGAAGCTCACCCGCGCGCAGTTCGAGCAGCTGACCGCGGACCTGCTGGAGCGCTGCAGGGGCCCGTTCCACAACGCGATCAGGGATGCCGGGATCAAGGTGTCCGACATCGACCACGTGGTCATGGTGGGCGGCTCGACCCGGATGCCCGCCGTCACCGAGCTGGTGAAGGAACTCACCGGCAAGGACCCGCACAAGGGCGTCAACCCCGACGAGGTCGTGGCCGTGGGCGCCTCGCTCCAGGCCGGTGTCCTCAAGGGCGAGGTCAAGGACATCCTGCTCCTCGACGTCACCCCGCTGTCCCTCGGCATCGAGACCAAGGGCGGCATCATGACCAAGCTCATCGAGCGCAACACCACGATCCCCACCCGCCGTTCGGAGGTCTTCACCACCGCCGAGGACAACCAGCCCTCGGTGACCATCCAGGTCTACCAGGGCGAACGCGAGATCGCGGCCTACAACAAGAAGCTCGGCATGTTCGAGCTGACCGGTCTGCCGCCGGCGCCGCGTGGCGTCCCGCAGATCGAGGTCTCCTTCGACATCGACGCCAACGGCATCATGCACGTCACGGCGAAGGACCTCGGCACCGGCAAGGAACAGAAGATGACCGTCACCGGCGGCTCGGCCCTGCCCAAGGACGACATCAACCGCATGGTCCACGAGGCCGAGCAGCACGCCGAGGAGGACCGCCGGCGTCGCGAGGCCGCGGAGACCCGCAACCAGGGCGAGCAACTCGTCTACTCGACCGAGAAGTTCCTCAAGGACAACGCCGACCGCATCCCGGCCGACGCGAAGAGCGAAACGGAGACGGCACTGGCCGACCTGAAGACGAAGCTCAAGGACGAGTCGGCCGACACCGCGGCGATCCGGCAGGCGATCGACCACACCGCCCAGGTCGCACAGAAACTCGGCACAGCCCTGTACGAACAGTCGCGTGCCCAGCAGCCGGCGGACGCGGCCGGGGCGTCCGCAGGCGGTACGACCGGCGGCTCGTCCGAGGATGAGGTGGTGGACGCCGAGATCGTCGACGACGACAAGCCGAAGGCCGGCTGACGATGCCGGGGAGCGGGTCACAGAGCACCGAACTCCAGCAGCCGCGGCGCCTGGTCGAGGAGCGGAGGGTCTTCGCCTAGAGCTGGTTTCACCCACGTATTCCTCCCCGGCGGCATTCCTGGCCGGCTGGACCGTTGTGATCCGCTGGGTCAGCAGTGGCGCTCGTCTCTCGCTGTACGGCTCATCGGTCGCTCTCCGACCCAGTCGTTTGCGTCGCTCCTTGGGGGGTTCGCGGGTTGTTGCTGATGGGACGCATGCTGACCAGGCTGACGACGAGCAGCAGCGCGCCCCCGGTACAGAAGGGGGCACGGAGCCCGAGGGAGTCGGCTTCAAGACCCGCGAAGGCAGCGCCGACCGTGGTTCCGCCGCAAGCTGTCACCGGAGCGAGATGAGCGAACCGTCGGCCTGGTGAAGACGCCTCGCGCAGGCCGGTACTTTCCGCTCCAAGTTCAGCGTGGCGCATGGTAAGGGCCTGGATGCAGTCGGCGTAGGTGGCGGTCGCGGCGCGCATCTCCCGCTGTCCGGCCGCGTGCGGGAGCGCAGTGCGCGCTCGCCGCTTTCGAGGCCCGCATCTCCCGCGCCACCTGCTACCGCTCGCCCCTGGCGAAGATCGTCACTCCGTCACGGGCAGGCACTCGGCGAGCAGGTCGACGACGTCGCGCCAGGCTCGCTGCGCGTGCAGTGGGTGGTAGCCGACGCCGGGGAGCACCCTCTGGTCGACCGGCGGGTGGTGGAAGGCGTGCAGGGCGCCGCCGTAGACCACGAGGCGCCAGTCGACGCCCGCGGCCTGCATCTCGGCGGCGAAGGCGTCCCGTTGCGAGGGCGGCATGATCGGGTCTTCCGACCCGACCCCGGCCCACACCGGGCAGCGGATGCGCGCCGCCTCGCCCGGTCGGCCCGTGGTCAGCGCGTTGACCGTCCCGATCGCGCGCAGGTCGACGCCATCGCGCCCGAGCTCCAGCGCGATCGCGCCCCCGGTGCCGTAGCCGATGGCGGCGATCCGGCCGGGGTCGGTCCGCGGTTCGGCACGCAGCACATCGAGTGCCGCGTGGCCGATGCCCCGCATCCGGTCGGGGTCTGCGAGCAGTGGAGTCACGTGCGCCAGCATCTCGTCGGGGTCGGTGAACCAGCGCCCGCCGTTGATGTCGAAGGCCAGCGCCACGTACCCCAGCTCGGCGAGGGCGTCGGCCCGGCGGCGCTGGAAGTCGTTCAGGCCCGGTCCTTCGGGCCCGATCAGGACCGCGGGCCGGCGGTCGACACCGGCCGGGAGCGCGAGATGCCCGATCATCGTTAAGCCGTCGGCCGGGTACTCGACCGTGCGTGTCGTAACCGTTGTCATGAGACTGGACTGTAGTGATCGTCCAGCCCGGGCGGACCGGTCTTCACCGACGGCAGAACAGTGCGGGTATGGGCCCGTGGGCGGGCACTGGGGGAAGGCTCAGGTGCCGGTGGAGCACATCGACACCGATGCGAACCAGGCCGATGGCCATCGCCACATGACGGAGGAGCCCTGTCTGACCACAGTGACTCGGCCTGAGGCGGCCGTGGCGGTCGCAGGTGCAGGGCAGGGCTTCAGCCGAACGATCGTCCCCGCAGGCAAGAGGTGAGGGTGGGGAACACTGTCCCCTTTCGCCACCAGGTCCCCTGCAACCACACCCACCCGCCGGGCGGCCGCGAGGCCCGGACGGCGCGCGGCCTTGGAGCGATGATTTCGGCAGGGGGATCGGGTCTGTGTATGGGAGAGGAAGGAAGATCCGCCATGACGACACAACGCTCTGCGAGCCAGCCCACGACCGAGCTCGACGCTCGCTACAGCTCCGCGACCAATCCCCGCCCGGGTGCCGCGGACGTCACCGCCACCGAGTGGGCTGCGGCTCAGCGACAGCTGGAGGCCGCCGAGATCTTCTGGGTCTCCACGGTGCGACCCGACGGCCGACTGCACGTCACTCCCGTCATCGCCACCTGGTACGACGGGGTGCTCTACTTCGCCACCGGCCCGGGGGAACAGAAGGCGATCAACCTCCGCCACGAAGCGCACTGCGCGCTGACCACGGGGGGAAACTCGCTTACCGCAGGGCTCGACCTGGTGGTCGAGGGCACGGCGGAGCCCGTCGCCGACCCGGCGGTCCTCGAAAAGGTGATCGCGGCGTACGAGGCGAAGTACGGTCCGCACATCACCTCGCCCGAGGGTCCCTTCCACGGCATTGGGGACGCGTTCCGGAGAGGGGACGCGGTGGTGTTCGCGGTGGCCCCGGCCACGGCGTACGGCTTCGGCCGGAACGACGGGGTGTTCACGCACACACGGTGGGCCTTCTGAGCAACGGCACCCCGTGAAGCTGCGGGCGGGCGCAGCGTGCAGGTGGGTGTGCGACTGCGTGCCCCCTCCATGGCGGGGTGGGACGACAGGCCGGCCGTCACTGGGAGATGCCCGCTATCGAGCCTTGTGCAGCGACGTTCAGGCACCAGCCATGGCTCGCCATTCGCGCTCGAGGATCGCGTGGACCACGGAGTCCCGCCATGTGCCGGCCTTGAGTACGTGCTCGCGTATCACGCCCTCCTCGACCATGCCGACGGTGGCCATGGTCTTGGCTGAGGCCTCGTTGAGCGGGGACCGCGCTCCCCAGATCCGGTGGAGGCCCAAGTCGTCAAATCCGACACTGAGCAGCAACTGAACCATCTCCGCGCCGTATCCGACACCCCATGCGCCCGGACTCAGCGCGAAGCCCATGGTGGCTCCGCGCCGCTGATGGGGGTCCAATGCCAAGCGGCCGAATCCGATGAGCGCCGCCGTGCTGCGCTCCAAGACGGCGAGGGCATACTCGGTGCGTGGCGTCTCGGTGGCGGCCGTGATGGAGCGAGCCACTATCTGAGCGACCTGCTCACGGTTGCGCGGTTCGAATGACAGGTGCTCTGTGGCTTCCGGGTTGCCGTAGATGGCGAGCACCGCGTCCACGTCCTCGTTGGCGAGTTCCCGAAGGGTAAGACGGGCGCTGCAACGGTTGATCGGATGCATGGCGGGGAGGATACCGACGGGGTGGGGGCGGGCTGGTCGGGAGTCCTTCGATTTCCGCGCGAAGGCCAGGGGTGATGACGGCTGTGTGGACAGGGACCTGACCAGCGTGTTCTTTGCGTGCGTACGGCCGACACGACACGTGCCGTTGTCTCGGTAGGCGGGGAGGGGCGAGAAATCGGGCGGATGGTGCCGGCCGCGCCGTCCGGGCCCCCGCCGAAGAGCCGGGCGAGTGCCAGGTCCCACCGTTTCTGGGAGGCCGCCGAAGGGATGGCTGGGTGCGGTGGGGGGCGCCCGAGTCCGCCAGGGCTTCTTCGGCCCTCGCTGTGCTCTCTGCAGCAGGGGGCGTGCTGGTAATGCTGCGGGCGTCTTCAGCTAACAGGTGACCGCGCTGGTCAGGTCCCTGCCGGTCCTCACGAACCACGAAGTCGCCCGCCCGGAGACGTCCTTCCCGACAGCCACGCCCCGTGCCCGGCCCGACCACCTCGCGATCCACGCACACCAGCTCACCTGACCTGTGGTTTTCACCATGCAGCCCGCTCCGTGGCATATGTCGCGGACGCGGAGTCCGACATGCGCACGAAACGGCACGGGTGAACAGCCGCGAGCGGATCCGCGGGATCCGCGCGGGAGGCGCTCTAGACGTCCTGGGCGGCGGGCGGTTCCTCGGCGGGGCGGCCTTCGCCCACCATGAATCGCCAGACGAGGGCATGTCCCAGGATGATGAGTGCGATCAGCATGAGGGCTTCGGCCTGGATGGGGCGCAGCCCGATCGGACGGACGAGTTCGGGGAAGGCGCCGACGACGGCGATCAGGGCGTAGATCAGGGTGGCGCCGGCCTGCTCCCAGATGATGAAGCAGTCGCCGCGGGCGCGGGCCAGCAACCGCAGGGTGCTCCCGCAGCCGACCACGGCGAGGGCGATGAAGGCTGCCCGCCAGACCTGCGGCTGCTGCGTGCCGCCGACCTGAGCGAACAGGCCCATCAGGGCCGGCAGCAGGAACGACAGGTAGATCCCGCCGACTGTCCGACGCAGTGCCGGTTCGCACATCCAGTCGGTGTGGCTTTGTACGACGTTCCACCACAGGCCGACCAGGGTGAAGCACGTGGCGGAGAAGAGCGCATAGAAGGTGCTGACATCCATGGACGACGAGGGTGTCAGCGCTTCACGGCCCGAGAGCCGTCACACGCCCAGCGCCTGTCCAGCCCCGCCGTACGGACTACAGGCTCTGGAACTCACTGCTCTCGCTCACTCATACGGACCAGGGCTCGGCCGGCGCAACTCGCCGCGGTGATGCCCAGGTCATCGTCCCCGACGTGCGGTGGGCGTCCCCGGACGTGCGGTGGGCGTACGGCGCCCAGGCCGTGGCGGCCCGGTCGCCGGGCACGAGCACCACCACATTGACGGGCTCGGTCTCCGCCCCACCGTCGCCGTCGCGGTGCACAGGCTCAGCACCTCGGCGATCAGCGGCGACCAGCGTTCGCCGACTGGTACAGCTGATCCTGGGCGAACAGCTCCAGCAGCTTCTCGTACGTCTCGTGACCGGCGGGCACACGCAGCCGGGACTGGTCCTCGGTGCGCGCCCGCACTGCGTGCGCGTCGTCGGACCTGGAGGCGTTCGTATCGTCGGGCGGCTCGGCGTACGAGCACGATCAGGAAGGCGGCTACGGCGAAGCTGCCAAGGCCCGGAACGGCGCGGTGTGCAGTCACGCTCGTCGTGGGGGTCGCACAGGCAACCTCGACTCCTCCCCGATCCGCGGCTGCCCGGCCGTCCTGCGCCGGCTCTGCGTGAGCTGCATCGGCTGTGCCGTGTACCGGCCGTGGACGTACCCGTCCCGGGAGCACCTCATGTCCGGCCACCCTCCAGACGCCCTGATCACCCGCGGGCAGGCGTGAGGTACCCGGGAGACCGGGGGCTTGCACCCTGGTCTCCCGGGCGGAGTGGTCCGCGGAATGCTCGGCGCTCAGCTGACGGGCGGGCGGCGACCGGTCCAGGGATGTGTGAGTTCGAGGATGCGAGACGCCTGGAGCAGGAGGTCCTCGCGCCACGGTGCGGCGACGATCTGGATGCCGACGGGCAGGCCGGTGGCCTCGTCGTGGTGGACGGGCAGGGAGATCGCCGGCTGGCCGGTCACGTTGAACACCGAAGTGAACACGCCCATGGGGTAGCTGTTCGTCAGTGCCCTCAGGGGATCGTCGTCGGTGCCTGTCCGCCAGGCCCCGACGAGTGGCGGGAGGCAGGCCATCGTCGGTGTGACAAGGAGGTCGAAGCCGGCAAGGAAGCCTTCGACGATACGCCGCGACAACTGCTGGGCTTTCCGCACCCCTTCCGCGTACGTCCATGAGTCGATGGCCCGTGCCGCGTCGCGCAGGGCTCGGTTGTGCGGCTCGATACGGTCCGGCTCCGCGAGCGGGATGCCTGCACCGCCGATGTTCCACAGGGTCGTGAATGCCGTGACCAGCTCGTCGGTCGGCGGCAGCGGAAGGGGGGTGTCGACGAGGTGCTGGCCGGTCGATTCGAGCGTCCGAAGAGCGATGTCGACTGCTGCGATACACGCCGGGTGCACGTGAATCCCGTCGATCGGGGAGTCGATGAGCGCACCGACCCGCAGCCCGGTGGGCATGTCTGTCTCCATCGCGGCGGTGAAGGACGTGCGCGGCGTCGGGGGCGACCACCACGCAGCAGGGTCGTGCCGCGCCAGCACATCGAGGGCCGCCGCGGTGTCCGTCACCGAGCGGGTCAGCACGCCGCTGGTGCCGAGACCTTCGACCTCCACGATGGCGTTGGTGACCAGGCCGCGCGTGGGTTTGAGGCCGACGAGGCCGTTGCACGACGCTGGGATCCGTATCGACCCGCCGCCGTCCTCGGCGTGGGCGAGGGGCGCCATCCCGGCGGCGACGGCGGCGCCGGCTCCGCTCGACGACCCGCCGGGCGTGCGGTCCGGGTCCCACGGGCTGCGCGAGATGCCCAGCGCGTCGCTCTCGGTGAAAGGCAGGCTGCCGAACTCGGAGGTGGTGGTCTTGCCGAGCAGGACGAAGCCCGCGTCCACGAACCGCCGCACCACGGGGTCCGATGTCTGAGCCGGTGTCCGCCCGCCACCGGCGGACCCATAGGTGGTGGGCCACCCGGCGACGTCGACAAGGTCCTTGACCGGTAGGGGGACGCCGTGGAACGGCGGGAGGTCCTCGACCGAGGTGGCCCGCGCCACGGCATCGGCCGCGGCGGCCGCGGCTTTGCGGACGTCGTCGTCGGCCCGGTGACAGAAGGCGTTCAGGTGGGGTTCGAGCTCATCCATCCGCTGGAGGAAGCAGTCGGCCACCTCGACCGGACTCACCTCCTTCCGGCGGATGGCCGCCGCGAGTTCGACGGCGGGCGTGAACGGGTCGATCGGTGAGCGCATCACAGGCGGTCCTTTTCTGGTGCGGGAGTGGCAGGAGCCGTCAGTGTCGTCGCGCCTGCGACGTCGCGTCTTGGACGAATGTCGGGGTAGCTTGGCGGCATGCGGTCCGCCGAACAGGCTCACGACGCCGCGTCGGTGTGGGACATCGCCACCCCGTCGCGGCGCGGCCGGCTGTCGGGTGTCAGCATGGCCGGATTCCGCGCCCGTACGACCGACCTCGTCGACCTCGACGTGGTCCCGTACCCGGCTGTCACGGTGGCCGTCGACCTCGGTGACGGGACGTTCGCCGTCGATGACGTCAGCGGCCGGCGGCACAGCGGCAGTGTCGTCGTGGGGCTCGCGTCCGTCGGCGTTCGAGGGCGCGGCCGGGACATCGAGTGCCTGCAGGTGCGGCTGTCGCCGCCGGTCGCGCACGCGGTGCTGGGTGCCTGCGCTGATCCGGGAGCCATGGTGATCTCGCTCGAGGATCTTTGGGGTCGCGACGCAGCGCGCACCCAAGAGCAACTGCGCGCCGCCAGGTCATGGGAGGACCGCTTCGCGATAGCGGAGGCTGCGCTCGTCCGACGAAACCAGGTGGGCCGAACGGTCGAGCCCGAGGTGGCCTTCGTGTGGGGGCGGATGGTGGCGACCCACGGAGGGGTGCGTGTCGAGCGGCTGGCAGCCGAGGTCGGCTGGAGCCGTAAGCGTCTGTGGTCCCGGTTCCGGGCCCAGATCGGTCTCAGCCCCAAGCGCGCCGCTCAGCTTGTCCGTTTCGACCACGCGGCCCATCGTCTGGCCGCGGGTCACAGCGCCGCACGGGTGGCGACGGAGATCGGCTACGTCGACCAGTCCCACCTCCACCGGGATGTCATGGCCTTCGCCGGTGTGACACCCACGGCCGTTGCGGTTGCGCCGTGGCTTGCGGTCGACGACGTCGCGTGGGCCGCCGCCGCATACCTGTCCCAGCCATGACCCACAACCTGCTGCGGCCGGCAGGTCCGAGGGCAGGTCCGCAGCGGACCAGAGCGGGAACCGCTCCGGGGTCACGCTCGCCGACGCGGCTGCGGCTGGGGTCGCCGGCCGCGGTGGGGCGTCGCGGGCCGCTGCCTGGCTGCGCCGGGCAGGACCGTACGGCCGGCACCTGCTCGTCGCCTTGGAGACCGCGGCACTCCGCGCCGACCGCCCACCGGGGCCCGCCCACCGGTTCGCGTGCCGGCGGACCTGCGAACCGATGGCCGGCTCCGACAGGCGTCGGGACCGCGGCGGCTGTCATCGTGTCGATTGGGCGGCGCCGGTGCGCGCATCGCCTCCCCGTGCCCTGAGGGCCACGCTCGCTTCGGTGAGCACGCTATGTACGAACCCGTACGACCGACCATGAGCCTCGGCTATGGCACGGATCGATCGCCCCTCGCTGTATTCCCTGGTGAAGACTTCGGCCAGCTCCTTGCGGGCGCTGCCTGTGATCCACTTGCCCTTGTGCACGGGGATCTCCTCTCGAAGTGTCGAGACGTGATCACCGGTTGCCCGCGTCGCCGCGAACCATGCGGCCGAGCTGTGCAGGTTGCAACGAGTTGCGGCGGCCGGATACCTGTCCCGACCAGTCCGCCGGGGGCCGGCCGGTCGTCGCCGGTCGCTGCCTGGCTGTGCCGGGGACCGTACGACCGGCTACCGCCGGCCGCCTTGGAGCGTGCCGAACCATCGCCTGGATCTGTGTCTCCTGCTCGGGCATTGCTGTGGCCGGTGACGGACGGCAGCGCACTGCTGCTCATGGCCCGCTTCAACACGGCGGCTGGATGCCCCCCCCACGTTGCCATGGCCGGCCAAGTGAGCCTCGTCGCATCGGAGCGGGCGAGGCTTGCTATGCAACGAGTTGCATAAGATGATCGGCGTCATGGCGCTCGAACACGCGATCCTGGTGTCGCTCCTGGAGAAGCCAGGTTCCGGCTACGAGCTGGCCCGGCGCTTCGAGCGGTCCATCGGCTACTTCTGGACCGCTACCCACCAACAGATCTACCGCGTGCTCAAGCGCATGGAGAACGACGGCTGGGTCGACGTCCGGGACGTCCCGCAGCAGGGCCGGCCGGACAAGAAGGAGTACTGCGTCGCCGACCTCGGCCGGGCCGCGCTGTCCTCCTGGCTGCATGATCCGATCGAGCCGGAGAGCGTCCGTCACGACCTGGCCGTGAAGATCCGGGGCGCCGCCTTCGACGACGACCCGACCGCCCTGATCCGCGAGGTGGAGCGGCACCGGCAGGCGCACCGGGACCGCCTGGCGCACTATCTCGCAGGAGAGACGCGGGACTTCACGGGGCCGGAGGCGATCGCGGCCGGCCCTCAGGCGCCGCTCGACGCCGAGCGGGAGCTCCAGCACGTCGTACTGCGCGGCGGCATCGCGTACGAGCGGATGATGATCGACTGGCTGGACGACGTGCTCGCCACGCTGGCCCGGTTCGGTACGGACCGCTGACCGTCGCCCCACCCTCCGCCGGTCCTCCCGGTCCTCCCGGTCCGGCCAGTCCAGCCGTCAGACCTCCCGATTCCCACCCGTACACCAGCCGAAAGGCGTCCTTACCATGGCTGACCAGCTGCTGTTCAACCCGCGCACTTACGACCCCGCGCACTTCGACCCCGAGACGCGCCGCTTGCTGCGTGCCACCGTCGACTGGTTCGAGGAGCGCGGGAAGCGGCGGCTGATCGAGGACTACCGGACCCGCGCGTGGCTCGGTGACTTCCTCTCCTTCGCAGCGAAGGAAAACCTCTTCGCCACCTTCCTGACCCCGTCGTCCGCCGCGGGGGAGGAGGAACCGGACAAGCGATGGGACACCGCCCGGATCGCCGCGCTCAACGAGATCCTGGGCTTCTACGGCTTGGACTACTGGTACGCCTGGCAGGTCACGATCCTCGGTCTCGGCCCGGTCTGGCAGAGCGACAACGCCGCCGCCCGCGCCCGCGCCGCGGAGCTTCTCGCCCAGGGAGAGGTGTTCGCGTTCGGCCTGTCCGAGAAGGCCCACGGCGCCGACATCTACTCCACCGACATGCTGCTCGAGCCCGACGGCAACGGCGGCTTCCGCGCCACCGGCTCCAAGTACTACATCGGCAACGGCAACGCCGCCGGACTCGTCTCCGTCTTCGGCCGTCGTACCGACGTCGAGGGCCCCGACGGCTACGTGTTCTTCGCCGCCGACAGCCGTCACCCGGCCTACCACCTGGTCAAGAACGTCGTCGACTCCTCTAAGTTCGTCAGCGAGTTCCGCCTGGAGGACTATCCGGTAGCGGCCGAGGACGTCCTGCACACCGGCCGCGCCGCCTTCGACGCCGCCCTCAACACCGTCAACGTCGGCAAGTTCAACCTGTGCACCGCCTCGATCGGCATCTGCGAGCACGCGATGTACGAGGCCGTCACCCACGCCCACACCCGCATCCTCTACGGCCGCCCCGTCACCAGCTTCCCGCACGTGCGGCGCGAGCTGACCGACGCGTACGTCAGGCTCGTCGGCATGAAGTTCTTCAGCGACCGCGCCGTCGACTACTTCCGTTCCGCCGGACCGGACGACCGCCGCTACCTGCTCTTCAACCCGATGACGAAGATGAAGGTGACCACGGAGGGGGAGAAGGTCATCGACCTGATGTGGGACGTCATCGCCGCCAAGGGCTTCGAGAAGGACAACTACTTCGGCCAGGCTGCCGTGGAGATCCGCAGCCTGCCGAAGCTCGAGGGTACGGTCCACGTCAACCTGGCGCTGATCCTGAAGTTCATGCGCAGCCACCTCCTCGACCCGGTCGAGTACCCCGACGTGCCGACCCGCCTCGACGCGGCCGACGACGACTTCCTGTTCCGGCAGGGGCCGGCGCGCGGCCTCGGCTCGGTGCGCTTCCACGACTGGCGGCCCGCCTTCGACGCGTACGCGCACCTGCCCAACGTGACCCGCTTCCGCGAACAGGCCGACGCACTCTGCGCGTTCGTCGCCACGGCCGCACCCGATGCGGAGCAGAGCCGCGACCTCGACCTCGTCCTCGCGGTCGGTCAGCTCTTCGCTCTCGTCGTGCACGGGCAGCTCGTCCTGGAGCAGGTCGCCCTGACCGGACTCGACGAGGACGTGCTCGACGAACTCTTCGCCGTCCTCGTGCGGGACTTCTCCGCGCACGCCCTCGAACTGCACGGCAAGGACTCGGCGACCGAACAGCAGCAGGACTGGGCGCTCGGTTCGATCCGGCGGCCGGTCGTCGACGAGGCGCGTACGGAGCGGGTCTGGCAGCGGGTCGAGGCGCTGTCCGGCGCGTACGAGATGGCCCCGTAAGCGCGCCGTACGCATCACCGGTTGCCGGGCCGCGTGGGCCCGGCCACCGGTCGGTCTGGGTTCGGCTCCGTATCCATTCCGCCGGCTGCGGAGACATCCCGTACGCGGGGTGTGGCCTGGTGGGCCCGACCGTCCGGGTTGGGTGAGGAAGCCTTCGCGGGCGAGGCGGCTGTGGGTGACGTGCATGTCGGGGTCGTCGGTGGGCGGGCCGAGTAGTCGTGCCGTGCACGATCTGCTGGTAGGGGAAGCCTTGGTCGTGAAGATCGGACCGGTATCGAATATTCGGTGTTCTGCCCGCCCCATGAGGACACAAGATGGTGCGCATGACTTTGGCCACCCCCATACTGCACACCGCTCGCCTGCGACTGCGCCCCTTCACCGACGCCGACGCGGACCTGCTCTTCGCCCTGCACAGCAGCACCTACGTGATGCGCTACTGGGACTCCCCGCCGTGGAACGAACGGGCCCGCGCCGAACGCTTCATCAACATGTGCCGGAAGATGGCGGACGAAGGCACCGGGGCGCGGGTGGCCATCGACCGCGCTTCTGACGGGGCCTTCGTCGGCTGGTGCGGTCTGACCGGATGGAACCCGGACTACCGCAGCGCGTCGTTGGGCTACGTCCTCGACGAAGCGATGTGGGGACACGGCTACGCGACGGAGGCCGCGCACGCCTTGCTGCAGTGGGCATTCGACACACTGGACCTGAATCGAGTTCAGGCCGAGACCGATACGCGCAACGTGGCATCTGCCCGGGTCCTGGAGAAGATCGGATTCATGCGTGAAGGGACGTTGCGGGAGGACTGCGTCGTGAACGGCGAGGTATCCGACTCGTGGGTGTTCGGGCTGATCAGGCGAGAGTGGCGGCCGGCGGCCGTGCCGATTCCAGCCCGCGAAGAGCGGCGTTAAGTCCGTCTCCGGTAGAGGCCGCGTCCAGACTGAGTGAGGAAGCCCTGACGGGTGAGGCGTCCAAGGCGGCTGCGGGTGACGTTCATGGTCGGGTCGTCGGTGGGCATGCCGGGGAGTTCGTGTAGATCACGGATCCGGAACGCCTGATCGGCGTGGGCGTTGAAGGCGTTCAGGATGACCTGGTAGGCGGTGGTCAACTCAGGCGGTTCGGATTCGGTCCCGGTCGGGGCGAGTTCCGCAATGACCTTCCGGGTCGTTACAAGCTCCGCCAGACGCGCCTCGGCCTTTGCCAGAGCAGCGTTCAAGTGCTTCACCACGCCGTCCAGGCGGTGGCCACCGTGCACAACTTCGCCATGGCAGGGTGAAACAGCAGGTCAGCCATCACTCCGACACGCCCGCCACCAAGCCTTCTGCAACACCCTTTAGCTTGAGTTTTAACCTCTGCCTCGATCAGTTTTTGGCTGGTCGAGGCAGACAAGAAGTTCGCACGGAGCTGAGTGCCAGCTCTCAATCTTCATGCGACACACCAAGGTCGTGGCGCATAGCGGTTCTCATAGTTCGGAGCATTTCCCAGACCTCGTACTGGGCCTGGGCCGCGGTCTCCAGTGTTTCGCCTGGTTCGGGGGCACCGCGTTCGAGGCGCTTCACCTGGCCGTAGACCTTGTTCAGGGCTTGGTTGACGACACTCGCTCGCATGAGTACTTCTTCGGGGGCGATCATCTGTGCTTCGGAGTATCGATCGCGGTGCGCGTTCTTCGCCTCCTCGAGTGCGTCGCTGTCGGCCTCCTCCACGCCGCGTTCCCTCATGACGTGCAGGTGGCGGTTGAGTGCGGTGGTGAACTGCCGGGCATCCCGGTTGAGTTCCACATAGCAAGTGCGCCGCAGCGAACGGTTCTCGCGGACCTCCTCATGGTCTCGAACGAGCTCTATCTCCCGGCGCTTCGCTCGTTCGGAGCCGCGCTGGGTGAGTAGCGCCCCTCCCAGGGTTCCTGCGACGCCTGCGACAGCGATGATCACTGAGCTGAGATCCACCGACGTACCCCGTGAACTCCTTCGGCCTCGTGCCCGCTGCACATGGCCCAGACCGTCAAGTCTGCCGCTCCTTGGTGCGCCGGGGTCTGGTGCCCTTCTTGTGGTGGGCGGGGCGGCTGTACGCCTCGCCGGTGGCAAGGACTCTGCCCACGTCATGGCGGGTGGCCGGGTGGCGGTTCTGGGAACCCGGCGGCCGGCCAGGCCCAGGACGAGACGGTTTCGGTGCACTGGCCGGGGAGCCGGTCCTCGTGCACAGGTTCCTGAACCCCCTGCGGACCCGGGCGGGCGTGAGCCTGTTCGGCGGAGCCGGTTTCTCCCAGGGGCGCCGGAGATCGGCGGCCAGCGGCCGCGCGAGCCGGAGCTGGGCATAGGCGGCGATCACCAGCCACGTCCACCGGTCGGCAGCCTCCGAGCTGCGAAGTTCTCCTGATCGCCTCGGGAAACGCCGGTGGCTGACGCCGGAACGGTGTGGCGGTCAGGACTGTGACGGTGCCTGTCGCGAAGGCCCCTATCGGGACACGCCCACCGTTTCGGTGACAGCACGCACCGCCTCAGGCAGCAGCCGGCAGATCAAACGCAAGGCACCAGGGCCAGTCGTATCGCGGGCCAGACCACCACCCAAGGCGGCACCCCAACATCCTCACAGTCGTATCCCGTGGCGACCAGTCATGGCCGACCGCACCCGCGACACACCGGCGGAGAACCCGGCAGGGACTTCGGTGCCCGCGTCCGCAGCGAAGGCCACTGGTGCCGGCGCACCGGTTCGGACAAGCTGCGACACATGGACTGGACACCCCTGCTCTCCACTTTGACCGGTGCCGTCATCGGCATCGCAGCCACTCTGATCGCTGATCGCAACCGGTGGCGGCAGGAGGACGCCAGGCACGCGCTGGAAGTGCGGCGCGAGGTGTACACGGAGTACGTTTCCGCCCTCAAAGCTGCGGGTGAGGAGATACGGGCCGTCGCTCTGGGCGACCACATGTCCGAGTCGGCGCGCGACGCGGCGGTGCGAGAGGCCGTGCGCGGCACCGGAATCTACACGGCGAGCGAACGTCTCTGGCTCGTGGGCCCGCCGCAGGTCGTGGAGGCAGGGAACGAGGCGTTCCACTGCCTGCGCGCGATCCGCGACGCCTATGCCCGTGGAGTGGCTGTCGGCTCGGCCGACGACGCCCCCCTGATAGAGCGGCGACGCAAGGCCATGGCGCAGATGCGTCAGATCATGCGTGAGGACCTGGGCATCGGACCCCTCGGAATCGAGTGATGGGTCACCAGCCCTGAGCTTGTCACAGCCTCGCCAGGCCCCGCTCCCGGCGGCGGGGCCGTCACCTTGCCTGCCGACCCATGGTTCGAGCCTGCCCGGGCCCTCCTGTCGTTGGCTCGTACACCTGGGCGGGTGTCAGGCGTGGGACAGTGCGAAGGAGACCAGGAAGCCGCTGACGGTGACCAGTCCTATCGCCAGGTGGGCTTCCTGGAATGCTTCGGGGATCATGGTGTCGGCGATCATGGCCAGGATCGCGCCGGCGGCAACGGCGGTGACCGCGGCGACCACGGCTGTGGAAAGGCCGCCGACCACGGTGTAGCCGAGCACCGCGGACAGGGTGCTGGCCGCGGCGATGGCTCCCCAGACACCGAAGATGTAGCTCTTGGTGCGCCCGGCCTCTTTCATTCCGGCGGAACTGGACAGGCCCTCGGGAACGTTGCTGATGAACACCGCCGCCACCGTGACCAGGCTGACGGCGCCGCCGTCGAGCAGGCTGACGCCGATCACCGCCGACTCGGGTATGCCGTCCAGCAGCGCACCCAGCGCCAGCGCCAGCCCGGAACCGCTTTGCTGCCGCTCGGACGGCTGCGTCTGGCTTTGGTGGTGACCTGAGCGTTTGCGATGGCGGGCGCCACGGCGCGCCAGCCACAGATTGCCGACCGTGTAGGCCGCTGCGCCGGCCAGTGTTCCGACGGCCGCCGGGCCCAGCCCACCTTGGTCGTAGGCTTCGCCGATCAGCTCGAACGAGACGGCCGAGAGCAGCACACCGGCTCCGAAGGCCATCACCAGCGCGATGACTTTCTGCGGCACGCGCAGCGCGTAACCGCACCCCGCGCCCAGCAGCAGGGCGCACCCTGCCAGCAATCCCCAACCACCTGCTTGCATCACCTCTGGCATGCGCCCCTTGTACCCGTGCCAGCAGAGATCAGCGCCCGCGTTCTTCCAGGGTGCTCGGGCGGGCGCGAAACGCTGGAATGGTCTTTGCCGCCGCACTCGCGCGTGGGCCGGGGACGCTGCGTCGCTGCTGGTGCAGCACTGACGACAACCGCAGGAAGCGGATGCGGGCAGGACGGGGATGCTGGATTCATCCGCGGTGGGGCATGCGATAGGGCGATGAGCGCCCCGAGCGGGTGGGCCGTCAGTAGGCGAAGGAGATGAGGAGATGGCAGAGCCGGAGCATCCGGAGACGCGCGGGGAACAGGCCCTGGCAGCTACTGGTGAGCTGACCAGAGTGCTGGACGTGATCGGGACCGGCGCCTACGTGGTGGACGAGCAGGGCCGCATTGTCGGGGTCAACGCCCGCGCCGGAGAATTGCTGGCCCGGCCCGCGCAGGATTTCCTCGGCCGCGACGCACACGACCTGCTGCACCGAGACGCACACGGCCAGCCAGTGCCCAGGACTCGGTGCAGCATGCGGCAGGCATACCATGCCGGGCGCACCGCACAGGCAGAGGACGGCTACTTCGCACGCGGGGACGGCTCTGTGCTGCCTGTCTCCTGGCTGATCACCCCCTACGAAGCCGACGACCGTGAACTCGGCACGCTCGTCCTCTTCCACACCCGGCGCCCGCAGGCAGCCGACCCGCAACCCAAGCCGGCGGCCACCCAGCTGACGGAGCTCGAACGGCTCGCGCTGCTGGCGGAGACCACCACCCAGCTGACCTCCACCCTTGATGTCGACGAGGCGCTGCGCCGGCTGGTCGCCCTGGTGGTGCCCCGGCTGGCGGACTGGGCCGTCATCGACCTGATCACCGAGCGTGACGAGGTGTGGCGCAGTGCAGTCGTCCAGGCCGACGGCAACACCCTGGTTCACCACGAGGAACTGCTGGGGCCGATGCCGCCGGTCCCCGAGGAGTCCCCGATGCCGCTGTCGAGAGCCCTGCGCGGCGTCGCCTCCACCTTGGCCGGACCGCAGACCTACCAGGGGCCACCGGATTCCGGCATCGCGGTCGAACAGCGCCGCCTGTTCGACGCCACCGGCATCCACTCCGCAGCGATCGCCCCGATCCGCAGCACCCGCGAGGTCTTGGGCGCCCTCACCCTGGGACGCGCCAAGCAACCCGGCGACTTCGCCACCGCCGACCTTCCACTGCTGGAGGACATCGCCCGCCGCGCCGGCCTCGCCCTGGACAATGCCCGTCTCTACCAGCGCCAGCGCAAGGTCGCCGAGACCATGCAGAACCACCTCCTGCCCCAGATGCCGCGCGTGCCCGGGCTCCAGATGACGGTGCGCTACCTGCCCGCCCCGGATGCCTCGCAGGTCGGCGGCGACTGGTACGACGCCTTCACCCTGCCCGACGGAGCCACGGCCCTGGCCGTCGGGGATGTCGTCGGTCATGATCTGGAGGCCGCGGCCGGCATGGCCCAGGTCCGTAACATGCTGCGCGCCTATGCGTGGTCCCAGCAGGAACCCCCCAGCCGGATCGTCGAACGGCTGGATGAGGCGGTCATGCACATCACCGACGTCGCCATGGCGACCATGGTCTTCGTCCGGGTGAAGGAAGCCGACGACGGCCACTGGACACTGTCCTGGACCAACGCCGGCCATCCGCCGCCCCTGCTGATCACCCACGACGGCCTGGCCGACTACCTGACGGACGGCCACGGCATCCTGCTGGGCGCCGGGGTGCGCCCATCCCGCGCAGACGCCACCGCCTCGCTGCCGCCCGGCTCGACCCTGGTCCTGTACACCGACGGCCTGATCGAAGAACCTGGCCATACTCTCGACGAGGGCCTGCACCGGCTGCGCCGGCACGCCGCCGCCCTCGCCCACCGGCCTCTGGCGTCCTTCACCGACCAGCTGCTGCGCCGGGTTCGTCCCGTCGCCAACGACGACGACGTCGCCCTCCTCGCCTTGCGGGCGCCCACCCGACCCAGGCCCGGCCGGATGGCTCCCGAACGCGGTCGGTGACCAGGCACGCGAATCGAGGTGCCGTGGCTTCCGACCGTCGCCGTCACCACTCACCGGCACCCGAAGCCGGTGCCCACCCTGGTGCTGCCGGGCAGCTTGCCTGCCGGACGAAGGTGTTCTCATCCTCGGCATCCGCGCCGCACCGGCCACCGGATCGGCGCACCCGGGCCGGACACCCGCTTGTATCCGCGCCTGCTTCAACCGCACCCCTCAGGAGCAAGCCCGTCCTGACCCACCGGAATGAGCAGACGCTTGTGGGCGTCCTCTCCGGTGGCCTGGCGCCGCAGAAGGAGCCGTACACCCAGTCGCGCGACCCGCAAGTGGGACGAGAAGACGTGCGCAGCCTGGACGACAGGCGACGACCGATGCCGGGTCCATGGTGTGAGCTGCCCGTTCGGGGGATACCAGCAGGTCATGAGTTTGCTGAGGGGGCTGCTCCAAGCCGATCGTGTCGTGACTCAACAGGCTGCCACCCGCGTTCCTCCTGATGTCGGCAGGCTGCTCTCCGCGGTGGAGGAGGCGGCGGAGAGCACGAAGCTGTGGTGGGGTGCGGCCGTGGTGATGACCGCGTTCGGCGGCTGGCGGGGCCGTACGGCGGCGGCTGCGGGGCTGGCGTCGCTGTCGGTGGCGCAGCTCGTCTCCAACGGCTTGTGCAAGCAGCTCACCGACCGGCCCCGACCGCCCAAGGAATGGTTCCCGCACGACGAGGTCGACGACCGCCCCGACTCCTCCTCGTTCCCCTCCGGCCACACCGCAGCCGCGGTCGCCTTCACCACCGCTGTCACGCACACGTGGCCGGCCGCCGGGGCGGCGTGCGCGGTGCCTGCCGCCTTGGTGGCCGTCGAGCGAGTGCAAAGCGGAGCCCACTACCCCAGCGACGTCGCCGTCGGCGCCGCCATCGGCCTGGCAAGCGCCTGGCTGACCCGACACGCCCCGCGGCTGGTGCTGCGCAAACGGCTGTGACGGGAGAAGACGGCCCACGGGGGGCAAGGACCCCTGACCACCGCAAGCTGCTGCCGGCCGCTCGGCATTGCCCGCCTGCACCAACTGACCCTCGCCGGGTGACGGAGGAAGGTGCAGGTCATCCAATATGCCGTAGATCATTTACGGGAGGTCGCTCTGCCTGCCGGGATGCCCGAGCGGGAGGTGAGCGGCCGGATCGCCCGGGCCCGGGTCGAGGCCGGGCACGCGGCCCGGCTTCGCAGCCATCCGCACGTGGCCACCGTGCACGACGTCGTCGAAGAAGGCGGCCTTCCCTGGATCGTGACGGAGTACGTCGCCGGAGCGAAAGACCTCGCCGAGGTGGTCGCCGAGAACGGCCCGCTGTCGTCCGCGGAAACCGCACGCATCGGTCTTGCCGTCCTCGACGCTTTGACGGCCGGCCATCGCCTCGGCATTCTGCACCGGGACGTCAAGCCGGCGAACATTCTGCTGACCGAGCATGCACCGCCGGCGGTCAGGATGCGGCGGGGACCACCGCGTCGAGGCCGCGGGCCGCGACGAGCTGTGCACTGCCGTCGGTCAGGCGGTAACACAGGCCCACCACGGCCGCCTGGCCGACGGCGACCTTCTCGGCCAGCACCCGGGAGCGGTCCAGCAGCAGGCCGACGGTGCGGCTTATGTGTTCGGCGAGGACTTCGTCCGGCTCAACCCGTCCGGCGGCCCGCGCCGCCAGCACGCTGGGCGTCACCCGCTCGACGACGTCCCGGATGTACCCCGCCGGCACCATGCCGTCCTCCAGCGCGGCACAGGCCGCGCCGACCGCACCGCACGAGTCGTGCCCGAGCACCACCACCAGCGGACAGCCCAGCACCTCCACGCCGTACTCGATGCTGCCCAGTACTTCCGCACCCATGACGTGGCCTGCGGTGCGGACCACGAAGAGGTCGCCCAGGCCGCGATCGAAGATGATCTCGGCGGCCAGCCGGGAATCGGAGCAGCCGAACAGCACGGCGAAGGGCTGCTGGGACGGGGCGATCTCGGCACGGCGGGCGGCGTCCTGGTTCGGGTGCTCGGGGGTGCCCGCGACAAATCGCCGGTTGCCGACCCGCAGCAGCTCGAAGGCGTCACGGGGCGCCTGTGAGGCCCCTTTGGTATGCACTGCTGACCAGCGCCACACTGGCACAGGGCGACGTCGACCAAGCCGCCGAGTGGTTTCGCCGCGCCGCGGATGCTGCCGATCCCCAGGGCCCTGTCACGGCAGGCCGCGCCTGGTCCTTGGCCGGCCGCCCCGAGCGCGCCCGCAACGATTTCCTGAAAGCACGACAGCAGGCGGAAAGCTGCGGCGCCCAGGCTCTGCGGCGAGCGGCCGAGTCCCTCCAGGGGAGGAACAGCTAGGTGGCGCCTGACATGGGGCCGTCTGGTCACTGGGCACCTCGACTGCACGCCCCCTTCGGCGGGCGAGCTCTGGTGGGGCGCGGTGACGCCGTAGGGTTGGGCCGGTCAGCGGGATGGAGCACCGCGACGGCATCGTCCTGGACCATTGGGCGAAGTACCGGCTCGGGGAGACCGCCGAGACCATCGACGACCGCGACGACCCGGCCAAGCGGGGACGGTTCACCGGCTGGGTGGAGGGCTTCGTCCGAGCCGTCCACGGCCACGCCCGCCAACGGACCTAGCCCTCCACCGCCCATGTGGTTCGGAGTCCGGGGCGACGACGCCTCGGGATCACCCCCGCGGGCGCGGGGAGCGCACTCACTGACCTGCATTCTTACCGCTCCGCCGGCACATGGTTCATGACTTTCACCGAGTCCGGCATACCAACCAAAGGATCTTTGTCGGGACGTCCTACCGGCACCCGCCAGCGTGATGAGGATGCTGTTCTTCCGCGGTCGCCAGGTCCTGTCCGATGGGTGTATGACCGCTCTGCTGGGCGGTGTCGACCCGGCCGGCCTTGCAGTCTTGAGTGGTGGCGATCTTCAACGCCCCCCGCTAGGCTCCGTGTTGCTCATTCAAGAGCCACAGAGCACTGGCGACGTGTCCGATGGGGGACAGTGCTCCGGTCTCGACAAGCAATGAGCACGATGAGTCTCTGATCGTCGCAGAGCCTCAGCAGGCCATCGCAAGCGGTGGTCGAGCTGAGGCTGCCCGCCGACTGGTCGACCACCTTCGTGAAGGGATCGACTGGTGAGGCTCTCTTTTCCCGTTCAGGTACTTCTCGCGCTCTTGTCCTTCGTGTCGTCGCTGCTGGTGGCGGTGGTGGCGGGGGTGCTTTCGTGCGCAGCCGGGGCACCGGTAGCTGGTGCGGTGCTGTACGGCGGCGGCGCGTTCATTGGCTGGATGACGCTCTGCGTCACTGTGCTGACGGCGCTCGGCCTGCTCGGGCATCAAGGCCACCCCGGCGAGTAAGGGGTGCCCGACGATCAGCAGCGCAGCCACAGTCGGATCGCAGCGAGGGTGACGGTGCCGTGGAAGACGTAGCGTTCGGAATCCGCGGCGGACGCCGCGGAGCACTGGCACGGCCCGCCGCCGGCTGCCCCACAGGAAACGCTTTTGCACCTCCATTGACAGGTCTAGCGTAAAAGTACAGGGGGGCACCCCCGGGGATGCCCCCGTCACCCTTCGGAGAAGGGATCAGCCATGTCGTGGACGATATCCGGCAGATATGTCGCCGGTTGCTCGTGCGCAGTGCTGTGCAGCTGCCCGTACGACGGCCAGCCCCGGGACGCCGAGGGCGGCACCGAATGCCTGGGCACCGCGGTCTTCCACATAGGCAGCGGGAACCTCGACGGCTTGGATCTGTCCGGTGTGGACTTTGCGTTCTACAACCACTTCCCGTCCAACCTGTCCTCCGGCAACTGGAAGGTCGGACTGGTGGTGGATTCCGGAGCCAGCGACGAGCAGGCGAGCGCCCTGGAGCGCATCCTCTCCGGCCGGGAAGGCGGCATGTTCGGCCAGCTCGCGCAGTTCTTCGGCGAGTACCTGGGCATGGAGCGGGCGAAAGTGTCCCTCACCGACGGGGAGCGGGCCGGCTTCACCGTCGAGGGCAGGACGGAACTCTCCTACGAGCCGCTCACCGGCCCCGACGGCAGCGCGACGACGATCAAGAACGCTGCGTTCGGGTTCGCCCCGGAGTTCGAGGTCGGCAGGGCCACCGGACGTTCCGATGCGTTCGGGCTGAGTTACGAGGCGTCGTACGGCGAGACGGCCGACTACGTCTTCAGCAGTGAGGAGACCGAAGGAGCCACCCAGGGACGTGCCTGAGCGGGAGCCGCGCGGGAGCCCCGACGAGGTGCCCCGGCTGCTGACGACGGTGTTCTCCGCGTGGCGTCGGTGTTCGCCAGGCCCTCGCTGTCCCGGTGCGTGCCGATCGCACTCCTCGTCGGCACCCTGGTGTCGATCGTGAATCAGGGCGTCGTCAAGCTCGCCGGGGACGCCACAGCGGCGACCTGGCTGTGCGTCCTGTTCAACTACCCGGTGCTGTTCAATTACCTGGTGCTGTTCAACTACCTGGTGCTGTTCCGCGCCCTCCAGCACCGGCTTCTTCAGCTGCCGACGCGCGGTCTGGCGGACACGGGCCCGCTGAGTCACATACCGCTCATCGACGGCATCGAGCCCCGCAGCCCCGGCAGCAGCCAGTCCTGGAACGGCGCGAGCACTGCCAGGACGAGGAAGGCGATGCCCACGAAACGGGCGAGCAGCGGCCCCCGGGCCCACAGTTTCTCCACGAAGATCACCACAGCGAGTCCGGCCATCGCCGCGACGTTCATCACGCCGAGCGGAACGAGGACGACCATCAGCCCCCCACAGCACCCCACGCAGTAGGCACCGTGGTGGACGCCCACCCGCAGATCACGCGCCGGCGACCGGAAGCCGGCGTAGCGGATCAGATGGCTCATGGGGGCGCGGCAGTGTCGCAGGCACACGTACTTGAGTGGTCCCAGCTGATACAGGCCCGCCAGAAGGAACGCGGTGAAGCCGATCCAGCGTCCGGCCGAGGGATGGTCGGCGATCAGCCGGCCGGTGCCGGCCAGGACCGCATACGCCAGCGCACCGAAGGCGGTCCATACCAGCAGATAACCGCACACGAACTCCACCGTGCGCACGGCCCGAGCCCAGCCCGAGGACTGCCGGCCGATGCCCCGTACCCAGGTGACGGCAACCGGGGCCATGGACGGCAGCATCATGGCCGCCATCATCGTCACCCACAGCAGTAAGAACAGGGGCAGCGCCGTCCCCATCGTGCCGGGCCCCACCCCCATGGCCCGGGCCTGGGCGACCGTCAGCACCCACGCGGGCACCGCGATCAGCGCGACGAGGAACCACGCGACCGCGAGATCCCGCTTGTGCAGTAGGCCACCCCCGGCTCCGGTCGGCGCGGCCGATCGGGCGGGCGCGAATACGGAGGTCCGGGTGAAACGCATCGGTCTGTCCTCCAGCGGGCAAGTCCAGGAGACCACGCCTCCACCTGCACCGCGAGCCGCGCCCCTGGTGGGCTGGTATTCCAGCTGCTGCTAGTGATCTTGCAGATACCGGGCTGGAGGCAGGCGGCCACGCCGTTTGTCTGGTGGCGCGGCCTGTCCGCTCCGGCGGGCCGGGGCAGGCCGGAGAGGCTGAGAGGCGCTCATGCTGCCGCTACTCGAGGAGCCCGGTCCCGGAGCTTGGCGTGCCCCGAGTGCTGTGATCGATGACTATCGCCACCGCGGCCCGTGCGCTGTCCGTCTCGGCGATCCGCGGGCTGCTGCGGCTCGGTCCTTCGACGTAACACCGGCCGTCGCTCAGGGTGCCGATGTAGGGCATGTCCCAGGTGCAGGGGTACTCCGTGCGCCTGCTGAAGTACATCTCCCACATACCGGCCACGGGGTGGAGCCGACGAAGCAGCGGCTCGGCGTGAGCCACCCGCGCCAGTGCGGCAAACGGTTCCAGGAGCGGTGATCTCTCCGGCAGGGAAGGTTCGCCGGCCTTCGTCAGGATCCTGCGCCGGGCCGTGACTCCTGGCCGCAGACGGTGGTCTCACAGCGTGTTCGGGTCGGTGTCCTGGCCGCCCCGGCTGTCTTGGTTCTTCCTGGACAAGGGGTGCAGCCCCAGGAGGTCCCTGGCTGCCGTCCCTCTCGTGCCGTCCGGGTTGATCAGCACGATCAGTACAAGCAGCACGTATGAGCCTGCGATGGTGGAGGCGAGAATGAGGGCGCCGGTGGCGCCGCCGTTGAGAAGTTCGTAGATGGTCATCGGTCGCCTTGGCGAGCAGCCCCTTGTAGAGGCGCCCGGGGCAGCGTCAGAGCCTGGGAGGGGAGCGACCGGGCGCCGAGTCGGTCGTGGCCATGGGGGAGGAGCAATGTCCTGGCATCCTGCGAGTCATTTCAGGTCCCTCGAACGGTCATGGGGTGGGTGGGGGAGGGACGGTGGGCGGCCTGCCGACGCGCTGTCTTCATCCCATGACCCATTACGTCGCACCAGCAGCACCAGGGGCACGTCACGAGAACGCGTACCTTGACAAGTGACCGGTGACGTCGTCCGGCGGGTCAGGTGAGGCCGGCGGCAGACGGGCAGCACACACCGATCTACCGTGCCTGCCGGGGTGACTAGGCGGACAGCGGGGCGCCCGCGCAGACCGGTGGAGCCAGCGGTGCGGGCCCGTGGTGGTGTTCTTGGGCTGGTGTGGGATCTCACGGCGCGGGCGCCGGACGTTCCGCCTGCCGCGGGGCGGTCATGTCGAGCAGGAGCAGGGCGTCGTGGTCGGGGGTTTCGGGTTCTGCGGTGTAGACGCCGATGCGTTGGCCGGGGGTGCCTTCCACGTGCAGCGACTGCGAGGTGAGCGTGACCGTGCCGACCTGGGGGTGGTGGAAGGTCTTGTGGGCGGGCTTGCGTCCGGTCACTTCGTAGCGTTCCCACAGGCCCGCGAAGTCGGGGCTCTTGAGGAGGAGTTTGCCGACGAGGTTGGTGAGGTCGGGTGCGTCGGGTGCGGTGCCGGCGATGGCGCCCAGGCGGGCGACGCAGGCGGTGATCTGCCGGTCCCAGTCTGAATCAGCCTTGACCTCAACCGCACTTGAGGTCCTAGCTTAGCGATCATGACGACCGTAAGCACCCCGCAGCACAGCACCACCACGCCCGGCCAGCGGCCCATCGCCCTGGTCGCCTGGGGCGCCACCGAGGCGATCCTGCGGCACTCGCAGGCCGCCCTGGCACGCATCGACATGACCCAGC
>NZ_JBVJRL010000037.1:0-50703 GCF_055607665.1 Streptomyces sp. NPDC036984
CGAGATACGCGCCGATCTCCACCTCGGACTACTCCAACTCGCCTGCAGCATCATCTGCTTGAGACGAATCAGAACCTCATTTTGAAACGATCAGTAAGGGCGGGCGTAGGGGCGGGTCATGATCTCCATGTTGTGCCCGGACGGGTCGGTGAAGTAGGCGCCGCGGCCTCCGAAGAGACGGTTGATCCGGCCGGACTCGGTGTGGTGCGGGTCGGCGTAGTAGGTGACGTCGAGCGCCTCCAGCCGGGCGATCATGGTGTCGAAGTGTTCCTCGGGCACCAGGAACGCGTAGTGCTGCGACTGGATCGGTTCGTCGCGCTGTTCGTAGTAGTCGAGCGTCACGCCGTTGCCGAGGTCGACGGGCAGGAACGGCCCGAACGGGGCGCCGACCGTCAGGCCCAGGACGGCGGCGAGGAACTCCGCCGACAGCCGCCGGTCCCGGGCGAGGACGGCGGTGTGGTCGAGCCGGACGGCGGTCGTCGGGGCATGCTGCGGGATGGTCTGCATGAGAGGCTGTGTCTCCGTGTCGTGAGATCCGCTGGACGGGGCGCCTTCGCGGGCGCCGGGGCAGGAACTCGGGGACAGCGGCGGGCCTCTCGCCCGCCTCGGGCTCACGCCGAGGCCGGGAACCTCACTCGTGCGTGGCCCATGGCCGACCCGGCAGTCACCCGGGACAACTTACTGATCACGGTGCGCCGGGGCAACGCCGGCCGGCGTGCGCAGCTGACGGTCGTGCACCCGGCCGAGCAGCAGCAGCGCCAGCACGGCCCCGATCAGCGCGCAGAACATGTCCCACTGGGTGTCCCACACATCCCCCTGGGTGGCGAGGAACGCGTCCGCGTCGTGTCCGCCGATCTCGGCCGCCAGCCACTCCAGCAGCTCGAAGCAGGCGCTGAAGGCCAGGCAGGCGCACACGGTGACCGGAGCCAGCCAGCGGCTGCCGCGCAACGGCGAGGTGCGGCTGAGCAGTTCGCGGACCAGCACCGCCGGGACGAAGCCCTGCATCAGGTGCCCGAAGCGGTCGTACGGATTGCGGTCCAGGCCGAAGGTGTCGCGCACCCAGTCGCCCAGCGGAACCTGTGCGTAGGTGTAGTGACCGCCGACCGCGAGGACCAGCGCGTGCACGGTCAGCAGCCCGCACAGCAGCCCGGTCAGCGGGAAGCGCCGCCAGGCCAGCACCACCAGGGGAAGCCCGGCCAGCACCCACACGGTCTCCAGGAACCAGGTGGTCCGGTCGCGCGCGCCCCACGCCGACACGGCCAGGCCGACGGCCACCACGCCGGCGAAGAGGGCGGGCGGCACGCGGCGCGGCGCGCGGAGCGGGGCGGGGTGCACTGCGGTCACGGCGGGAAGCTCCTTACCTGAGGGCGTCGTCGAGCCCCATCGTGGCGCCGGACCGGGAGGCCGGGCATGAGTACGGCTACTCAGCCCGCCGAGAGGATGTCCGCCAGCAGCTCGTCCAGCGGGAGGCGTTCCCGGCCCGGCGGCACGATGCGGTGGGTCTCGCGCAGGAACGCGGCGATCGCGGGCGCCCAGGCGAACACCACCGCGTGGTGCCGGCTGCCGTCCGGCCGGGTGTCCCCGAGGAACTCCATCCGCAGCTCCTGCCAGACGCCCGTGTCGGCGGGCCGCATCCGCACGTCACCGACGCCGACCGGCCTCGCCAGACCGGCGGAGAGCATCTCCCGGTCCAGTCGCCAGCGGGCCAGGACACGGCCGTCGTGGGCGAAGACGGCGGTGACGGCGAACGGGTCGTCGGCGTCGTAGCTGAGGTGGGCAAGCACCGGACACCGGCCGGTGCCGTGCGAGAGGAGCTGCACCACCAGGGTCTTGTGCACGAAGGAGTTCACGCGGGGGCCTCCGGGAACAATGGGCGTAGGGCCCTCTAGTACCCCCGCAGCGCCCGGAATGCTCATCCGTGCGGCTGATTCCCGCAGACCCCGCGCACGGAGCGGGGACAGGGCGTCAGGCGAACGCCTCCCGGAGCGCCGGCAGCAGGGTCTTCGCCGACCAGTCCAGGTACTCCGGCTGTGTGTCACCGCCGATCTGCACGAGTGCGATCTCGTCGAAACCCGCCTCCGCGTAGGGCCGTACCGCCTCGACGAAGGCGTCCGGGTCGTCGCCGCACGGAATCGCGGAGGCGACGGCGTCCTCGTCCACGAACTGGGTCGCGGCCTCGAAGGAGTCGGGGTGCGGCAGCTCGGCGTTCACCTTCCAGCCCAGGCCGAACCAGCGGAACTGCGCGTGGGCGCGCTTGGTCGCCGTGTCCCGGTCGGTGTCGTAGCTCACCGGCAGCTGGCCGACCCGGGGCTTGCCGCTGCCGCCGTGCCGGTCGAAGGCGTCCAGCAGGCCCGCCTTCGGCTCGGTCGCGATGACCAGGTCGGCGAGGTGCCCGGCGAGCTTGCAGGACTGTTCGCCGGAGACGGCGATGCCGATCGGGGGCGCCTGTTCGGGCAGGTCCCACAGCCGGGCCGACTCCACGTCGTAGTGCTGCCCGTGATGCGTGACATGGCCGCCCCGGAAGAGCGCGCGGATGATCTCCACCGCCTCCTCCAGCATCTCGTGGCGTACGTCCACCGGGGGCCAGCCGCCGCCCACGACATGCTCGTTCAGGTTCTCGCCGGCGCCCAGTCCGAGCCGGAACCTGCCTTCGGACAGCAGCTGCACGGTGGCCGCCTTCTGCGCCACGATCGCCGGGTGATAGCGCAGGATCGGGCAGGTGACGTAGGTCATCAGCGGGATCCGCGAGGTGGCCTGGGCGGCGGCGCCCAGCACGCTCCACGCGTACGAGGAGTGGCCCTGCGAGCGCAGCCACGGAAAGTAGTGGTCGGAGATCACCGAGAAGTCGAAACCCGCCTCCTCGGCCCGCACCACGTGGTCCACCAGGTCCCGGGGACCGGTCTGCTCGGTCATCATCGTGTATCCGATTTGCACCATAAACGGAGAGTCCCCGGCTCGGCGGCCGGAAAACAGCCGAGGGGAGGGGTCAGTCCGCGGGCGCGCGAAACGTCCGCAGAAACGTGGTCAGCGCCAGCCGGCTGGCCGCGTCGTCCCAGGTTCCGGCCGGGGTGGTGAAGCGCAGCGAGAAGCCCCGCCG
This sequence comes from Streptomyces sp. NPDC036984, assembly GCF_055607665.1. Classification (NCBI taxonomy): domain Bacteria; kingdom Bacillati; phylum Actinomycetota; class Actinomycetes; order Kitasatosporales; family Streptomycetaceae; genus Streptomyces; species Streptomyces sp. NPDC036984. The sequence goes on from NZ_JBVJRL010000037.1 coordinate 3,098, forward strand.
GTCCCCCAGCAGAAAGCCCCGCCCGAAGGTGTGCAGCCGCGCGTCGCCGGACCCCGTGAGCCATTCCAGGTCGGCGGCCTTGCGGCCCTGGTAGGTGGTGGCCCGGACGGCGCCGACGCGGTGGTAGCCGGGCAGCTTCGCGAGCTCCGGCTCGACGTCGTCGCGCCAGACGGCGACCGGGTCGGGGCCGACGCGTTCGCTGTAGGTGACGGCGAGGGTGGCGGAGGCGCCGTCCCGGCCGAAGGTGACGCGGTAGGCGAGGTCGCCCGCCCGGGATGTGGTCAGCCGCTTCCAGCCGTCGGGCAGCGCCACCGAGAAGCCCTCGGGTGCGCTGTACCGGCGGTATCCGGCCGGCAGGGCGGGCGCGGCCGAGGCGGTCGGCGTGGCGGTCGGCGTGGCGGTGGGCGTGGCGGTGGGCGTGGTGGCGCCGCCGGTGTGCCGGCCGGTGGGGGTGGCCGGGGCGGCTGCCCGGGGCGGGGCCCCGGCCGTGTCCGAGTCCTTCAGCGCGTCCGTCCCGGCCAGCACCGCGGCAACCGCGGCGGTCAGGGCGAGCGCGCCACCGGCGGCCAGGACCCCTCTGCTCCGCCCGGACCCGGCGTGGCGCACCCCCGTGTACGCGCCCCGCAACCGGGGCCGGGGTGCCGGCTCCCGGTCCGCGTCGGCGTCCTCGCTCAGCGCGCGGGTCAGGGACGCGCGGACCACCGGCCGGGTCAGCCGTTCCCGCGCGTCCTTGCGCAGCAGCCCCTGTACGGCCTGGGTGAGCGGGCCCGCGCGCAGCGGGGTGCGCAACGGCAGCCGGTCCACCGCCTGCAGTGTGGCGTCGGGCCGGCCGCGGTCCCGGAACGGCGGCCGGCCCTCGACCATCGTGTAGAGCAGCGCGCCCAGCGCCCACAGGTCGGCGGCCGGGCCGATGCGCTCGTCGCGGGCCTGCTCCGGTGAGGCGTACGACGGTGCCGTCAGCCGCGGGACGAGCGTCGCGCCCGCCAGCCCGAACCCGGTGACGACGGCCGGGCCGTCGTCCCGCACGAAGACCTGCCCGGGACTCAGCTCGCCGTGCGTGATGCCCTCGTCGTGCGCGGCCTGGAGCACGTCCAGCAGCTCCAGGCCGGTCCGCGCCGCCCGCACCGGGTGGAACGAGCCCTCCCGGGCGAGGAGTTCGCCGAGGGGCGTGCCGTCGATCCACTCGGTGACCGTCCACAGCGTGCCGGCTTCCACGACGGCGTCGACGACCGCGGCGACCTGTCCGGGGCGCAGCAGCCGCATGGTCTCCGAGGTGCGGATGACCCGGGCGGTGACGCGGCGCGCGGTGTCCTCGGCGGAGGGCTCCGGCAGGGCGGTCTGCGCCATCACGCGGGGCTGCCCGGCCGGCACGTCCTCGGCGTACCACCACACGCGGTTCGTCTCGCGGGCGAAGACCTCCAGGAGCCGGTACCGTCCGGCGACCAACTCGTGTGCGGAGACGTGCGCCTTGACCATGGTCATCCCTCGCTGAGAACCCCTGCCTCGTCTTTCCCAGAGGTACGCGGGAGACGCCCGGGTGTGTTCAAAGAATCCTCAACTCGGAGCCGCTCGCTACCTTTTATTCAATTGCTCGAAAGGGCTTGCGAGTTTGGGATGGCCGCACCGTCGGCTGTTCGACCTGTCGGTTACCGACGGTAATTCACGAGCCCGGCCCGGGCGCCGTCGCCGGCCCGGCTACAGCTCCCGGCCCACCAGGAAGTCCAGCAGCCGGTCCAGCTCCCCGGCGGTCCCCGCGGCCAGGGGCACGGAGGCGAGCAGCGCCCGGGCGGCGGCCGTGTGGGCGCGGGCCTCGGCCAGTGCCGCCGTACGGCCCCCCGCCGCCTCGATCAGCGAGGCGGCCTCCGGCGCTCGCTCCGGGGAGCCGAGCAGTGCGAGCAGCTGCCGGGCCGCCGGGGAGTCGAGTGCGGCCAGCACCGGGTACGTCTTCTTCCGCTCCCGCAGATCACCGCCCGCGGGCTTGCCGGTGACGGCCGGATCGCCCCAGATGCCGAGCACGTCGTCGACCAGCTGGAAGGCGACCCCGAGGTGCCGCCCGGCCCGGTCCAGCGCGTCGGCCGTGTCCCGGGACGCGCCGCCGAGCGTGGCGCCCAGCGCGGCGGCACAGCCCAGCAGCGCGCCGGTCTTGCCCTCCGCCATCGCCGTGTACTCCCGCGCCGTCACCCGTTCCGGCCCGGTCCAGGGCCGGGTGGCGAACAGCAGGTCGTCGGCCTGCCCGCGCACCAGATCGGCGAGGGCCGTGGAGAGCAGCCGTACCGCGCCGGGGCTCTCGGGCGCGGCGGCGAGGGTGTCCACCGCCAGCGCGAACAGGGCGTCCCCGGCCAGCACGGCCGGACCCGTGCCGTACGCCTGCCACACGGCGGGGCGGCGGCGCCGGGTCGCGTCGCCGTCCATGATGTCGTCGTGCAGCAGCGAGAAGGCGTGCACCAGCTCCACCGCGACCGCCGCGGGGACACCGTCCCGCCCGTCGGCACCGGCCGCCTCGGCACCGAGAACCGCCAGCGCCTGCCGCACGCCCTTGCCGCCCGGCGCGGCGGCGGGCGCCCCGCCGACCTCGCACCAGCCGAAGGAGTACGCGGCCATCTCCGCCACCCAGGGGTGCAGCCGCTCCACCGCTGCCCGCAGCGCGGGCCGCACCAGTTCCCGGCACCGGGCGAGGACGTGCGGTGCCGACTCCCGTACCGGCGAGGTGAGCGCGGTCACCGCACGGCCTCCGCGTCGAGGACGAACTCCCGCTGGGCACGGGCCACCATCTCCCGCGCATGCCGCAGCCCGCTGCGCTCCAGCGTCCGGGCCAGGTCGGCGAGTTCGGCGGCGGTCTCGGCGCGGTCGCGGCCGAGCCGGGCGAGGGACTTGGCGAGACCCAGCCGGGACAGCGCCTCACCGCGCGGTTCGCTCATCGTGCGGAACTCCGTCAGCGCCAGCTCGTACCGGTCCCGGGCCTCGGCGTAACGGCCCGCGCGGTACAGCACGTTGCCCTGCATCTTGTGGTTGTAGGCGAGCGCGCTGGAGAGGTTCATCTCCCGGCAGGCGGCCTCAGCCTCGGCCAGTAGCTCCAGTGCCCGCCCGGTGGCGCCGTCGCGTACGGACAGGATGTCCGCGAGTCCGCGCAGCGCCCAGGCGTGCCCGCGCCGGTCGTCGGCCCGGCCGGCTATCTCCGCCGCCTCCTCGAAGAGGGCGTAGGCCGTGTCGTAGTCACCGGTGTTGCGGTGCATCTGGGCGATGCCCTCCAGCGCCCACACCGTGTGCCGGGCCTCCCCGCGCCGGCGGGCCTCGGCCAGCAGCTGCTCGTGCAGCCGGCCGACCGCCGCGTAGTCGCCCTGGATCCGTCCGGTCTCCGCGAGGCCGGCCAGCGAGTAGCCGCGGACGACGATGTCCCCGCCACGTTCGCCCAGTTCGGCCGCGAGCCCCAGCAGTCGCCAGGCCAGCGGGAACGCCCCGCGCTGCCGGGCCAGGGTGCCGCCGCTCCACAGCGCCCAGGCCATCGCGGCGGTATCGCCGGCCTCCCGGGCGGCGCGGTAACTCGCCTTCCAGGCCCGGTCGGCGTCGCGCACATGGCCGAGGCGCCGGTGCGCCTCGGCAACGGCGAGCCCGCAGCGCGCCGCCTCGGCGGGATGCCCGGCCCGCTCGGCCTCGCGCAGCCGCTCGGTGGCCTCGGCCAGCACGTCGGCCAGCGAGGAGTTCACGGACAGGGTGGTCAGGGCGCCCTGGTACTCAGGGGCGAAAGCCTTGCCGTACATGCGTACCCTTCTATACACGGAGTGTATACATCTCGTGTATAGCATCTCGAAAACATGCCCCGGCCCGAGGGGCCGGGGCTCGGTCTGTTGCCGATCAAGACGCCGGTACGGCGACGGGGGTTGCCCGTGCGGCAGGGATCACGTGTGAAGGTTCAGTGCTCCTGCCCCTTCTGAGGCGTCAGCTCGCTCGGCCGCACCACGACGTGGCCCTCGCCCTGGAGCATCAGCTGCACCGCCTCGCCCGAACCGCCGCGCAGCATCGAGCCGATGGACTGCGAGCGGTGCAGCGAGGTCTGGAGATGCGCGGTCCAGCCCACCACCGCGTCCGTGTCGACGTACACCGGCGCCTGCGGGGAGACCGGTATGACCAGCGGGTTGCCCTCGCAGACCAGACCGAGCCGGCCCTGCCCGCTGAACACGCTGTTGAACAGGCCGCCGCCGGCGATGCCCGACCCCTTCACCGTCTTGATCTCGTACGACAGCGAGGCGTCGAAGCACAGGACGTTACGGCCGTTGACGGTGAACTGGTCACCGGGCTCGACGTCCACGATGAAGCAGTTCTGCGCCTCGTGCGCGAACCAGGCCTCGCCCTGCCCGCGCACCGCCATGAGGGGCAGTCCCTCACCGGTGACGGCACGCTTGAGCATGCCGCCGACGCCCTGCCCCTTGCGCTCGAACTTGAGGCTGCCACGGTAGGCGACCATCGCGCCCTGCCGGGCGTACATCTCGCCGTTGACCGTGTACCTGATGCACTTGGCGTTCTCGACGGACATGCCCGGCTGTACGGCCGGCTGCACCACGTGCTGACTGGAAAAGAGATCACCCTTCATGCCGGGCATGGTGTCCCGGACGAAGGCATTCCGCCAAGATCGCGGAACGTACCGGTTCGGCCACCGAAAGGCCGCGTGCCGGGTGCCGTGCCGTACCCGGTCCCGCCCGGCCCCGCCTTCACCGCCCGTGCAGCCGGCGCCGGTGTGTGTGAACTCGCGGGTGACGGCGGCCGGTACGACGAGTCCGGTCCGGTCGCGAGTGGCTTCACGAGACCGGTGACATTGCCGGTCCGGCCGTGCCCCCGCAGCGCCGACAGTGGCACCGCCAGCCCCACGGTGGCGCCCTTCGGCCATGGCACGCCCGCGCGTGCCGCTCGGGATCCGGACGGGCCCGCCACGACAGAGAGGACTCGTCGTGCAGCACCCGCGCACCAGCACCACGACACCGGCCCCCGGTCCGCGCCCGGCCCGCTCCCGCCGTCGTACCGGCCGACTCGCGACCCTCGCCGCGACGGTCACCGCCGTCGTCGGCCTGACCACACTCGGCGGGCCGGCGGCCCACGGGGCGGACAATCCCTACGAGCGCGGCCCGGCGCCGACCGTATCCAGCATCGAGGCGTTGCGCGGCCCCTACGCCGTCTCGGAGACGACCGTCTCCCGGCTCTCCGTCACCGGGTTCGGCGGAGGCACCGTCTACTATCCGACCAGCACCGCCGACGGCACCTTCGGGGCCGTGGCCGTCTCACCCGGCTACACCGGCACCCAGTCCTCGATCTCCTGGCTCGGCCCGCGTCTGGCGTCCCAGGGCTTCGTGGTGTTCACCATCGACACGCTCACCACGCTGGACCAGCCCGACTCCCGGGGGGACCAGTTGCTCGCCGCCCTGGACTACCTCACCCGGAGCAGTTCCGTCCGTGGCCGGATCGACTCCACCCGTCTCGGTGTGATGGGTCACTCGATGGGCGGCGGTGGCAGCCTGGAGGCCGCGAAGAGACGTCCCTCGCTCCAGGCGGCGATCCCGCTCACGCCGTGGAACCTGGACAAGGCCTGGCCCGAGATCACGACCCCCACCCTGATCTTCGGCGCCGACGGCGACACGATCGCCCCGGTCGCCACCCACGCCCAGCCGTTCTACACCTCGCTCCCCAGCTCTCTCGACCGGGCGTACCTGGAGCTGAACGGCGCCACCCACTTCACACCCAACACCTCGAACACGACCATCGCGAAATACAGCATTTCGTGGCTGAAGCGGTTCATCGACAACGACACCCGCTACGAGCAGTTCCTGTGCCCGGTGCCCCAGCCGAGCCTGACGATCGACGAGTACCGGGGCAACTGCCCCCACACCTCCTGACGGCGCGTCCGGCCGTGCCCTGACCGTCCGTCCGTGACCCGGCGGCGACCACCCTGGTGGTGGTCGCCGCCGGCGTTGTGCCGGTGCACCGCGCGACCGCGCGCGCGTTGTGCCACGTCACAAGCCGTGTGGGGCCGTATCGCGGGAATGCGCAGGTGGTGCGGCTGTCAACCCGGCCGGGAACCGGGACGTACGGCTTCCGCACTTACTGACGCGTCAGTAAGGTCGCGGGAATGACCGACCAGAAGACCCCGGGACTCCCCGCACCGCGGTTCCGGCCGGGTCCGCAACGTCCTGTGGTGGCGGCGCTGCTGGACCGGTTGCGCCGCGGCGGGGTGTGCGTCGTGACCGGCGAACCCGGCGGTGGACGCTCGGCCTTCCTCGCCTTCGCCGCCCGCGCCTTCACCGGCGGGGCCGTCGTCACCGTGCCCGCCCGCCCCGCCCGGTTCCGGCAGCCGCCCGCCGGGCTCCGCGCGTTGTGCCGCGCGGCCGGGGTGCCCGCCGCGTACGCCGCCGGGCCCGTGCGGGAACTCGCCGACGCTCTGGCGGCCACGGCCGCGCCGCGGACCGTCCTCCTCTGCGTGGACGACGCCCACCTGTGGGACGCCGTCTCCCGGGCCGCCCTCGGCCGGCTCGCCGCCCGCCTCCGCGACGGTGGCCGCCTCGCCCTCCTGCTCACCGTCCCCGGACACCGGCCCGTCGACCCGGAGTTCACCGGACTGCCGCTGCTGCGCCTCGAACCGCTCACCCCGGCGGACGCGGCATCCCTGCTGGACGACGCGGCGCGGGGCGCGCTCGATCCCCGGGTGCGCGAGGAGATCGTGGCCGCGGCCGAGGGCAACCCCGGACTGCTGCGGCACCTGCTCGACCGGCTGACACCGGCTCAGCTGCGCGGTCACGCGCCCCTGCCGCAGCGCCTGGCCGACGCCGAAACCCTCACCGTGCTGGCCGGCGGCCACCTCGCCGGCCTGCCTTCCGGGCAGCGGGACCTGCTGCTCGTGACCGCGGCAGCCGTCCAGGTGGCGGGGGAGCCGACCGCCGACGCCGATCTCGTCCACCGCGCGGCCGCGCGCCTCTCCGACACCGCACGGCGTCCGGCCGCACCGTGTCCCACCGCACTGTGTCCCGCCACGCCGCGTCCCGCCGGGGTGTGTTCAGCCGGGGCCCCGGAGCCGTTCGCGACCGAGGGCCGCCCTTCGGAACGCCTCGGCCACCGGGCGGAGCGGCCGGGCACTTGCGAGGGTTGGCCTTCGGGGTGCTGCAAGTGTCGGGCGGAGCCGCCGGATGCGCGCGAGGGTGGGTCGTCGGCGTGCTGCGGGGCTCGGGCGGAACGGCTGGAGGCTTGCGTGGGTGGGGCTTTGGGGTGCTGCGTGCCTCAGGCGGAGCTGCTGGAGGCTCGCGAGAGTGGGTCCTCGGGGTGTTCCGGGCCTTGGACTGAGCGGCTGGAGGCTGGTGAGGGTGGGCCATCGAGGTGTCCTGAGCACCGCCGGGCCGAGAGGCTCGACACCTTCCAGGGCCCGCGTGTCCCGCGTACTGCCTCGCAGCCCGAGACGCTCGCCGAAATGGACGGCCGGCTCGGCTTCCGCAGCGCGTTGCTGTGCCGCGCGGTGTACGCCGGCGCCTCGGCAGGCCGGCGCCGTGCCGCCCACGACGCACTGGCCCGCGCGCTGCCCGACGGGCGCGGCCTCCTGGCGCTGCTCCACCGCTCCCTCGCCGTCACGGCCCCCGCCCCGTTACTCGCGGCCGACCTCGCTGCCGCGGCGGCCGACCCGTCGTCGGCGGCCCCGCCCGCGCTGCGCTGCACGGCTCACGCGCGTGCCGCCGAACTCACGACGGACGGCACCCGGCAGACCCGCTGGTACACGGCCGCCGCCGAACAGGCGCTGCTGGCAGGGCAGTCGGCCCGAGCACTGCACCTGCTCGACAAGGCCCGCAGCCGCCCCGCGCCCTCGGCGGAACGCGCGCGGGCGGAGCTGCTGCGCGGGACGGTGCTCCGCGGGGACGGCCCGGTCGCCGACGCCTGCGAGACCCTGCTCCTCGCCGCGGCGTTGTTCGCGCCGCACGATCCCGAGCGGTCCGCCGAGGCCGCTCTGGCCGCCGCGGACGCCGCTTGGTCGGCGGGCGACCACACGGCGTGCCTGCGGGCGCTGACGGAGGATCCGGCCGGGGCCCCTCACCACTCCGGCGGACACCGTGGCGGGAACACCACAGACCCGGGACCCGCGGCCCAGCCCCCCGCGGCCCAGCCCCCCGCGGCCCAGCCTCCGCCTGCCGGCCCACGGCCGGTGACCGCGTCGACCGGTGCCGGCGTGCCGTCCGCCGTCCTGCGCGACCACCGTGCGGGGATGCGGGCCGTCCTGCACGGCCGGTTCGACCAGGCGGTCGCGCCCTTGCGGCGGGTCGTGGACCGAGCGTGGACGGCGAACGACACCGAACGCATGCCGCACACAACCGACGAAGGCGCCCCGTTGCCGGCCGTGGCGGGGGGTGGGGAACAGCTGCCGTACACGACGGATGCGGGGGGTGGGGAACAGCTGCCGTACACGACGGGTGTGGGGGAGGCGGGTGCAGGGGACCGGTTTCCGGGCGCCCCGGGTGACGATGACCGGATGCGGCATGCGGCCGGTGCCGGGACCCGGCCGACGGCCACGGCGGGCGTCGGGGACCGGCTGCCCTACGCGGCGGACGGCGGTGAACCGCTGTCGGACCTGGCGGGCGTCGGGGGCCGGCTGCCGTGCGGGGCGAGTTCCGCCGAGAGGCCGGGCACGGCAAGCCTCTCCGAGCGGCTGGCGTATCCGGCGGGCGTCGGGGGCCGGCTGCCCTACGCGGCGAGACCCGTCGAGCGGTCCGCGTACCCGGTGGACGACCCCCGGTGGTTCCTGCGGGCGGCCTCCGCGGCTTTGCTGATCGGTGATGTCGGTGCCGCCCGGCGGGCCGGTGCGCGGGCGCTCGCGGTGGCCCGTACGAGCCGGTCCGCCGTGCACGAGGCGCAAGCCCTGGAGTACCTCGCCTACGGCGAACTCCGGGCCGGCCGGCACGCGCTGGCCCGTACGCACGCCGAGGAGGGGTTGCGCAGCGCCTACCGCACCGGGCAGAGCAACACGGCCGCCCACCACCACGCCGTGCTGGCCCTGGCCGCGTCGATCGAGGGTGGGGCCGACACCGTGGCCGAGCACGTGACGGCCGCGCTGGCCACCGCCCGCCGGCACGGACTGGCGCAGGCCGCCGCCCTGGCCCAGTGGGCGACCGCCCGCGCCGATCTGGGCCACGGCCGGCCCCGCGAGGCCGCCGAGCGGCTCGGCCCGCTGGTGCGGCCCGGGCCGGGACGCGGTCACTTCGCCGTCTGGATGCTCGCCGTGCCGTGTTACGTCGAGGCGTGCGCGCTGGCCGGGCAGCCGGACCAGGCCCGGGACGCGGTCGAGGACTTCGCGCGCTGGGCGGCGTGCGACGCCGACCCCCAGGCCCCCGCCCAACTGATGCGCTGCCGCGCCCTGCTGGCCCCGCCCGAGACGGCCGACCCGCTGTACCGGCAGGCGCTGCGGCGGCACGAGGAAGCCGTCGGCGACTTCGAACGGGCCCGTACGCAACTGCTCTACGGCAAGTGGCTGCGCAGACGCCGCCGGCTGCGCGAGGCCCGCACCCATCTCCAGGCCGCCCTGCTCGGCTTCGAGCGCTGCGGCGCCCGGTCGTGGGCCCAGCAGGCGGCGGCGGAACTCCGGGCCAACGGGGTGAGCGCGGTGGCGGGCGCGGCGGGGGCCGCGGCCCGGGGCAACGACCTGCCGGACGGACTGGCCCGGCTGACCCCGCAGCAGCTGCGGATCGCCCGCGGCGTCGCCCAGGGCCTCACCAACCGGGAGGTGGCCCTGAGCCTGTCGGTCAGCACCCGCACCGTCGACTACCACCTGCGCAACGTCTTCGCCGTCCTCGGTGTCCGCTCCAGGGTGGAACTGGTCCGCCTGGTGGAGCAGGCCGAAAAGACCGCTGCACACCTCTAGGGACCGACCGGACGGTATGTCATTCTTCGGAGCACGACGAGTCGTGCGGCGCCCGCCGCGGCGGCTGCGCGGCCGGGCACCGGCCCCGCGGACCGCGGCGCGCGGGCACCGCCCGAGTGCCGACCCTGGGGGAGAACCGCGATGCACCCTGCCGTACGGCCACGCCCCGTCCTGCGTCCGGGGCCGCAGCCCGCACCCCGGTCGCGCGCCCCGCGGGCCCGGTCGCTGATCGACGCCGACGCCCTGCGGGCGCTGCACCGCGCCGCCCGCGTGCTGCTGCGCGACCTGCCCGGCCTCACCGACCGACTGCTCGCCGCCCTGCGGGAACAGGAACCGGCCTACCGGGCCGCGCTCGACGACGACCGGCCGGGCACCTGGCAGGAGGTGCACCGCTCACTGCGGCACAGCGTCTCCTCCCTGCTCGACCCGTGCGGCAGCCGCGACGCCGCGCGCCAATGCTCCTGGCGCATCGGTGTCACCCGCGCCGAACAGGGCCTGCCCCTGGACGCGGTGCTGCACGCCTTCCGGCTGGGCGGCTCCCTGGTGTGGCAGGAACTCGTCGACGTCACCTCCCGCACCGCTCCCGAGGACATGCGGCTCCTGGTACATGTCGCGGGCGACGTCTGGGACTTCGTCGACGAGCACTGCACGCTCGTCGCGGACGCCTACCGGCAGGCCGAACGGCAGCTCGCATGGCGGCGCGAGAACCGGGTGCGGCTGCTGGCCACCGCTCTGCTGGACGGCACCGGGCGCATCGCGGACCTCCCGGAGACCGCGCAGGCCCTCGGCCTGCCCGAGCGGGCGCGGTACGCCGTCGTCGCGGTGACGGGCGTACGGTCGCCCGACGCCGTCCGGGCCCTGCTGCCGGCGAGCGCTCGGGTCCACTGGCACGCCGGTCCGGAGACGTACCACGGCATCGTCCTGGCCGCGGACGGCTCGGTCCCGGCAGTGGCCGAGCCGCCGCCCGGTATGCGCGTGGGGATCGGTCTCGCCGTCGACGGGCTGGCCGCCGTCGGCGAGGCGCGCCGGACGGCGGACACCGCCCTGCGTCTGTGCGCCGACACGGGCGGCACCGTGCGGCTCTCCGGTCATCTGCCCGAGGCACTCGTGGTGACCTGCCCGGACCTCGCCGCCCGTCTGGCCGAGCGCGCGTTCGGCCCCCTCGCGCGGCTCGAACCCGCCGACGCCGAGGTGCTGCTGGACACCCTGGCCACCTGGCTGGCCTGCGACGGCTCCGCCCAGCGGGCGAGCAGGCGGCTGTACTGCCACCGCAACACCGTCCTGAACCGCCTGCGCCGCTACGAGCAGCTCACCGGCCGATCCCTGTCGCGCCCCGCCGACCTGGTCGAGACCGCCCTGGCCCTGACCGCTCGGCGGCTGCTCGCCGCGACGACGGCCCCCGGTCGCCCCTTCGGACCTACGGCCTCACCCTGACCTGCCGGAACCTCCGCCCGTCCGGGCACCTGCGACCGTCCGGGCACCTGCGACCGGAGTGTTCGGACGGACGGCCGCCGTGTCCCCGGCCCGCGTCGGCCGGCCGTTGTCGTCACGGTCGAGCACCATGGCACGCCGACCACGGCAGGCTGTTCCATCGATTCGGCCGACTCCGCCCGATCGGTCATCGCCCACCCCGAGGCCCTACCCCTTTTCCGCCTTGCCCTTCGGCTTCCCGCAGAACGCCGACTCCAGGGCCCCCGCCAGTGTGTCGAGCACCTTCCCGTTGTTCGACGTGTTGGCGGCGGCCGTGAGGCTCCGCTTGCCGTCCTCGGACGTGAACGCGTACGTGTAGTACCCCTGCACCACGCCCGTGTGCCCGTACACCGACACTCCGCAGGACAGGGCGCGCCGGCGCAGCCCGAGCCCGTACGCCGTCGTGCTGTTGACCTTGGTGAACTTCTCCATCTCGGCGAGCCGCGCGGCGGACAGCAGCTTGCCGCCGAGCAGCGCGCTGTAGAAGGCGTCGAGATCCCGGGCGCTGGAGATGATCGCCCCCGCGCTCTGCGCCCAGGAGACGGTCTGCGCGGTCGCGTCGACCAGTGCGGCGCCCGGCGTGTCAGGAGTCAGATAGCCACGGGCGTACAGCCCCGGAATGACGGTGTCCGGGTGGGCGTAGAACGTGTCGCTCAGCTTCAGCGGCTCGAAGATGCGGTTCTGGTATGCGGTCTTCACCGGCTGCCCCGTGAGCTTCTCGATGAGCAGGCCGGCGACGACGAAGTTGGTGTTGGAGTACGCGTAGGCGGCGCCGGGTGCGTTGGTGCGGGGCTCCTTCAGGGAGAGGGCGACCAGCTGCCGGTAGGTGAAGACCTTCTTCCGGACCGCCTCGAAGCCGGAGACGCTGTGGGCGAACATGTCGTTCGTGTAGTCGTACAGGCCGCTGCGGTGGTTCAGCACATGGCGGACCGTGATCCGGTCGTCCGGCAGGAGCTTCGGCAGATAGCGGTTGACCGGCGCGTCCAGCGACAGCCGGTGTTCGTCGACGAGCTGGAGCAGGACGACGGCCGAGAAGGTCTTGGTGACGCTGCCGACGCGGAACCGGTCGGCGGTGCTGATGGCCCGCCCGGTGACGCGGTCCGCGACACCCCGGGTGACCCGGTAGGTCCGCCCCTGGTCGTCGATCCGGGCCAGCGCGCCCGGCGCGCCCTGGGCCACCGCGGACCGCAGCACCGCGGCCAGGCCCGCGGTGTCGGGCGCCGGCAGTGCCGCCGCCGGGGTGTCCGGTTCCCCGGTCGCGGCCTGCGCCGGGACCGCGAGGAGCGACAGTGCGACCGCTCCGAGAACCGCTCCCCGCCCCACCGTTGCTGAGACCATCCCCTACCCACTCCCATCGGTCCGGCTTCTGATGCGATATCGGTCACATTCCGCCCTGGGAACCTAGAGGATCGAGACAACGTCTCCACAGCCGACACACAGTTGGTGCTCTCGTGATCACTCTGTGGCGCCCATTCGTAAAGGATTGCCATAGAAGTTCGCGAAATAGATCATTCCGGCTTTACGCGCACATGACTGATCCGTCAGGGTTACCCCCCGGGGCCAGACCAGCCCCCGTGGCGCCCAACTGCGCCATGCCTCAAGGCGGTTGGCGACCCCCGCCGCCTTCGAACGAAGGAACCCTGATCAGATTGCGTAGACCGCACATACGCACCGTGGCGGTCGCCGTCGCGGTGACGACGGCTGCCACTGGCCTGGCCGGCACGGCCTTCGCCGGCCCCTCCCAGGGGGTGGAGCGGTCCGCCGCCTCCGCCGCCTCGAACGCCACGGCGGTGGTGGAGGCGGCGCGCACCGCGGCCTTCGCGCACGCCTCGGCGACCGGCGTCTCGAAGGGCGACGAACTGCACGCCCAGGACGTCATGATCGACCCCGAGGGTGCCCGGCACGTCCGGTTCGTCCGCTCCCACAACGACCTTCCGGTGCTCGGTGGCGACCTGATCGTCCACCTCGACCGGAAGCTCGCCTACGCGGGCGTGACCCGCGCGGCCGACCACAGCGTCAAGTCGACCGCCACCAAGGCCAAGCTGACCGCGGAGCAGGCCGCCGCCAAGGCCGCCAAGGCAGCCAAGGGTGACGCGGGCACCGCCCAGCTCGTGCTGGACGCCCGCGGTGGCGCCTCCGCCCTCGCCTACCAGGTGTCGGTCGCCGACCAGGGCACCTCCCACACCGTCGTCGTCGACGCGGTCACCGGCAAGGTGCGCAGCAACACGCCCGACAGCGACGAGTTCCTGTCGCCGAAGCTGCTCGACACGCTCCGCGAGCGCGGCGAGAGCGCCGACCCGGCCACCGGCACGGGCTCCGCCTCCGCCACCTCCGGCCTGGTGGGCTCGGGCGCCTCGGGTGTCACCTACCCGTCGGCCGCCAAGGGCACCGGCAAGACCCTGTTCGTGGGCACCGTCGGTCTCACCACCACGCAGACCTCGCGCGGCCACTACCAGCTCAAGGACCCGAACCGGTACGGCACCGAGACCCGGGACGCCAAGGGCTCGTACACGGAGAAGTTCAGCGCCGGTTCGAAGTTCACCAACACGACCAACGTGTGGGGCAACGGCAAGACCACCAGTCGTGTCAGCGCCGCCGCCGACGCCCAGTACGGCATCACCAAGACGCTGGACTTCTACAAGTCCACGTTCAAGCGCAAGGGCATCCGCAACAACAGCAAGCCCGCGCAGGCGATGGTGCACTGGGGCAAGAAGGTCGCGAACGCCTTCTGGGACCCGACCTGCAACTGCATGCTGTACGGCGACGGCGACGGCCAGATGTTCAAGAAGCCGCTCGTCGTCCTCGACGTCACGGGTCACGAGCTGACCCACGGCGTGGTCGAGGCGACCGCCAACCTGCAGCCGACCTTCGTCGACTCCGACGGCAACCAGTACGGCGAGCCGGGCTCGCTGAACGAGTCGCTCGCGGACATCTTCGGCTCGAACGTCGAGTTCTACGCCAAGAACACGAAGGACACCCCGGACTACCTGGTCGGCGAGAAGCTGGGCCTCGCCCAGAAGTTCCTGCGCCGTCTGGACCACCCGTCGCTCGACAAGCTCGAGGGCACGATCGACTACTGGTCCGCGGACACCTACTACACCGAGGTGCACGCCGGTTCCGGTGTCTCCTCGCACGCCTACTACCTCCTCGCCGAGGGCAGCGGCAAGAAGACGATCAACGGCGTCAACTACAACTCGCCGACGTACCACAACATCACGGTCAAGGGCATCGGCCGCACCAAGGCGACCGCCATCTACTACCGTGCGCTCACCCGCTACATGGTCTCCACGACCGACTTCCACCAGGCGCGCGTCGCGACGCTGAAGGCGGCCAAGGACCTGTACGGCGCGAACAGCACCGAGTACAAGACGGTCGACAAGTCGTGGTCCGCGGTCAACGTGACCGCCGCCAACACGCCGCGCGCCCACTGACGGACGCCGGCACACACCAGCACCACCGGATGCCCCGCCTCGCGCGGGGCATCCGCATGTCCGGGGGCGTCGCCGGCCTGGAACCACGGGGCGCGGACCCCGCCGAGGTGCGCATCCGCGGCGCAGGCGGCACCACGGCCTCCGTGGGATACGCAGATACGTTCCGTACGGTCCGCGTGCCACCCGGCACGGCCGGCACGCTCCGGGAACCCGCCCGGCCGTTCTTCGACGGCGGCGACCATCTGCACCCCAACGACCGGGGCATGCGGGCCCTGGCCGACGCCGTCGCCCCGGACAGCCTGGACTGCGCCCGCTGAACCCCCGGCGGCCGGGCCGGGTCACCCGGGCCGGCAGGCCGCACGGCGTCCGCCGGGACTCAGCGCAGCGTCTGCGCCCAGTTCTCCGGCACCCGGCCCGCCGGGCCCGGGGCCGGCTGGTCGGCGGGATGGCCGGCCGGCGGGGCGAGTTCGGGCCCGGAGGCGTACAGCTCGTCGGTGGCGTAGTTCCAGAACCAGCCCTCGCCCGGCTCGAAGCTGCGGATCACCGGGTGCCCGGTCGCCCGGTAGTGGGCGGTCGCGTGCTTGGCCGGGGAGTCGTCGCAGCAGCCGATGTGCCCGCACTGCGCGCAGCGGCGCAGATGGAACCACCAGCCGCCCGCCTCCTCGCACTCCACACAGCCGGTGCCACTGGGCGGCACCCGCGGATCGATTCCCTCGACGTTGCTCATACCGGCTCCTCGTCGGGTGTCTCGGCGGTCAGGGGCAGCAGCACCTGGAAGCGGGTGTCGCCGGGCACCGACTCCACCCGCAGGGTGCCGTGGTGCTTGTTGACGACGATCCGCCAGGAGATGTCCAGACCGAGCCCGGTGCCCTCGCCGACCGGCTTGGTGGTGAAGAACGGGTCGAAGATCCGGTCCTTGATCTCCGGCGGGACGCCGGGCCCGGTGTCCCGGAACTCCACCAGCAGCCGCTCGTGGTCGAGCCCTGTCCGTACGGTCAGCGTGCCCTGGCCGCCCGCGCCGTTCATGGCCGAGACGGCGTTGTCGATCAGGTTGGTCCACACCTGGTTCAGCTCGGCCGGGTAGGCGGGCACCGGTGGCAGCGTGCGGTCGTACTCCTTGACGACCTCGATGCCCGACCCGATCTTCCCGGACAGCATCAGCAGTGTGCTGTCGAGGAGTTCGTGCACGTCCACCACCCGGTACGGCGCCCGGTCCAGCTGCGAGTACTGCTTGGCCGCGTCGACCAGATGCGAGATGCGGGTGGTGGAGTCCTGGATCTCGTTCATCAACAGCTCGGTCTCGACGGTGTAGTTGAGCCAGCCGACCGCGCCCGGCAGGATCTCCGCGTCCACGGCCGCCTCGACCTGCTCCAGCCAGTCGACGTCGAGTCCGGCCTGCACAAAGGTGGGCGCCACCTGCCAGCCGTAGTCGATGCCGTGGTCCGCCAGCCAGTCGGTGAGCGCGTCCTCCCGGTCGGCGGCCTCCAGCGGGCTGAGCACCGGCGCCTTCGCCACCCGCTCCGCGGTGCGCTCCTGGATCTCGATCAGGTTCGCCAGACAATCGGGGGAGAAGCGCCCCTCGGCGATCACGCCGAGCTTGTGGCGCATCTTCGCGACCCGCTCCCGCAGGGTCGCCGTGGCCCGGACGGCGGCCGCCGCGGGGTTGTTCAGCTCGTGCGTGAGTCCCGCCGACAACGAGCCCAGCGCCAGCAGCCGTTCCCGCTGCCCGATCATCGCCTGGCTGTTCTTCGAGCCGAAGAACAGCCCCTCCAGCAGGTGCACGGCCATCGGGAACCACTCGCGCATCACGTCCGCGAAGAGGTCCGCCGGCAGCACGAAGAACCGCGTCGGCTCCGTGACCCGCATGGAGTTGTTGTAGACCTGCGGCACCCGGTCGCCGAGGTAGGCCTGCATCGCGCCCGCGTACACCCCGGGCTGCGAGGTCCGGGTGACCTCCACGTCGTCGCCGCCGACCCGCCGGGACAGCACGACCGTGCCCTCGATCATCACGAAGAAGCAGGTCGCAGGGTCGCCCTCGCTGTACACCGGGCCGGGCTGGAACAGCTCCACCCGCCCCTGGGCGCACAGCCGGCCCAGCTGCTCGGGGCTGAGCTTCTCGAAGAGGAAGAGCGAGCCGATCTCCTGCGGGCTGCACGCGACGATCTGCCCGCTCATGACTGCTCCAGATACCGGTGGACGAGCATGACGGCCATGGCTCCCTCTCCGACGGCGGACGCGACACGCTTGGCGGACTCGGCGCGCGCGTCGCCCGCGACGAACACGCCGGGAATGCTGGTCTCCAGGTGGTACGGCGGCCGGTCCAGCTCCCAGCCCGCCGGCGGCCGCCCGTCGGCGGTCAGGTCGGGCCCGGCCAGGATGAAGCCGCGCTCGTCGCGCAGCACGGTGTCGCCGAGCCAGTCGGTCAGCGGGGCGGCGCCGATGAACACGAACATCCACCGGGCGTCGACCCGTTCGGTCTCGCCGGTCGCCACATGACGCAGCGTCAGCCGCTCCAGGCGGTCGGTGCCGTGCGCGGACTCGACCACCGTACGGCTGCGCACCGAGATGTTCGGGGCGTCGTTGATCTGCTGGATCAGGTAGTACGACATCGACGCCGACAGGTCGGGGCCGCGCACCAGCAGCGTCACCGACTTGGCGAACCGGGACAGGTACATCGCCGCCTGGCCCGCCGAGTTGGCGCCGCCGACGATGTACACGTCGTGCCCCTGGCAGGCGGCCGCCTCGGTCAGCGCCGAGCCGTAGAACACCCCGCAGCCGGTGAGATCGGCGCACCCCTGGGCCTGAAGCTGCCGGTACTGCACACCCGTCGCCAGGATGATGCTGTGCGCCCCGATCGCCGAGCCGTCCGCGAACCGGACGATGCGGGCCGCGCCGTTGATCTCCAGCCCGGTCACCTCGCGCGTGGTCAGGATCTCGGCGCCGAACTTGGCCGCCTGGCGCCGCGCCCGGTCGGTGAGCTGGGCGCCGGAGACGCCGTCCGGGAAGCCGAGGTAGTTCTCGATCCGGGAGCTCTGCCCGGCCTGCCCGCCGGTCGCGGACCGCTCCACCAGGACGGTCCTGAGCCCCTCCGAGGCCCCGTACACGGCCGCGCCGAGCCCCGCCGGGCCGCCGCCGATCACGACGAGGTCGTAGAAGTCGGCCGTCGGCGTGGTCGCCAGGCCCACCCGTGCGGCCAGCTCCGGCGCCTCGGGCTCCACCAGCACCGCCCCGTCCGGGGTGATCACCAGCGGCAGCCGCTGCCCGTCCTGACCGGCCGCCGCCAGCAGCCGCTGCCCCTCCGGTTCCTCCACCGAGTACCAGCGGTAGGGCACCTGGTTGCGGGCCAGGAACTCCCGCACGGCCGACGACTTCGCCGACCAGCGGTGACCCACCACCTTGGTGCTGGGCACGGGCTTGTAGGCGCCGGCGCGCCAGGATTCCAGCAGGTCGTCCACCACCGGATAGAGCTTCTCCTCCGGCGGGTCCCACGGTTTGAGCAGATAGTGGTCGAGATCGACGACGTTGATCGCGTCGATGGCCGCGTTGGTGTCCGCGTACGCCGTGAGCAGCACCCGCCGCGCCCCCGGGTACACGTCGAGCGCCTGCTCCAGGAAGTCGATGCCGTTCATCTGCGGCATGCGGTAGTCGGCCAGGATCACCGCCACCAGATCCCCGCGCAGCTTCAGTTCGCGCAGCGCGTCCAGCGCGGACTCGCCGGACTCCGCGCGCACGATCCGGTACGACTCGCCGTAGCGCCGCCTGAGGTCGCGGGCGACGGCGCGGGAGACCCCCGGGTCGTCGTCCACGGTCAGGATGACGGTCCGCGCGCTGTCGGCGGCCTGTCCCATACGTCTCCCACCCCGAGCGTCGGTCCCGCCGGCCGGTGTCGTGGGATCACCGCACCGGTACGAAGCCATCGTATGTTCGATCCCCCGGGTTCGCTCCGGTACCCGGCACGGGCGGCGCACGGCAGGAACGGAGGAGATCGCCGTGCCCTGCGCACCCGTGCCCGATAGTGGGCACCAGCACCACGAGGAGACGGCGACGACCAGGAGGCCCACGGATGACACGACCGATCACGGCAGGGGTGGACGGCACGGAGGAGAGTCTGGCCGCGCTGGGCTGGGCGGCCCGGGAGGCCGTCCGCCGGGGGCTGCCGCTGCGCGTGCTGCACGCCTGGGAGTACGCCGAGGCGCTCGCCACCGCCGACCGGGACACCCAGCACGGCTGGGTGTCGGAGGGCGTGTCGGAGGCCGTGCGTGACGTCCGCGAGCGGTATCCGGAGCTGACGGTGACCACCGACGTGGTGGAGGCCGGGGCCGTGGAGGCGCTGGTCGGCGCGGCGGCCGAGGCGGAGATGCTGGTGCTGGGCTCGCGCGGGCACGGACCCGTCGTCGGGTTCCTGCTGGGCTCGGTCGGGCAGCAGGTGATCGCGGAGGCGGCCCGTTCCGTGGTCCTGGTGCGCGCCGGCGCCGAGGCCACGGCGGAGGCGGCCGGCCGGGACGTGGTGGTCGGCCAGCACGGCGGCCCCGAGGACAGCGCGGCGGCGCTGCGGTTCGCGTTCGAGACCGCGGCGGCCCGGGGCGCCACCGTACGGGCCGTGCGGGCCTGGACCCTGCCGCCGGTCTTCGCCTACAGCCCCGGTTCGCTCAAGCTGCTGGACGACGCGGGCGGTCTCGAACCGTACGAGCGGCAGGCGTTGGCCGAGGCGCTTCAGCCCTGGCGCGAGCGGTTCCCCGAGGTGTCCGTCGCCGAGCACGTGGAGATGGGCAGCGCCGGGCAGGTGCTGCTGTCGGTGGCCGGCCGGGCTCAGCTGATGGTCGTCGGGCGCCGGGCCCGCCGCACGGCCGTCGGCGCCCGGATCGGCTCGGTCGCGCACGGGGTGCTGCACCACGCCGACTGTCCGGTGGCCGTCGTGCCGCACGAGTGAGCTACTCCGGGCCGGCCGGCTCCAGCGTGGCGCGGGCCCGGGGCAGGACGTTGTCGATGTAGTCCCGGACGGCGGTGTCGAGCCCGATGTCGTGCTGGGCGCGCTCGGACAGGAACCAGCGGTGTTCGAGGAGTTCGTGGTAGATCTCGGCCGGGTCCATGGAGCCGCGCAGCTCAGGCGGCACCGCCCGCACCGTCGGCCGGAACACGTCCCGCACCCAGCGGTGCGCGAGCACCTCCGGCCGGGCCGCATGGGGGTCCTTGCTGCTCGAGCGGAGCCGGGAGCTTGGGGGAGGATCGCCGGGCGCGTAGTCGTCCTGGGTGGCCATCCAGCTCTCCAGGTCGTTGAGCAGCCGCCGCGCCTGGTTCTCCTCGGCGTCCAGGCCGGTCAGCCGGAGCAGCTGGCGCTGGTGGTGGCCGGCGTCGACGACCTTCGGCACGAAGGTGACCGAGTCGCCGTTGGACGAGTGCTCGATCTGCATCTCGGCCACGTCGAAACCGAGGTCGTTGAGGCGGCGGATCCGGCGCTCGATGTAGTGGTACTTGCCCGCCGGGTACACCGAGGTGCGGGTCAGCTCCTGCCACAGCCCCTGGTAGCGGGTGCAGATCTCGTGGCCGAACTCGACAGGGTCGACGGACGGGTGCAGTGCGCCGGACGCCTCCAGGTCCAGCAGTTCGCCGCTGATGTTGACCCGGGCCAGATCGAGGTCGTACTCCCGCTGACCGGGGCTGAGCCGGGGATGCAGGTCACCGGTCTCGGCGTCGACCAGATAGGCCGCGTAGGCGCCCGCGTCCCGCCGGAACAGGGTGTTGGACAGCGAGCAGTCGCCCCAGGCGAACCCGGCCAGGTGGAGGCGGACCAGCAGCACGGCGAGGGCGTCCATCAGCCGGTGCATGGTCGCCGGGCGCATGGTCGTCTCGAACATCGAGCGGTACGGCATCGAGCCGCGCAGATGCCGGGTGACCAGCACCGGCTCCAGCGGGGCGCCGGAGGAGTCGGTGCGGCCGGTGACCACGGCCAGCGGGTCGACGGCCGGGATGCCCAGGCGGTCCAGGTCGCGCAGCAGCTGGTACTCGCGCAGCGCGGGCCGCTCGGCCAGCTCCTTGACGGCGATCACCTCGTCACCGGCGTGCGCGTACCGCACCACGTGCCGGGAGATGCCGCGGGGAAGCGGCACCAGGTACTCCGCGGGCCACTCCTCCAGCGGGGTGTCCCAGGGCAGGGCGAGCAGGAGCGTGGGGTGCTCCGGGTTCGTGGCGCTGATCTGCAAGGCCATGCCGCGAACCCTAAGGCCCCGCGCGCCTGTTCTAGGAGGCCCGGTCCCGGGCCTGTTCGGCCGCGGCCCGTACCGAGCCGCGGTGGACCGGCCCGTGTCCGGGCAGCAGCGTGTCCCCGTCGAGGGCGGCGATCAGATCCAGGGAGGCCAGCGCCCGCGGGCGCTCGTGGTGGAAGAAGTCCAGCAGCAGCTGCGGGCCCTTGACCCGGGAGGTGGCGTGCCCGCTGACCAGGGCGTCCCCGGAGATCACGATGCCCGCGTCGGGCAGGTGGTAGACGCAGTGGCCGTCCGTGTGGCCGGGGGTGTGCACGGGGACCGGCCGGCCCGGCAGGTCGAGCGGCCCCTCGGCCGGGAACGGCTCTGGCGCCGTGACCGGGTGGTTCTCGGTGCCGCCGACGCGGATCACGTGCACCGCCCAGGGCAGGACGCCGGGCCGCCAGGCGTTGCGGACCACGTCGGCGATGGTCGCCTGCTGGAGGAAGTCCCGCCGCGCGTGCGGGACTTCGGCCGGGTGCAGATAGACCGGGGTGCCATGGGTGGCACGCAGGTACTCGGCCGAGCCCAGGTGGTCGTTGTGCGCGTGGGTGATCAGGACGGCGGCGACCGCCTCCGGTGAACTGCCCACCGCCGCGAGGGACTCCAGCAGCCCCTGGCGGTCCCCGGGGTACCCGGTGTCGACCAGTGTGACGGCGTCGCCGTCCTTGAGGATGACCCAGTTGACGTGGTGGCCGTGCACCAGGTAGGTGCCGTCGGCGACTTGCTGGACGTGTGCGGTCATGATCTCCCCGGGCCCTGAGCGGCTGATCGTCGGGGACAGCCAACCAGATGCGGCACCTGCCCGCGCAAGGGGGCGGCCCGAGCCGTCAGTGCACTCCGTGGGGCCGGAACTGGATGCTGATGCGCGGGCCCGTGGCCCGGGTGGTCTTGGGCACGCAGTGCTCCCAGGTGCGCTGACAGGATCCGCCCATCACGATGAGGTCGCCGTGGCCGAGGGGCCGGCGCAGCGTGCCGCCGCCTCCGCCGGCCGGGCGCAGCAGAAGGTCGCGGGGTGCGCCGACGGACAGGATCGCGACCATGGTGTTCTCGCGGGCGCCCCGCCCGATCCGGTCCCCGTGCCAGGCCACGCTGTCCCGGCCGTCGCGGTAGAAGCACAGCCCGGCGGTGGTGAACGGCTCGCCGAGCTCCCCGGCGTAGTGCCGGGACAGGGCGGCGCGGGCCTCGTCCAGCACCGGGTGGGGGAGCGCGTCCCGCGCCCCGTACCAGGCCAGCAGGCGCGGTACGGCGACCACGTGGTCGTACATGGTGCGCTCCTCCGCCCGCCAGGGCACGTCCGCCGCCAGCTGTTCGAACAGCGCGTCGGCGCCGCTCAGCCAGCCCGGCAGGACGTCGATCCAGGCGCCGGCGCCCAGCTCGGTCCGGCGCAGCCCGTCCAGCGAGCCGAGCCGCAGCTCGTCGGTCTGGTCGAACAGGGAGCCCTGGAGGTCCGTGGCCATGAACCCAGGGTACGCCGAAATCGAAAATACGTTCCATTTGATCAAGGGATCTGTCCGGGGCCTTTTGATACATCGGTGTATCCGATACGTTCGTGTATGGAAGAGGGGGGCAGCCGCCGATGGACGACACACCCAAGCGCGTCACCCGGCGCCGGATCCGTACCCGCGCCCGGCTCCTGGACGCCGCGTTCACGGTGTTCGCGGCCAAGGGGTTCGGGCGGGTCTCCATCGAGGAGATCTGCGAGGCGGCCGGCTTCAGCCGGGGCGCCTTCTACTCGAACTTCGCCACCCTGGACGAGCTGTTCTTCGCCCTGTACCAGGAGCGCGCCGACCTCATCGCCTCCCAGGTGGCCGACGCCCTCGCCCAGGACGGGCCCGACCTGGACGTGCCCGCCTCCGTGGACCGGGTCACCGAGGTGCTGCTGCTCGACGTGGACTGGCTGCTGGTGAAGACCGACTTCCTGGTGCACGCCGCCCGCGACCCGGCCGTCGCCCGCGCCCTGCTCGACCACCGCACCCGGCTCAGGCGGGCCGTCGCCGACCGGCTCTCCCGGGCCCGGGGCCACACCGAACTGCCCGCCGTACTGGGCGACGCGGACGGCGCCGCGCACGCCGTGGTCGCCGCGTACGACGGGGTCACCACCCAGCTGCTGCTGGACAGGGACGTCGAAGCCGCCCGGGCCTGGCTGGGGCAGCTGCTCACCGCGCTGCTCACGGACGGCAGCCGCACTCCCGCATGAGCACGCTCGCACGACCACTCCCGCACGACCACTCCCGCACGAGCACCCCTGCATGAGCACCCCCGCACGAGCACGGCCGGCTGAGCACGGCCGTGGGCGCACGGCCGTATGAGCACCGTCAGGAAGGACACCTTCGCCATGGACGCGGACGTCATCGTCGTCGGAGCCGGTCTCGCCGGCCTGGTCGCGGCGCACGAACTCACCGGCAGGGGCCGCCGGGTGGCCCTGGTCGACCAGGAGAACGCCGCCAACCTCGGCGGCCAGGCGTTCTGGTCCTTCGGCGGGCTCTTCCTCGTCGACTCGCCCGAACAGCGCCGCCTCGGCATCAAGGACTCCTTCGGCCTCGCCTGGAACGACTGGCAGGGCAGCGCGCAGTTCGACCGGCTGGAGGACGAGGACTCCTGGGCGGTGCGCTGGGCCCGCGCCTACGTCGAGTTCGCGGCCGGCGAGAAGCGGTCCTGGCTCCAGGGGCACGGCATCGAGCTGCTGCCCACCGTCGGCTGGGCCGAGCGCGGCGACCTGCGGGCGGACGGGCACGGCAACTCCGTGCCCCGCTTCCACGTCGCCTGGGGTACCGGCACCGGCGTGGTCGAGCCCTTCGTCCGGTACGCCCGGCAGGCCGCCCGGGACGGGCTGCTCACCTTCCACCACCGCCACCGGGTGGACGAGCTGGTCATCGAGGGCGGCACGGCACGCGGGGTGCGCGGCACGGTCCTCGCCCCCGACGACTCCCCGCGCGGTGTCGCCTCCAGCCGCGAGCGGACCGGCGACTTCGAACTGACCGCGCAGGCCGTCGTCGTGACCACCGGCGGCATCGGCGCCGACCACGACATCGTCCGCCGCTACTGGCCCGAGCGGCTCGGCACGCCCCCCGCCGAGATGGTCACCGGCGTCCCGGCCTACGTCGACGGCCGCATGCTCGACATCAGCGCCGAGGCCGGCGTACGCCTCGTCAACCGCGACCGCATGTGGCACTACACCGAGGGCCTGGAGAACTGGGACCCCATCTGGCCCGGCCACGGCATCCGCGTCCTGCCCGGCCCGTCCTCCGTCTGGCTCGACGCCCTCGGCCGCCGGCTGCCCGACCCCTGCCTGCCCGGCTACGACACCCGGAGCACGCTCGCGTACCTGCGCACCACCGAGGACATAGCCGGGTACGACCACTCCTGGTTCATCCTCACGCGGAAGATCATCGAGAAGGAGTTCGCGCTCTCCGGGTCCGAGCAGAACCCCGACATCACTGCCAAGGACCGCAAGGCCGTGCTGCGCGACCGGCTGCTCGGCAAGGGCGCCCCCGCCCCGGTGCAGGCGTTCCTCGACCGGGGCGCCGACTTCGTCACCGCGGGCAGCCTGGAGCAGCTGGTCGAGAAGATGAACGGCCTGACGGGCAAGCCGCTGCTGGACGCGGCCGAGGTGCGCCGCCAGATCGAGGCCCGCGACCTCCAGATCGCCAACCCGTACAGCAAGGACGCCCAGGTCCAGGGCATCCGCAACGCCCGCCGCTACATCGGCGACCGGCTCGGCCGGGTCGCCACCCCGCACCGCATCCTCGATCCCGCCGCGGGCCCCCTCATCGGCGTCCGGCTGCACGTGCTGACCCGCAAGACCCTCGGCGGCATCCAGACCGACCTGGACTCCCGTGCCCTCGGCACCGACGGCACGCCGATCGAGGGGCTGTACGCGGCCGGCGAGGTGGCCGGGTTCGGCGGTGGCGGCGTCCACGGCTACAACGCCCTGGAGGGCACCTTCCTCGGCGGCTGCCTGTTCTCGGGGCGCGCGGCGGGACGCGCGGCGGCGCGGCAGACCGGCTGACCTCAGCCCTTCAGCAGCTCCGCCAGCACGGACGCGTGACTCTGCTCCGGTGTCTTCGACGCCGTCAGCAGCGTCACGCGCCCCTTGCGGGCCGATGTGCGCAGGCCGTCGAGGAGTCCGGCGGCCTCCGGAGCATCGAGTTCCGCCTCGTACCGGCGGCGGAACTCCTCGTACGAGCCCTCGCCCGCGTGGTACCACGTGCGCAGCTCGGTCGAGGGCGTGAGCCCCTTGGGCCACTCGTCGACATGCGCCGCGTCCTTGGCGAGGCCGCGCGGCCACAGCCGGTCGACCAGCACGCGCAGGCCGTCGTCGGGCTCGGGCGGTTCGTAGATCCGGCGCACACGCACGCTCACGGTGGGGCCTTCCTCGATTCGCGGACGGTTCCGCGAGCGTACTGCGGCCCGTCCCGCCCAGCAGACGGCGACGCGACCGGACTTGACCGGAAGAAGGGGGAAACAGGGTGCCCGCCGCCCCTAGTCTGGCGGCCAGTCGATCACCGGCCACCCCTCCGGAGGAGCGCACGTGACGCCATCCCGCAGACAGCCCGCCCGACGCCGTACCGCCGTCCTCGCCACCGTCCCCGTCGCCGTGACGGCGCTCCTCGGGGCCGCGGGGCCGCCGGCGACGGGCACGACCGGCGCGTCCGGCGCGGGCGACCCGTACTTCCCGCTCAGCGGCAACGGCGGCTACGACGTCCGCCACTACGATCTGACGCTCCGCTACGACACCGGCTCCCGCCGCCTGGACGCCACGGCGGTGCTCACCGCCCGCGCCACCCACCGGCTCAGCCGCTTCGACCTGGACCTGAAGGGCCTCAAGGTCACCGCCGTCACCGTCGACCGCACGCCGGCCGCTTTCCGGCGTGACGGCCAGGAACTCGTCGTGACCCCGCGCCAGACCTTGCGCGCGGGAGAGGAGTTCCGCGTCACGGTCGCCTACCACGGCACCCCGAAGCCGGTCACCGACCCCGACGGCTCGGCCGACGGCTGGATCCCCACCGACGACGGCGCGTTCGTCGCGGGGGAACCGCAGGGCGCGATGACCTGGTTCCCGGCCAACGGCCACCCCAAGGACAAGGCGTCCTACGACTTCACGATCACCGTGCCCCAGGGGCGCACCGCCGTCGCCAACGGCGTCCTGCTCGGACGGCACACCGCGCACGGGCGGACCACCTTCCGCTGGCGCGAGCCCCAGCCCATGGCCGCCTACCTGGCCACCGCCACCATCGGGAAGTTCCAGGTCGAGCGGTACACCACCCGCGACGGCATCCAGGTGTACAACGCCGTGGACGCCCGGGAGGCGCGCGCTGCCGCGCCCGTGCTGAAGAAACTGCCCTCCGTACTGGAGTGGGAGAGCAAACTGTTCGGGCCGTACCCGTTCCGGGCCGCCGGCTCGATCGTCGACCACGCCCCGGACGTCGGCTACGCCCTGGAGACCCAGACCCGGCCGGTCTACGCCTCCGCGCCCGACCTGGACACCCTCGTCCACGAGAACGCCCACCAGTGGTTCGGCGACTCCGTCTCCCTCACCGCCTGGAAGGACATCTGGCTCAACGAGGGCTTCGCCACCTACGCCGAGTGGCTCTACGCCGAGCAGCACGGCGGCCCCAGCGCCCAGCACGCCTTCGACGCCCTCTACGCCCGCCCCGCCGGCGACGGCCTGTGGGCCTACCCGCCCGGCGACCCCGGCAGCGGCGCCCGGATCTTCGGCACGCCCGTCTACGCCCGCGGCGCCATGGCCCTGCACGAACTGCGCCGGGCCGTCGGCGACCGGGACTTCTTCCGGATCCTGCGCGCATGGGCGGGCGACCACCGCGCCGCACACGGGACGACGGCCCAGTTCGTCAGGCTTGCCGAGCAGAAGTCGGGCAAGCGGCTGCAGGGACTGTTCCGCACCTGGCTGTACACGCCGGGCAAGCCGGACGGCACCTGATCCCCGACCGCTTCCGCACCAGCCCGCTGCGGGCAGGCCGTGGATCAACGACGAGCTCAGGGCCTCGCCGCGGCCGACGCCGGCACACTGCGCCTGCAGCGCGAGCCGCTGCGGGCCGGCGACGACGTCGTGCCGAGAGCGGAGGGCTGCGGTCCGATTCCCGGCGCACGCCGGGGGTACTCCGGTCGCGCGACGCGCAGCAGAGGGAGGTCATGTCATGAGCGCACCGGACGACCTGCCGGTCGTGTCCACACTCGCCGAGCTGGCCCGTCTGGTGGAACGGCACCAGGGCCTGTACGTGCGCTGGTCCAAGGGACCCGGCACCGACCTCGAGGACGTGTCCAGCACCGACGAGCTGACCGGCGTCCCCATGCCCGGTCTGTCCGCCAATCCGCTCGACGTCGAGGACTGGTGGCAGGACCGGTCCCTGGAGCTGTGGGTGGCGCGCCGGCTGTTCGACTACGCCCACCTGCCGCACGACAAGGGCCCCGGCGTACGCCCCTGGGTGCTGCGGGGCCGGGAGGCCGGCCGGGGCCCCGACAACGAGCCGCTCGTCGCCGACGTCGATCCGCTGTGCTGGATCGCCGACAAGGTGATCGACGCGGCCAGTGACGAGGTGGCCCGGCAACAGCGGGAGTGGGGGACCCTGCGGCGAGGGGGCCGCTGAGGCCGCTCGCAGCTCAGCCGGAGCGCTGCCGGGAGCGGGCGCGGCGGCGCAGCGCCCGGCGTTCCAGCTCCGTCGTACCGCCCCAGATGCCGATGCTCTGGTCCGTGTCCAGCGCCCACTCCAGGCACTGTGCGCGGACCGGGCAGTGCCCGCACACCGCCTTGGCCTGCTGGGTCTGCACCTGCGCCGGCCCGGTGGTGCCGATCGGGAAGAACAGATCGGGGTCCTCGTGGCGGCACGCGGCATGGTCACGCCAGTTTTCCATCGGAGCCTCCTGGGTCGGATCGAAGTCGTCCGGTGTCGTGTCGAATGTGTTCTGCGGGTTCGGGTGACCGATGGGGACGGCGTGAAACGGCGCAACCGCCGGGGATCGCAAGACGGTCGCGTTCCGGTCGCCCGAGGGGACGTACGACCTCGCGGGAACCGCATGCGGCCAACAGGCCGAAAAGCGGGGCGCGAAGAGCGCCGGGTTGCCCGACCAGGCACCGGCGACGGGGAGTTCGGCCTGCCCGAGAGGGCGGCCCTGTGCCGCGGCGTCCCGGTGGCCGGCGCTTCAGCGGCCCTGCGCCTCGGCTCCTCAGCGGCGCAGTGTCTCCGCCGCCGTGGCGGTCACCGCGTCGGCCAGGGTCGCCAGCGCGGGGGAGTCGAGCTTCCACTGCTGCCAGTGGAGCGCCACGTCCATCCACTCGCCGGGGGCGAGCACGACCAGCCGTCCACGGGCCAGCAGGGGGCCGGCCTGTGCCTCCGGGACCATGCCCCAGCCGAGACCCGCGGCGACGGAGTCCACGAAACCCTCCGAGGTGGGGACGGAGTGCCGGAGCCGGCCGGCGGAGCCGCGGCCCAGGCGGCGCACGAAGCCGTCCTGGAAGTCGTCCTTGCGGTCGAAGACCACGACGGGCGCCCGGGGCAGCGCCTCCGCCAGGGGCCGCCCGTCCAGGTGGGTCGCGGCGAACCCGGGGGCGGCCACCGGCAGATAGCGCATCCGGCCGAGCGGACGGACCGTGCAGCCGGGCACCGGATCGGGCGAGGAGGTGACCGCCGCCATCACCAGGCCCTCGCGCAGCAGCGCCGCCGTGTGGTCCTCGTCCTCCCGGTGCAGCTCGAAGCAGAGGCCCGCGACCCGGGTCAGGGCCGGCAGGAACCAGGTCGCCAGCGAGTCCGCGTTCACCGCGACCGACACCCGCGTCGGCTCCCCGGTGCCGCTGAGCCCCAACTCGCCCCATGCGTCCCGCTCCAGCCGGGCCAGCTGCCGGGCGAACCGGACCAGCACCGCGCCGGACTCCGTGGGCCGCACCGGTTTGGTGCGCTGGAGCAACACCCGGCCGGTGCGCTGTTCGAGGGCCTTGACCCGTTGGCTGACCGCCGACGGCGTCACATGCAGCGCGGCGGCGGCCGCGTCGAACGTGCCCTCGTCCACCACGGCCAGCAGGGTCCGCACCTGTTCCAGAGGCAGGTCTGACATCACGAGTACTAAAGGTACGTAAAAATCTTTAGCTGTACTTGAGAGCGGCGCTTTCCTAGCGTCGGAGCCATGAACCACGCCCTGACCGCCGCGGCCGCCGGATTCGGCACCGGCCTCTCCCTGATCGTCGCCATCGGCGCCCAGAACGCCTTCGTCCTGCGCCAGGGGGTGCGCCGGGACGCCGTCCTCGCCGTGGTCGGCATCTGTGCCCTGTCCGACGCGGTGCTCATCACCCTCGGTGTTGGCGGGGTCGGCGCGGTGGTCGTGGCCTGGCCGGGCGCCCTCCGCGCGATCGGCATCGTCGGCGGCGCCTTCCTTCTCTGCTACGGCGCCCTGGCCGCCCGCCGGGTCCTGCGGCCCGGAACCGGGCTGCGGGCGGAGGGCGAGGCGGCCGGCTCGCGCCGCCGGGCGGTCCTCACCTGTCTGGCGATGACCTGGCTGAACCCGCACGTCTATCTGGACACCGTGTTCCTGCTCGGCTCCATCGCCGCCGACCGGGGCCCGCTGCGCTGGACCTTCGGGCTCGGTGCCGCGCTCGCCAGCCTGTGCTGGTTCAGCGCGCTCGGCTTCGGCGCCCGGCTGCTCGGCCGCTTCCTGTCCCGGCCCGGCGCCTGGCGGGTGCTGGACGGCCTGGTCGCCGCCACCATGCTCGCCCTGGGCGCGACCCTGGTCGCGGGTGCCTGAGCAATTCGTTCGAGAGAGCCCGGGTGTTGCTGCGATAGTGAGGCTCTCGAAGTAAAAAGGTGTAACGAGCAACCAGGACATCCGTGAACACGAGCGAGAGCAGCACCGAGACCGTCGCCGACGCGCCGGCGGCCGAGCCCCCGCCCCGGCGCGGCTGGCGCCGCTGGGCGATGGACACCCGGCCCCTGCGCATCCCCGCCTACCGGCGCCTGTGGTCGTCGACCATCGTCACCGCCGTCGGCAGCCAGCTCACCGCCGTCGCCGTACCCAAGCAGATCTACGACCTCACCCACTCCTCGGCCTGGGTCGGCTACGCGAGCCTGGCGGGCCTGCTGCCCATGGTGGCCTTCGCGCTGTGGGGCGGGGCGGTCGCCGACACCGTGGACCGCCGCAAGCTGCTGCTGGTGACCAACGGCGGCATCGCGGTGACCTCGCTGCTGTTCTGGGTCCAAGCCGTCACCGGTGTGGAGTCGGTCGTCGTCCTCATGGTCCTGCTCGCGCTCCAGCAGGCGTTCTTCGGGCTCAACGCGCCCGTCCGCAACGCGTCCATCGCCCGCCTGGTCCCGGCCGAGCAGCTGGCCGCCGCGGGTGCGCTCGGCTCGACGGTGATGCAGACCGGTCTGGTGGCGGGCCCGCTGCTCGCCGGTGCTCTCATTCCGGTCATCGGGCTGCCGGAGCTGTACCTGATCGACGCCGTGGCGCTGTGCGTGACCGTGTGGGCCGTCGTCCGGCTGCCCGCGCTGCCGCCGCTCGGCGAGGCCGCCGCCCGCCGGGCCGGGGTGCGCGAGATAGCCGCCGGGTTCCGGTACATCTCCGGGCGCAAGGTGCTGCTGCTGTCCTTCCTCGCCGACATCGTGGCCATGGTGTTCGGCATGCCCCGCGCCCTGTTCCCGCAGCTGGCCGCGCAGACGTACGGCTCCTACGGCGAGGGGCTCGCGCTCGGCGTGCTGTTCGCCGGCATCCCGGTCGGTGCCGTGCTCGGCGGGCTGTTCTCCGGCGTGTTCTCGCGGGCCCGCCGGCACGGCTGGATGGTCGTCGGGGCGGTGGTCGGCTGGGGTGTGGCCATCGCCGGGTTCGGGCTGAGCGGCAACCTCTGGGTCGCCGTCGCCTTCCTCGCCGCGGCCGGGGTCGCGGACATGGTCTCGATGGTGTTCCGTAGCGCGATCCTGTTGTCGGCGGCGACCGACGAGATGCGCGGCCGGATGCAGGGGGTGTTCACGGTGGTCGTCGCGGGCGGCCCGCGGCTGGCCGACGTGTTGCACGGCACCGCCGGCTCGGCCTTCGGCCCGCGGGCCGCGGTCGCGGGCGGCGGCGCGCTGGTCGTCGTGGTGATGCTGGCCCTGGCCTTCGCCGTCCCGGCACTGCGC
Source organism: Streptomyces sp. NPDC036984 (assembly GCF_055607665.1). NCBI lineage: Bacteria > Bacillati > Actinomycetota > Actinomycetes > Kitasatosporales > Streptomycetaceae > Streptomyces > Streptomyces sp. NPDC036984. The sequence goes on from NZ_JBVJRL010000037.1 coordinate 34,239, forward strand.
CGCTACCGGATCTGACGGCCTAGAGCGGGCCCCGCCTGCGGGACGTGTACTGGTCCATCAGCTTCCCTCGGGTCGTCTCCAGACGGTGGGCGAGGATCTCGGCCACCGTCCGCACCACCGAGAGCCCGAGCAGCGGGTCCTCCACGCACAGCGCGAGCACCGAGGGCCCGTCGAACTCGTAGGCCCGCACGTTGCTGAAGGCGACCGCGCCGAAGTCCCACTGGTACGGCGGGAACAGCCAGGACCAGCCGAGCATGTCGCCCGCGCCGAGGGTGGCCACGGTCACCCGCTGCCGGGAGGTGACCTCCTGGTCCAGGTGGACCGCGCCCGAGCGGATGACCCAGAACCGGTCGGCCGTGCCGCCGGCCTCGAAGATCCGGGTGTCCTCCGGGAAGGACACCTCCTCGGCCAGCTCCATCAGGCGTTCACGTTGCGCCTGGGGCAGGGCGGTGAGCAGTTTGATCGCTTTGGTCATGGCGCGGGGCTCCTCGCCGGCGGCGGTTCACGTGCGGTGCTTAAGCCCATTTCAGCCGCTGCCGCCGGACCGAGCACCTCGAAGGAAGCGCACTTCCGCCGTCCTGCCGCTGGTCCCGTCGCTCTCCGGGCAGCAAAAAGCCCTGGCTGGACGGGGGAGACCAGCCAGGGCCGTATGCGGTGACGCGGGGAGGGGGGAAGGACGGTTCCGCGCCGCTCCGGCGTCACGTATGGATGAACCGTAAACCACCTGCCGGACTTTTGGGTAACCAGAAGCGGGTCAGGTGACCTGTTTCACTCCCTCCGTCCGCGCCGGATCACCGCCCGGGCAGACGATCTCCTCCAGCGCCAGCAGGACCGCCTCGAACGACCGCGCCCGCTGCGCCGCCTCCCGGGCGCCCTCGGGATCCGTCGCCGTCAGGCTCTGCGCCCGCTCCCGCCAGGCCCGCTCCTCCTCGGCCGCGCGGTCCCGGCCTCGCCGGATCCGCCGCAACAACTCGTCCGCGTCCACGACATCCGTCATGCCGCTCGGGTACCCGCGAGATGCGCGGTGATGGCACCGGCACCGAGGGTGTTTGACCCTGCTCTCCGGGGAGAGCCGAAAGAGGAGGGATTCTGGCGATACGGGCACCGTTCCAGGGAGGAAAGGGATGCGCCAAAAGCACCGGACCAGCTCCTCCGCGATCCTGCCGGAGCCGCCCCGCAGGGTGCCGTGCCGGCCGGCCGAGGCCCGCAGAACGGTCCAGCGCGTGATGACGGAACGGTGCCGCGCCTGCGCGCTCCCGTGCCCGCCCGAGGCGGTGGAGGACGCCCTGCTGGTCACCTCGGAACTCACCACCAACGCACTGCTGCACGGCGGGGGCATCACCGGCTTCGACGTCGACGTCGACTCCGGCGGGGTGCACGTCTCGGTGAGCGACCGCAGCGACGAACTCCCGGTGGCCGCCCCGGACGGCGACGGTCACGGCCGCACCCTGCCCGGCGGCCGTGGCTGGCCCATCATCTGCCGGCTGGCCCGCGACATACGGGTGGCGGAGCTGCCCTTCGGCGGCAAGTGCATCACGGCCGTCGTCCCGCTGTACTGAAGCGGTTTTCGAAGTTCCGCTCACCGGCGTTTGCGCGCGGGGCCGAGGGGCAGACGGAATCTCGTGCTTCGGACCGGAGGCGCGCGCCCGATGGGGAGCAGTACAGCCGCCTGGGCCCCCTCCTGGCGGGCCCGGTGGCGCTCCCCGCGGCGACCCTGACACCACCGTTCGGGCCAGGACCCGGAACCCCTGTTCCGGCCGTGCCCTGAAACCACGTTCAGGAGCGATTCCGCATGCTGACCGACATGTCGACAAGCCGTCCCGGCACGTCCGCCCCGACCGGCGGTACGACAGCCCCCACCGCCGCCGCGGCGCCCGCCCGGCGCAGCCACGACGACGCTCCCGACACCGCGGAACTGTTCGCCCGGCTGGCGGAACTGGACGACGGCCCCGAGCGGGACGCCGTGCGCGACGAACTCGTCACCGCATGGCTGCCCATGGCCCACCGGATCGCCGGGCGGTTCCGCGACCGCGGCGAGTCCGTCGAGGATCTGCGCCAGGTCGCCGCGCTCGGGCTGGTGAAGGCCATCGACCGTTTCGACCCGTCCCGCGGAGCCTTCGAGAGCTACGCCGTGCCGACCATCACCGGAGAGGTCAAGCGGCACTTCCGCGACCGGATGTGGGCCCTGCGGGTGCCGCGCCGGGTGCAGGAGCTGCGCAACCGGGTGCGAGTGGCCCGGCGGGACCTCACCCAGAACCCCGGCAGCCCCGAACCCACCGTCGCCGACATCGCCGCCCACACCGGACTCACCGAGGAAGAGGTGTCCGCCGGCATGGAGGCGCTGGAGAGCTTCAGCACCCTGTCGCTGGACGCCGAGCTGTCCGCCGGTGACGACGGCTACAGCCTCGCCGACACCCTCGGCGCGGCGGACACCTCCTACGACGTCGTGGTCGACCGCGAGGCCGCCAAGGAAGGGCTGCGCCGGCTGCCCGAGCGGGAACGCGCCATTCTCTACATGCGCTTCTTCGAGGACATGACCCAGAGCCGTATCGCCGACCGGCTCGGCATCTCCCAGATGCACGTCTCGCGGCTGATCAGCCGCAGCTGCGCCCGCGTCCGCGACGAGGCGCTCGGCAGCCGCCGCCCCGGTAGCGAGCCGCGGTGAGCGCTCACCCGCCAGGTCGCGCCGGACCGCCGGCGAGGCCCAGCGGGCGCGCCAGGCCGGAGACCGCCTCGTCCAGCCGCTGGAGGTGGCGCAGCACGCGGTCGGTCACCCGCCCGTAGCGCGGGGTGCGCGGGGTGCCCGGCTCCAGCATCGACGCGATGCTGGGGCCGGTCTCGATCCCGGCCTTCACGCGCGGGTCGGCGACATGCGCGGCGATCGCCTCGATGTTGTGAACGATCCGCCCGCACGCCCCGCGCAGCCGCGGATCCGCCGCGATCGACGGATGCGTCGGCAGCAGCTCCGCCGTCGCCGCCAGCGAACGCCCGTGGTAGGCGCAGGTCTCCAGCAAGGCCACCACATAGCGCGCGGTGTCCCGGCGCGAGCGCAGCGGCGTGATCGGATGCGTCAGCGGCTGGGTGGCCGCCCGCAGGTCCGCCAGCGCCTGGTCCAGGTCCCGCGCCTGCTCCACCAGGTCGCCGCCCGCCCCGCCGCTCAGCTGGTCGACGGCGCCCCGGGTGACGTCGGTGAGCCGGTCCAGGACCGCCACGAGAAGGTCGTTGGTCCGGCGGTCCGTGTGAATCGGGAGCACCACCGCCGCCGCGATCACCCCGCAGGCCGCGCCGAGCGCCGTCTCCTCGATCCGCAGCACCAGCACCGCCATGCTGTACGTGTTCAGCAGGGTGTACAGCAGCCCCAGCATCGCCGTGACGAAGAACGACATCAGCGTGTACGACAGGGGCGCGGTGTAGAACATCGCGAAGATGAGCAGCAGCACCAGCGCGAACGCCGTCCAGGTGTGATGCCCGACCAGTCCGGCGAGCCCGATGCCGGCCACCACCCCGAGCACCGTGCCCAGCAGTCGCCGGTAGCCCTTCACCAGGATCTCGCCGGTGGAGGCGGTGTTGATGAACACGATCCAGCAGGTCAGCACCGCCCAGTACCAGCGCTGGCTGGACAGCAGCTCACCGCCGGCGATGGCCAGCGAGGAGCCGACGGCCACCTGGACCGCGGCCCGGGTGGTGGGCCGCTTCAGGCCGGCCGGCTCCGGCTCCTCCGGCTCGCTCTCCTCGCTGATCTCGATCGCGGCGTCCTCGGCGTCCAGTTCCTCGCGCGAGCGGGCGGTCGCCGGGGAGTCGTCGGACTCGTCCTGCGGCCCGTCCAGGGCCAGCCGCAGGCCGAGCGAAGCGCGGGCGGCCTCGCCGAGGCCCCGGAAGACGTCCTGCACGGCCGGGGACGCCTCGGGCAGATTCTCCTCCTCGCGGTAGCCGAGCAGCCGGTTGCGCACCTGTGCGAGTGCGGTCCCCGCGGCCTCGCCGGCCGGCCGCAGCATCAGCAGCCGCAGCGCCTCCAGGTCCCGGCGCAGCGCGGCCGTCGCCTCGTCCCGCACCGGCAGCTCGCCCCCGGAGGGCAGCGAGGCGCCCGGCAGATGCAGGGTGAGGGTGTCGGTCCGCTCGGCGGTGCGCGCCGTGAGCAGCAGCAGACCGAGCCGCTCGGCGGCGATCTCGGCGTCCGCGATCCGGCGCTGCAGCAGCCGGGCCACTGCCGGGTCCGAGGTGCCGTCCTCCAGCCGGCCCTGGATCATCAGTGCCGTCTCGTGCAGCCGCGCGGTGCGGGTGCGCAGGTCCGCCAGCACCTTCTCGGCCTCCTCGGGCCCCGCGTCCAGCAACTCCGCCTGGCTGGCGAGCAACTGGGCGAGCCGGGCGCGGAAGGCCCGCCGCAGCCGGTCCAGCGTGCCCGCGGGGGTCTGCGGCAGCAGCACGAACCGGGCGGCGGCACTGCACGCGAACGCCACGCAGACCACCCCGTACAGCGCGGGCAGCACAGCGGGCGTGGCGCCCACGAACAGGGAGAGGAAGTAGATCTGGAAGCCGATCAGCCCCAGCGCCGTGCCCCGGTCGCCGAACCGGCGGCCGTAGACGGCGCAGAAGATGAGGACGACGAAGAACAGGTCCCCGGCGACCACCCGTTGGCTGAGCAGCGTGCCCAGCGACACCGACGCCAGCGCGACCGGCAGGCCGAGCGCGAGTGTCACCGCCTGCCCGGAGCGCTGCTTCTCCCGGATGGCGAAGGTGGCGGCCATCGCCGCCATGGCGCCGGCGACCAACTGGGGCACCGGGACGCGCAGGACGGCGAGGACGGCGAGGGCGAGCGCGATGGCGGTGACCGTGCGCAGTCCCGCGGTGAGCCGGAGCAGCCCCGGATCCGAAGCCGCGAGCCGGTCCCACATCCGTACCCGTCCCGACCGTCCCGCTGCCCTCACGCCGCCGCGCTCTCTCCCGTGCCAGACATCGATCTTCGACCCAGCATCGCACGCCCGCCCGGGGCTTCCTGCCCCGGGCGGGCGTGGCGGCCACCAGGGCCTGGCTCGGACGTCAGCCGACCGACCTACGACGGCCCGGTCACCTCACGGCTGGTCGCCGGCCGGGCCCTCCACCCGGGCCCGCACCTGCTCCGGCGTCAGATACGCGTCGGTGAACTCGAAGTCCTTCAGCCGGGCCGGCTTGCGTGCCTGGAAGCCGGTGCGGACGAAATCGTCGCCCGCGACCGCGTTCAGCAGCCAGTTGGTCATCACCCGGGCCTTGGCGACGTTGGTGCGCAGCGCCGACCAGTGGTAGCCGCGGGCCACGGCCTGCGCGGGCACCCCGCGCAGCTCGATGCCCAGCGGCTTGGACACCGCGTCCTTGCCGCCGAGGTCGACGACGAGCCCCAGGTCCTTGTGCACGTACGGCTGCATCGGCCGGCCCCGCAGCGTCGCGATGACGTTGTCGGCGACCTTCTTCCCCTGCCGCATGGCGTGCTGCGCGGTGGGCGGGCAGACCGCGCCCTCCTGGCCCTTGGCCAGATCCGGCACGGCCGCCGAGTCGCCGAGTGCGAACACCCCGTCCTGGCCCGGCAGGCACATCTCCGCGGTGACCGCCAGCCGGCCCTTGACCGTCTCCGCGCCGAGCGTGGCGATCAGCGGGCTGGCGACCACACCGGCCGTCCAGATCAGGGTGTGCGTCGGCACCACCCGGCCGTCGGTGAAGGTGACCTCCTCCGCGCCTGCCTTGTCGATCGACACGCCCAGCGAGACCTCGATGCCGCGCCGCTTGAGGATCTCCTGGGCGCTGCGGCCGAGCTTGTCGCCCAGCTCGGGCATGAGCTTGGGCGCGATGTCGATCAGGTGCCAGCGGATCAGGCCCGGGTCCAGGCGCGGGTAGCGCTGGACGGCCGCGTGCGTGAGCCGCTGGAGGCAGGCCGCGGTCTCGGTGCCCGCGTATCCGCCGCCGACCACCACGAACTGGAGCCGCGCGGCCCGCTCGGCCGGGTCGTCGCTGGCGTCCGCGAGGTCGAGCTGCGAGATGACGTGGTCGCGGATGTAGGCGGCCTCGGCGAGGGTCTTCATCCCGAAGGCGTGGTCGGTCAGGCCCGGGATGTCGAAGGTGCGGGTCACGCTGCCCGGCGCCAGCACGATGTAGTCGTAGGGCTCGTTGACGATCTTGTCGGTGATGGTGCGGACGACGCACACCTTCGCCTTCAGGTCCACGCCGATCGCGCCGCCGGGGATGATCCGGGTGCGGTACCTCTTGCTGCGGCGCAGGGACAGCGCGATCGACTGGGGCGTGAGCACGCCGGAGGCGACCTGGGGCAGCAGGGGCAGATAGAGCTGGTAGGAGGAGGGCGTCACCAGCGTGACGTCGGCCTCGTCGGGGGCGAGTTTCCGCTCCAGGCGGCGGACGCACTCGACTCCGGCGAAGCCTGCGCCAACCACCAGGATCCTGGGTCGTGTCACGGTATATGTCCCTTTCTGCGGCTCCAGGCGGTCCGACTCGACGCCGTTCGTGTGCCCTGGATCGCTGCGCACCGACTCCGATCCCACCGTGGTGCCGACCGTTCCGTCAGCCGGCTGCGGCAGGCAACGAACGCGTGGAGGGCAACATGCCCCCACACGGGGAGGGAGTAACCGGTTGGCGCACACCTACACGTCGAACACCCGCCACCCCCGTCACCCCTACACGTCGAACACCCGTCACCAGGGCAGGAACACGTGGATGTCCTTGCCCCGGTCGTGCACGACCACGCTGACCTGGGTGCACAGCGTGTGCACCAGGTGCCAGCCGATCCCGCCACCGCCCGTACGCGGGTGGAACGGCCGCGGCTCCGGCCTGGTCCGGCTCGTGTCCCGCATCGTCACGTGCACCCCGTCGAAGGTGCGGCGCATCCGCAGGTCGAACGGACCGGGCGCGTACTGGATCGCGTTCGCGGCCAACTCCGTCACGACCAGCAGGATGTCGTCCCAGTACTCGTGTGCGCCCGGCGGCGCCTCCACGGCGAGCGCGCCCAGGAACTCCTCCGCGGCGAGCCGCGCTCCCGTGACGTTGCGCAGCTCACCGGGGAAGGAGAACGTACGCTCGTACCTCTCCTCCGAGGGGGGCGTGTCGTCCCAGCGCGGCTCCGTCACCATCTCGCATTCCCCGGTCCCGGCCCGGAGGGGCCCGGTGCGGACCCTTGCGGCCAGGACGGTCGTCGTCGTTGATCTCTTGCTGCGCTGCGGGTTCCCACACCCGCGCAGGCTATCCGTCTCCCCTCGGCCCGCACGGTGCACCTCCTCAGCGGAAGACGTCGTCCGGCTCGTCCCACTCCACCGGCTCCTGCGGACCCCGCGACCGGGAGCGCGCCTGGTACATCGCCTCGATCTCGGCCGCGTAGTGCCGCACGACGGCGTCCCGGCGCAGCTTCATGGACGGCGTGAGCAGCCCGTTGTCCGGTGCGAAGGGTTCCTGGAGGACACGGTAGACCCTGACGGACTCCGCGCGGGACACCGCGCTGTTGGCGGAGGCGACGGCCCGCGCGATCTCCTCGCGGAGCGCGTTGTCCTCCCGGGCCTCCCGGACCGCGGAGTCGCCCTGCAGCGCCAGGGCGGCCCGCCAGTGCGCGAGGAACTCCGGGTCCAGGGTGATCAGGGCACCCACGCACGGCCGGTCGTCGCCGATCACCACCGCCTGGTGGACCAGCGGATGCATGCGCAGCCGCTGCTCCAGCAGGGCCGGCGCCACGCTCTTGCCGCTGCTGGTGACGATGATGTCCTTCTTGCGCCCGGTGATCGTCAGATAGCCCTCGGAGTCCAGCCGCCCGATGTCGCCGGTGGCCAGCCAGCCGCGGCGCAGCGCGGCCCGGGTCGCCGTCTCGTCGCTGATGTAGCCCTGGAACACCGAGGGACCGCGCACCAGGATCTCCCCGTCGTCGGCCACCTGGACCTCGGTGCCCGGCAGCGGCCGGCCCACGGTCCCGGACTTCTCCCGGCCGAGCGGCTGCATGGTGATCCCGCCGGATGCCTCGGTCAGCCCGTACCCGTCGTGGAGGAACACGCCGATGCCCTCGTAGAACAGGCACAGTTCGCGGCTCAGCGCGGACCCGCCGGAGGTGCCGCGCACCACCCGTCCGCCCAGCGCGGCCCGCAGCCTGCGGTACACCGTCCGCTCGTACAGGGCGTGCTGCACTTTCAGTTCGAGGCCGGGACCCGGCCCGGTGCCCAGCCGCTGGCGCTCCTCGGCCGCGGCGAACTCCCGCGCGGTCTCCGCGGCCCGCTCGAACAGAGCACCGCGGCCCGCCTGTTGGGCGGTGCGCAGGAACGTCTTGTAGAGCTTCTCGAACACCGACGGCACACCGTACAGATACGTCGGCCGGAACGTGCTCAGCGCCGACGCCAGGGTCGCCTCGGTCAGCTCCGGCTCGTGCGCCATCAGGACCCCGCCCCGCACACACATCAGCATGATCATGAGGCCGTAGACATGGGAGAACGGCAGGAAGGCCAGCACGGACGGCTGCTCGCCCGGGGGCGCCGCGGTGTGCGCCCAGCCGGCCAGCAGGGTGTCGCAGGGATAGGCCAGGCCGCGGTGGCTGAGCGCACAGCCCAGCGGGCGCCCCGAGGTGCCGGAGGTGTAGACGACGGCCGCCGTCGAGTCCGGCAGCACGATCCGGCGCAGCGACTCCACGGTGGTGTACGGCACGACCGTGCCCCGCCCGACCAGCTCGGGCAGGGCGCCCGCGTCCAGCTGCCACACGTGCCGCAGCCGGGGCAGCCGGGTGCACACGGTGCCGACCGTCATGACACCCTGCTCGTCCTCCACGACCACGGCCACACAGCCGGCGTCCCGCAACATCCACTCGACCTGGTCCCGCGAGGCGGCCGGATGGATCGGTACCACCTCGGCGCCCACGGCCCACAGCGCATGGGCGAGCACGGTCCACTCGTACCGGGTGCGGGCCATCAGCGCCACCCGGTGGCCGGGCGAGATCCCGGCGGCGATCAGGCCCTTGGCCAGGTCGACCACCTCGTCCCGCAGCTCGACCGCGGTCACCTCCTCCCAGCCGGTCGCGGCGGGACCCGCGCGGCGCGCGAGCATCGGCAGCGTCGGATTCCGGTCCGCCGTCGCGAACACACTGTCGGCGAGGCCGCCGGTGAGCGGCGGGGCAACGGCTGGAGCGAGGGCGACGTTCCGCATGCGCTGCTCCTGGTGGTACGGAGGGTCACTCCGCCGACCGGCTCGGTGTCGGCGGTGCTCGAATGTAGCCCAGGCAAGCGCATTCGGTGACCGGAACCGGGGAAGTCGTGATCGGTTGATGATGTGGCCGTGTCCTGGGGACTCGGGGGGCATGAGTCATGTGAACCCCGATCCGGAGCCTGAACGCAGCACCGGGCTGGAGCCCGGCGGCGGAGTCCCGCCCGGCGAGACCCCGCCCGCCGAGAGCAGCATGCCCGAGGCCGGGCCCCGGGAGACGCACAATCCGACGAAGGGCTGGGCGAAGGCGCCGCTGGCGCTGATCCTGGCCCTCGTGATCCTGATCGCGGCGTTCTTCCTGGTCTACGCCCTGATCCTGATCCTCTGACCGAACGCTCAGGCCTGCGTACGCCGCACGCACTCGGTGACCATGTCCCGCAGGCTGCCGGTGCGCTCCAGCAGTCGGCGCTGCTCGCGCGCGCCGTTGCCGGTCCGCAGCAGTTCCGCCACGGCCCGCTCGGCGCGGGCCGCGTCACCGCTGTCGGTGAGCGCGTCCCCGACGTGCTCCAGCAGGGAGTGCAGCACCCGCCCGGCGGGCCGGGGCCGCAGGGTCACCGGGTCGAGCAGGTCCTCCTCCAGGCCGAACCGGGCGGCCTGCCAGTCGGCCAGCCGGAGCATGCTCACGCCGGGATCCGGCGCCGGCCGGCCCGCCCGCCACTCCCGTGCGGCCGTCTCCACCAGGGCGCGGGCGAGCGTCGCGATCAGCACGGCGGTCTCCGCGCCCAGGCACACGTCCGCCACCCGGAGCTCCACCGTCGGATAGCGGGCGGACAGGCGTGCGTCGAAGTAGGCCATCGCCTCGTCCAGGATGACCCCGGTGGCCACCATGTCGGTCACCCGCCGGTGGTACCGCTCGGCGGTCCCGAACGGCTCGGTCGGCCCGGCCGACGGCCAGCGGTTCCACACCCGGCTGCGATAGCTCGCGTAGCTGGTGTCCCGGCCCTGCCAGAACGGTGAGTTCGCGCTGGCCGCCCGCAGCACCGCCAGCCACGGGCGCAGCCGGTCGAGGACCGCGATGCCCTCCTCGTCGGACTCCACCGACACATGCACATGGCAGCCGCACACCAGCTGCTCCCAGGTCGGTATCCCGAACCGTTCGGCCAGCCACCGGTAGCGCTCGTTCACCGTCAGCGAGGGGCTGACCGGCAGTGGCGACGCCGCGAGCGCGGCGACCCCGCAGCCGATCTCCCCGGCGTGCCGGGCCGCCTCCTTGCGGCACCGCACGATCTCGTCACCGAGGTCCGCCATGTCCGACTGCGGATGCGTGGCGAACTCCAGCATCTGCCCGAACAGCTCCTTCTCGAACACGTCCTGCCCGGGATGGTCCTGGGCGGCACGGGCGAGGACGGCCGATGCCAGCGCCTTCGGCTCGCCGCTGTCCGGATCGACCAGAAGGAGTTCCTCCTCCACTCCGACGGTGCGCACGTGGTGCCGCCCTTCTGTCCGTGCCGCGAGGGGTGGTCGCGGTCTGTACGACCCCGACTGCCCCCGGCACGGCCGCCGACACCTGGGGCGGTCAGCGCTCCGGCACCAGCCAGACGGTGGCGAGCGGCGGCAGTGTCAGGTTCAGGAACCCGTCGACGGGTTTCACCGGCCCCTCGGCGCCGACCCCGCCGCCGCCGTAGCGGACGTCGTCGGTGTTGAGCTCCTCCCGCCAGGCGGGGGACTCGTCGGGGACCCACAGGCGGTAGTCGTGCCGGACGACGGGCGAGAAGTTCGACACCGCCAGCAGCGGGCCGCCGTCCGCGGCGAACCGCAGGAACGCCAGGACGTTGTCGTCCCCCGCGTCGCACAGCACCCACCGGAAGCCGCCCGGATCGGTGTCCCGCTGCCACAGCGCCGGCGTCGCCCGGTACACCGTGTTCAGGTCCCGCACGAGATCCTGGACACCCCGGTGATCACCGGCGGAGTGGTAGTCGTCGCCGAGCAGCCACCACTCCGGGCCGTGCGCCTCGGACCACTCCGCTCCCTGCGCGAACTCCTGCCCCATGAACAACAGCTGCTTGCCCGGGTGGGCCCACATGAAGCCGAGGTAGGCGCGGTGGTTGGCACGCCGCTGCCACCAGTCGCCGGGCATCTTCGACACCAGCGCCTGCTTGCCGTGGACGACCTCGTCGTGGGAGATCGGCAGGACGTAGTTCTCGCTCCAGGCGTACACCATCGAGAAGGTCATCTCGTTGTGGTGGTACTTGCGGTGCACCGGCTCCTTCTGGATGTACTCCAGCGAGTCGTGCATCCACCCCATGTTCCACTTCAGCCCGAACCCCAGCCCGCCGCTGTCCGTCGGCCGGGTCACCCCGTCCCACGCGGTGGACTCCTCGGCGATGGTCACCACGCCCGGGCAGCGGCGGTAGACCGTGGCGTTCATCTCCTGGAGGAAGGCGACGGCGTCCAGGTCCTCCCGGCCGCCGAACACATTCGGCTCCCACTGGCCGGAGTCCCGCGAGTAGTCGAGATAGAGCATCGAGGCGACGGCGTCCACCCGCAGGCCGTCGATGTGGAACTCCTCACACCAGTAGACGGCGTTGGCGACGAGGAAGTTGCGCACCTCCGTGCGACCGTAGTCGAACTCGTACGTCCCCCAGTCCGGGTGCTCGGCGCGCAGCGCGTTCCCGGGCTCGTACAGCGGATCCCCGTCGAAACGGGCCAGCGCCCAGTCGTCCTTGGGGAAGTGCGCCGGCACCCAGTCCATGATCACACCGATGCCGGCCCGGTGACAGGCGTCCACGAAGTACCGGAAGTCGTCCGGGTCACCGAGCCGGGGCGTCGGCGCGTAGTACGACGTGACCTGATAGCCCCAGGAGCCACTGAAGGGATACCCCGCCACCGGCATCAGCTCCACGTGCGTGAAGCCCATCTCCTTGACGTAGGCGGGCAGTTCGTCCGCGAGCTGCCGGTACGTCGATCCGGGCCGCCACGACGGCAGATGCACCTCGTACACCGAGAACGGCGCCTCGTGCACGGGGATGTCGCCGCGGTGCGCCATCCACTCCGCGTCCCCCCACGCGTAGTGCGAGGACGTCACGATGGACGCCGTGTCCGGCGGTACCTCCGTGCGCCGCGCCATCGGGTCGGCCTTCAGGAACCGGTGGCCGTACCGGGAGGTGATCTCGAACTTGTACCGGGTGCCCTCGCCGATCCCGGGCAGGAACAGCTCCCACACCCCGGACGCGCCGAGCGACCGCATCGGGTACTGCGTGCCGTCCCAGTAGGTGAAGTCCCCGGCGACGCGCACCCCCTGCGCGTTCGGCGCCCACACGGTGAAGCGGGTGCCGGCCACGCCCTGGTGGACCATCGGCTCGGCACCGAGCGCCCGCCACAGCTGCTCGTGCCGGCCCTCCCGGATCAGATGCAGGTCCAGCTCGCCGAGGGCGGGCAGGAAGCGGTACGGGTCGTGCACCTCCTGCTCGGCCTCGCCGTACGCCACCAGCAGCGTGTACGCCGGCACCTCCGGGCAGGGCAGGACGGTCGCGAAGAGACCGTCGCCCTCCGACCACATCTCGGTGCGCGTCCCGTCGATCAGGACGCTCACCGCCCGGGCGTTCGGCCGCAGCGCCCGGAACAGGGTGCCGCCCGGCACCGGATGGGCGCCCAGCAGGGCGTGCGGATCGTGGTGCGCGCCGGCGAGCAGCCGGCCGCGGTCGGCGGCGTCCAGGGGGACGGCCGCGGGCGGCACGGGGCCCGCGGCCTCGGGACGGGTGGTGTCGCGCAGTGCCATGCGTCAGCCTCCCCACACGGCGAGTCGCTTGATCGCCGCCATCGGAACCGGCAGCCAGTCCGGCCGGTGTCTCGCCTCGTACAGCACCTCGTAGACCGCCCTGTCCGTCTCGTGCGCGCGCAGCAGCGCGTGCTTCTTGCGTGGATCCCAGCCGGCGCGGGCCGCGTAGCCCGCGCAGAACGCCTCCCGGCAGCGGCGCGCCCACTCGGGTCGCCAGGGGCGGCGCTGCCGGGCCGCGTAGTCGAAGGAGCGCAGCATCCCGGCGACGTCCCGCACCGGGGACTGAGGGGCCCGCCGCTCGGCGAGGGGGCGGGACGGTTCGCCCTCGAAGTCGATGACGAACCAGTCGCGGCCGGCCCGCAGCACCTGCCCGAGGTGCATATCGCCGTGGATGCGCTGGGCCGGCGGCCCGGTGTCGCACGTGGCGAGCGCCCCGAACGCGGCCTTCAGGCCGGGCACGAAGGGCACCAGCCCGGGGACGGCGTGCGCGGCGGCGTCCAGCCGCGCACACATCGCCTCGGCCGTACGGCCGTTCTCGCCCGGTCCGGCCGGCGGGAACGCCTCGGCCAGCGCCAGGTGCACCTCGGCCATGGCCCGGCCCAGCGCCCGGGCCTCGGTCGTGAAGTCGTCTCCGGCGGCGAGCGCCCGCAGCGCCAGCGTCCAGCCGTCGGTGGCGGCCGGCAGGAACGGCTGGAGCACCCCGAGGGTGGCGGGGCGCGGGGCGGTCGTGGTGAACCAGGCCACCGGCGCGGGCACCCGGTCACAGCCCTGCGCGGCCAGCGCGGCCGGCACCTCCAGGTCCGGGTTGACGCCCGGCTGGATCCGCCGGAAGACCTTCAGGATGTACGCGTCGCCGTACACGATCGAGGAGTTGGACTGCTCGGCGTCCAGCAGCCGCGGCGGCAGTCCGCCCGGCACCCGGGCGGCCGGGTTCGCCTCGAAGCGCAGCGGGCCCACCGCGCCGGGCTGCCGCAGCCGCTCCAGCAGCAGATGGGCCGAGCGCGGGTCGTGCAGCGCGTCGTAGACCGCGAGCCCGGCCAGCGGGCCCTCCTCCGCGCGCCCGATGAACGCCCGCTCCAGCCGCGGGGCGAGGTGCCGGCGCAGGCCCAGCAGCAGCTGGTAGCAGTCCCCGGGCGGGGGAGTGCCGCCGGGGGTGGGCACCGGCGCGTGCGAGGCGTGCACCAGCAGGTGCACACACCCCGGGAACAGCTCGGTCATGGACAGCACCGACAGATCGGTGACGGGCCGGTCCTTGCCCGCGAACCAGCGTTGCCGCGGCAGCCATTCGCGCAGCAGCCCGCCCAGCGAGGCCAGGGGCCCGTCGAGGCCGGCCGCGGTGCGCGGTCGGGCGGTGATGGTCTTCGGCATGGTGACGCGTCCTTTCCTCGACGCCGGCGCTCAGCGGCGGCGGCCGATGCGGGATGCGACTCGGGTGAGCCGGAACCAGTAGAAGCCGTGGCCCTGGAGGGTCAGCAGGTAGGGAAGTTCACCGATGGCGGGGAAACGCACCCCGCCGATCAGCTCGACCGGATGCCGTCCGTCGTAGGTCCGCAGATCGAGTTCGGTGGGCTGGGCGAAGCGGGAGAAGTTGTTCACGCACAGCACCAGGTCGTCGCCGTACTCGCGCAGGAACGCCAGCACCGCCGGGTTGGAGGACTGGAGTTCCGTGAACGAGCCGAGTCCGAAGGCGGGGTTCTGCTTGCGGATCTCGATCATGCGGCGGGTCCAGTGCAGCAGGCTGGACGGGGAGGACATGGAGGCTTCCACGTTGGTGACCTGGTAGCCGTAGACCGGGTCCATGATGGTCGGCAGGAAGAGACGTCCCGGGTCGCAGGTCGAGAAGCCGGCGTTGCGGTCGGGGGTCCATTGCATGGGGGTGCGGACGGCGTCGCGGTCGCCGAGCCAGATGTTGTCGCCCATGCCGATCTCGTCGCCGTAGTAGAGGATCGGCGAGCCGGGCAGGGACAGCAGCAGGGCCGTGAACAGCTCGATCTGGTTGCGGTCGTTGTCGAGCAGTGGCGCCAGGCGCCGGCGGATGCCGATGTTGGCGCGCATCCGCGGGTCCTTGGCGTACTCGGCCCACATGTAGTCGCGTTCCTCGTCGGTGACCATCTCGAGGGTCAGCTCGTCGTGGTTGCGCAGGAAGATGCCCCACTGGCAGCCGGACGGGATCGCGGGGGTCTTGGACAGGATCTCCGAGACCGGATGGCGGGATTCCCGCCGTACGGCCATGAAGATGCGCGGCATGACCGGGAAGTGGAACGCCATGTGGCACTCGTCGCCGCCGGCGGTGTAGTCGCCGAAGTAGTCGACGACGTCCTCGGGCCACTGGTTGGCCTCCGCCAGCAGCACGGTGTCCGGGTACATCGCGTCGATGTCGCGGCGGACCCGCTTCAGGAACTCGTGGGTCGCCGGCAGGTTCTCGCAGTTGGTGCCCTCCTCCGCGTAGAGGTAGGGCACCGCGTCCAGGCGGTAGCCGTCGATCCCCAGGTCCAGCCAGAAGCGCAGGGCGGCCAGGATCTCCTCCTGGACGGCCGGGTTCTCGTAGTTCAGGTCCGG
This sequence comes from Streptomyces sp. NPDC036984, assembly GCF_055607665.1. Taxonomy (NCBI): domain Bacteria; kingdom Bacillati; phylum Actinomycetota; class Actinomycetes; order Kitasatosporales; family Streptomycetaceae; genus Streptomyces; species Streptomyces sp. NPDC036984. Next base: position 49,723 of record NZ_JBVJRL010000037.1, read on the forward strand.
CTGGTGCGAGAAGAAGCGGTGGAAGTAGTACTGGCCGCGTACCGGGTCGAAGGTCCAGTTGGAGACCTCGGTGTCGACGAAGATGATCCGGGCGTCCTCGTACTGCTTGTCGTCGTCGGCCCACATGTAGTAGTCCCCGTACGGGCCGTCGGGGTTCTTGCGGGACTCCTGGAACCACGGGTGCTGGTCGCTGGTGTGGTTCATGACGAAGTCGATGATGACGCGCATGCCGCGCTGGTGGGCGGCGTCCACGAACTCCACGAAGTCGGCGAGGTCACCGAACTCCGGGAGGACGGCGGTGTAGTCGGAGACGTCGTAACCGCCGTCCCGCAGCGGGGACTGGAAGAACGGCGGCAGCCACAGACAGTCGACCCCCAGCCACTGGAGATAGTCGAGCTTGGCGGTCAGGCCCTTCAGGTCGCCGACGCCGTCGCCGTTGCTGTCGTGGAAGGAGCGGACCAGGACCTCGTAGAAGACGGCGCGTTTGAACCACTCCGGGTCCCGGTCCTTGGCGGGAGTGTCCTCGAAGGTGTCCGGTACGGGGTCGTTGACGGTCATGACGCTGCGGGCCCTCCGATCTGGGGCGTCGATCGCCCGACGTGGAGCACGTGCGCCGGCACCGAGCCGGGCGTGAGACGCACGTAGTTGGTCCTGCCCCAGTGGTACGTCTCGCCCGTCAGTTCGTCGTGTACGGACAGGTCGGCGTGCCAGTCCAGGCCGAGTTGCGGCATGTCCAACGAGACCGTGGCCTCCTGGGTGTGCTGCGGGTCGAGATTGGCGACCACGATGACCGTGTCGGTGCCCGTGCTCTTGCTGTAGGCGAGCACGGCATCGTTGTCGGTCTGATGGAAGCGGAGGTTCCGCAGGCGGTGCAGCGCCGGGTGCTGCCGTCGGACGGCGTTGAGCCGGGTGATGAGCGGTGCGATGGTCCGGCCCTCCCGCTCGGCCGCTTCCCAGTCCCTCGGCTTGAGCTGGTACTTC
>NZ_JBVJRL010000038.1:0-38472 GCF_055607665.1 Streptomyces sp. NPDC036984
TCCGCTTCGCCGACACCCTCACCACCCTCACCGACACCGGGACAACCACCCTCCTGGAGATCGGCCCCGACGCCGTACTCACCACACTCGCCACCGGCCAAGTGCCCGGCTCGGTAACGGCAGTGGCCACCCAACGCCGTAACCACCCCCAGGCAACGACCCTCCTCACCGCACTGGCCGCCACCCACATCCACGGCCACACCGTCGACTGGGCCGCCTACTACGCCCCCGCACACCCCCGCACCACGCCCCTCCCCACCTACCCCTTCCAGCACCAGCACTACTGGCTGACACCCTCCACAGCCCCGGGCGATCTCACCGCCACCGGTCTCACCTCACTCACCCATCCGTTCCTCACCGGTGCCCTTCAGCTCGCCGGGCGCGATGACCTGGTGCTCACCGGACGGCTGCCCGCGCAGTCGCCGATGTGGCCGCTCGGGCTGGCCGGTGAGGGGATGCGGGGCGGCTCCGACGGTCTGCCGGTGGAATTGGTGCTGGCGGCCGCGGCCCACGTCGGCTGTTCCTCCGTCGAGGAACTCACGCACGTCGCGCCGCTGTTCCGCCCCGAGGCGGGGGCCGTGCAGTTCCAGGTCACCGTGGCCGCGCCGGACGAGACCGGATGTCGACAGGCAGACGTGTACGCCCGTTCGGAGGTGTCGGAGGACGATGTCGACGGCGAGCCGGTCTGGGAGCATCACGTAAGCGCTCGGCTCGGCCCGGCCGCGCCTGTAGACGAGACGGGCGGCAGCCCGGCGGATGCTGTCGAGGTCGATGTGGCCGAGCTGCGCCGGCTGTTGGCGGACCTGGGCTACGAGGCCGACACAGCCCTGGCCGCGGTGCGCGCGGTGCGGCAGTGGGACGGTGGGGTCGCCCTCGACATGGCGGTGCCCGAAGCGGATCGTGAGCGGGCGGAGGCCCTCGTCCTCGATCCGGTGGTGGTGGATGGCACCGTGCACGTGCTGACCGCTCTCGGTCTCGTGGAGCCGGGGTCGGCCGCACACTCGTGGGCCGGGCTGGCCGTACGGCGCGGCGGTGTGTCCGAGGCGCAGGTCACCATCTCGTGGGACGCCCGGCGGGCCGGGGACGAGTCCACCGGGCGCACGGTGTCGCTGCGCATCGGCGACGCGTCGGGAAGCCCGGTGGCGTCGGTGAACGAACTCGTCCTGGCAGTACGGAGGTGGGGCGGCGCGGGAGCCGCCGCCCGCCGTCACCTCTACGGCGTCGAATGGCAGCGTGTCGAGGCGGTCGTCTCCCCGTCGGCGGCGGGTGAGCCGCGGTTCGGCGGTTCGTTCGTGCTGGGTTCCGCGGTGTCCGTCACCGGCGACGGGGTGGACGTCGTACCCGATGTCGATGCCGTGGTGCGGGCGCTCGACGGCGGTGCGGCCGTTTCGCCACTGGTGTTCCTTCCCGTGGCGGTGGCGCTGCGGGAACCGTCGGAGGAGGCGGAGCCGGAGGCGGCGGCGCGTCGGGCCGCGATCGGTGCCCTGGACGTCGTACGGGCCTGGCTGGCCGAGGACCGGCTGCTGGGGGCGCGGCTGGTGGTGCTGCTCGACGGTGCTGATCCGGCCGGGTCCGGGGTGCGGGGTCTGGTGCGTTCGGCGCAGTCGGAGAACCCGGGTCGGCTGGTCCTCGTGGAGTACGACGCGGCGGCGACACCGGACCTGCTGGCGGCCGCGCTGGCGGTCGGTGAGCCTCATGTGGCGTTGCGTGCCGGGGAGGTGCTGGTGCCGCGTCTGGTCCGGGCGGCGGTCACGGGTGCGGCCCGCCCCACGACGTCCGGAACCGTCGTCGTCACGGGCGCCGGCGGTGCGCTGGGCGGCCGGGTCGCCCGGCATCTGGTGCGGCATCGGGGCGTGCGGAGTCTGCTGCTGCTCAGCCGGCGGGGTCCGGAAGCCCCGGGTGCGGCCGAGCTGGAGGCCGAGCTGCGGGAGATGGGGGCCTCGGTGGCCACGGTCGCCTGTGATGTCGCCGACCGCTCGGCGCTGGCCGGTGCGCTGGCCGCGGTGCCCGGCGGGGCTGCCCTGTCCGGTGTCGTGCATGCGGCCGGTGTGCTGGACGACGGCCTGGTCACGGCGCTGACGCCGGAGCGGCTCTCGGCGGTGTGGCGGTCCAAGGCCGAGGCCGCGTGGAATCTGCACCTGCTCACCGCGGACCAGGCCGAGCTGGACTTCTTCGTGCTGTTCTCCTCGGTGTCCGGACTGCTCGGGGGTGCGGGGCAGGCCGCCTACGCGGCGGCGAACGCGTTCCTCGACGATCTGGCGGCGTACCGGCGCGAGCGGGGTCTGCCCGCGGTGTCACTGGCCTGGGGCCCGTGGGCGGAACCCTCGGGTATGACCCGTGACTTGGCGGCGGCGGACCGGGCGCGGCTCGCCCGGGCCGGCTTGCTGTCGCTCGCTCCGGAGGACGGGCTGGCCCTGTTCGACACGGCGCTCGACGCGGATGCCGCACTGCTGGCGCCGGCGCGGCTGGACGTCAGGGCGTTGCGTGCGCAGCCGGACGGAGTACCCGCCCTGCTCCGGGGGCTGCTGCCCGCCCGGTCGCGGGCCGGCTCGCCGGGCGGTGCGTCGCTGCGGGACCGGCTTGCGGCGACGCCGGCGCACGAGCGTGAGCGGGTGCTCGGTGATGTGGTGCGCGATGAGGTGGCGGCGGTGCTGGGGCATCGCAGCGGGTCGATGATCGATCCGCAGCGCGCCTTCCACAACATGGGTTTCGATTCCCTCACCTCGGTCGAGCTGCGTAACCGGCTGGGTGAGATCACCGGTGTGGCGCTGCCCAGCAGCCTGGTGTTCGACGCGCCCACCCCGGCGGCGGTCACCGGCTATCTCGCGGGGCTGCTGGAGCTGGACGCCGCTGATGCGGCGGACGGCGGCGGTGGCGACGGCGAGGAGGAGCGGGTGCGCCGGCTGCTGGCGGGCCTTTCCGTGGAGCGCCTGCGCCGGGCCGGTCTGCTCGATCTGCTGCTCGGGCTGGCGGAGGAGGACGGCGGTGCCCCGGCGGGGAGTGCTCCCCGCGGTGCTGCCGGTGCGCGCGCCGCCGACGCCGACGACCTTGACCTGCTGGATGCGGAGAGCCTGCTGCGGCTGGCCGCCGAGACCGTGGGGGAGCAATGACGGGGACGACCAGGGACACGACGGCCGACCCGGCCGTGCAGCGGTATGTCGAGGCACTGCGTTCCGCGCTGAAGGAGGTGGAGCGGCTGCGGGAGCAGAACCGGGAGCTGGTCGCCGCCGCCGTGGAACCCATCGCGATCGTGGGCATGGGCTGCCGTTTTCCCGGTGGGGTGCGCGGTCCCGAGGACTTGTGGCGGCTGGTGGCGGACGGGGTGGACGCGGTGTCGTCGTTCCCCGACGACCGTGGCTGGCCGGACGTGTACGACCCGGAACCGGGCGCCTCGGGCCGCAGTTACGCCCGGCACGGCGGCTTTCTCGCGGAGGCCGACCGGTTCGACTCGGCTTTCTTCGGTATCTCGCCCCGCGAGGCCCTCGCCATGGATCCGCAGCAGCGGCTGCTGCTGGAGGTGGCGTGGGAGACGTTCGAGCGGGCCGGGATCGATCCCGCCGCGGCCGCGGCAGGGTCGACGGGCGTGTTCGTCGGCATGAACGGCCAGGACTATCCGCTGCTGCTCGCCACCACCCCGGACGACGTGGAGGGCTTTCTGCTGACCGGCAACGCGGCGAGTGTGGCGTCGGGCCGGATCGCATACGCGCTGGGGCTGACCGGGCCCGCGGTCACGGTGGACACGGCCTGTTCGTCCTCGCTGGTGGCGCTGCACTCGGCGGTGCGGGCGCTGCGGGCCGGTGACTGCGATCTGGCGCTGGTGGGCGGCGTCACGGTGATGTCCACGCCCACCGGTTTCGTGGAGTTCAGCCGGCAGCGCGGGCTGGCGCCGGACGGCCGGTGCAAGGCGTTCTCGGCGCGTGCGGACGGCGTCGGCTGGTCGGAGGGCGTCGGCATGGTGCTGCTCGAGCGGGAGTCGGTGGCCCGCGCGCAGGGCCATGAGGTGCTGGCCCTGGTGCGGGGTTCGGCGGTGAACCAGGACGGTGCCTCGAACGGGCTGACCGCGCCCAGTGGTCCCGCGCAGCAGCGGGTGATCCGCAGTGCGTTGCGCGACGCGGGTCTCCAGGCCGCGGAGGTGGACGTGGTGGAGGCACACGGCACCGGCACCTCGTTGGGTGACCCGATCGAGGTGCAGGCGCTGCTGGCCACGTACGGTCAAGGGCGGGACGGGGACCGGCCGTTGCGGCTCGGTTCGGTGAAGTCGAATCTCGGGCACACCCAGGCCGCGGCCGGCATGGCCGGTCTGATCAAGATGGTGCTGGCGCTGCGGCACGAGTCGTTGCCGAGGACGCTGCATGTCGAGGAGCCGTCGGCGCATGTCGACTGGTCGAGCGCGCCGGTTCGGCTGCTCGCCGACGCGGAGCCGTGGCCGGCGGGCGAGCGGCCGCGCCGGGCGGGGGTGTCGGCGTTCGGCATCAGCGGGACCAACGCGCATGTCCTGGTCGAGGAGGCGCCGCGGGCCGAGTCCGAGCCGCCGCGTGCCGAGGTCGCCTTGCCGCTCGTGCCCTGCGTGGTCAGCGCCCGGGACTCGGGGGCGCTGCGGGCCCAGGCGGAGCGCCTGCACCGGTCCGTCGCCGGTGCGGCAGGGCTGCGTGTGGACGACGCCGGGTGGGCGTTGGCCACGAGTCGGCAGCGGATGGCCCGCACCGCGGTGATCCTGGCGGCCGACTCCGGTGACCTGCTGCGGGGCCTGGCCGCGCTGCGGGACGGGGTGCCGTCGGCGGACGTGGTCGAGGGTGTGCGGCGGGAGGGGCGCACGGGGTTCGTCTTCACGGGGCAGGGTTCGCAGCGGGCCGGCATGGGGCTGGGGCTGTACCGCCGCTTCGCGGCCTACGCGCGTGCCCTCGACGAGGTGTGCGCGCACCTCGATCCGCTGCTGGGACGGTCGTTGCGCGCGCTGCTGGACTCGCCGGATGAACTGCGCCGTACGGAGGTGGCGCAGCCGGCCCTGTTCGCGCTGGAGGTGGCGCTGTACCGGCTCGTGGAGTCCTGGGGGGTCCGGCCGGAGGTGCTGACCGGCCACTCGGTCGGTGAGCTGGCCGCGGCGCATGTGTCCGGCGCGCTGGGCCTGGCCGATGCGGCGGCTCTGGTCGTGGCACGGGGGCGGCTGATGCAGGAGTTGCCGCCCGGCGGGGCGATGGCCGCGGTTCAGCTGAGCGAGGAGGAGGCGCGGTCCGTGCTGGACGGCGTCCCGGGCGTCGAGATGGCCGCGGTCAACGGGCCCCGCTCGGTGGTGCTGTCCGGGTCGGCGTCCGAGCTGTCCCCGCTGATGTCCCATCTGCGTGCGGCGGGGCACCGGGCGCGGGCGCTGGAGGTGGAGCACGCGTTCCACTCGCGGCTGATGGAGCCGATGCTGGAGCGGTTCCGGGAGGTGGTGGCCGGGGCGGAGTTCTCGGCGCCGCGGCTCACCGTCGTCTCCACGCTGACGGGGCAGCCGTTGACGGCCGGTGAGCTGGCCTCGCCCGACTACTGGGTGGCGCAGGCGCGTCGTCCGGTCCGGTTCCTGGACGCGGTGCGGGCCGTGGAGGCGCTGGGTGTGCGCACCTTCGTGGAGCTGGGGCCGTCGGCGGTGCTGTCGCCGCTCGTCCCCGACTGCCTGGTGGAGCCGGGCGAGGCGACGGTGCTCGCGGCGCTGCGGGACGGGCAACCGGAGGAACGTGCGGTGCTGGGGGCGCTGGCCGGACTGGTGGCCGGCGGGGCGGACGTCGACTGGAAGGCCTTGTTCGGCACCGGGTGGCGGCCCCGGGTGGAGTTGCCCACGTACCCGTTCCGGCAGATCCGGTACTGGCCCACCCCGGCGGCCGACGCCGTCGGCCCGGTGGCGCGGCGGAGCGTCGAGGGCGGGTCCGCGCTGCCGCATCCAGAGGAAGAGGAGGCGGCTCCCGTGCCCGTGGACGCGGCCGGCGTACGGCGGCTGGTGCTGCACCAGACCGCGGCCGTCCTCGGTCACCGTGACGGTGCGGGGCCGGACTCCGGTCTGTCGTTCGCGCAGCTGGGCCTGACCTCGCTCGGCGCCGTGGAGTTGCGGGACGCCCTCACCCGGGCCCTCGGGGTCACCGTGCCGTCGGCGCTGGTCCTGACCACGCCGTCGCCCGGCGAGCTGGCCGACGAGATGGTGGGTCTGCTGCGGGGCGCCGGCCGGTTGGCGGAGGACGGGCCCGCGGCACCCGACGGTACGGCGGCCTCCGGCGATACGGCGGCATCGGGCGGTACGGCAGCCTCGGGCGATGCGACGGTGCCGGGCGATACGACGGCCACCAACGGTACGGTGGCCCCCGGTGGCGCGGTGGGCGGGTCGCAGGAGCTGAAGGCGGCGTTCGTCCGGGCCTGTGCCGAGGGCCTGCTGAGCGAGGGGCTCGATCTGCTGGCCGCGGCGGCGGACCGTGCCGAGGCGGACGTACGGCCCGGTACCGACCCGGCGGGGCCGGCGCCGATCTCGTTCGGGACCGGCACGGACACGCCTGCGCTGGTCTTCGTGCCCAGCTTCGTGGCGCCGTCCAGCCCCTACCAGTTCGGCAAGCTCACGGCCGGGCTGGCCGTCGGCCGGGATGTCGTGGTGACGCCGCTGCCCGGCTACCGCGAGGGGCAGCCGCTGCCGCGCACCCTTGACGAGGCGGTGTCCTGGCAGGCGGAGGTGGTGCGCCGGCACGCCGGGGGTCGGCCGTTCGTCCTCGCCGGGTACTCCTCCGGCGGCTGGCTGGCGCACGCCGTCGCGGAGGCCCTGCGGCAGGAGGAGTCCGCACCGGCCGGCCTGGTGCTGCTGGACTGCCTGACACCGGGCGGCCCGGAGTACGCGCACCTGACGCCGACGCTCTTCCAGCAGCTGTCGCGGGACCGCACGCTGGCCGAGCTCGTCGACGAGGCGCAGCTGCGGGCCATGGGCCGCTATCTGAAGCTCTTCGCCGGCTGGCGTCCTTCGCGCAGCCCGGTGCCGACGCTGTTCCTCCAGGCCGCCGAGCGGCTCGGCGGCGAACCGCACGCGCCGGCACGTGAGGAGCCGGCCGGGTGGGCGCGGCGAGTGACACACCGGACCGTGCCCGGTGACCACTTGAGCATCCTGCACGACCATGCGCGCGCCGTCGCCGCCGCGATCGACGGCTGGCTCGCCGAACTCGTCTGACCCGGGCGGGCCGCGCGCCCGCCACCGCATTCGCGCACCCCAGTTCCCGTATCCGGCGCGTTCCCCGCGCCTTTGTTGGAGGTTGTTCGTGACCATCACCGAGTCACCGGAACTCGATCTGCTGAGCCGGGAGTTCACTCAGGATCCGTACGCGGTCTTCGCACGGCTGCGGTCCGAGGCCCCGGCGGTCAAACTCACGGTGAAGACACTGGCGACCGCCGTGCAGGCCTGGGTGATCACCGGCTACGACGATGCGCGCCGTCTGCTGGCCGATTCCCGGCTGTCGAAGAACGCGCCGGAGCTGGCCGGGGTGATCAGGCGCCATGCCGTGGACCCGGATGAGGAGATCACCGAGAATCCGCGCAGCATGCTGTTCAGTGATCCGCCGGACCACACCAGGCTGCGCAAGCTGGTCGGGAAGGCGTTCACGATGCGCCGGGTGCAGGCCCTGCGGCCGGCCGTCGAGAAGATCGTGGACCAGGCCCTGGACCGGCTCCCCATCGGCGAGGAATTCGACTTCGTGGAGGAGTTCGCCCTGCCGGTCCCCATGGCGGTCATCGGTAGTCTGCTCGGCATTCCGGAGGAGGCCTACGACGACTTCCGGGAATGGAGCAGTGCCCTCGGCAGTGTCGAGACGTCCATGGACGAGAAACGGGCCGTCATCACCACGGCGTACGGCTATGTGCGAGAACTGATCGCGGCCAAGCGTGTGCGTCCCGGCGACGACATGATCAGTGCGCTGATCGCGGCTGAGGACGAGGGTGTGCACCTGACCGAGAGCGAGATGCTCTCCACGGTGTTCCTGGTGATGAACGCGGGCTACGAGACGACCGCGTCGCTGCTGAGCAGCATGCTGCTGGCGCTGCTCACCCGTCCCGCCCTGCGCGAGGAACTGCGCGCGGATCCCGGGGCGCTGCCCGCGGCCGTGGAGGAGGTGCTGCGGCACGAGAGTCCGCTGAACATGAGCACGATCCGGTTCACGCGGGAGCCGGTGACGGTGGGCGGGGTGACGATTCCGGAGAACGAGATCGTCTTCGTGTCGCTGTGCTCGGCGGACCGGGACGACACGCGGTTCGAGACGCCCGACGCCATCCGCCTCGACCGTCCCGACAACGGCCATCTGGCGTTCGGTCACGGCATCCACCACTGCCTCGGCGCGCCCCTGGCCCGCCTGGAAGGGCTGGTCGTGCTGGAGCGGCTGCTGCACCGCTTCTCGTCCTGGGAGCTGTGTGTGCCCGCGGAGTCGCTGCAGTGGCGGCACAGCCTTCAGTTCCGGGGCCTGGAGTCCCTCCCTGTCCGTCTCGCCGGAACGGCGGGAGCGTAGGTCGGATCACACCGCGTACGTATCGAAGAAAGGTCATGACATGAGCCAGTCCCAGAACCAGAGCCCGGTCCTCGCGTTTTTCGCGGCGTGCGGCGACGACGACGACAAGCGTGCCGCGGAGTGCTTCGCCGACGACGGTGTGTGGATCGCCGCCGAGGGCGACGAACCGGGCCGCACGCACAAGCGGTCGGAGCTGGAGGACTTCATCGCCGAGGTGCTCCGCAAGCGCGACGAACTGCACGCGGCCGGTGCCCAGATGGCTTTCGGCGAGCATCTCGTCGTCGCCGACAAGGAGATCCTGGAATTCACCGTCACCTCCCGGAACGGCGACATCCTCGAACGCGGCGTCGACATCTTCACCATCCGGGACGGAAAGATCGCCTGCAAGGACGTCTTCCGCAAGGCATGAGGGGAACCCACGACATGTACGAGAACCTTCAGGAAGTACTCAGCGACTTCGGTGCCGACATCGACTTCGACCATCCGAAGCCGGGGCAGCGCGGCTGGTACACCGCCGACTTCATCGACCCCGACCAGGGCAAGGTCGGCACTGTCACGGGCGAGTACCGTCTCGTCTTCGAGCGCGAGTCGGACGGCATGCCGATGGTGTATCTGACCGAGATACTGAGCCTCAAGGGCGGCGAGGTCCGGGTCGAGGCGTGGGCGGAGTTTCCCGCGCTCAGCTCCGGCGCGTGGCTGTACTGCCCGGCCGTCGGCATCAGCGGCGCCTACCTGGGCCGGCACGGTTTCCGCCAGTGGCGCCCGGTCGAACTGGGCAAGACGGCCGAGGCCAAGATCGTGTTCTACACGAGCCCGACGTCCTGACCGTGATCCGCCGCAGCGGGGTGCCGACGTCCGTTCAGGGCGTCGGCGTCCCCTGCCGGCGGTCGTACGCCTCGCGGGCGTCGAGCACGTCGCCCATGTGCTTCTCGGCCCATCGCACCGCCATCGCGATGGGCTCGAGCAGAGTGCGCCCGAGGGGCGTCAGTTCATAGCTCACACGTTTGGAACCGTCCATCTCCTCGCTGCGGCCGACGAACCCGTCCCGTTCCAGCATCCGCAGGGACTTCGTCAGCGTTTTCGGTGTCACCGAGGAAAGCTGGGAGCGGATTTCGGAGAACCTCAGCGGGCCGTCGGACAGCAAGGTGGCGATGAGCGCCGACCATTTGTCGCCGATCCGGATCGGTGCGATGTCGGAAGGGCAGACGGGGTCGAACGGAGCGGAATTCTGCGAGGTATCCACCAGGCCGAGTCTAGCCAGGTATCCAGGTGGAAACTACCTCGCTGGTTACGCTCGACACCGGTGCTGCGCAGGCTGCACCGGCGCGCCGGTGGTCTTGAGGAAACGTCCTATCAGGTTGATATCAGGAGGCATGAGGATGAGCAGGATCGTGGTCTTCGGCGGCGGCGGCAAGGCGGGCCGGCTGATCGCTCAGGAGGCGCGCCGGCGCGGGCACGAGGTCGTCTCCGTGGTGCGCGACCCCGCCAAGTACGGTGACCTGTCGGCCGACGGCACCACCGTGGTGGGCGGTGATGTGACCGACGGCGAGCGGGTGGCCGAGATCGTCGCCGGCGCCGATGTGGTCGTCAACGCCATCGCTCCGGCGGGCGACACCGTTCCGCGTGACGCCTTCGTCGGCGCGGCCGACGCGCTGGTGGCGGGGCTGGCGAAGAACGGCACCGGGCGGCTGCTGGCGATCGGTCTGGCCGCCACGCTGCACGTCGCTCCGGGCACCCGGCTCATGGACACGCCCGAGTTCCCCGCCGACTACCGCCCCTTCGCCGACGGTCACGCCGCCGCCCTGGAGTTCCTCGCGTCGGCCGACGCCGCGGTGGACTGGGTGGTGCTCGTGCCGCCGCTGGAGTTCCAGCCGGAGGGTGAGCGCACCGGCTCCTACCGGATCGGCGACACCGGCCTGCTGACCGACGCGGACGGCAACAGCCGTATCTCGTACGCCGACTTCGCCATCGCGGTGCTCGACGAGGCCGAGCAGGGCCGGCACCACCGGGCGACACTCGCCGTCGCCTACTGACGGGCGCTGCGCGTACGCCGCGGGGGTGCCGGTACGGCCGGCACCCCGGCGGCGCATCGCAGACGCACGGCATCGAGGAACACGCACACACGGGGGGAACGTCCATGGTGTCCAAGACGGAAACCGAGCCGTCGCCGGAGCGGTCGGGCGACGGCGAGCTGTGGTTCCGGCGGTTCCATCCCGAGGCCGCCGCGCGCCCCGGTCTCGTCTGCTTCCCGCACGCCGGCGGGTCCGCCACCTACTGGTATCCGCTGTCCGCGGCGCTGCGCGGCCGGGCCGACGTCCTCGCGGTCCAGTATCCCGGGCGCCAGGAGCGCAGGCGCGAGCCGCTGCCGGTGACCATCGACGACCTGGCCGACGGCATCGCCGAGGCGTGGCTGCCGCCCGTGGAGCCGCCGTTCGTCTTCTTCGGGCACAGCATGGGCGCGATCGTCGCCTTCGAGGTCGCCCGCCGCCTGCACGCGCAGGGCCGTCCGGGTCCGCGGGCGCTGGTCGTGTCGGGGCGTCGCGCCCCCTCCCGGCAGCGGATGGAGCGGGTCCATCTGCGCGACGACGCGGGACTGGTCGAGGAACTGCGGTCGCTGGGCGGCAGCCAGCAGGAGGTTCTCACGGACCCGGAGGTGGTGCGCATGGTGCTCCCGGCGGTACGCGCGGACTACCGTGCGATCGAGACGTACACCTACCGTCCGGGGCCACGGCTCGCCTGCCCCGTCACGGCTCTGGTGGGCGACGCCGACCCCAAGGCGTCGGTCGAGGAGGCCGACGCGTGGCGCGAGCACACCACCGCTGGCTTCGACCTGCGCGTGTTCTCCGGCGGACACTTCTACCTGGCGGAGCATCAGGAGCAGGTCACCGCCTGCCTGGCGGCCGTCCTCGGCGTGTAGCGCCCCACAGGCCCGCTCGCGCCGGGGCACAGCGAACCGGTCGCGGGCCCGGGCGTCGCATGTCTCCATCGAACATGAAAAAGGCACCATGAACCGGACCCTTGCCGCCGTCGACCGCATCCGGCCCCCGCACGCCCGGAACCCGTGGCCGGCCGTCTCGGTGCTGGCGTTCGTGGCCGCGGTGGCCACTTTGCAGAACACCGTGGTCGTCCCCATGCTCCCGGCTCTTCAGCACGGTCTGCACACGTCGTACGCGGCGGCCGGCTGGACGGTGACCGGGAGTCTGCTGTCCGGTGCCATCGCCATTCCGCTCTTCTCCCGCTTCGGCGATCTGTACGGCAGACGCACGCTCTCCCTGGTCACGCTCGGCCTGCTGACGCTGGGGGCGGTGGTCAGTGCCACGGCGGGCGGGATCGGGTGGATGGTGGCCGGTCGTGTTCTCCAGGGCGCGGGGTCGGCTCTGCTTCCCCTCGCCGTGGGTATCGTCCGCGAATTGCTGCCGGAGCGTCAGCTGCCCACCGGGATCGGTTTCGTCAGCGCCACGGTCGGTCTGGGAAGCGGCGCGGGCATGGTCATGGCGGGTCTGTTCGCCGGGAACTACCGCGCGCTGTTCTGGACCATCGGCGCCCTCGGGGCGGGCTGCATGGTCCTCGTGGGGGCCGTGGTCAAGGGTGGTTCGCCGCGCGCCGAGGGCCGCCCCGACCTGCCCGGGGCCGTGCTGCTGTGCGCGGCTCTGGTGTGTCTGCTGCTCGCCACCAGTCAGGGCGGTTCGTGGGGCTGGACGGCAACGCGGACGCTCGGCGTCTTCGGCGCCGCCGCGCTGGCCGGCGTGCTGTGGGCCGTGACCGCGCGGCGCGTCGCGACCCCGCTGATCGAGCCGGAGATGCTCACCGACCGCCGCACGGTGGGTGCCAGCGTGGCCTCGTTCCTCCTCGGCTTCTCCCTGTTCGTGATGATGACCACGATCTCCGGCTTCGCGCAGAGCCAGTGGGGCGCCTCCGTGCTGCGCGTGGGCGGGTATCTGCTGCCCACGACCACGCTGATGCTGGTGTTCTCCGTCCTCTCCGGCCGTCTGATGCGCAGGTTCTCCGCCTCGGCCCTGGTGACCTCCGGGTCGGTGCTGGTCGGCTCGTCCGGGCTGTGGCTGACCCTGTCCTGCGCCGGTGATCTCGATGTGTACGCCGCCTCCACCCTGCTGGGCGGGGGTATCGGCATCAGCTACGCGGCGCTCGGCACGTTGGCGGTCCAGCACGTGGCGCCGGAGAAGACCGCCGCCGCGAGCGGGGTCAACACCCTCGCGCGCACGATCGGGAGCGCCGCGTCGGGGGCGGTGACCACGGCGCTACTGGACGCCGTCGGTGTGACGCCGGCCGGCTACCGCTGGAACTTCGCGGTCGCCGCCGTGGGTGCCGTGCTGGCGGCGGCCTTCGTCGCCGTCTACGACATCCTCAACCGCACCCCGCTCCGCCCGCCCGTAGCCGAGAACACCGGCGGCACCGACGCCGTCTGCTGAGGTCACTCCGCCAACGCGGCCAGTGCCGTACGGGCCTGCTCGCGGTAGTCCTGGACCCGTGCCACCTTGATGTGCTCGTAGCCGCGGATCGCTTCCGGCAGCGCGGCGATCTCGGCGACCGCCTCGGCGTTGTCCGGGGAGAGCCGGTCGAGAGCCTCCCGCATCAGCTGCTGGTACTCGGTGATCAGGGCGCGCTCCTCGTGCCGCACCGCCGCGTGACCGAAGGGGTCCAGCGGAGTGCCGCGCAGTCGTCGTGCGGCCCGCAGGACGCGGAAGGCGGGCACTCGGGTGCGGCGCAGACGCAGTTTGCGGTTCATGCCCAGGGCGCGCAGCACGGGCGGGTGCAACAGGACGGACACGTCGGCGTCCGGGCCGAACTCCTCGCGGATGCGGGCCTGTTCGGCGGGATCCAGGTGCAGGCGGGCCACCTCGTACTCGTCCTTGTACGCCATCAGCTTGTGCAGCGCCTTGGCGAAGGTGAGCGCGATGCGCCGGCCGTGCTCCTCCCCCGCGCGTTCCGACGCGATGCGGGTGACGGCCTGCACCGCCCGCTGGTAGCGCTCGGCATAGGCGCGGTCCTGGTACTCCGTCAGGTCGGAGACGCGCAGGGCCACCGCCTCCTCCAGGGTGGCGCTCGGCTGGGGCTCCGTCCGTGGGGCGGCCGCGCGCTGCACGGCACCCGGGTCGATCACGGCGGCGCGGCCCCAGCGGAACGCGGCCAGGTTCTTGGCCACCGCGGTGCCGTTGAGCTCCACCGCGCGCTCCACCGCCTCGGCGCTGACGGGCAGGCAGCCGTGCTGGTACGCCGCGCCGAGGAGCAGCAGGTTGGCCGGCATGTGGTCGCCGAAGAGCTGCTCCGCCAGGCTTTGGGCGTCGAGCGCGAACAGCGCGTCGGACGTGGTCGCGAGCGCGATCCTGGCGAGGGCGTCCTCGGGGCCACCGGGCACCGCGGCACCCCTGGTGATCATGGCGGCGGTGGGCACGACGGCCGTGTTGACGACGGCCACCGTCCGCTCGGCGGCACAGGCGGCGAGGTTGGTGTCGGCCGCGGCGCCGAGCAGGTCGAAGCCGATGAGCGCGTCGACGGTGGCGCCGGAAGCGCGCACCGCGCCGGTCACCGGGTCCTTGCCGATCCGGACGTCGCTGACCACGGGGCCGCCCTTCTGGGCGAGCCCGGTCTGGTCCAGGCCCGCGGCGTACATCCCGTCGAGGTGCGCGGCCATCTGGAGGATCTGCGAGACGGTCACCACACCGGTGCCGCCGATGCCGGGCATACGCAGCAGAACCTCGCGGCCGGCGAAGCGGCGCTCGGGCTCGCGCAGTGCCACCGGCGGTTCGGGCAGGCTCCGTTCCGTGCGCCGGTCCGTACCCGCGGCCTTGGGAGCCGGTTCCACCAGGAGGAAGGAGGGGCAGTCGCCCTTGAGGCAGCTCAGGTCGGAGTTGCAGGACGGCTGGTGGATGCGCGTCTTGCGGCCGAACTCCGTCTCGACGGGCTGCACCGACAGGCACGTGGACTGCTCGGCGCAGTCTCCGCAGCCCTCGCAGACCCGCTCGTTGACGACGACCTTCGCGGTGGGTGTCGGCAGGCTGCCCCGCTTGCGCAGCCGACGTTCCTCGGCCGCGCACCGGTCGTCGTGGATCAGTACGGTGACGCCCTCGACCGCCGCCAGTTCGCGCTCGACCTCCGCGAGGTCGTCCCGGTGGCGCACCGAGGCGCGGGCGTCGAGGCGCACCCCGCGGTAGCCGTGCGGTTCGGGCGTGGTCACCACGATGCGCCGTACGCCCTCCAGCGCCAGCATCCGGGTGAGCGCGGCGACGTCGAGGCGGCCCTCGATGCTCTGTCCGCCGGTCATGGCGACGGCGTCGTTGTAGAGGAGTTTGTACGTCATGGTCACTCCGGCGGCGACGGCCGCACGGATGGCCAGGGAGCCGGAGTGGTGGAAGGTTCCGTCGCCGAGATTCTGCACGAAGTGGGGGTCCTCGGTGAACGGCGCGAGGCCGAACCACTGCGCGCCCTCCCCGCCCATCTGCGTCACGCCGATCTGGTGGCCGCGGTTGCCGCTGCCGTCCAGCGCGACCATGGCGTGGCAGCCGATCCCGACGCCGACCAGAGTGTCCTTCGCCGTGCGGGTGGAGATGTTGTGCGGACAGCCGGAACAGAAGAACGGCGTGCGGGAGGCGACCAGGGGAAGCATCCGCAGCCCTGAGGGCCGTGACCGCTCCAGGAGTGCGGCGGCCTGGCCCGGCAGCCGCTCCGCTCCGATCAGGCCGGCCAGCGCCCGGGCCACGTCGTCGGCCTTCAGGGTGCCGCGGGCCGGGAGCAGCGGGCGTCCGGACTCGTCGAGGCGGCCGATGACGGCCGGGGCGTCGGGCCGCCGATAGAGGGCCGCCTTGAGGTGGTTCTCCAGGAACGCGGTCTTGTCCTCGACCACCAGCAGCCGGTCCAGTCCCCGCGTGAGCTCCGCCAGGTGCTCACCGTCCAGCGGGAAGGGCATGCCCAGGGCGATCAGGCGTATGCCGAGCCGCTCCACTTCCGCCTCGCCGATGCCGAGGTCGGCCAGTGCCCGACGCACCACCGCGAAGGACGTGCCCGACGCGATCACGCCCAGCGTCGCCCGCTGGGAGGTGGAGACGACGCGGTTCAGGTTGTGCTCACGCGCATAGGCGCGGGCGATGCCCAGCCGGCGGGTCAGCAGGTCGTGCTCGGCGTCCAGCGCGGCGGGACCGAGCAGCAGGGGCGGGGCGCCGGCCTCCCGGCGTGCGGGCTCGGGGATCCCCCGGGCGAGATCGGTGAGGTCGACGGTCGCCGAGGCGTCCGCCACCTCGGTGACGATCTTCAAGCCGGTCCAGAGTCCGGCGGACCGGGAGAGCGCGACCGCGTGCAGCCCGTACTCGATGATCTCGCGCACCGAACCGGGCGCGAACAGAGGCATCCCCAGGCTCTGGCACATCGGCTCGCAGGAGCTGGGCACCGTGGAGGACTTGCAGTCCGGGTCGTCCCCGATCCAGGCCACCGCCCCGCCGAGTGGCGCCGTGCCGGCGAGCGTCGCGTGCCGGATCGCGTCGGCGGCCCGGTCCAGGCCCGGGTTCTTGCCGTACCAGAAGCCGGTGACACCTTCGTGGCGACGGCCCGGGAGCTGTTCGAGCAGCTGGGTGCCGCCGACCGCGGTGGCGGCCAGTTCCTCGTTCAGTCCGGCCTGGAAGACCACTCCGGCCTCGTCCAGGAACCGGGCCGCGCGGCCCATCTCCAGGTCGACACCGCCCAGCGGGGAACCCTGGTAGCCGGAGACGAAGACCCGGGTGTCGAGGCCGCGCGCGCGGTCCAGCCGCCGCTGCTCGAGTGTGAGGCGCACGAGCGCCTGCACTCCTGACATCAGCGCGCGCCCTTCCGAAGCCGCGTACTTGTCGTCGAGCGACGGGGAGACGGTCAGGGCACGCACGAGATCCTCCACGGGACCAGGGGAGCGGGGAGTGGCCCACAGCACACAACCAAGCGACGGCCGACGCAAGAGCCTGGCGACGTCTGAACCCGAAAACGCAAAGAATTGATGGACACGGTGCAACCTGCTCGATTTAATTGCGCCACTACGCGGAGGTGGAGGGGTTTGCGATGACGCCGTACGAGCTGGACGAGACCGATCACCAGTTGCTCCGCCTGCTGCACGCGGACGGCCGTCGTACGTTCTCCGAGATGGCTCCCGAGGTCGGGCTCTCCGTCGCCGCGGTCAAACGCCGGGTGGACCGCATGCGCGAGGCGGGGGTCATCACCGGCTTCACCGTCAAGGTCGATCATGCCAAGCTCGGCTGGGGCATCGAGGCGTTCACCGAGCTGCGCTACGCCGGCACCACCAGCATCCGGGACATCCTCAGCAGCACCACCCGCACGCCCGAGGTGCAGGCGGTGTTCACCATCGCCGGGGACCTCGACGCCCTGGTGCACATGCGGGTGCGCGACATCAACCACCTCCAGGAGGTCATCGACCGGCTGCGCGGCTCGGGCAAGGTGATCGGCACCCGGACCCTGATGGTGCTCGGGTCGTGGACGCGAGAGGACTGAGGCCGCGCGGCTTCTCGGCGGGCACCTGGCGCCGTGTGCCGTGCCGGGCCGCCGCGGTTACCGTCCCCTCCGCGGCGCCGTAGCGTGGTGCGCGGGAGACCTGTCCTCCCGCGGCTCGTACCACGGGCACGCATGAGGGCAGTGGGTCTCCACTCCCCTCACCTGGCAGACCGCACCGCCCAGCAACGGCTGGATCTGAGTCAGTAGCCGGCCCGACTCGGTGACGAGGCAAGGGGGTGCCCTCCGGCTCCCCCTCCTCCGTATGCCGGCCCCCTGATCGCCAAGTCGCCGCCTAACGCCGGAGCAGGCCGCGGTGGCGGTCCGGGTCGACCACCGTGGACAGTCCGTTGAGCCGGAGGCGGGTGCCGCCGCGCAGGTGGGCGACGTCCTGGTGGGGATCGTCGCCGGGCACGAGCCAGGTGTACTGCTCGGTCCAGGTCAGGCGGGAGCCGGCACCCTCGTCGGCCAGGTCGACGGTGACGAGGGAGACCCAGCGGAGGATGCCGTCGACCTCCGCCTCGTAGACGTGGACGATCCGGGTGTCCGGCACGATGTGGAGGAACCGGGAGCGGTACGCGAGGCGCTCCTCGGTGTCGCCGGAGACGAAGACGTTGCGGGCGGTCTCGCCGCCGCCGACCCGGAAGTCCAGTGCGTGCTCGGCGGTGGAGGAGCCGCCGGGAAGGCGGAACCAGCGCTGGCGCAGGGACGGGTCGGCGAAGCCGCGGAAGACCTCGGCGCGGGCCACCGAGAAGTCCCGGTCGAGGGAGAACGAGCCGTGCAGCGCGGGCGGTGCCGGGTCGGCGGCGGCGCCCGCCGGCGCCACCTGCGCGAGGTGACCTGCGTCCATTGGATCAACCTAACACGGGCGGTGTGGCCGGCCGGGCGCGGCGCCGTACCGGGTCAGAGCCAGCCGTCCAGGGACTTGAGGAAGCCGTCGAGATCGTCGCGGTGGACGCAGTGACCGGTGTCCGGGACGTACACCACCTCGAAGCCGCGTCCGCGCAGCCGTTCGGCCAGCTCGTCGGGGACCAGGTGGTGGTCGCCGGCCCCCTGGACGAGCGAGGGCACCTCGGCCCGCGCGGGGATCAGGTCCCGGTCGCTCTGGAGCCACTCGATGGCCCGCACGTCCCAGCGGGCGTAACCGGCCAGCTCCGCCTCGATGTCCTCGGGAAGCCAGCGGGGGCACAGTGCGCGGATGCTCTCGGCCGTGGCCGACTTGGTGGCCTGCGCGAACTCCCGCACCTCGTCCACCGACTTGGCGCCCAGCTTCCACGCGGGGTCGCTGTAGACGACCCGGGCCGGGCGCAGGCCGGGGACCGCGAGGGCGAGCACGGGCGCGCCGAAGGAGTGGGCGAGGGCGAGGTCGACGCCCGCCGGGACCGACTCCACGAGGTCGGCCGCGAGCAGCTCGGGCGTGTACTCGTCGGCGTGCGGGCTGTCGCCGTGGCCGCGCAGGTCGGGCATGATCACGCGGTAACCGCGCTCGGCGATGAGCGGCGCGACGCGATGCCAGGTCGCCGCCGACGACATCACGCCGTGGACGAGCAGCACCGTCCGCTCTCCGTCGCCGACCTCATGGAGTGCGAGCTTCATGATGGGGGGTGTCCTTTCGACGCGTTGGTACGGTCACGCGGTTGCGAACGGGTGCTTGCCAACGGGTGTTGGCCTATGCGGGTGTGGGCGACAGGCGTTGGCAACGGCTGTTCGCCAACGGGTGTTTGCCAACACCCGCGGGTCCAACGGGCTTTCACTCAAGGGCTGTCGCCAACGACCGTTTGCCAACAGCCGTCTGCCGACGACCGTTTGCCAACAGGCCCCTACCGATGGCCGTTCGTCCTCACCCGTTCACCCGGACGCGTTCTCGACCAGTTCCACCAGCGCCTTCGCGGCCAGCCGGTAGCCCATCGAGCCGAGGCCGACCACGACGCCGGAGGCCAGGGGGGCGATCACGGACTCGTGGCGGAACTGCTCCCGGGCCCACACGTTGCTCAGGTGCACCTCGATCCAGGGCTGCGGATAGGCGGCGAGCGCGTCCCGCAGGCTCCAGCCGGCGATCATCAGCGCACCGGGATTGACGATGGCACCGACGGTGTCGAAGTGGTGCCGGTGGATGTCGCGGACCAGGTCGCCCTCCGCGTCGTGCTGGAGGGACAGCACCTCCCAACCCGCACCGCTCACCTCCGCGGCGACGGCCTTTTCGATATCGGCGAGGGTGTCGGTGCCGTAGATCTCGGGCTCACGCCGGCCGAGGATGCCCAGGTTGGGGCCGTTCAGCAGGAGCAGGGTGCTCATGGGGTCACCTCACTGTTCGGTGAGCCGGGCCGGCCGGAGCCGTGCTGGGTCCGGGCCGGGCCGGAGTCGGCTTCCTTCAGGGCGAGTTGCATGCGGAAGTGCTCGGCGAGCCGGCCCAGCACGAGCGCGAACAGCAGCAGGAAGGCGAGTTGGAGGAGGAAGACCAGGAGTGAGTGCGGGGCCATGGTCGGCACCGGGTTGGCGAGCGTCACGGGCTCTTCCCTCGTCGGAACGGGGTGCGATGGGGATCAGCGGATGGTGTCGGCGCCCTGTCCGCTCAGGCTGCGCGACAGCAGCGCGATGACCTCGGCGCTCCGCTCGACGTGGAAGAAGTGGCCGCCCGGGAAGACCTGCACGTCGGTCGGTCCGGTGGTGTGCTCCTCCCAGGCGCGTGCCTCGTCGAGCGTGGTGCGCGGGTCGTCGGCGCCGGTGAGCACGGTGAGCGGGCAGTCGAGCAGCCGGGCCGGGTCGTGCCGGTAGCGCTCGATGGCGGTGTAGTCGCTGCGGATCGCCGGCAGGAACATCGCCAGCACCTCCGGGTCGGCGAGGGCGGCCTGGTTGGGGCCGCTGAGCGTGCGCAGTTCGGCGAGGACCTCCTCGTCGCCAGCCGCGTGCACCCGCTCGTCGCGGTACCGGGAGGGGGCGCGCCGGCCGGAGGCGAACAACCGTACCGGGGAGGGTAGTCGGGCCTCGCGCATGCGCAGGGCCACTTCGTAGGCGAGCACCGCGCCCATGCTGTGCCCGAACAGGGCGAGCGGCCGGTCGTCCAGGTGGCGCAGGGCCGCGAAGATCTGGTCGGCGTACTCGGGGATGTTGTCGATGCCGGGTTCGTGGCGGCGTGTCTGCCGCCCCGGGTACTGGACGGCCAGGACTTCCACGGTGGGCTCGAGGGCCGTCGCGACAGGGAAGAAGAAGCTTGCCGAACCGCCCGCGTGCGGCAGGCAGACGAGCCGTACCGCGCTGTCCGGCGAGGG
Source organism: Streptomyces sp. NPDC036984 (assembly GCF_055607665.1). Classification (NCBI taxonomy): domain Bacteria; kingdom Bacillati; phylum Actinomycetota; class Actinomycetes; order Kitasatosporales; family Streptomycetaceae; genus Streptomyces; species Streptomyces sp. NPDC036984. The sequence goes on from NZ_JBVJRL010000038.1 coordinate 20,255, forward strand.
GCGGAAGACGCTGATCCACTTCTCGAACTGTGCCGTTGCTCCAGGCATGCCGAAGGGCTCGCTTTCACGTCGGGGATCAGCGCCGGTGCGGGACTTGAGCAGGCTAGGCCCGGCCGGGGCGGCACCGGTATCCCTCAACCTGATAGCCGTCGGTCGGATGTCGGACGCAGCCGGGCGCCGGGCCGTACGCTCGCCGCGAGTCACCCGAGCAGTGCCCGTCAGCCAGTCAGCCAGGCCGCACCGAGGGGGTTTCCATGTCCGATGTGTCACCCGACAACGCGATGGTGTCCAGCAGTTCGCCGTCGGCCGGGCCGGAGACGGATGTGCTCGTCGTCGGGTACGGACCCGTCGGCTCGGTGCTGTCCGTCCTGCTGGCCCAGCGCGGCTGGCGGGTGACCGTCCTCGAACGCCGGCGGCGGCCGTACACGCTGCCGCGGGCGACGAGTTTCGACGGGGAGACCGCCCGGCTGCTGGCCGGCACGGGCGTCGGCGGCGAGTTGGGCCGGATCACCGAACCGGGCACCGGGTACCAGTGGCGCACGGCGGACGGACGGACGCTGCTGGACATCGGGTTCACCACCGAGGGCCCGTACGGCTGGCCCGACGCCAACACCATGCACCAGCCCGCGCTGGAGGAACTGCTCGCCGCCCGCGCCGCGCGGCTGCCGGGCATCACCGTGCTGCGCGACCGCCGGGTCGTGGACCTCGCCGACGGGCCGGACGGGGTGACGGTGACCGCCGAGGACGAGGAGGGGATGACGCGGACGTTCTCGGCGCGGTGGGTGGTCGGCTGCGACGGCGCCAACAGCTTCGTACGGGACCGGATGGGCGTGTCCGTCACCGATCTCGGGTTCTCCTACGAGTGGCTGCTGTGTGACGTGGAGCTGCGTGAGCCGCGGGCGTTCGTGCCGACCAACGTGCAGATCTGCGACCCGGCCCGGCCCACCACGCTGGTGGGGAGCGGGCCGGGGCACCGGCGCTGGGAGTTCATGCGGCTGCCGGGCGAACGGGCGGCCGACCTGAACCGGGAGGAGACCGCGTGGCGACTGCTGGCGCCGTACGGCGTCACCCCGGACACCGCCCGGCTGTTGCGCAGCACCACCTACATCTTCCAGGCGCGGTGGGCCGACGACTGGCGCGCGGGGCATGCGCTGCTGGCCGGGGACGCGGCCCATCTGATGCCGCCGTTCGCGGGGCAGGGCATGTGCTCGGGGGTGCGGGACGTGGTGAACCTGGCGTGGCGGCTGGATCTGGTGCTGCGCGGGACCGCCCCGGAGTCCCTCCTCGACACCTACACCGAGGAGCGCAGGGCGCAGGTGCGCGAGTCGATCCTGGCGTCGGTGCAGCTGGGGCGGCTGATCTGTGTGACGGACGCGGCGGCTGCCGAGGAGCGGGACGCGACCGTACTGGCGAACCGGCGCGGGCGGGGGCCGGGCCGGCCGGACCCCGCGCGGCCGATCACCCGCGGTCTGCTGCACCGCCCGGACGGCGCCGGCCCGGGGACCCGGGTGCCGCCGGCCGGTGAGGTCCTGCCGCACGGAAGGCTGCTGCGGCCCTCCGGCGCGGAGCCGATGGCCGATCCGGTGGGCGGCGGCTTCGTCCTGTACGTCACGTCGGAGGCGGAACCGGGGCTCACCCCGGACCGGCTGTCCTTCCTGCGGGACCTCGGCGCCCCGGTGGTCCGCCTGTGGGCCGCCCCGGGGGCGTACGACGGCACGGGCGGCGTGGTCGACGCGGTGGACGCCGACGGGGTGCTCCGCGGCTTCCTCGACCGCCACGGCGCGACCGCGCTCCTGGTGCGCCCGGACTACCACGTCTTCGGCGCGGCGGCCGGTCCGACCGGAGCGAACGCACTCGTGGACGACCTGCGGACCCGGTTGACCGCACCGGCGCCGGCCGCCGCGGGCCGCGCCGGCTGACCCGGGTGGGGGCAGCGCCGGCCACGGCGCAAGCCGCGGCAGGCCGGGCCTCCGGCCTGCCCGCACGCCGGCGGGAGTGGGCGCCGCCGTCGCGGTGTCACAGCTGTCGGGCGAGGAGTACCGCTCCCCGCAGTGACGACAGGCCGCCCAGGCGGGCCGGGGCGAGGGGTGGGGGCGGGTGGCCGGGGCGGGAGAGTGCGGTCAGATGGGTGGTGACGGTGTGCAGGAGGGCGGGGATTCCCGCCGCGAACCCGCCGCCGAGGAGTGCTTGTTCGGGGTGGAGGAGTTCGGCGGCGCCGGTGATGGCCGTGGCGAGGGCGCGGGCGGTGCGGTTCAGGGCGGCCAGGGCCCAGGCCCGTCGGTCGCGCAGTCCGTCCCGGAGTGCGTCGTAGGTGACGGGGGCGCCGCGCAGGGCGGCGGCGTGGGCGAGGGTGGCCGGTCCGGAGGCGGTGGCCTGGAGGCAGCCGCGCCGGCCGCAGACGCAGTCGGGGCCGTCCTGGTCGACCACGAGGTGGCCGATCTCGAAGGAGCCCCGGGCGCGGCCGGGACACAGGGCGCCGTCGAGGACGTATCCGCCGCCGACTCCGGTGCCGACGCCGACGTAGAGGAGGTGGCGGCAGCCGGCCGCGTCCGCCTCGGCGAGGGCGCCGAGGTCGCCGTCGTCCGCCCAGGCGACGGCCGCGCCGGGGAAGAGCGCGCGCAGCGCCGGGCCCACGGCGAGGCCGGTCCACGCGGGCCGGCTGGGCCAGGTGGTGATCCGTTCGTCGGGGCCGACGGTGGCGGGCATGGCCACGCCGACGGCCCGGACGTCCGCCCGGGCCGGGAACTCCTTCAGGTGGTCGGCCAGGTCGGCCAGGTCGCGGCCGGCGTCCCGGTGCGGACCCCAGATGAAGGACGACTCCTCGATCCGGCCGTCGTCGGTCTCCGCGCGCAGGGCGACCTTGGTGCCGCCGATGTCGATACCGAGACAGCCCGGCGCCGGGGCGGCGCCGGGCTGCTGGTCCCGGGGAGCGGGCACGGTCAGTCGCCCGGTACGGCGGGGCACAGGGCGAGCAGGTCGGCGGGGCGGCGCAGGACGGCGTCGGGACCGGCCGCGAGCAGTTCGTGCTCGTCGGGGCCGACCCACAGGGCGGCGGCGGAGGCGACGCCGGCGTCCCGGGCGCTGGCCAGGTCGGTGGGCGCGTCACCGACCATGATGGCCTGCTCGGGCGGCACGTCCAGCAGCTCCAGCGCGCGCTGCACGATGTCGGGCGCGGGCTTGGGCCGGGCCACCTCGTCGGAGCCGATGACGTGCGCGAAGAACGGCAGCAGGCCGAGCCCGTCGAGCAGCGAGCGGGCCCGGTCGCCGGCCTTGCCGGTGGCCACGGCCAGCCGCAGTCCGCGTACCCGCAGGGTCAGCAGCAGTTCGAGGACGCCGTCGAAGACCTCGACGCGATGGGCGAGCCGGTAGCTCTCGCGGACGAAGGGCTTTTCCATCTCCAGCGGCAGGCCCATGATGCGCATGATGTCGGGGAAGTAGCGCCCCTGGTGGCGCACATACTCCTCGAAGGGGGCCGGGCCGTCGCCGACGACCTCCGCGTAGGCGACCGCGAAGGCTTCCCGCATGACCGCGAAGCTGTCGACGATCACCCCGTCCAGGTCGAAGACGACCGCCCGCCGGGGTGCCGTCAGGAGGCCCGGCGTGCTGACGGGCCGGTCGGTCGAGTGGACTGTCATGGGGTCCTCATCTGCTGGTGATCTGCTGGTACACGGGTTCGCTCGGCCCGTCGCGGTCGGCCCGGGCAGAGGCGTAGAGGCGTTCCATGAGGCGTACGGTGCTCCGCGCCTCGGCGATGGCCCGGCCGCGGCTCGCCGGGTCGGCGAGGAGGGCGGGCACACCGTCCAGCTGCCGGCCGTACTCCGCGCCGACGGGTTCGGCGGGGACCGGGAGCCGGCGGGTGCCGCCCTCGCGGGTGAGGGTGAGGACGGACTCGGGCTGCCGGTTGGGGCTGAAGCCGAACGTGCAGCGCAGTTCGGCGGTGCCGGCGCTGCCCTCGATCCGGATCAGGGAGAGGTCCCGTGCCTCGTGCGAGGCCCAACTGGCCCGCAGTGACACGGAGATGCCGTCCTCGCGGAGCAGGAACCCGCGGCCGGTGTCCTCGACGTCGCCGGTGGGGGCGGCGGCGGGCCGCTCGTGGCGCCAGGCCGCGGACCACTCGCCGGTGTTGAGGAAGTCGTCCGAGGTGGCGCCGACGGCCTGGCGGACCGGAGACGGTCCGAGGAGCGCGGTCAGGGTGTCCACGAGATGCCAGCCGAGGTCGACCAGGGCTCCGCCGCCGGCCTCGCTGCGCCGGGTGAACCAGCCGCCCGCCCGCGGGATGCCGCGGGCCCGCACCCAGGCCAGATCGACGTGCCTGACCCGCCCCAACTCGGACAGCAGCGAGGCGAGTTCGATGACGTCGGCGCGATGCCGGGCGGCGCTGCCGGCCAGCAGTGTGCCGCCGGCGCGCTCGGCCGCGGCCAGGGTGTCCGCCTCGGTGCCGGACAGGCACACCGGCTTCTCCAGGAAGACGGACACGCCCCGGCCGAGCAGGTCGGTGGCGACCGCGGTGTGCAGGTGGTTGGGTACGGCGACGACGGCGAGGTCGACGGAGCGGGCGTCGAGCGCGGCCGGTTCCGGGTGGGCGGGGGTGCCGGTCGCCGCGCCGACGGCCGCCCGCGCGGCGGGGTCGGGGTCGACGACGGCGACCAGGTCGAAGTCCGGGTGGGACCGCAGCCGGGGCAGCCACAGCTCCCGCCCCGCCCAGCCGAGCCCCACCACGGCGGCCCGCACGTTCATACGGCGGCCACTGCGTCCGCGATGATCTCGGCTGTGATCTCCAGGTCACGCTCCCCGGCGAGGAGCGTGCGGTGGTGCAGCCAGACGCAGTCACCGCTGATGGCCTCGGTGTGGGGGCAGCGTTCGGCGATCTGCTCCGCGGTCTCGTCCGGGGCGCCGATCTCCCAGAAGGCGTCGGTGCGGTAGACGGCGCGGAACCCGGCGAAGGCGGGCAGCCCGGCGTCGACCAGCCGGTCGACCAGGGCGTTGCGGTCCTCCTCGGAGATGCCGGGGAGGCGGAACATCGCCATGTAGTGCGAGTTCCGGTCGGCGCGTACGTCACCGCCCTGCGGTACGACGCCGTCGATGCCGCCCAGCAGCCGGGACAGCAGGGCCCAGCGCCGGTCGCGCAGCTCGGTCTGGGCGGGCAGGCGGCGCAGTTGGGCGCGCAGCACGGCGGCGGAGAACTCGTTGAGCCGCATGTTGGTGCCGGCGACCTCGTGCAGATAGCGGCGGTCGGTGCGCGGCCGGCCGCAGCTGTGCCGCAGGAACGCGGCCTCGTACCGGTCGCTGTCGGGGAACAGGACGGCGCCGCCCTCGCCGGCGGTCATCAGCTTGCCGTTCTGGAAGGAGAACGCGGCGACCGAGCCGAGTTCGCCGACCCGCCTGCCCTGCCAGCGGGCGCCCTGGGCGTGGGCCGCGTCCTGAAGGATCGGTACGCCGGTGTCGGCGGAGAGCTTGCCGAGGGCGTCCATGTCGGCCATCAGACCGGCCATGTGCACGGGCATGATCGCCCGGGTGCGCGGGGTGACGGCCGCGGCGGCCGCGGCGACGTCGATGTTGTAGGTGTCCGGGTCGACGTCGACGGGGACGGCGACCGCGCCGATGCGCTGGGCGGCCTGGGAGGAGGAGATGAAGGTGAAGGCCGGTACGACGACCTCGGAGCCCGGGCCGACGCCCATGACCTGGAGGGCGAGTTCGAGGGCGTGGGTGCCGTTGGTGACGGCCAAGGCGTGCGGGGCGCCGTGGAAGTCGGCGAACTCGCGCTCGAAGGAGTCGACTTCCTCCCCGCCCATGCGCCACCACTGGCCTTGTTCCAGGGCCCGGATCAGGCCGGTCCGCTCGTCGTCGTCGTACTGCGGCCATGCGGGGAATTCCGGTGCCGGTCGCGCGTTCATGGTTCTCCAAATCTCCGTCGGGGACGGGCTGGTGGGAGGAGAGCGGGCGAGGCGAGGGGGCGGCAGAGCCGGTCCGGACGGTGCGCGCGGTGCTGGCCGTCCTCAGACTAGGACGCGGCGTGCCGGGCCTCCCATCCCTCGGTCTGGTAGTAGGCCGGAGGCGGGCCGACTAGGGCGTGTGGAGGCCGAAGAACGCGCGGTAGGAGTCGACTTGGCCGGTGAGCATGTGGTGTCCGTGGTGCACGGAGAGTCCGTGTGCGGCGGCCTCGCGCAACAGCCGGGTGTCGGTGGGTTTCATGATGATGTCGGCGACGACGGCGCCGGGTGGCAGCTCGTGCGGCGGGAAGGGCAGCGGGTCGTCCGGGCGCAGCCCGAGCGGGGTGGCGTTGACGGCGATGTCGCTGTCGGCCAGCGGGGGCCGGGCGGCGGTGTGGACGCGGCCGGGCCAGTGGGCGGTGAGCCGGTCGGCGAGCGTGGTCAGCCGCGGGGTGTCGGGGTCGGTGAGGGTCAGCCGGTCCACGCCCGCGCCGAGCAGGGCGGCCGCGATGGCGCTGCCGGCTCCGCCCGCGCCGACCAGCGCGACCTTGGCGCCTTTCGGCTGGTGGCCGGCCTGGACGAGGCCCGAGACGAAGCCGGAGCCGTCGAAGTTCTCGGCGAGCCAGCAGCCGTCGGCCTCGCGCCGCAGGGCGTTGGCGCTGCCGGTGATCTCGACGGTGGGGCTGCGCCGGTCGGTCAGCCGGACGGCGGCGGTCTTGTGCGGCACGGTGACGAACAGGCCGTCGAGGTTGCCGACGCGCATCAGTCCTCGTACGACCGTCTCCAGGTCGTCGGGGCGGACGTGGACGGGGACCAGTACGGCGTCGATGCCGAGGCGGGCGAAGAGCGGGTTGAGCAACCCGGGTGACCGGACCTGGCCGACGGGGTCGCCGAGGACGGCGTAGAGCCGGGTGGTTCCGCTGACGAGGGTTTGCAGCGGGGTGCCGGAGGCCGGCGCGGTGCCGGGTCCGGTGGGCCGGGCGGTGTCGGTCATCGTGCTGCCTCCGTGCTGGGTGCCGCCGCGGCCGTGTACAGCTCCGCCACGGCGAAGGCGAGTTCCATGGACTGTTCGGCGTTGAGGCGGGGGTCGCAGGCGGTGCGGTAGCGGGTGGGCAGGTCCGTCTCGGTCAGGCCGCGGGCGCCGCCGAGGCACTCGGTGACGTCCTCGCCGGTCGACTCCAGGTGCAGACCGCCGGCGTGGGTGCCGAGGGCGCGGTGCACCTCGAGGAAGCCGGTGATCTCGTCGAGGATGTGCTCGTAGTGCCGGGTTTTGTAACCGGCGGGAGTTGTACGGGAGTTGCCGTGCATGGGGTCGCACTGCCAGATCACCTGGCGGCCGGAGGCGGTGACCTTCTCCACGATCGGCGGCAGCACCTCGCGCACCCGGTCGTGGCCCATCCGGCTGATCAGGGTGACCCGGCCGGGCACGCCGTGCGGGTCGAGGCGGCGTACGTACTCCACGGCCTGTTCGGGTGTCGTGGCGGGGCCGATCTTCACGCCGACGGGATTGGCGAGGAGTTCGGCGAAGGCGATGTGCGCGCCGTCGGGCCGCCGGGTGCGCTCTCCGATCCACAGGAAGTGAGCGAGCCCGCTGGACAGTTGGGGTTCGGGTCCTGCGGTGTCGATCCACAGCAGGGTGCGTTCGTAGTCCAGCAGCAGGGCCTCGTGGCTGGTGTAGATCTCGCCGAGGCGTGGGGCGGGGGCGCCGATGCCGGTCATGAAGCGCAGCCCGCGGCCGATCTCGGCGGCCCGTGCGGTGTGCCGGCGGCCCCCGGGCGCGGTGGCGACGAAGCGCCGGTTCTCCTCGTGCAGGGCGTGGGCGTCGGCGAGGTCGCCGTGGGCGAGCCGGCGGACGACGGCCGTCGCCTCCCGGGCGTGCGTGTAGGCCCGTGCCATGCGTTCCGGGTCGGGGGTGCGGGCCGTGGGCGTCGGTTCGGCGGAGTTGACGATGTCGCCCCGGTACACGGGCAGGCCGTGGGTGTCGACGGTCGCGGAGCGGGGTTTGGCGTACTGTCCGGCGGCGCGGGCCACCGTGACGACGGGCAGGCCGGCGGCGTGGGTGAGGACCAGCGCCATGCGGCGCAGCAGCCCGAGGTTGGCCCGCAGGTGGGGCTCGGTGGTGTCGGCGAAGGTCTCCGCGCAGTCACCGCTCTGGAGCAGGAGCGCCTCGCCGCGGGCGACGGCCCCGAGCCGGTCGAGCAGCCGCCGGGTCTCGGCGGGGGTGACGAGGGGTTCGCCGGCGGTCAGCCGGCGGACCACGGCCTGGGCCCGGTCGGGGTCCGGCCAGCCGGGCTGCTGTGCGGCGGGCCTGGCCAGGGCCGCTGCGAGACGGTCGGCGAGGTGCCGTTCGACCGCGCGCCACCGGATCCGCCCGGGGGTGTCGGGCGGCCACCGTGGTGTGTACGTCATGTCACCGCCGCCTCCGTCCCTGCGGCCCCGGCCGGGGCGGTGGCGACGAGCCGGTCGAGGGGGGCGCGCTCCATATGGGCCAGGGTCTCGGCGACGGCCCGTTCGGGTACGTCGGCGACGAGTTCCGCGCCGGCCGGGCCGTCCAGGACGAAGGTGAGGCCGGAACGGGCCTTCTTGTCCCGGCGCATCAGGCCGATCAGCGTGCCGGGCTCGGCGTCGTCGGGCAGTGCGGTGGGCAGGCCGTAGGAGGCGACCACCTCCCGGTGTTCGCGTACCCGGTCGGGCGTGATGCGGCCGAGGGTGCCGGCGAGCAGGCCCGCGAAGACGGTGCCGATGGCGACGCCCTCGCCGTGCCTGAGGGCGAAGCCGGTGGCCGCCTCCAGGGCGTGGCCGAGGGTGTGGCCGTAGTTGAGCAGGTGCCGGGGGCCGGTGTCGCGTTCGTCGGCGGAGACGATGCCCGCCTTGAGTGTCACACTGGCCGCGATCTGTTCCGTGAGCGGCAGCCCGTGCAGGCCGGGGGCGCCGATGAAGTGGCAGCGGGCGATCTCGCCGAGCCCGTTGCGCAGTTCGCGGGGTGGCAGGGTGGTCAGGTAGTCGGTGTCGCACAGGACGGCGGCGGGCTGCCAGTAGGCGCCCACCAGGTTCTTGCCCTCGGGCAGGTTGACGGCGGTCTTGCCGCCGACGCTGGCGTCGACCTGGGCGAGCAGGCTGGTCGGCAGGTGCACGACGGGCAGCCCGCGGTGGTAGAGCGCGGCGGCGAGGCCCACGACGTCGGTGGTGGTGCCGCCGCCGATGGAGACGACGGCGTCGGATCGGGTCAGCCCGAACCGCACGAACGCGGCGCACAGGTTCTCCACCGTGGTGAGGTTCTTGTCCGGCTCACCGTCCCGGGCGGGCAGCAGCAGCGTCTCCACCCCCGTTTCGGGCACCCACTCGACGGGGCGGGCCGAAACCACCGCGACGCGCCGGGCGCCGAGCTTCCCGATGATCCCGGGCAGGGCGGAGCGCACTCCGGGGCCGATGAGCACCTCGTAGGACCGGTCGCCGAAGCGCACCGGGACTTGTCTTGTCACTTCCGCCTCACCTTGTTCGGTAGCGCGCGGACTCGGTCGGTCGCCTGGAGCCCGGCCGCGGCGGGCCGCCGCGGCCGGGTCTCCGTGGTGGACATGCCCCGGAGGGCTGCTGCCCGGTGGGGCTACTGGCCGGCGGTGACCCGGCGGATGCGGGACTCGGCGCGTTCCTTGCGGTCCTGCTCGTCCAGGTGTGGGTAGGACGGGCAGCCGAAGACCCGCTGGAACGGCGCGAAGGTGTCCCACTCGGAACGCCGGCGCATCTCCTGGGCGACGGCGTTGTGCTCGCTCCAGAAGTCGCCGCCGATCAGCCGGATCATGTAGCGCTCCAGCGCCTCGCGGTCGGTGGTGCGGCCTGCGTCGGCGGCGACCGCGACGAGCTCACCGTCGTAGAAGGCGTGGATGAGCCGGATGTAGGTGTCGTAGCCGGTCTTGAAGAAGCCCTCGTACTCGTCGATCAGCCGGTCGGCGTCCTGCGGGTTCTTCAGGGCCTCGCCGATGGTCTCGGCGGCGCGGACCGCGGTGGCCGAGGCGACGAGGACCCCGCCGGAGAACATGGGGTCGCCGAAGCAGCCGGCGTCGCCGACCATGATCCAGCCGGGGCCGGTGACGGTGTCGGTGTGGTAGCAGTAGTCGGTCTCGATCTTCAGGTCCATGATCGGGCGGGTGCCGGTGAGCCGGGCGGTGATCCGCGGCACCCGGGCGACGTGCTCCTCGAACACCTGCTCCGGGGTGGAGGCACGGAAGACGTCGCGGGGCATGACGGTGCCGACGCTGATGACGTCCTCGGACAGCGGGATGGCCCACACCCAGCCGTCGGCGTGCGCGCCGACCTGGATGTCGCCCTCGACACCGAGGTTGTGCTTCTCGTCCAGGCCCTCGTAGTGCCGGAACACGGCGACCATGCGGAGCTTCTCCAGCGTCTTGCGCAGCCCGAACTTGTGGGCGATGCGCCCGGCGCGGCCGCTGGCGTCGATGACGTACCGGGAGCGGACCTCGTGCTCCTCGCCGTCCTTGGTGTAGCGGACGCCGACCATGCGGTCGCCCTCCATCAGCAGTTCGCCGACGGTGGCGCCGAGGTGCACCTCGGCACCGGCCTTGGCGGCCTCCTCCACGAGCATGCCGTCGAACTTGGCCCGCTCGACCTGGAACGCCCGGTCGTAGCGGCCCTCGCCCTGTTTGCCGAAGTCGGCGCGGAAGACGCCGGAGAAGAACTTGGTCTCGGTGGGGTCGATGAACTCACCGCCGAACTTCGGGACGTACCCCTGGGTCTCGACCTCCTCCCGGATGCCGATCCGGTCGAACAGGCCCATCATGTACGGCAGCAGCGACTCGCCGATGTGGAAGCGCGGGAACTCGTCGCGTTCCAGGAGCACCACGGAGTGTCCCTGCCTGGCCAGCAGGTAGGAGCTGACCGCGCCGGCCGGTCCCCCGCCGATGACGACCACGTCGGCCGAGTTGTTCGCCATGGAATGTCCTTCCGTTCTTTCGCTGGTGACGATGGTGTGCTGGGTGTGCCGCCGGGTCAGGCGGGGTTGCCTGTGTCGAGGTCGCCGCTGAGGATCGCGGCGACGAGCCGGTGGTGTTCCCCGTCGTCCACGACGGTGCGCACGCGTTCGCGGCCGTCCCGGACGACCAGGTACCGGCGGCCCTTGAGCACGGCCTGGCCGTTGTCGAACGTCCGGCCGCACAGGGTGCCCTGGCCGTCGTCCTCGGCGGCGGTGGCGTGGTGGGCGCGGGCCCGGTCCTCCAGCTCCTTCCACTCGTGGTACTGGCGGGCCAGCAGCCGGAACGTGTAGACGGTGCCCCACCGGGTGACGCGCCCGCGCCGCTGGAGGGCGATCTCGCCGTCGTCCTTGCGGACGAGCCGGTACTGGCAGCCGTACTGGGTCTGCACCTCGTCGCAGACGCGCAGCGGTTCGAGGTACGACGGTCCGGGGTAGCCGACGTCGACGAGCCATTCCTCGCCGTCGAGGACGGCCCGGATGAACATGTGCTCGATCTCGGTGCCGAAGTTCTCCCGGCCCTCGGCGGTGCTCGCGGCCAGCAGGGAGACCTCGTAGCCCAGGTGGGACAGGAGCCGGTGGAAGAGCCGGTTGAGCTGGAAGCAGGTGCCGCCCAGGCCCTCCATGACGCCGGTGCGGAACACCTCGTCCTCGTCGACGTCCACGAGGTTCACGCCGTTCTCGAAGCCCTGCCCGGCGACGTTGTACGGCAGTGCCATCATGTGCCGTTTGTGCAGCGTGCGCAGGGTGTCGAGGTCGGGCCGCGACACGTCTTCGGCACAGCCGATGCGGCGGAGGTAGGCATCCACGTCGAACATGCGGTCATCTGCTCCCTTCGGGTCGGTGCGGTCGGTGGACGCCTCAGACGGAGAGGGCCACGGGACCGGTCGTGTCCTCGCCGTACATGCGCTCGGTCAGATGGGCGACGATCATCACGGGCGTCGGATGGTCGAAGACGAGGCCCGCGGCGAGCTTGGTACCGGTCAACTCGCTGAGCCGGTTGCGTAGTTCCAGCGCGGTGAGCGAGTCGAAGCCGATCTCGAACAGGCCCTGGCCGGCGTCGATCCGGTGGGTGGCGGCGTAACCGAGGACGACGGCCACCTGGGTACGGACCAGCTCCAGCAGGGCCTCGGCCCGCTCGCCCGCGGGCAGCCCGGCGAGGCGTTCGGTGAGCCGGCGCCGCTCGTCTCCGGTGACGGCGGCCCGCGCCGACTGCCGGCCCGCGCGGACGAGTCCGCGCAGCAGCGGCGGTACGGCGGTGCCGGCGGCCGCGTCGGCGCGCAGGCCCCGCAGGTCGAGCTTGGCCGGGACGAGCAGGGTCCGGTCGCTGCCCAGGGCGGCGTCGAACAGCGCCATGCCCTCCTCGGGGGCGAGGGCCAGGAGGCCACCGCGGCGGCTGAGCCGACCGCGGGTGAGTTCGTCGGTGCGGGCCGCCATGCCGGTGGTCTGCTCCCACAGGCCCCAGGCGAGCGACTGCGCCGGGAATCCGGCCGCCCGGCGGCGCGCCATGAGCCCGTCCATGCAGGCGTTCGCGGCACCGTAACTGCCGGTGCCGGCGCCGAGGAAGTGGGCGGAGACCGAGGAGTAGGCGAGGAACGCGTCCAGATCCGGGACGAGTTCGCGGGTGAGTTCGTCCAGGTGCTGGACGGCGGTCACCTTCGGCGCGAACACCCGGGCGAGGCGCTCGGGTTCGACCTCGCCGACCACGCCCGCGTCGTAGAGGCCGGCCGCGTGGACGACGGCGGTCAGCCGGGGTCCGGTCAGTCCGGTGAGCAGTGCGGCCACCGCGTCCCGGTCGGTCACGTCACAGGCGGGCACCGCGACCGACGCGGCCCCCAGCGCTTCCAGCTCGGCCACCAACTCCCCCGCACCGTCGGCGGCCAGGCCGCGACGGCTCACCAGCACCAGGTGGCGGACACCGTGCCGTTCGACCAGATGCCGGGCCAGCAGACCGGCCAGGGACCCGGTGCCGCCGGTGACCAGCACCGTGCCCTCCGGATCCAGCACCGGCTGCGCCGACCCGGCCGAGGCGACCCGTGCCAGCCGCGGCACGTACAGCGCCGTACCCCGTACGGCCACCTGCGGCTCACCCGTCGCCAGCACCGCGCCGAGCAACGCGCCCGGGTCGGCCGGCTCCGCGTCCGCGTCCGTGTCCGTGTCGAGGAGGACGATCCGGTCCGGGTTCTCGGACTGCGCGGCGCGGATCAGGCCCCAGACGGCCGCGCCGCCCGGGTCGGTGACCGTCTCCTCGCCGCCCGCGGGAACCGCGCCCCGGGTGCGGACGACCAGCCGGGTGTCGTCCAGGCCACCGCCGGCGAGCCAGGTCTGGACGACCTCCAGGGTGCGGTCCGTCACGGCGAGCGGGGTGTCGTCCGGTCCGGTCGTCGTGGCGTCCAGGACGACCGCGCGGGGCAGTTCCGCGCCGCCCAGGGCGTCCTCGGCGAGGGTGGCCACCTCCTCCGCGGTGGACAGCCGGAGCCAGGACGGCCGCTCGGTGTCCTCGGGCCGGGGCAGCGGGACCCAGTCGACGCCGAAGAGCATGTCGCCACCGGTGCCGGCGCGCAGCTGTTCCGGGGCGACCGGGCGGAACACCAGCGAGTCCGCGCTGAGGACCGGGCTGCCGGTCTCGTCGGCGGCTTCCAGGGACAGCGCGTCCGGCGCGGGCCGGGTGACCCGGATACGCAGGGACGCGGCCCCGGAGGCGTGCAGGGTGAGCCCGTTCCAGGCGAAGGGCAGCATCGTGCGGTGCTCGCCACTGTTCAGGAACGCCTTCGTGTGCAGGGCGGCGTCGAGGAGCGCGGGGTGGATGCCGAACTCCGTGGCCGCTTCGTGCTGTTGCTCGGGGAGGGCGATCTCGGCGAAGAGTTCCTCGCCGCGCCGCCACACCGCGCGCAGGCCGCGGAAGACCGGCCCGTACCGGTAGTCGTGGTCGCGCAGTCCGGCGTAGAAGTCGTCCGGGGTCACCTCGACGCGTTCCGCGCCGGGCGGCGGCCAGGTGGTGAGGTCGGGGTGTGCGGCGGCCCGGGTGCGGGGGGCCGGGGTGAGGACGCCGGTGGCGTGCCGGGTCCAGCCGTCGGCGCCGGCCGCGCCGTCGCGCGCGGAGTGGACGGTGACGGTACGGGAGCCGGTGTCGTCGGGGCCGCCGACGCCGACCTGGACGCGTACCCCGCCCTGCGCGGGCAGGATCAGCGGGGCTTCGATGACGAGTTCGTCCAGGGTGGAGCAGCCGGCCTCGTCGCCCGCGCGGACGGCGAGTTCCACCAGTCCGGTGCCGGGCAGCAGGACGACGTCGCCCACGGCGTGGTCGGCGAGCCAGGGGTGGGTGCGCAGCGACAGCCGGGAGGTGCAGAGCACGCCGCCGGTGTCGGGGACCTCGACCACCGCGCCGACGAGCGGGTGGTCGGCGCCGGCCAGGCCCAGCGAGGCGGCGTCGCCGGCGGCGGCCGGGGCGGGGAGCCAGTAGTGCTGGTGGTCGAAGGCGTATGTGGGCAGGTCGACGGGGCGTGCGGTGGCCGGCAGGACGGCGGTCCAGTCGACCGGGACGCCCTTGACGAACAGGTCGGCCATGGCGGTGAGCAGCCGCCGGGGGCCGCCGTCGTCGCGGCGCAGGGTGCCGGTCACCAGCACGTCGGCGCCGTCGGTGTTCTCGCTGATCGCCGGGGCCAGCACCGGGTGGGTGCCGACCTCCACGAACACGGTGTGCCCGGTCTCCAGCAGGCCGGTGACGACGGGCCCGAAGCGCACCGGGTGGCGCACGTTCCGGTACCAGTAGTCGGCGTCCAGGGCGCCGGCCTCGGTGACGCGCTCGCCGGTGACGGTGGAGTGGAAGGGGATGAGGGGGGCCTGGCTGCGGACGTCGGCGAACGCCTTGACGAGGGGTTCGCGCACGGCCTCCATGTGCGGGGTGTGGGAGGCGAAGTCGGCCGCGATCAGCCGGGCCCGGACGCCCTGGGCCGCCAGCGTCTCGACGACCTCGTCCAGCACGTCGGCGTCCCCGGCCACCACGATCGAGGAGGGGCCGTTGACCGCGGCCACGTGCACGCGTCCGGCCCAGGGTGCGACGGCGGCGACCGCCTCGGCCTCGGGCAGGGCGACGGCGGCCATGCCGCCGTGCCCGGACATCCGCTCGGCGATCACCTGGGCGCGCAGGGCCACGAGCCGTGCCGCTTCCTGAAGCGGCAGCGCTCCGGCGACGCAGGCCGCGGCGAGCTCGCCCTGCGAGTGGCCCACCACCGCGTCCGGAACGACTCCGACCGCGGCCCATACGGCCGCCAGCGCGACCATCACGGCGAAGCTCGCCGGCTGGACGACGTCGGTGCGCCCGAGCAGGTCGGCCGGCACCTCGCCGCGCAGCACGTCTTCCAGTCTCCAGTCCACCCAGGGCTCCAGCGCCAGGGCGCACTCGGCGATCCGCTCGGCGAACACCGGAGAGGCGTCGAGCAGTTCGCGGCCCATGCCGGCCCACTGGCCGCCCTGGCCGGGGAAGACGAAGACGACCTTTCCGGCGCCGGCCGAGGCGGCGGGGCTGCCGGTGACCAGGGCGGCCCCGCTCTCGCCGCGGGCGAGCGCGTCCAGTCCGGCGAGGGCCTCCTCGCGGGTGCCGGCCACCACCACGGCCCGCTCCGGCAGCACGGCCCGCCGGGTCACCAGCGCGGCCGCGACGTCCGCCGGCGCGGCGCCGGTGTCACCGAGGAACGCGGCGAGCCGTGCGGCCTGCCCGGCGAGCGCCGTGGTGCCGCGGGCCGAGACCACGAGCGGTACGACCCCGGCCGGCTCGGGCGCGGACGGCTGCTCCGCCTCCTCCGGGGCCTCCTCCAGGATCAGGTGCGCGTTGGTACCGCTCAGCCCGAACGAGGACACCGCGGCCCGCCGCGGCCGCCCCGGGTCGGCCCACTCCCGTGCCTCGGTGAGCAGTTCCACCGCGCCGGCCGACCAGTCGACCTGGGAGGAGGGCGCGTCGACGTGCAGGGTCGGGGGCATCTCGCGGTGCCGCAGGGCCTGCACGGCCTTGATCACACCGGCGACCCCGGCGGCGGCCTGGGCGTGTCCGATGTTCGACTTCAACGAACCTAGCCACAAGGGCCGTTGCGGATCCCGGTCCTTTCCGTAGGTCGCCAGCAGGGCCTGCGCCTCGATCGGGTCGCCGAGGACGGTGCCGGTGCCGTGGCCCTCCACCAGGTCCACGTCCGCCGGGGTCAGTCCGGCGGCGGCCAGCGCCTTGCGGATGACGCGCTGCTGGGAGGGCCCGTTGGGGGCGGTGAGCCCGTTGGACGCGCCGTCCTGGTTGACGGCGCTGCCGCGGATCACGGCGAGCACCGGGTGCCCCTTGCGCCGCGCTTCCGAGAGCCGTTCCAGTACGACCACACCCGCGCCCTCGGCCCAGCCGGTGCCGTCGGCGGCGTCGGCGTAGGACTTGCACCGCCCGTCCGAGGCCAGCGCCCGCTGCCGGGAGAACTCCAGGAACATCCCGGGGCCGGCCATCACCGTGGAGCCGCCGGCGAGCGCCAGGGAGCACTCGCCGCCGCGCAGTGCCTGCGCCGCGAGGTGCAGGGCGACCAGTGAGGAGGAGCAGGCCGTGTCGACGGTCACGGCGGGGCCCTCGAAGCCGAAGACGTACGACACCCGGCCGGAGGCCACGCTCGCCCCGGCGCCGGTCAGCGCGAACCCGCCCACCTCGTCCGGCACCTCACCGCCGGCGTAGTAGTCGACGCCCATGATGCCGCTGAACACGCCGACGTCCGTGCCCTTCAGTGACAGGGGGTCGATGCCGGCCCGCTCCAGCGCCTCCCAGGAGGTCTCCAGCAGCAGCCGCTGCTGCGGGTCCATGGCCACCGCCTCGCGGGGCGAGATCCCGAAGAACAGCGGGTCGAACAACGGTGCCTCGTGCAGGAACCCGCCCTGGCCGGCGGACGAGGTCCCGGCGGATGCGGTCCCGGCGTTTTCGGGGGCGGCGTCGAAGACGGTGTCGAGGTCCCAGCCGCGGTCCGTGGGGAAGCCGGTGACCCCGTCGCGTCCCTCGCGGACCAGCCGCCACAGGTCCTCGGGGCTGCCGACCCCGCCGGGCAGTCGGCAGGCCATGCCCACCACGGCGACCGGCTCGTCCGGGTCGTGCGGCAGGGCCGTCGGCGCGGGCGCGGCCGGGGTGACGCCCTGGAACTCCTCGTCCAGATGCCGAGCGAGGGCGAGTGGGGTCGGATAGTCGAAGACGGTGGTGGCGGGCAGGTTGAGTCCGGTGGCCTCGCGCAGGCGGTTGCGCAGTTCCACGGAGGTGAGGGAGTCGAACCCGGCGTCCTTGAAGGCGGTTTCGGCCCGGACCCGGTCGGGTCCCGAGTGCCCGAGGACGTTCGCCACATGGGTGCGGACCAGGTCGAGCAGCAGCGCCTCGCGCTCGGCGGGGGCCAGCCCGGCCAGCCGCCCGGCCAGTCCGTTCCGACCCTCGCGTCCGGTACCGCGCGCGGCACGTCGGCCCGCGCGGACGAGCCCGCGCAGCAGCGGCGGCACGGTCGCCCCGGCGGTCGCGTCGGCCCGCAGGCCCCGCAGGTCCAGTTTGACCGGCACGAGCAGGGTCTGTCCGCTGCCCAGCGCCGCGTCGAACAGCCGCATGCCCTCCTCGGGCCCGAGCGCCAGCACACCGCCACGGCGGCTCATCCGGCTGCGGGACAGGTCGTCCAGGTCGGCGCCCATGCCGGTGGTCTGCTCCCACAGGCCCCAGGCGAGCGACCGCGCCGGGAATCCGGCCGCCCGGCGGCGCGCCATCAGCGCGTCCATGCAGGCGTTCGCGGCACCGTAACTGCCGGTGCCGGCGCCGAGGAAGACACCGGAGACGGAGGAGTAGGTCACGAACACGTCGAGATCGGGGGCCAGTTCGCGGGTCAGCTCGTCCAGGTGCTGGACGGCGGTCACCTTCGGCGCGAACACCCGGGCGAGCCGCTCCGCGTCCAGCTCGCCGACCACACCGCCGTCGAACACACCGGCCGCGTGGATGACACCGGTCAGCCGGGGTCCGGTCAGTCCGGTGAGCAGTGCGGCCACCGCGTCCCGGTCGGTCACGTCACAGGCGGGCACCGCGACCGACGCGGCCCCCAGCGCCTCCAGCTCGGCCACCAACTCCCCCGCACCGTCGGCGGCCAGGCCGCGACGGCTCACCAGCACCAGGTGGCGGACACCGTGCCGCTCGACCAGATGCCGGGCCAGCAGACCGGCCAGGGACCCGGTGCCGCCGGTGACCAGCACCGTGCCCTCCGGATCCAGCACCGGCTGCGCCGAGTCCGCCGGGGCCACTCGCGCCAGCCGCGGCACGTACC
>NZ_JBVJRL010000039.1:0-14085 GCF_055607665.1 Streptomyces sp. NPDC036984
GTAGTCCTTCCAGGAGAAGCTTTTGCGCCCATCGGGCCGGGCGTCCGGGCAGGGCCGGTAGACCAGCCGCGAGGACTCGCCGGCCTTGTAGCAGGCCAGGGCGGCCACCGATAAGCGGCGGCGGGAACGGCCCCGCACGCGGACCACAGGGGTGTGGCCGCGGCGGGACCAGGTGCGGGTGGTCGGCGGCGTCATCGAGAATCCGGCCTCGTCCTCGAAGACGAGCCAGGCGTCGAGCGCCGCCACGGTCCTTCCACCTGCGGCCAGGTCTCCTTCATCCAGCCGGCCACCACGTTCTCCTCCCGCTCGACCGCCCGCCGGGCGGGGACCTGGCAGCTCCAGCCGTGCCGCTTGAGCAGGGCGGCCACCCCTTGCACGGTGTAGCTCTTGTGAAAGCGGCGCCCGATCAGCGTCTTGATCCGCGACAGGGTCCACGTCTGGTCCGGCCACCCATGTGCCACCGGCCCCTTGGCCAGCTCACGCTCCAGCACGGCGAACAGTTCGTCGCTGAGCAGCGGCAGCGATGCCGGGCCCTTCGAGGCCAGGGCTCTCGGCCCGTCCTGCGACCAAGCCTTGCGCCAACGCTGTACCGACCGGACGCTGACCCGCAGGTCCTGAGCGATGACCGTGTTCTCGTCGCCCTGCCGGAAACGCTCGGCCGCCTCCAACCGCAACTGCTCACGGAAAGCACGCCGTTCGTCGGTCAGCCCGCCCCCTTGCGCATACCTCATGCAGTCGGCATACCGCAGGGATCACGAGACGTCAGCCCCTACGACACCACGCTTTGAAGGTCAGTAACCCAACAAGGGCAGTGAGACGGTGCTGGGCAAGTATGGGCAGACGGTTGAGCAAGGTACAGATGTCGATCACTCGGCTGACTGTGGGCAAGACGCATCCGGCACCGGGACGGCCTCGCTCAGCTCCACACACCGGGCATCCTCCGGCAAGGCGTAGTAGCACTGGACGACGTAGTGGCGGCCTGCAGACACGAGTCTCGCGGGTATCCGCTCAGCACTTGGTCCGCGCCCCTGGTTGTGCCACCGGCCGCGGTAGGGCGCGCGGACGGCGCCACCAGTGCCGCAGCCCACGGCTACGGCGCCCAGGTCGCCGTGCACGCGGACGGTAGGGCGCTGTTGAGTCCAGGCCCTAGCCCGGGCCTCTGAGTCACCGCCGGTTGAACGAGGTCACCACGGCTGCCATTAAGATCACCAACCCCGCAGATCGTGATCTACAAGCTGCCGTGTCAGACGCGATGGGCCGTGCCGCGGTTCTTCACTGATTTCACATACAGCAGGAAGTCTTTCGCCATGGCGAGTACCTGTCGGTTGGTCATGGCAGACGCGACATCGGTGCGGTACTCGGGATACTGCAACGCGTCCAGGGCATTGAATTCCGAAGCAGCCCGTGCGTAGACACGGTACGCGTCGTCGGTGCACAGGTACGAGGTGACCGACGGGGTCTGGACGGGCTTGACTCCGTCTTTGTAGAAGGGCTCCGTGACAACCCTGCGCCCGAAGTCCTCGTTGCCCGCCGCCAGGTCGTGGTAATAGCTGAAGCCGATCTCGTCGCCGGGGATGGGCCGGGGCGAGGTGAAGCTCATCGACTGAGCCGTGGTGGCCCGGCGCATGATGTTGCCGATCAGGAACTGGCCGTCGTCCGGTTGGAGATAGACGACCTGCTTCACCGACGCCAGGCACATGATGCCGGTGCACTGCGCGCAGGACTCAAGGGAGGTGTACACGGTCACGTCGCTGAGCAGCGTGGAGTAGCCCGAGGAGACCTGCTCGCGGCTCCTCGCGGTGGCGCGCACGGCCCGGTCGGTGATCGCGGTCGCGAACATCCGGCGCTCCTGACGCTGCGGAACGCTGGTCTCCTGACGGGCGTTGTCCTTGTCGAGCTGCCACGGGTCGTAGACCTGGTTCAGCGCGAACACCCGACGCACCAGCCGGGATTCGGCGTGCTCGACGGAGCTGTCGAAGACGTCGTTGTGGTTGAAGTCGTAGTCGATGACGCGGCCCTCGGCGTCCACCGCAAGGGCGGCGATGTTGTGCCCCTGATAGGTACCGCCTGCGTAGACGTTGGGCGACTTCGCCAGCAGCTGGTTCGCGCGCCACTGCCCGTAGTCACCGACCTCACCGTATTTGTTGCCGTTCCAGCGGTCGAGGATGATCCCCATGAGGAGCAGCGAGTAAATCCGGTGGCGCTCCTGCACGGGTGCGTCGATCTGCGGTTCGTCGAGCCGTACGAAGTCGCGCACACTCTTGTCCCAGAAGGGCTTCAGGCCAGGAGGAACCGGCTGATCCGGAAGCCGCCCGTACCCGCTCTCGTCAGGCCCCACGACGCTGACTCCTCCCGTCTCGGTTGCCATCAAAGGCTGCACCCGACGGTCGGCAACGCCCTTGTGAACACGCTCGGGCCCGGCACGGTCACTCACCTGGAGCACAGCGGTTCTTGGGCTGCTTGGAGCCGCGTCGGCCGTCGGCGAGCGCGGCCCTGCTGCGAATCGGCCTTGGCCAACGTGCTCCGCGACTGGGACCGATGTGGAAAGCGGAGGCGGGCGCGTGTTCCACCCACGTCGTTTCGGTCGCCGTAGGGCAGGGCGGTCTGTCGGACGACAACGGCTCGGTGGGAACCGCAGAAGGCATGGACGATGCCGACCTTCTCTCACCGCCGGCCTAGCGACAGGTGTCGTAGGCCGGTGTGTGCGGAGCGGATCGTTCGGGTCGGCGGCGCGCCGTCGCAGGCCGCCGGGATTAGACTAGAAACGGACGTTTGAGCTCTCCCTTGCCGCTCAGCGGCACTCTCCAGGGGGCTGTGAAGCCATGTCCGTTCGCGCAGACACCGCTGTCTCGGGCCGTTGGCGCTGCCGTCGGCGCTTCGTCGCGGGTACGGCCGCCCTGGTACTGCTGGCGCCGCCAGTCGGCGTAGCCGCATCGACGGAGCCGTCTGATGTGGTCGCCGACACGTGCGAGAAGCTTAGAGTGACGGCCTGGAGTCACTCCAGTTCGTACCCCGGCGGAAAGAAAGCCTTGAAATGGGCGGTGACCCAGATCGTCAAGGACATCGCCGAGATATCCGGCAAACCCGATCTCGGTCGCTGGGCCAGTCTTTTCGGCCTGGGATCGTCTGCAATCCTCGACTTCGCCAAGTACAGGTGCGCGACGACCACCCTGCTCCCCGCGGTCCAGTCGCTGCCCTATCTGACTCCGGACCAAAGGGCGTCCTACCCCAGCCGCCAGGTGTACGACACCGCCTTTCCGCCGGCCGGCAGCGACGAGACGATCGCCGATATGGCGGCACGGGACTTCAACAGAAGTGGGACTACGAGAATCACCTGGCAAGTAGTGCTCAAGCTTGCCGACAAGCTGTGCAATCAGGCCACCCGCCGCGGCACACCTGGAGTAGCACTGGGCTCGTATCTGGGCGGGGCGGACCTCCGGGCCATGACCGCGACCCAATCGTTCATGTCGCTGATCCTCACCAGGTGCCCCGCCCTGTCCACCGAGCAGGCCGACGACCTTGCCGGCCAGCTGAACAGCTTCCTGATCAGCAATCAGTGGTTCGCCGACATACCCCCGTTCCTGCTGAACCCGAACTGGCGCTGCGGTCCCGCTCCGAGGGAGGTCACCCTGACGTGGAAGCCGTTGGCGGTGAACCGCGTCGCCCATTACGAGCTGTACCGCTCTGCCGACGGAAGCGTATGGTTCCGGATCCCGATCGAAGGCTCGGTGGTGAACGAAATCTTTGTCCACGACGTAGATCAGCTGCGTCAGATCTACGCCCTGCGCGCCACCGACATACGGGGTAACTACAGCGCCTGGACTTACGTCCGGGCGTATGTGGAGTCATGCCCGAGAGGGTGAACCGGACAACCAGGCGCCTTCGATACCGGTCGTACGGCATCCACGCCGCCTCCGAGGCCGGGCAGTCGGATCACGCAGTGGAGATCGTCACCCGCATGGCCCGAGGATCTACTCGGGCATCCCCGGGATGCCGCACGCATACCTACGCGGGACGGCCTCGAAAGGAAGCGGCGGGCGATGACCGGAGGGTCAGGCCACGTTCGCGAGTTTCTGGCGCACGACGATCGCGTTGAGCCGGACCGCGAACGGTGCGGTGTCGGTGAGGCCCAGGGTCCCCACACGAGTCTTGTCCAGGCCGACGGTGACGTCGGCGCAGAAGGCAACGGCGTACAGGTACGCGCCGGCTTCCTCGCCCTGGAGGGCAAAGAACAAATCGCGGTAGTAGCTGGTTCGGTCCGGCCCCTCCTCGTAGTAGGCCAGTCCCGGTTCGCCCTCCTGCGCGGCGAGACCGGTGAAGGCATCCACGAGGTCGCGCTCGACGGTGTCCCAGAACGACGCCTGAGCCGCCTCGGGCGGGAGCGCCTGGCGGACCGCTTCCTTGAGGGAGAGCACCATTACCAGGATCGGCGCCTCCTCCTGGAGCCCCCAGCCGCGGACCACCTTGGCGATGTCGCTGTCGGGAAGCGCGGCGGCGGCATCGCGGATGTGACCGAAATCGTAGTTGACGGTGGCGGGCGCGATCGCCTCCTGGAAGGCGCGCCCCAGGGCCTCGGCTTGGGCAAGGTGAGCCTCGCCCACCATGGTGACTGTCCTGAAACAGGCTGCCAACTCCCACTCCTTAAACATTTTGTTGCAACAGTGAGGCGTCAGTATGCCGTACCGGTGGGAGGGCTGCGCTGGGCGAGGCGCTGCGGGCCCAGTCGGGCGTCAAGGCCGGTGAGCCGGTAACTGCCCCCCCCCGGGGCGAGGGCGCAGCCCACAGGCGGTGATCGAGCCGCCCAATTCGTCCGCCTCCACCAGCCACGAGGACGACCGGGAACGCGGCAGCGGCCTCCCGTATCCTCTGGGCGACCACCGGCGCAAAGATCGCTCAACAGGGCTCCGAGCACGGGGGCGTGCGGTACGAGATCATCAAGGAACAGTGGGAGCAGCAGTAGCCACTGTGCGAACGGCCGTTCTACATCCACGCCCACCGGAACGAATAGGTGGACGGCAGAGGTCGCACCAGCAGGGTTGATTCCGGCCGAGCTTCTGGACATCCACGTGGATGAGGTCGCCGGGCCGGTCGCGTTCGTAGCGGCGGATCACCTGGCCGGTGGGCCGGGCGAGGAAGGGCAGGCGGTTCAGGCCGCGGCGGACCAGGCCTTGCGGCCCTCCTCAACGACATCGGCAGCCCCACCACTGCCGGCCGCACCGTCGCGATCCGGCAGCAGGTGCGCCGCAGATGCCCGCCCCACTCGCCGCAGAGACTCTGGGCTGCCGCTCCAGCTCCTGCCCGCCGGCCCCCGCGCGTTCCCGCTCTCGATCTCGGTGCGCACGAGCGGTTCGGCGACGAGGAGGTCCGGCCCGGCCGGTTCCTGGGCGGTATGACCATGCGCCTGGCTCCCTCCGCGTGGTCGGAGCACCTGCCCGGAGACGTGACGACGTCTGGCGCTGTCAGTCCAGGAACTCCATCAGCCGGTCGTTCAACTGCTTCGGCGCGGTGAGCGGCAGGGAATGGTGGGTGGCTCCGGAGAGCAGTGCCACCTTGCCTTGCGGGAGCGTCCGGCGGGCTCGGTCGGCGGCCCTGACGGCGTGGTGGGTGCGGCTGTGTTCCGCGAGGAGGACCAGGACCGGCATGCGCAGGTCGGCGGTCCTGGGGCGGCCACCGGCAACGACCTTGCGGCCGGGAACGGTGGTGGCCAGCGCGTAGAGGCGCTGCCAGGTCTCGTCCGGGTGGGTGCCTGCCGTCTCCCAGGCCAGGAAGGCGCGGGCGCGGGCTTCGCTCGGGCGGATCAGGGTGGGCAGCGCGCGCAGCAGGTAGCCGGGGCGGAATCCGGCGAAGACCTGGGTGGGATCGACGAGGGCGAGGCGGTCGACCCGCTGCGGTGCATGCAGCGCGTACCTGACGGCCAGCCAGGCGCCGTACGAGTGACCGCACAGGTGCGTGTGGACGAGCCCGAGCCCGTCCAGCAGCGCATCCAGCCAGGCTGTCAGATCGTCGGCGCCCTTCAACGGTGTGCCCCGGCGCTCGGTGCGGCCGGCGTCGCCCATCAGATCAACCGCATGGACCCGGTATCGCTCGCCGAGAGCCGGTGCGTTGGCGAACCAGACCAGGCCGGTGGCTGAGCCGCCGGGCAGCAGCACGAGCGGGCTGCCGTCCTCGGGGCCGTACACGTGGACCCGGGTGGACCCGTACGGCGTAACGACGTCGCGCTCCTCGGTGGACTCGGGCCAGCGGGCACGGAGTTCGTCGTAGGCAAGGTCGAAAGCGGACAGGGACACCAGGCATCCTCTCGCTCAGCGATAATCTTGGTCAACGAATATCTTGCTGAACGAGATATTGTCCAGAGGTCCGAGGGAGTGTGCATGGACGATCAGAGCCCAGTGATGAAACTGGTTCACCTGCTGCGCGCGGTGACCGTGGAGTTCGACCTGCTCGGCGCAGAGTTCGCCGCGCGACACGGGCTGCATGCCACCGATGTCCGCGCGCTGATCCACCTGCTGGACGCCACCCGGGCCGGTACCCGCGCCACGCCCGGATGGCTCGGCGAGCAACTGCACCTGAACTCGGCCGGCACCACCGCCCTGGTGGATCGGCTCGAGCGGCTCGGACTGGTCCGGCGCAGCAGGGACACGACCGACCGGCGACGCGTGCTGCTGGAGGTGGAGGAGAAGGCCACGGAACTCGGGTGGACCTTCTTCGGGCCGGTGATCGGCGAGGTGGTGGCAGCCGCCGAAGGTTTCGAGGCGGCCGAGTTGGAGACGGTACGCCGCTTTTTGACCTCGGTGCTGGAGTCGGCCGGGCGGGCGCGTTCAGCCTGAAGAACATCGGCGCACCGGCGTGACGGTTCCCGGTGAGATGGGGCGGGGCCCCACCGCCCCTCCTGTCCTTCGCCTCCGTCATCATCGTCCAGAGTGTCCGGGTCGCGCAGCGGGCGCACGCCCTGGCCGGTACCACTGGCCCGGATATCGAACTGGCAGCGGCCCGGGAAGTGGACCTGCCGGTCCTTGAGCGGGGAGCGCCGGGCCACGTCCTCGTCCTCGACGCCGGGTTCCTCGCCGCGGAGCTGGGTGACGGCGGCGTCGAGATAGCTGGTGTCCCACAGGACCACGGCGTTGAGGACCAGGCCGAGAGCGGCGAACTGGTGCACCCGGCCCTCGCGGTACGCCTGACGGATCTGGCCGACAGCCGCCCTGACACATCCCCCCGGGCCAAACGGTGGCGGGGCTGTGCACGGTCAGCTGCCGGTTCCTCAGTCGACGGCAGGTGTCGTCGACAGGATCGGCCAGGGCCGGCCGCGGGACCGGCGGCCGTGGTGGTCACGCCGGGTGGCGACGGAGCAAGTGCACGGTCTTGCCGATGCGGCCGTACACGCCGAACGCGGCACCGAGCAGGGTGGGGACCCTCGCGGCCGAACATCCGCAGCGGAGCGCAGGCGCGCGCCCGACCGGTGACGAGTGATCCGATGACGCGGAGCATGTCCGGCCAGTGCATGACGACCCGCCTGGGGTTCACCCTGTCACGGCCCCGGCCTCCAGCCGGCCGCATCCGGCAGCCAGGGCCCCACCATCGAACGAGCGGTCCCGCGGCGGCAACTATGCTCCCGTCCATGAGCGATGCGGGCAGCGACAACAGCGGCAGACGGGTTGTCGACGGGCGGTTCGAGCTGGAGAGACGGCTCGGCGGTGGCGGCATGGGCACGGTCTGGCTGGCCCGAGATCTGGTGCTGCACCGGGGCGTTGCCGTCAAAGAGGTCCGGCCACCCGATCCGGATCTCGCCGAATATGATCCGGAAGCCGCGCGGATGCTCCGGGAGCGGGTCCTGCGGGAGGCTCGGGCCCTGGCTCGAGTCGACCACCCCAACGTGGTGACGATCCACCACATTGTGGACGGCGGCCCACAGACCTACCCCTGGATCGTCATGGAACTGGTCACCGGTGGTTCCCTGGCCGATCGTCTCGCCCGCGGACCGATGGAACCCCGGGAAGCGGCGCTGATCGGACGCGAGGTACTGGCCGCCCTGCGCGCGGCGCACGAGGTCGGCATCCAGCACCGCGATGTGAAACCGGCCAATGTTCTCCTGCGCCCCGACGGCCGTCCAGTGCTCACTGACTTCGGTATCGCGGCGATCCGCGAGTCGACCGCCCTCACGGCCACCGGGTCGATCATCGGCACTCCCGACTACATGGCACCGGAACGCGTCTCGGGCCACGACGGCGGCCCTTCCTCGGACCTGTGGTCGCTGGGGATGATGCTCTACACCGCTGTAGAGGGTCATCACCCGCTGCGCCGGAACACGACGCTCGCGACGCTTGCCGCCGTCCTGAGCGAAGAGATCCCGCCGCCGGTTCGGGCAGGCGCGCTGAAGGACGTCCTGACCCGCGTCCTCATCCGCGACGCTGCGGCGCGCCCCGGGGCCGCAGAGCTGGAGCGGATGCTGGATGCCGCGTCCCGTGAGGCCGCCACGCCCACCTCGTACCCACTGCATCCCCCACTCGGCGGACCGCCTCCCGTCTCCGGGCAGCAGACGCCTGCCACACCGGGCCACGGCGTGGCGATGCCCGAAGTACCCGCTCCCGGCAACACGACCGGGACGGACCGTTTCGGACCGGCACCCGTGATGTTCCCGGGGCCTTACGACAGCCGGCCGGGGCACACCGTGTCACCCGGCCCCGGCGACGCGCGGCCCGGGTCCACGACCGTGGCGGTACACCAGGGCTACCGGCGTTGGATGCGGGTCGCCCTGCCCGTCGCGGGAGTGGCGCTCGCCGGCACTCTCATATGGACGCTGCGGCCGGACGGAGGCACCCATGCCTCCGGCCCGACCGGCCCCTCGCAGTCCGCCGATTCCACCGCCGGGGCAGCACCGTCGGGTGGATCGGCCTCGGCCCCCGTCTCGGCCTCACCGGCGGGGAAGGAACGGATCGGTAGGACCGACCTGTTGACGCCGGCCGGTATCCGCACCGCCGTCGAGGCGTTCAAGAAGGAGACCGGCAGGGACCGCTTCGGAGGCCTCACGGTCTATCCGGACTACGTCACCGCCGAGCTGATGGTGAAAGGCAGCGACACCAAGTACGACACGTACACGTACCGTCCCGGCCAGGCCGTCGAGAAGGGCATCATCAGCTCGACGCTGTTCGGCGGCGACAAGCCCGTCACCCTCGACGGGTTCGACTGGGACGTGGTGCCGGCACTGCTGCGCGACGGCGAGAAGAAGCTGAACGTCGATCACGTGACCACGCGCTATCTCATCCTGGAACTGGCGGACCAGGACTTCGGCACGCCCGTCGGAATGGCCGTCTACCTCGGCAACGCCTACAACCAGATCGGCTACCTCCAGGCGGATTCCAAGGGCAAGGTGGTGAGGGTCATGCCCAATGACACGTGAGGGCGCCATTGCCGCGGACACCTGTCGGCGCCTCGACGGGGTGCGGACGAATCGGCTGGTCTCCTGGAACGGGCCTCGCGGCGCGTACACCGGAACAAGGTGGGGTTGTCGACGGTGGTGATGACGCTGACGGTGGTGCGCAGGCGGCGGTCGAGGCGAGGGCGGAGCGTGCAGGGTGTGCCGGGAGGACGCGCACGCTGCTCGGCCATGGAGTCGGGGACTGCCCGGTCCTCACGAGCGGCTTCTCGCCTAGAGTCGTCTGTATGACGCAGGCACCGGCCCCGGACCGCGGCGCGCGGTCCCGTGACGCGATTCTTGACACCGCCGGCGAACTGATGTCGCGGTACGGCTACGCCGCCACGTCCATTTCCATGATCTCCTCCGCGTGCGGTCTGCCGGCCAGCTCCATCTACTGGCACTTCGGCAGCAAGGACGGGATCTACGTCGCGGTGCTGGAGCGCGCCAGGACGGCGCTGTTGGCAGCCCTGCCCCCCGCCGAGGTGCCGGGCGCCGACGTGGCGCAGCGCCTGGACACCTTCCTCGCGGAGGTCGAGGACGCCTTCCGTCGCCACCCGCACGGTCTGAAGCTGCTGCTGGGGCTGGGTATGGTGCAGCAGGACGCCAGCGCGGCGGCCGTGGCCGAGGTACACCACTACCGTGACGCGCTGGTGGCCTGGGCTCAGGATTCACTGAGCGCCGTCTTCGGGCTGAACGACCGCCCGGAGGTTGCGGAGGAGCTGGCGCGCTTCACACTCAGAATGGCGAGCGGCACCGCCGTCGCCCGCTGGTTCGCACCGGGCACCGTCCTGGAGACCGGGCCGCTGCACGTCGCCTTGCTGGCGCTCGCGGCTCACCACAACGTTCCGGTGCGCGCAACCTCGGGCGAGGGCGCCCTGCCCGGTGACGTCACCGACAGGGAGTGACCAAGGTGCTCCGACGTCATCGCACGACTCCCCGGGCAATGGAGGAGGCAAGCCAGAACGCGCAGTGGTGGTCGGCCGCGAAGCCGGTGGTGGATGCGATCCGGTCCGGCGCCAGCACCTGGACGCGGTCCTCTTCGGCCGTGTAGCGGGGCCAGGCGGGGGCGCGGGAGCCGTTGGGGTCGCCGGTGGCCGCGAACCGTGCCCAGTAGGCGGTCATCGTGGCGGACAGCCGCCGCTGGGCCGGTGTCAGGCGCACGGACTCCATGGGAAAGAGATAGGCCAGTTCGGAGGCGTGGAACGCGCCCTGCGGCGTGTGCGGTGCCGGGATGAACGGTGGTGCCTCGGGGTCGTGGAACTCGTAGGCGTAGACGGGCGCCCGGGTGGTGTACAGCCGGCTGTCGGCCCGTGCCGGGCAGGAGAACCGCTGGTCGGTGTTGACGGCGGAATAGGCCAGGTTCGGGGACGGATAGGCCGAGGCCGGATATGCGCGGAGTACTGCCCCCGCACGGCCGCCGTGCTGAAGCCCGATCAGGGCGGCGTACGAGGCGGTGGTCAGGGGGCCGCCGCCGAGCAGATCCACGTACAGCGCGGTGAAGTAACGGTACTCGTCATGGGTGTTGCCGTTCAGTGTCGGGACCGCGTTCACCCGTCCGTCGGCCCATGCCCTGTGCGGAGCGCGCGGGAGGACGCGCGGCCCGGTGTTGGGGCCCCACAAGGAGGCTGTCCCGGTCCCGGTGCCGCGAAGGAGTTCCGTGGTGGTCAGGGCGCGCAGACAGGTCGCCGCGGTCGTCGGGTCCGCGCAGCCGACCGAGGCCGCGAAGTCCGTTCCTTTCTGCTCGGCCGCGCCGGGCGTGAGCGGTGTCGGACCGCCGTCCGCGGCGCAGCTCCCGCTCTGCTGAATCGCTCGCTGGAACAGGCCTGCGGCGGTCGGGGAGGCGATGTGGGCGCAGGTGTCCACCGATCCGGCGGACTGGCCGCCGAGGGTCACTCGGTCGCGGTCGCCCCCGAAGGAGCCGATGTTGTGTTGAACCCAGCGCAGCGCAGCCTGCTGATCCATCAGGCCGTAGTCACCGGAGGCGTGGTCCCCGCTCTCCTCCGACAGGGCGGGGTGGGCGAGGAACCCCAGTGCTGCCAGGCGGTAGTTGACGGTCACCACGACCACGCCGCGCGCGGTCAGCGTCGAGCCGTCGTAGTCACTGCCGGCACCGTAGGCGTTGCCGCCGCCGTGCAGCCACACCAGCACGGGAAAGGGGCGGCCGCCGGTGCGGGCAGGGGTCCACACATTGAGGTACAGGCAGTCCTCCGTCGTGCTGCCGGTGCGGTTGGACTCGCCGGGCAGGACGGGACCGCCGTCGGGCAGCAGCGTCAGCGGCAGCTGGGGGCAGGGACGGGCCGGTGCGGTGGCGTCCCGCACGCCGGGCCATCGCCCGGCGGGCCGTGGGGGACGCCAGCGCAGCGTGCCCGTCGGCGGGGCGGCGAAGGGTATGCCCTGGAAGACCCGGCCGCCGTCGCGGTGGGCCGCGCCGCGCACCCAGCCGCGGTCGGTGCGCACGACCAGGGAGTCGTGCGCGGTATCGGCCCGGGCCGTGCGCGGGGGAACGGCGAGGGAGGACAGCAGCAGGGCCAGAACCGCGATCACGGCACGGGCCAGGGTGTTGCGCAGGCTCGGCGATCTCATCGCAACTCCTGATGCCGGTGCGAGCGGTGCGGTCATGACGTGTGCTCGTAGGCGCCGATGTCGCAGGCGGTGCCCTGCGGGCGGGCCACCCCGCGCTGATCGGTGGCCGGGCAGTCGGCCGCCGCGTCCAGGGCGGGGCTCCCCGGCAGCAGCGCGGCGGTGTCCGTGGGGCCGCCGTTGTCGGCGAGCGGACCCATCAGCGGCGTACGGCTGGGCAGGTCGCCCGCGGCGGTGAGCCGGCAACTTCCGTCACCGTCGATGTTGTGGCCCTCCGAGGCGATGGTGGCGAAGGCCTTCTTGCAGTCGGCGGCCTTGCCGCCGACGGTGTTGCCGGCGACGACGGAGTTGCGCAACGTCATTCGCCCCAGCGGCAGATCGACGACGTCGGGCAGCGGGAAGGGCAGGCTGTCGAGGTAGGCGGGGGCGATGTTGATTCCGCCTCCGCCGTCACTCGAACTGTTGCCGGTGATCGTCGAGTTGAGGATCTGCACGGGGCCCCGGCCACGGATGTCGATCCCGCCGCCGAAGCCGGCGAGGCTGCCGGGGCGGTCGCCGGGGTTCGTCACTCGGTTGCCGGCGACCGTCGAGTTGGTGACGGTGCCGGTGTCGTCGAACCTGATGCCCCCGGCTTCTCCCGCGGCGTTCCCGCTGACGGTGCTGTCGATCAGATCCAGGTGCGAGCCGGGGATGTTGAAAATGCCACCGCCGTAGCCCGCGGAGTTCCCGGTCACGGTGACCCGGCGCAGCGTCATGTGGTGTCCGTTGGCGATGCCGCCGCCACCGGTGTCGGTGATGGGCAGTTCGCGCTCCTTGGCCGTTCCCCCGGTGATCGTCAGATCGGACATCCGGGTGTCCGCCTGCAAGCGGAAGGCGCGGTCCAGGTGGTTGGCGTCGATGACGGTGGTTCGTGCGCCGGAGCCGCGGATCGTGGTGGGCACGGCGACGTTCAGGTCACCCGTGGTCGGGTCGGGGTGGTCTCCGATGATCTTGTCGGGATCGGGCGGGATGGTCAGCTGGTAGCGGCCCGGAGGCAGCGTGATGGTGCTGCCCTCACGGGCGTTGGCGGCCATCACCGCGGCGCGCAGGCTGCATGCGCCAGACGCGGTGCGGCACAGGCCGTCCGACGGGTCGGCATCGACCGCGTCGGACGTGGTGTCCACGGTGAACTCCCTCGGTTCGGCGGCCGCGGCCGCGGCCGCCCTGGCTGTGGGGGCGGCGAGCGCGACTGCCGTGGCGAGGACGACGACGGGGAGTGCCGCCGGGCTGACTCGGAGGTTCATGAGGTGAACTCCTTACGGCGAGGAAGCAGGAGGGAGGGCTCGGCTGATGCGAGTGACTTCCTGCGTGCAGAGGCGACTCGTGCGCGAAAGGCGGCCGGACGCATTCCGGTGGGGCGATCGAGCGGCGAGGCCGACCGGAGCCGGGCCCGGCCGGATGCAATCGGCACGTGGACCGTACGCGTTCCGTAGGGAGCGTTCCATTCACGGAGTTCCGTGTCTACTGACCGGTAGGGGAATGGCCGGATGGGGACGGGCCCCTCTCGGGGTGGACGGAAGCCGCTTCGGCGCCGAGGACGGTGGGTGAACCATGCCTCGGCGCGGACCACGAGCAAACAACGTGACCGGTGTTCTCCCCCGTGTCGCCGCGGCGAACCGGTCCCTCGGCACGCTCCCGCACGCCCCCGGGCCGAGTCTGTGTGCCCGCGACCCGGGCAACGCCCCACGCGTCTCCCTGTCCGGGGCGGCGAACACCGAGACCGCCTGGCTCAGCCGCACGGACCTGCTCATCGACGCAACGGTCTACGCCCGCACCGGGGACATGATCGACCGCCGACCATCCAGCCGCAGACAGTGACCGCGGCCCGTCACAGCCGGCCGCCGCGGCTCCTGGCGGCGGCACAGCCTCGCCCCACGTCATCAGGCGCGGGCACAAAGGTGCCGCAGCTCCGTGTCGCCGACGTGAGGTGTGCGAGCGACGCCTGCGTGGCACAACTCGACCCGAGGGACAGGCCGGTGGTGGAAGGACGGTGTGCATCGCGTCGTTCCTACGGGGGGTGGGTCTGGGGGGTCCCACGAGGGACACACCCCCAC
>NZ_JBVJRL010000039.1:14095-34529 GCF_055607665.1 Streptomyces sp. NPDC036984
GACCGCCGAGCCACCACTCGTCTCCAGGCACGGGCCGGCCGTCAGCCGGGCTTGAGGAGGCCGGCCTCGACGACGGCATGGCCGAAGGGGCGCGCGAGTTCGGCGAGACGCTCACAGTCGGCCTCACCCAGTGCGGCGTAGGCGGGAAGGGCCAGTCGGTCGGTGCGGTCCTCGATGTGTGCGCGCAGCAGTGCGCCTTCCGCGCTGAGGGAGTCACCGTCAAGGAGGCCTCGCTCGCGCAGGCGCTCCCGGGTGGCGGCCCACCGGTCCTCGGGCCAGGCGCGGCTCGCCTTGAGGAAGTCGACGGGAACCTCACCGGTGGCGGCGTGCAGAATCAGGGCCTCCAAGCCCCCGACACCCTCGCTCAGCAGGCACGCCACATGGCCGTCTCCACGGAACTCCCGGAGCAGCGTCTGGGCGTGCCACAGTTGCAGCACCGGCTCCTCCGGCCAAGGCAGCGCGGCATGCGCGGCGAACAACGGGCGGCCCTGAGCATGGTCGCAGGCCGCCTCGGCCGCCCGGCGGGCCAGCGCCAGGACCTCCTCCAAGTGGGGCAGTTCGTGGATTCCCGCCCGCCGCAGGGCTTCGGCCGCCGCGGCGTACCGCGCGTCCAGCACCTGCTGCGGCGTCGTCGCGTCCCAGGTCCCGACGACCGCCTGGCGTACGACATCAGGATTGAAGTTGTAGAAGGTCGAGATCACCAGTTCGGCGGAGGCCCGGCCGAAGGCGGCGCTACGGGAAGCGAAGTACCCGGCGCGTCCACCGAGTCCGAGGTCCTTGTACCGTCGCCTCGCCTCGGGAGCGAAGTAGATCATGCCGTGTACGGGCTCGAGGCGGCGCCAGGCCGCACGCGCTGTCTTCATGGGTCACCTCTTCGGAGAGTCGTCGAGCGGGGTGTGCGCCGCGGTCGCGTACTCACCGTGCCTGCGCAGGTGTTCCAGCAGCCGGCGGCTCAGCGTCTCGGGCGCCTCCTCCGGGACCCAGTGGCTGACGCCCCGAAGGGTCTCGAACCGGTACGGCCCGTTGACCCACTGCCCGGTCTGCTGTGCGGCCGCCGGGCCGAACGCGCCGTCCTCCGTGCTCCACACGTACAGCGTGGGCACGTCGATGACGCCGATCGCGCCGTCGGGGCGGCCGGCCCGGTACCAGTTCAGCGCCGCGGTGAGAGCGCCCGGCCGGGACAGGTGTCGTACGTAGGCCTCGGCACTGTCCTGGGGGACTTTTCCGGCGTAGAAGGCGTGAAGCTCCTGGGCGTCGTGGGCGAGCATGCGCTCTTCGGTCGCGGGTGTCTCGCGCCAGTCGATCATGTAGCGCGAGCGTTCACGCTGATCCTGTTCGGTGCTCAGGGTGGCGGCCAGAGCGCCGGGGTGAGGGGTCGAGACAACGGTCAGGCTGCGCACGCGGCCGGGGTGGGCATGCGCGGTCCACCAGGCCACCGCGCCTCCCCAGTCATGGCCGACCAGATCGAACGCCGCCCAGCCGAGTTCCTCGGCGATCGCGATCACGTCGTCGACGAGAAGGCTCATGCGATAGTCGTCGGGCCGCTGAGGGCGGACGCGAGGTGAGTACCCGCGCTGGTCGGGCGCCACCACCCGGTAGCCGTCCGCGGCCAGTGCCGCGATCTGCCTTTGCCAGACCAGCCCCGTCTGCGGGAAGCCGTGCAGCAGCAGCACGGGGCGGCCCTCGGGCGGACCGGCCACGATCGCGTCGAACACGCCCGCGACCGTGGGAATGCTCAGCTCGGTCACGAGACCTCACCTTCCATACCGACTAGTCGGTAGCCTTCAGGTCGAGCCACCGGCTGTCAAGGTCGCGAGCGGGGGGGCAACTTGCTGAACAGGACGCCGGATTCGACCACAACGACCGGGAGGCCGACTCCCGTCACTCGGAATGTCCGCTGCACGCAAGTTGCGCCAGAACCGGATCTGACTCTGGACCGAAGTGTGTGGAGCGGTTGCTCTCCGTCGCAGCATTGCCCCGGACAGGCACTCAGTCGGTGAGATCACCGGTTTCGGACGGTCCACCTGGTGCGCCGTGGTCGACGAGGCCCAGGAGCTCTGGGCCGGGATGCCGGAAGCGGCCAGTAGCCTCAGGCACCATGGGCATTGAGATCGATGTAGTGGTGAGTTACCCGATCAACGATGAGATGGAGAGGGTGCTCGGGTTGGCCGAGGCGGTCGGCGAGCCCGTCACTGTCTCGTTCATGTGGGAGGGGCGCGAAGAGGCGGAACGCGCGGTGCTGGTGCCCGCGGCCACGCTGGCACTCTGGGAGCATTGGGCCCCTACCGCCTACCCGACGAGTGGCGCTGGGGAAGAGGACCGGGCTGTGACGGAGGAGCCGGAACTGGCCCACCCAGCGGAATTCGGCGCGTTCACGCTCTTTCGTCGTCGCGTAGGAGGGCGCACGGCGGTTGCTCGCAAAGGCGTGGTGGTCGCCGAGCTGCTGGACCCCGACGAGGCGCACTGGCTCCAGGAGAAGGCCCGCAATGTCCGTCAAGGCTTCATGGATCCGAAGCAGAAGGCGGCGTTCGAGGAGTTCCTTGCCCGGCAGGCATCCCTCGATGAGCAGTGACGCGCCGACTCGTTCGTGGCTTACTGATTGGTCTTCGGGCTCTGGCCCGGTTCATGTGGTGTGGTGACGCTCGGTCACGCAGGCTTGCGAAGGGTCCGAAGCCCGCGCGGTCGGACATCTGGCGCATGAGCATCTTGATGCGGTTGGGCATGGCCTTCCACGACACCGGAGTTCCCGGCCATGGTCAGGCGGCGAAGCGCGTTGGCGTGGGCCGGGCCGGCCGTTGCAGGAGGGTACGGATCAGGGGCGCGGCGGCGTAGGAGCCCAGTGGGGCATCGTCGGCGGCCAGGCTGCTGGTAGGGGCAGGTGCGGGCAGCTGCCGGTAGGCGCCCGCTGCGCGAGCCTACGCGTGTGGGGTAGATCAATAGCCAGGGCCGGCCGGGGCGGCGCATGTACATCGGGTCCACGACGAAGTGTCGCCCGGGTCGTGCTCACTGCGAGGGGACGTGCCAGGGCGATGACTGCCAGTACCAGCTGGGGGCGAAGGCGGCGAGCAGGGTGGATTACGGTGCTGGGCCGTTTTTTGGACCACCTCGCTGACCAGACGAAGAGGGCGGCGAGGTGGAGTCCGGCGAGGTAGACGGTGCCGGTCTTGCCGTACCGGGTGGCCAGGCCGCACCACCGCTTGAGCTGTTGATGCAGCGCTCGACCGTGTTGCGTCGCCTGTGGGCGTCGCGGTCGAAGGCCGGTGGTCTGGCCGCCGCGGCTGCCGAGGCGTTGGCCGTTGGAGGCCTGGTCGGCGAGTTGCGGGAGCACTGTGCGGATCCCGCGCCGGCGGAGATGAGAACGGGATCGATCGCGCACCTCGACCAGTCCAGGTCGCCTCGGGAGCCGAGTTCGTCGAGGACCAAGCGGCGGCGCTTGGCCCACACCCTGGCCTTCGTCCACTCGGTGAACCTGCGGGTCGTCGCACCGGACGGCCCGAACGACGCGGCAGGCAGCTGCTGCCACGTACAGCCCGACGTCCCACGAACACGATCGCCGCCAGCACCTCCCGGTCGCCGTGGCGGCGCCGGCCACCACCCTGAGGCCGCGACGGCGCCTCCGGCAGCACCCGCTGGAACAACTGCCACAACTCATCCGGCACCAGCCGCTCAACGAGCCCCACGTCGCCAGGCTACCGACCTCAAGGAGAGCCCCGCAGTCAGCGGCCCATTCGGCGCTGCTCGTCGAACCGACGCAGCACCCGTACCAGACGCCACATTCCGGCCGTCGCTCCGAGCAGTGCACCCCCCACCGACACGTCCCTCCTCACTGAACCGGAAATGTCAAAGGCCAGTGCGAGAGTCAGAGCGACGGCGAAGACCACCGCACCCAGCGCGACGGCAGTCACCAGGGCGAAAACGATCTCCACTGTCATTGCGTCCTTTTCCCACCGCGACTCACGGCCCATGTCCATGCTTCAAGTCTCACATCACGGTCAAGCCATGGCGCCTGGGCCGGACAGCCTGACTCTCACGCGCGAAGGCGCACTTACCGATTGAGATGACTTCTCACACCACGCGCGGCTCCCTCCTCGCGCAGATCGCCGTCGAGGGGTGCTGAACCGGCCTCACTCCCGTGAGCCGGTACCCGTTCGCTCAAGCCACCGTACTTGTCTCACCGTCGACGGGTCTCGTTGTCGCCGTGTGTGACAGCATGACTACCGTGACCAGTGAAGAGCGGGCGCAAGCGATTCCGGAAGTTCCTGGTTCAGACACCGTCGGTACCGGCCCCCTGGCAGGCTGGGGCAGCGGGCCGCTGACGATCGGTGCCGAGGAGGAGTACCTGCTGGTCGACCCGGTCACGCGGGAGTTGAGGCCGGAGGCGCAGAAGGTGGTGGCCGAAGCGGCCGACGAGCTCGGTGACCGGGTGACCACGGAAATCACCTGCTATCAGATCGAGGCGCGTACCGAACCGCACACCAGCCTGGATCTCTTCGCGGAGGAGGTCCGCTCGATGCGGGCCGCTGTGGCGCGAGCCGCCGCTCGCCATGGCCTGGGCGTCATCTCCAGCGGTACACCGGTCCTGGAGCAAGTGATGCCGCCTGCGATGACCGACGGGCCCCGCTATGCCGAGAGCGCAGCCTTGTTCGGTGCACTGGACGACGAGCAGAGCATCTGTGCTTGCCACCTGCACGTCGGCATCCCGAACGTGGAACTGGCGCTTCAGGTCAGCAACCGGCTGCGGAACCGGCTCCCGGTCCTGATCGCGCTGTCGGCGAATTCACCGTTCTGGCAGGGGCGGGACACGGGATACGCCAGCTGGCGCCAGCTGGCATGGGCGCGGTGGCCGGCCGCGGGTCCCCCACCGTACTTCGAGTCTCCGGCACACTTCGATGGCCTCGTCGCCGACTTCACTGCGACCGAAACCATCCTGGACCGAGGCGGGCTGTACTGGGACATCCGGCCTTCCCACCACGTCCCCACCCTGGAGATCCGAGTCGCCGACGCAGCGGCCACCGTGCAGGACACCGTCGCACTCGCCGGCATCGTCAGGGCTCTGGTGGCCACAGCCCTCACCGACATCCACGCCGGGAAGCCTGCTTTCCGGCCCCCGGAACACGTTCTGCGCACGGCATGCTGGCGCGCAGCGCGCGACGGCCTGGCCGGCGATGGCGTCGACCTGCACAGCCGCCGTCTCATCCCGGCGACCGTGCTCGCCGAGCAACTGCTGGCAGAGCTGCGCCCTGCGCTGCTGCGGCTCGGTGACCTGGACACGGTCCTCGCCGGATATGCGCGTCAGTGCGTCGTCGGCACCGGCGCCGACCGCCAACGCACTGCCCATCGAAGGCGCCGCAATCTCATGGACGTTGTCGACGACCTGGTGGGTGCCATGACTGCCGTCGACGAGTCCTGAAGAACGGGACAGGGGCAGACGCGGGTCAGGGATGCGGGTCAGGCGCAGGAAACAGCCGGCACCCGGCCTTCCTCGTCGTTGGAGTTCGGCGGTCGTGAGCAAGGCGACCGCGCTCCCCCTGTACCTCGACATCACCGACTGAGGGCGGCAGCGTTTCAGAGGCGTCGCGTCGTGTGATCCGAATTCCTCGAGCAACGCGACGAGCGGTGTCGATCACGCAAGCGCAACGCTCGGGCGCATACTTTCCGTGAGGAGACTCGGCGGCGGGACGGGAGACCGCACGTGACCACACCGCAGATCGATTACCGGGCGTTGTTCTCGGTGACGCCCAGCCCCTACCTGGTGCTGAGTCCCGACCTGGTGGTCGTCGAGGTCAACGAGGCCTACCTGCGGGCCACGGGCCGCACCCGGGAAGAGTTGATCGGCCGGTACCTCTTCGATGCCCATCCCGACAATCCGGCGGACCCCGACGCCGACGGGGTCCGCAATCTCAACGCCTCTTTGCAGCGGGTCCTGCACACGAGGGAACCGGACACGATGGCGATGCAGAAGTACGACGTCCCGGTATCGGGCCGTCCAGGGGTGTTCCGGGTGAAGTGGTGGTCGCCCATCAACACCCCGGTGCTGGGGCCCGACGGAGAGGTCGCGTGGATCATCCACCGGGTGGAGGACATGACCGAGTTCGTGCTGTCCCACCCCCACCGTGCGAGACCGGAGGATCGGTATCGTGAGCGGGCCGCGATGGAAGCCGAACTGTTCGCGCGGGCCCAGGAACTCCAGCACCTCAACGAGGAACTGCGCGAAGCCCACAACCGGGAACGCCGCACCGCCCTCACCCTCCAGGAGTCGATGCTGCACTGCCCGGACCTGGGCGGCCACAGCGACATCGCCGTGCGCTACATGCCCGCCACCCGGTCACTCAACGTGTGCGGCGACTGGTACGACGTGGTGGACCTGCCCGACGACGCATTCACCGTCACCGTCGGTGACGTCGTCGGCCACGGCCTGGAGGCCGCCGCCGTCATGGGCATGCTCCGCAGCACCCTGTCCGCCGCCATCCGCGCCCTCCACGAATCCGGAAAAGCGATGGATGTCGTGAGCCTGTACGCCCGGAGCTGCGAGGGCGCACTGGCCACGACCGCGGCCCTGGCCGTCATCGACACCCGGCACCGGCACATCACCTACACCAGCGCGGGCCACCTGCCGCCCCTCATGTGCCGGGCCGACGGCACCGTGCTGCTGCTCGACCAGGCCACCGACCCCCCGCTGGGTGTGCCCGCCGGCCACGCCCCGCGCCCTGAGGCCACGGTGCGCTACGCCCCGGGCGACACCCTGGTCCTCTACACCGACGGGCTCATCGAACGCCGCGGCGAGGACATCGACGCCGGCGTGCAACGCCTCATCGACGTCCTCGCCCAGCACGCGCGCCTGAGCCCTGACCAGCTGGCCGACACTCTCCTCCCCCGCCTCGGCGTGGCCGACGGCGGACAGGACGACATCGCTTTGATCATCGTTCGCCTGTAGACGGCCTCCGTCGGTTCGGCGGCTTCCCTGCACATTCCGATGGCTCGCGGTTCGCCCCGGCGGACCCCGCCCCATGGCTGCCCTGAACATTCGGCTCTTGTCCGGTTACGCCCCCTGCCCGGTCCGCACTGGCGTTCTGTGACGCGTGTCCCCTCCGCACTGCGGGCAACCGGAAGGGCATCGGGAGCTCCGGTACTACGGGAGACATGTCCACAGAGGAGGTCGGGCGATGGTGTGGTGGCTCTGGGTGGTCTTACTGGGCGCGGTGGTCGGGCTGGTCGCCGCGGCGACGCTGGCGGTGCAGGCCAAGCGGCGTTCCGGGACGGTGATCGCGGTGCGCGGTGGTCGCCGGGTGCGCCGAGGAGGTGCGGGGTGATCACACTGATGCTTGCATCCGACCTGACCAAGCGGATTGTCGTGACCCTGGGCGGCGAGGCGGTGGCGCAGATCAAGGACACCGTCTTCGACGCGGCGGCGGGCCGGATCACGGGTTTCACTCTCAGTGGCCGGGGCCTGCTCGCCGGGCCGCTGAAGCGGAGTCTGCCGTTTACGGCGGTGCACGCCGTGGGGCCCGCTGCCGTCATGGTGCCGAGTGAGGCAGTCCTGGAGGATCGCGACGCGATCGTGGACCACGATGCGACCGAAGGCGGCCAGGTGATCGGTGCGCCGGTGATCACCGACCAGGGCACCGAGATCGGCACCGTACGCGATGTCGTGATCGAGGCCGGTAGCAGCGGGCGTGTCGTCGGCTTCGCCATCGCCACCAACGACAACGTCGACCCCGAGCGGCGTACGAGGTTCATTCCACGCGGGGAGACACTCGCCGTCTCCGGTGAGGCCATGGTGGTCCCCGTGCAGGCCCGCCACTTCGTCGCCGACGATCTGCCCAGCTTCGGTGCCCAGGTCGAGGCGTTCCAGGCCGGCGCCCGGCAGCCGTACGCGGACGGCTCCGCACGTACTGAAGGGGGACTCGCATGATGCTCTTCACGCAGACCCGGAATCTTCCGGTGATCTCCGCGGAGGAGGCGGCGACGCTGGGCACGGTGAACGGCCTCACCATCGATGCCCATACCCGGAGCATCGCCTGTCTGCGGCTGTCGAAAGCAGCGAAAGACCATGCGGTCATCGGCTGGGGCGCGGTGGAGGCGGTGGGACACGACGCCGTGATCGTGCGCTCGCGGGTCGCCGCCGAGTCGGGGCCCAAGGACATGCCCGAGCACCACGAAACCATCGGCAGCCGAGTTCTGACCGAGCACGGTGTCGAGCATGGCACCGTCAAGGACGTCGCCTTCGATCCGGTTTCGGGAAAGGTCCTCACTCTGTACACGGCGCTCGGCGACATCGAAGGGGACCGTCTCATCGGCCTCGGTTCCTACGCCGTGGTCGTCCACGGGGAACGCGGCTGATGGCTGATCCCGCGAGCGCTTCGGCGTGCGCCGATCACTCGGACGGCCGCGTACGGGGAAGTCCTCGCGGGGCAGTCGACGGGTCGTACCGGCGGTTGCGTCGGGTCGTTGCCGCGAGGGACAGGCTGCCGCTGTCGGAGACGTTGTCCCGACCGGACCCTCTGGCTCCGCTGGCTGACTGACCTATCTCACCGTGTCAGTCGGCGATGGGTGATGAGGGCTGCTGTGACGCCGGCGAAGGACAGGACGTGCTCGGGCTTGCGCTCGTAACGGCGGTGCAGGCGTCGACAGCAGGCCGGCCAGGACACCGTTCTCCCTACGACCCGGCGGCGACGGCCGAGCCTGTTCGATGATTCGGTGCCCTTGCGGGCGATCCCAGGGGGATATTCCGCTCTCGAAGCCATCGCCACAGCTGGGCGTAGCCGTACCCCTTGTCGGCGTGGGGCCTGTCGGGCTTGCGTCGACCAGGGCCGCGGCGGCAGCGGACCGGAGTAATGCTGAGCTGTGGAACGCACAGGTTCGCGTGAGCCGCAGACGTGCTCGACGCGGGCGTGCTCGACGCGGGCGTGCTCGACGCGGGCGTGGACATGGCGCTGACTTACGTTGTGTAGCTCTCCACGTCGGGAGTCAGCTGCCAAGGCCCGTGCCGGTACGGCCCGGTGCCGACCGACGGACAGCCTCAGGCTGCGGCCTCCCCGTGAGGCCCGGAGACGAAAGCCAGGATGTGCGGGACGGCCTCACACAGACTGACGAAGTGGCGATGTACGCCCTCCACAGCGACGGCGGCGTTCACGCCCCACACGGTCATCCCCGCGCCCCGTCCGGAGTGCACTCCGGACGGGGCGTCCTCGATGACCAGGCAGTCTCCCGGCGCGGCGCCGAGCTGCTCGGCGGCTCGCAGATAGGGGACGGGAGAGGGCTTGCCCTCTTCGACGGCGGCCGCGTCCACGATCACGTCCGGCAGGGGCAGGCCCGTCCGGCGGAAGCGGCCTCGCACCCGGTGTTCGTAGTTCGAGGTCACCAGCGCCCAGGACCCCGGTGGCAGGCCGTGCAGCAGCTGCGACGCACCGTCGAAAGCCGTATAGACGCCGGATCGGACGTCCTCGTCCTCCAGCTCGTGCAGCAAGGCCAGGCACTCGTGGGGATCCCGGTCCGCTGCGACCTGGGCGAAGGTCTCCATCGGCCGGGTACGCAGCGCCACCTGATAGACCTCGTTCGCACCCAGCCCGTACCGCTGCGCCCAAGTGGCCCATACCTGACGCTGGTTGCTCACCGCGTCGATCAACGTACCGTCGACGTCGAACAGAACGCACTTCGTGCGGCCGGGCCGCGCAGATTCACTCGTCACGCAGTTGATCATGTCAGGCAGCGGATCGAGCGGTCGATGCCGGCTGATCCGGTCCGTGGGAGGCGGTGAGCGGATCATCGCCGCATGCTTGGGGCCATCGCGCGCAAGCACCGCACCTGCTGGCCCTGGCCCGAACTGCCCGAATATCCCGGCTCCTTCAAGACCGGGCATAAACGACTGCTGCGGTGGGCGGTACGGGAGAAGATCTCCGCCGCGGTCCTGGCCGCAGCGGACGCCGACGACCACATCACGCTGCGCGCTGTTCACGCCACGGCCCCGCCCGAAACCGCCGACGACTACCGGCTGCGCACCTGGACCCGGGCCGGTGTCACCCGCACCCTGGTGCGCACCGTCGGCGGAACCTTCGCGGCGCGCGGTCAGATCGCCGTCACCGGCCCCACCGCCGTCGTCGACCAGGTCGAGACCGACCCGGCCCATCAACGCCGTGGTCTGGGACGCCTGGTGATGCGGACGCTCGTCGACGCCGCCGCCCGACAGGGCGCCTCGGCAGAGCGTGCTGGCCGCGGCATCGGAGGGCCAGGCCTTGTACGAGACAGTGGGATGGCGCGTACTGGCCCCACCGACCGGCGCCGTGCGGAGCTGAGGCCTACTCCATTCCTTTCCTTGCAGGCCACCTCACTTGGCGTGTTCGGCAGGCAAAAAAGCCCTTCGCACCTGCTCGCCTCGCCCGGTGCGGGGTCTCGAACGTGTCCCCACTGCGGGGAGCCCAACAGCTCCGCGCGCGGCCGCCCTGGCGGTTCCCACGCTGAGAGCAGGTGTCGTCCATGGCATGTCGTATCAGTGAGCTCGTGCTCGGTTGCCGCGACCCGGAGGTGCTGGCGCGGTTCTGGTGTGCAGTCCTGGACTTCGTAGTGCTCGGTCGCGAAGAGGACGGCAGCATCGAGATCGGGCCGCGCGAAGAGTTCGGCGGCCCACAGCCGACGATCTTCCTCAGCCGCAGGGACGAGCCGGAGCAGGGGAAGCCCCGGCTGCACATCGACGTCAACGCCACCGACCGCGATCAGGACGCCGAGCTCGAACGCCTCCTCAAGCTCGGGGCGCGCCCGGCCGACATCGGCCAGACCGGCGAGGAGTGCTGGCACGTTCTCGCCGACCCCGAGGGCGATGAGTTCTGTCTGCTGAAGGCCCGCCTCGACCCGCTCTGACGGCTTGGTGTCCCCGTAGGGCCCTGCCGGCAAGTGGTGATCTTGATTGGTGGATCGCGGTCGGGTGATACGCCGCGATGACTGCCTGATGCTGAAAGGGAGTTCACGCGGCCGCCCGCCAGCCGGAGGCGGTGAACGTCAAAGAGCAGCGTCCCGGTCACCGGGCCCATCGCAGGGGCGCCGGGGCCGACGACACGGCGCCCCGGTAGGCGCCCACCGGCCCCCCGTCCGCGGGCCGCCGTGCGTTCGCGCACA
Source organism: Streptomyces sp. NPDC036984 (assembly GCF_055607665.1). NCBI lineage: Bacteria > Bacillati > Actinomycetota > Actinomycetes > Kitasatosporales > Streptomycetaceae > Streptomyces > Streptomyces sp. NPDC036984. Next base: position 25,205 of record NZ_JBVJRL010000039.1, read on the forward strand.
GATCGCATGTGACGGCGATGTACGGAACGTGTCACAGGGCTCGTACCGCCAGGCCCCGCTGCTTCCCCCAGTGCACCGTCGGTGGGATGTTCACCGCCAGGAGCGGCCGGAAGCAGGCCGCGGGGAGGGATCGGGGTGGACGCCTTGACGCGGCAACAACACAGCACCGGCAGCGACAGAACCGTCGGAAAAGCTCGGAGCATCAGCAAGGCCGGCGCACTCGCCACAACGCGGCGCCGCCGTGCGGCGGTGACCGCCACGGCGCTCGCCATGGCCGTACCACTGACCCTCGGCGGCGCAGGAGACGCGGGGGCGGCGGGAGACCACCCGATCGTCTTCGCCCGCTACACCGCGGCAGCGCCCATCGAGGACCTCTACGCGATCTCCCCCGGTGGCGGCACGCCCGTCAAGCTCACTCACACCTCCACCGTCAGTGATGTGATGCCCAGCTGGTCCCCGGACGGCAAGCGGGTGGCCTTCGTCCGCCATGGATCCGGTGGCGTGATCGACGGCATCTGGACGATGAAGACCACGGGCGGCGGCCTGAAGGCCGTACCCGGCACCAAGGGCGCCTCCGACCCGGCATGGTCCCCGGACGGCAAGCGGATCGCCTACGCCAAACCGGTCGGCACCCAGCGCGAGATCTATGTGGCCGACATCGACGGCACCCCCGCCACCCGGCTCACCCACACCACGGCGGACGACCTCCATCCGACCTGGTCCCCGGACGGCAAGTACCTGGCGTTCAACCGTGCGGACGCGGCCGGACACAGCAGGGTGATGCGGATCCGGCTGTCCACCCTGGCTCAGACGGCGGTCACCGGGTCCAGCTCCCACGACTGGACGCCCGACTGGTCGCACAAGAACCGTATCGCCTTCAGCCGGGTGGACTCCTCCGGCTTCGCCCACCTCTACAGCATCCGCCCCGACGGCACCGGACTGCGCCGCATCACCGCGGCTCGCCTCAACGACAAGAACCCCTCCTGGTCCCCGGACGGCAACCGCCTGGTCTTCACCAGAGGCGGAGGCGACGACGCGGACCCCGAACACCTTTACCTGGTACGGGCCGACGGCACCGGACTCACCCAGCTCACCAAGACCGACTCCCATGACCTGGAGGCTGACTGGCGCCCGTAAGGCGCCGGTTCAGCGGCCGGTGGCCTGCCCTCGTTCGGCGAACGGGGGCAGGCCCGCGCGATTAGGGCGGTGGAAGGGGCGTACCGGCAAGTGCAGCCCGCCGTCGGCGGGGTACGCACGAGCGGTACTCATGTGGCCACAGCTCTGACCATCGCCACTTACATGTGCGGCGACGTCCGGACCCGCGGCCGTTCCGCTGCCTGCCGTCCGCGCTGATCCTGGTTCCGGCTGCCGTTGGAACAGCCCGCCGCGTCAGCCGTCTCGGGGTGGGTTCTTCCCTTCGGTCTGGTCGCCAGCTTCGCGAGCGTCCCGAACAGCGCATCGAGAGCGGGACGGTAGGCGTGTGCGGGCGGGGCTGCGAAGCCGACGAGCAGGCCTGCCGGGCGCCCGTGGGGTTCGATGTGAAGTTCGGCCAGGCCGCGCAGGGCAATTCCTTCCCGGGCGCACAGGGAGAGGACCTCGTCTTCGGGTGGCCCGTCGGCGGGGAGGGTCACGAGGGTGTGCAAGCCTGCGGGGACGCCGTGGGCGGTCAGTCCCGTCACAGCGGACAGGCGGGCCAGGAGCAGTTCCCGTCGTCGGCGGTAGCGCAGGCGGGTGGCGCGCACGTGGCGGTCGTAGGCGTGAGTGGTGATCAGGTCCGCGAGGACGAGCTGGGAGAGGCTCTCGGTGTAGAGGTCGGCTTGCTGCTTGGCTTCTACCACCGGCTTCACCAAATGGGGCGGTAGGACCAGCCAGGCCAGGCGCAGAGCCGGGCCGAGGGTCTTGGAGGCGGTGCCGGCGTAGACGGTCCGGTCCGGAGCGATGCCCTGGAGGGCGCCGACGGGTTGGCGGTCGTAGCGGTACTCGCCGTCGTAGTCGTCCTCGATGACCAGCCCGCCGGTGGTGCGGGTCCAGGCGCCGACGGCCTGGCGGCGTCCGGGGTGGAGCGGAACACCGGTCGGGTACTGGTGCGAGGGCGTGAGCAGCACGGCGTCGACCTCGTGCGTCAGCGCGTCCACGCAGGCACCGTGGGCGTCGACGGGCATGGGCGGGGTGGCAAGTCCGGTGCGTTGGACGGCGGCCCGGAAGACGTTGTGGCTGGGATCCTCGACGGCTACCGTCCTGGCACCGCCCCGGGCCAGTACGCCGCTGAGCAGGCTCAGGCCCTGGTAGTAGCCGGCGGTGATGACGATGCGGTCGGGGGTCGTGACCACGCCGCGGGTGCGGCCGAGGTAGTCGGCGAGCGCGGTACGCAGTTCGATCCGGCCTTGCGGGTCTCCGGCGCCGAGCGCCACCGAGCGGGAGTCCGCAACCGCCCGGCGTGTTGCCGCGAGCCAGGCCCGGGCAGGGAAGGCGCTGACATCGGGAAGCCCTGGGCGCAGGTCGTGGCGGGGAGCCGCCGGCATCGGTGCGGTCGAGAGGGAGGTCACGGCCTTTGGCGGGATGTCGGCCACGGTGGTGCCCGATCCGGGCCGGGTGGTCAGGTAGCCCTCTTCGACCAGTTGGTCGTAGGCGGCGGTCACCGTGCCCCTGGACAGGCCGATTTCCCTTGCCAGCCCCCTGGTGGAGGGCAGGAGCGTCCCAGCGGCCAGGCGCCCCTGGCGGATCGCGTCGCGCAGTGCCGATTCCAGAGCCGAACGGCGGCCTTTCGAGGCGTCGAGATCGATGTGCAGGTCGACACGCGAACCGGACCAGGTTTTCGGCACGGAACTGGATCTTACTCCTGGTCCGGTGCCCTCCTAGTCTCAAGCCCAAGTGCTCGACAGCCCGACCGCGACAGGATGTATCTCGATGATCGTGATAGCCCATCTCAGTGACACTCACATCGACAGTGAGCCGCGCAGCATCGAGCGCACGCGGGCTGTCATGCGCTACCTGGAAGAGCTGCCGTACGACCTCGACGCGGTCCTGGTCACCGGAGACATCACCGATCACGGTCTGCCGGCCGAGTACGAGCAGGCCCGTCGGCTCTTCTCCTCGCGGCACCCGGTGATGCTCTGCCCCGGCAACCACGACAGGCGTGACGCCTTCCGCACCCACCTCCTGGCGCAGGCGAGTTCGACGGCTCCGGTCAACCAGGTGCACCGAAGTGCCGGCGTCGTCATCGCGATGTGCGACTCTTCGGTGCCGGAGAAGGACGAGGGCTTCCTCTCGGACGACACCTTGGCGTGGCTCGAGGACGTCCTGACCCGGACCTCCGACCGGACGCCCGTGCTGATCGGCTTCCACCACCCGCCGGCGCAGTTGCACGTCCCGTTCATCGACGGCATCCGCCAGTTCGGTGCGGAGCGGCTCGTGGCCCTCGCTGACCGCCACCGCAACATCGCGGGATTCCTCTGCGGCCATGCCCACACAGCCGCGGCGACCCTCTTCGCCGGACGCCCGCTGCTGGTGGCCCCTGGAGTCGTCTCCACCCTCCGTCTTCCCTGGGAACATCGCGCGCACCCGCAGGACCATGTCCACCTGGACCATCCACCGGCGCTCGCGTTCCACATCCTCGACGAGGCAGGGCAGTTGACCACCCACTTCCGTCACGTCCCTATGTGAGCGTGCCGCACCGGCTGCGGAGAACCCACTCCAACACCCACACACGCGACGCGGGTACGAAGGCCGGCTTCGAGCAGGAGCACGGCGGCTGTCGGTGGCCACCATCAGCGGGGCGGAGGCGTTCGCCAGGCCGGCGTGGAGGCTCTGTTCATCGCGTACCCGTTGTGGCTTGACGGGAACAAGGCGCAAGCAGGGCACGGCCCAGTGACGGCGCCGGGTCAGCAGGTGATGGTGACCCAGGTGTGTGCGGGGAAGGTCCGCACGCCGGATTCCCTGCCGCTTGCCAGGACATCGAGTTCGCTGCCGGTGTTCGGGGCGAGGAGCCGGAACGTCAGCTTGGCGTGGCCTGTGGAGTCGAATACGCCGCTGGCTCCCGAGGTGTACCCCTTGTGGCCGGGTATCCAGTAGTCGGCCCAGACCGCCTGCCCCGCGTACCAACCGGCCGGGTAAGGAGCGCCGTGGGCGACATCCACCGTCACGATGTCCTCGCGGACATAGGCCGTTCGTCCGTTGATGCTCAACTTGACGGTCGTGCACTGCTGGGAGACGCCCGCCACCTCGACATAGTTGTTCCATGACGACCTGTTGACGGCAGTCGTGTTGTCCCGTGTGCAGGGGGCCAGCGCAGTTCTCACCGTGTTGCTGTAGTACGTGCCGTCTGTCCAGCTGACCTGGTAGGAGACGTCCAGCTCCGCGCCCAGCGGCGGGGACCCCACCGTGAAGGTGAGCGTGACGTTCGACTTCACGGGATCGAACTTCCCGGTGGCGGTACCGGTTTTGGCGGTGCCGACGACGCTGTAGGTCGCGGTGATGCTTGAGTTGCCGGGGTCGTGGCCGGCGGCCTCGAGGTTCAGGGTCACCCGGTCGACGGGTATCGCGATCGTCGTGGGCCCGCTCCCGATGGTCTCCACGGCGCAGTGCTGGTCCATGTTGGCCGCCACCGGCCCGTCCAGGCCGGCGAAGGCGGGTGACGCCCCGGCCGCGGTCAGGCCGACCAGGATCGCGAGGGCAGCGGTCACTGCTCTCCAGGTTCCCCGGGCTCTTCGTGTCCCGATGGCTCTCCCTGTCCCGCCGGCTGTCCCTGTCCCGCCGGCTCTCCAGGACTTCCCAGTCATTTCAGCTGCTCCCCCGTGTGGTTGGTGCTGAACGGTGCTGTCCACGTGCGGCGGCAGAGACGCCGGGACGGCTTCCGCGGTTCCGAACGCGGCGGGCCCGGCACCCGTCCAGAGCAGTCGTCCAGGTCCAGCAAGTCGGCGCGGCGCAATGCGGTCAACTGGGCGGCGGGCGGGCGTGGCCGGACGCCGGCCTTGGTCCAGCCCCGCAGCCGGCGTGGCCGCGGTCGGCAAAGGGTCAGCACGTGACGTGGAACTCGTTCCCACCGGCGTCGAGGAACTCGCCCGGTTCCCGGTCGCGATGGGTGACCTGCAACCGCAGCCTGTTCCGCGCCGCCTTCGGCGCCGCAGGCGGCCCCATCACCAGCGAGACCGTGCTGGTGGGCCTTCGGCGCAGCCGTGCGCCCCAGTTGTGGGACTCGACCACGTGCCAGCCGGCCTGCGACTGCCAGAAGGCGCACTGTGCGGAGCGGTCCTCCTCGGCCACGTCGAGGCAGATCGCGACGAGGCCGGAGTCGGCGAGCACGCCGGGGTGACCGGGACGCAGCACGCAGAACTCGTTGCCCTCCGGATCGGCCAGCACGTCCCAGGGGACGTCCCCTTGGCCGATGTCGAGCCGCGTCGCACCGAGGGTGAGCAGGCGCGCCACCTCGTCCTCCCAGTCCGGCCCCCCGGCCAGGTCGAGATGGAGTCGGTTCTTGTGCGCGGCCTTCGGCTTCGTGGTCGGCACGAAACACAGCTGCAGGCCGCCCGTCCGGCCCCGCGTCGCGTCCATCCAGAAGCGGTCCATGCGCACGGCATCCAGCGCGTCGATCACGATCCCGGTCAGCATCCCGTTCCCCCAAACCGTCGAACCCGTCGCCTGCTCATTGTCACCGTCGCCGCTGCCTCGGGCGGGTGCGTGTACCGACCTGGCGCTTCAACGCTGAGAACTCCTGACCTCGAAGCCGTGCCGCCGGTGCGCGGCAGGCGCGGCCGCCCCAGGCATCGGCCGGACATCATGCTTGGCGACCGCGGCTGCGACCATGACAGGTACCGCCGTCTCGTCCGGGATTTGAGCGTAAAGCCTGTGAACGCTCGACGCGGCACCGGCCACGGGTCCGGACTCGGCACTCAACGATGGTTAGTCGAGCGCGCCTTCGCCCATCTCCACCGGTTTCGCCGACTGCGAATCCGTTGGGACGCCCTCGACGACATCCACGAAGCCTTCCTGCCCCTCGGCTGCGCGCTCATCTGCTGGCGGCGGCTCGTCTCACTGATCTGGCAGCATCGGAACCCAATGATCCATCACCTGGCGCAGACGCATGCGGTGGTCGGCAATCCAGTTGTCCGGCGGGACGAGTGGCACCCGCACGGTGACCATGGACCCGGACTCGTCTTCCACAACCACCTCCGGGCAGCCACGCTCGCCGGTGAGCTGGATGAAGATGGACGGCCCCCTGCTCCTCTCCATCCAGGCCACGTCTTCGCCGCTGTCGAGCCGGTCCAGCGCGTCGGCCCATTCTTCCAGCCTCAAAACGTACAGCGCGAGGTCGATACGGCCGGACACGAAGGGCGTCCTGACGACGATCTCGGCCTCGAGTCCTGCGGTCCACCTGGGGTTACGTCCCAGAACGTTGACCGTGACGCTGTTCCCCTCATCATCAGCGAGGAAGATGAGCTCCCTCGGGGGACTGCCGCCCATGCCTGCCCTTTCGTCCGCGATTCGTGAGAGATCATCGCCTGGTCGGGCGGGCATCCGCCACGCCATTTTGTCAGCGGTTGTGAAAGGACCTGCGCGGCGTATGCGATGCCGGGCTCACCCGGGATCCGTATCTCCCCATTCCCCTCCGGGGCCTCTGCCTCAGGACACAGACCGCATGCGTGGACGCCGAGGCAGACGTTCATCCACTGGACTTTCCGGATGGCCTTCAATTTCTCGACGAAGACCGTGGGGACCCGTCCTGTCGGGTATGGCCTGCCGAATTCCTACACCCGCACATCATCGCCGCATGACGAATAGGCAGTGGCCCCGGCTGGATCCGTTGTTGCCGCGGGGCATGAAGCGGGGCGCGGGGCCTGCCCGCGCAGGCGCCGGATCAAGACGACCCGTTCGATCCCGGCTGACCGGGTTCTCAACCGTCGGAAGCTCGGCTGCCGAGGCGGGCGGCCGCCCGCTCCGAGGGCCGTCTCTCCCTGACCGGCCAGGTGCGGGCCATCCGGGCGAGGCGCTGGGCCCCTACGGCATGGTGCCTAGGGCCGCGGCGCCCCGCGGCGGATGCTGATGCCTCCCCCCGCAGGAGAGGTCCGTGAGTGATCCCAGCCCCCGAGTGACCCCGAGGCCGACACCCGTGGCGGCACGCGATGACATTCCCGCTCCCGGGGTCATCGGCATCGGACTCGCCGCGGTGCTGACATTCGCGCTCGCCCAGGGCTCCTGGCAGTGGTTCGCCACGTTCATCGGGGTGACGCTCCTTGCGGTGATGCTCGCCTTCCAACGACGGGCGGAGTGGACGCCGGGCATTCGCTCGGCGTACATGCGCGGCCTGGTCGCGTACTCGCTGGTGGTCGGTCTGTGTGTGGCGGTCGCCCTTGCACCCCTGCTCCAGCGCCGGGCCTGGCTGTTCCCGATGCCGGGCACGCGCAGCGAGTGCGGCCTGATGGGCAGGTACGAGGCCCTCCAGGCGACAGCCGCACTGGGGAAACTGGCCGGCAATGACGGGGCCGCTCTGGCGTTCGCGCAGGACGTCCGGGCCCGCAAGGCCGTTGCCGAGTGCCTGGCGGCCACGACGACTCTGTGGCTGCCGTTGTACGGGGTGGGGGCGGCGGTGCTGGTGGGGGCAGTTGCGTGGTTCCGCGACCGGGCCCGGGCCCGGCGGTCGCCTGTCGACTACTGAGGTTTTCGGTGTGGGGTGATGCCGTGGCGGCGTCGTGATGAGATACGGCCGAGACCGACTCTCGCCATACGGACCCAGTGTCCTCCGCCTGAAATCCGATGCACCTGTCTGGATTCGCCGGATGGCTCGTATGGGACGACCGCTGGCCGAGTCGACGTTGTCCCGCCGCTCGACCCCGACAACCATAAGAAGGAGTGGTGACCGGCGAGACGGCCGGCTGAGCCGACGGCGTCGGACCCGGCCAATATCCTTGGGGACATGACCATTCAGCGCATGGACAACGTCGGCATCGTCGTCGACGACCTCGACGCCGCCATCGCTTTCTTCACCGAACTCGGCATGGAGCTGGAAGGCAGAATGCCGATCGAAGGACGCTGGGCGGAAGACGTCGTCGGGCTCGACGACATGCGAAGCGAGATCGCCATGATGCGGATCCCGGACGGCCCGGGCCGGATCGAACTGGCGAAGTATCACACCCCCAAGGCGATCACCCCCCAGCCGGAGATCACCCCGCCGAACACGCGGGGCCTGCACCGCGTCATGTTCGCCGTCGACGACATCGAGGACACCCTCGCCCGCCTCCGCCCGCACGGCGCCGAACTCGTTGGCGAAGTGACGCGCTACGAGGACAGCTACCTGCTCTGCTATCTCCGCGGGCCGAGCGGAATCATCCTCGCGCTGGCCGAGCAGCTGAGCTGAGAAAAAGGGAGTCCGCTCACAAAGGCGCCGATCCAGTATCCTCCGCCAGGAATTCGATGTAGAGCTGGGATCTGGCCACAGACCGTCGGTAAATGGCGGCGCCGCTTCAACGAGCGGCGACTGGAAGACCTCGTCGTCGAGCCACGTCCGGGGGTCCCCGCACGATCGGCGACGAGCAGATCGAAGCCGTCGTCGTGGCGACACTGGACCGCACTCCGAAGAACGCAACCCACTGGTCGGGGACGTCGATGGCCGCCGAGTCCGGCCTGTCGGAATCGACCATCGGCCGGATCTGGAAGGCGTTCAACCCCGCACAGGACCAGGGCCTTTTCCAACGGGTCCAGGTACAGGCCGACGACATCGCGGACTTTGTCGATGAACCGCGGGTCGGTGGACAGTTTGAAGGTGTCGGCCTGGTGTGGCTTCGTGGACGAGAAGTCGCAGATCCAGGCACTCGACCAGTCGGCTCGGTACTGCCGATGATGCCCGGCATGCCCGAGCGCCGCACCCCGGCACAGGTCCCTGGAGTTGCTCGACGCCGAAGTCCCGGCCGAGCTGGATGTTCACCTGATCTGCGACAACTGCACCACGCACAAGTCCCCGACGATCCAGCGCCGGCTGGCCGCCCACCCCCGCTTCCACATGCACTGCACGCCCACGTACTCCTCGCGGTTGAGCCAAGTGGAGCGCTGGTTCGGGCTTCTGACCGACCAGCGGCTGCGACGCGGAGTCCACAAAACGGTCCAGGCGCTCGAGAAGGAGATCCGCGCCTGGACCAAGTCATGGAACGACGACCCCGCCCGTTCACCTGGGCCAAGACCGCCGACCAGATCCTGGAACGCCTGCCCGCATATCCTGATCGGATTACTGGCGGAGGACACTAACCTCGATCTTGCGTGATGGGCTGTCAGCTTGCCGATGGGCCGTTCTTCCCTGTTCCTCGGTGCTGTTTTCGGCGCGCGAGCAGGCCGATGG
>NZ_JBVJRL010000040.1:0-28991 GCF_055607665.1 Streptomyces sp. NPDC036984
GCCGGTGTAGACGCGCCGGGCCTCGGCGAACAGGCTCTCGGCGCGGTCGAGCCGGTCGGCGTAGGCGTACGCGCTGCCGAGCATCATCAGCAGCTCCATGCCCCACTCGGGGTCGGTCCAGCCGAGGCCGGGCGCGAGGCGGCCGTTGACGAGGGCGCGGTCGCACATTTCGAGGACCTCGTCGGCGCTCTCCCCGTGGGTCATCGCGTCGAAGCCGCGCAGGATCAGCAGGGCCCGCTCGGCGTTGTCGCGGCCGGTGCAGGTGCTCGCCAGTTCGGCGAGGCGCCGGGAGCGGGCCGGGGAGACGGTCTCGCCGTGGATGCACTCCCACATGAACTGGAACGCCTGGAGCCGCAGCCGGACGGAGCCCGCCTCGTGCCGGGCGGCCTCCGCCTCGACCGTGCGGACGGCCTCCTCCAACTGGTCGTTGTGGAGCAGCGCCTGGGAGAGGCGGACGACGGCGTCGACACGGTCGTCCCCGCCGAGGCCCGGCACGCCGAGCGCGCTCTGGAGATGGTCGATGGTGACCGACGGATTGGTCAGGAGGGTGGCGCAGCCCAGTTCGTAGAGGACGTGCGCGTGCACGTCGGGCAGGGGCGGCTCCGCCAGCGCGCGTTCCAGGCAGCGGCGGGCCGCGTCGGGCGCGCCGACGGCGAGGTGCTCGCGGGCGGCCTCGCGCAGCTGCTCGACGAGTTCCTCGTCCTCGTCCGGGTGCACCTTCAGCAGGTGCCGGGCGGCCTCGGCGGCGCCGCGGCCCAGCTCGGTGATGATCTGCGCGGCGACTCCGTGCATGGCGGTGCACACACCGGGCGGGATGGAGTTGTAGACGGCGGTGGCGATCAGCGGGTGCACGAACTCCAGCTCGCCGTCCGCGCGCTCGGCTCCGTCGGCCGGGTCGGGTTGGGTCAGGATGCGGGCGGTGCAGAGGAGTTCGGCGCAGTGCCGGGCGAGGTCGTCGTCCATGGTGGCGAGGCGGGCGACCATGTCGACGGTGATGCCGGTGCCGAGGATGGCGGCGGCCCAGGCGAACCGGGTGGCCTCCAGGCCGAGGCCCTTGAGCCGGTCGACCAGTCCGCCGCCGCGGGCCGTGCGGTTGAGCGCGCGCAGCTCTCCGGCCTGCGCCTCGACCGGCTGGAGTTCGCTGTCGTGGACCTTGGCGAGGAGTTCGACGGTGTCGTAGGGGTTGCCGCCGGTGACGGCCCAGACCTCGCGGCAGAACGCGTCGTCCGCGTTCCGGCCGAGGGTGGCGCGGGTGAGCCCTGCGGCGGCGTCCGGGGTGAGGGCGCTGAGGTTGTTGACGGGGCGGCCCGCCGCAGCGGCCACCTGGTCGAGGTGGCGGGCGCTCTCCCCCTTGGCCTCGCCGGGACGGCGGGCCACCACGACGAGGACGGAGAGGTCGTCCAGGCGTTCGGCGAACGCGGCGAGCCAGCGCAGGGTCTCCTGGTCGGCCCAGTGCGCGTCGTCGAGGATCAGCACCAGTGGCCATTCGCGGCGGGTGAGCCGACGTACCGCGGCGACGAGTCCGTCGCAGACGTACTGCGGGTCGGCGTTGTCACCCTGCGGATCGGCTATACCGAGGGCGGGGCCGGCGATGTCGTACCAGTCACCGAGGTATTCGCGGGCCTCGTCGGGGAGTAAGGAGAGCAGCGCCGGCTGGAGCAACTGCCGTACGACGTGGAACGGGACGGATTTCAGGGTCTCGGCACCGCGGGCGGACCAGACGACGCAGCCGCGGCGTTCGGCGATCCGGCGGGTCTCGGCGAGCAGCGCGGTCTTGCCGAGACCCGCCTCGCCCCGGAAGACCAGCAGACTGCCCGCGGACGACTGGTCGGCGCACAGAACGTCGAGCGCCTGTACGACGGTGGCGATCTCGGCGTCCCGCTCCCACAGGGGAGCCGAGCCGGCCGCCGACGGCCGTCCCTCCGTCATCCCGTTACCTCCCCAGGTCGCCCGAATGACGTACAGGCCCCGAGCGTAGCCGTCCGGCGGGGCCTGTGGTGGCCGGTCGCGGCAGCTGTTGCCCGCCCGGGTGAAAGAGGGTGCGGGCAGGCGACACCGTCCCCGTCCCGACCAGCGGACGAAGCGTCAACCACGCCCGCCGGGAGCCGCCGGAGAAAGCCGCGGAGGCAGCGGATGCACCGGCGGCAGCGGAGAACGGAGGCCGGTGCGGACCGGCCCGCGCAGAAATCGCGGGCGAAATGTTCCGGTCCGCGTGCTTGGCGGCGGATCCTCTCATCCCGCTTTCACCGTCGCCTCATACGGTGGGGGCATGACGCAGGCGACTCCTCCCGGGTGGTACCCCGACCCCGGGCAGACGAACGACGGTCCGCCCACCGAGCGCTGGTGGGACGGCAAGGCATGGACGGACCAGACCCGCCCCGCCGGCACGGCCGCCGCATGGGGTCCCCCGGTACAGCCCCCGGCGGGCGCCGGGTACGGCGCGTACCCGGGGTATCCGGCTTATCCCGCCCAGCCGCCGGCCCGGTCCCGGCGCGGGCTGCGCACGGGCATAGCCGTCGCGGTGACGGGCGCGGTGCTGGCGAGCATAGCCATCGGCGTGTACGCCCTCACCAAGGACGACGGCGGCAGCGGCGACCGCGCGGGCTCGCAGCAGGGGCCGAGCGGCGGCCGGGGCGGGCCGTCCGGCGGACCCGGCGGCGGCTCGGGCGGGAACGGCGGTTCCGGCGGCTCGGGCGGTTCCGGCGGGACCTCGCCGTCGCCGGGTCCGTCCGAGGCGCCGAAGGTCGAGGGCGGCGGCTCGGTGACGGACCCGGTCAACGGCATCAGCCTGCCGGTGCCCGAGGGCTGGACCGGGCAGGTGATCAGCGTCGGTGCGCAGGTGATCTCCGACGACTCCTACAAGTGCCCGGGCAACGCGGCCCAGACCTGCACCGCGGGCGGCGCCTACACGGCTCCGGCGGAGGCGCTGAACATCAAGGAGACCACGGCCGAGGCGGTCGCCAAGGCGGACATCGCGGCCAATGCCAAGCAGTCGTACGGCGGCACCACCTACGGCAGCATCACCTCGCACCGGGAGCTGGCCTCCGAGCCGGTGACGGTCGCCGGGCAGAAGGGTTATCTGGTGCGCTGGAAGGCGGTCACCAGCAAGGGCGCCGACGGCTATGTGGAGTCGGTCGCGTTCCCGTCGCCCGACGCCGCCGGGCGGATCGTGGTGGTCCGCTTCGGGATGGACGTCGGTCAGAAGCTGTCCGTCATCGACGAGATCCTGAAGGGCATCAAGGTCTCCTCCGGCGGCGGGAACGGGCAGGACGTCTGAGACACGGATCGGCCGGGTGGGATCCCCCTCCGCTCAAGAGGAATCCCACCCGGCCGGGGGGTGCGCGCCGCCCCCGTCCCCACGGTGCGGCGCGGGCAGGTCACCGTTCAGTCATCCCGTGAACGGCGGCCTGGGTCTCAGGTCAGTCCGAGCGCCGGCAGCACGGCGGCCTCCACGAATCCGACGAGGTAGTCCGAGTCGGCGTACTGTCCGCAGAGCACCGGCCGCACGCGCAGCACGCCGAACATCATGGCGGGGACGTACTCGAACGCGGGGTGGCCGGCGCGGACCTCGCCCCGGGCCACGCCCCGGGCGAGCATCTCCTCCAGCGCGGCGATCTCCGGGTCCACCAGCGCCTCGCGCAGTGCCTGGGCCAGCTCCTGGTCCGCGGTCACCGCGTGCCCCAGCGCCTGGAGCAGCCGGGTGTCCTTGGTCGACCAGTCGCCCGCGGCCCGCGCGGCCTGGCGCAGGTCCTCGGCGAGCGAGCCGGTGTCGATGCCGGCGAACCGCACCCGGCGGTTGGCGCGCAGCGCCGCCGCGACGAACTGCGGCTTGGTCTTCCACTGCCGGTAGAGCGTGGACTTGCTGCACCGGGTGCTGGCGGCGACGCCCTCCATGGTGACGGAGTCGTAGCCGCACTCGCGGATCTGTTCCAGCACGGCGTCGAAGAACTCCCGCTCACGCTCCGGCGTGATCTTGGAGCGGCGCGAGGCGACGACCGTCTCCGGTCCGTCCGCGTCCTGCGACGTCATGCGGTGCTTCCCCTCACTCGTGGCCTGTTTCCAGTGTGTCGCACATCAATCGATACGCAAGTGTACCGGTACAGAATCGTATCGGTACACTGGCGTATCGGTACGGCAACGTATCGATGAGTTCCGGTCCCGGTACCGGGGCTCACACGCACCGCGTCACGCACCACCACACGCACCACCGTCAGCGAAGGGGCCGGGGGATGAATGCCCGAACCGAGCCTGCGGAGGCGCAAGCGGAGCCGGAGACTTCGGCACGCCCGCCTCTGATACGTGAGTTTCTGCTGGTCGCCGGGTTGTTCCTGGTGTACAAGCTCGGCCGGCAGCTGGCCACCGGCCACACCGCGGACGCCTTCCACAACGCCCGCCGTGTGTGGCATCTGGAGCGGACCGTGCACCTTCCCCACGAGACCGCCGTGCAGTCCGCACTGCTGCACGGCGACACCCTCGTCCACCTGGCGAACACCTACTACGCGACCGTCCACTTCCCGGCCACGCTCGCCTTCCTGATCTGGCTGTACCTGCGGCGGCCGGCGCACTACGTATGGGCACGGCGGGTCCTCGCCGTCGTCACCACGGCCGCCCTCGTGCTGCCGTTCACCTTCCCGCTCGCGCCGCCGCGGATGCTGAGGGGCACGGGCCTGGTGGACACCGCCCGGGTCTACGGCCCGTCCGTGTACGGCCCGCCGTCCAGCGACCACCTCTCCAACCAGTTCGCGGCGATGCCCTCGCTGCACTTCGGCTGGGCGCTGATGGTGGCGATCGGCCTGATCGCCGCCACCCGGTCCCGGTGGCGCGGGCTGTGGCTGCTGCATCCGCTGATCACCCTCCTGGTGATCGTGGGCACGGCGAACCACTACTGGCTCGACGCGATCGTCGCCACGGCCATGCTCGGCCTCGCCCTCGTGGTCATCCAGCCGCCGGGGCGCACGGTCGGCACGGCAGGGCTGGGCACCAGCGCGCCGCGTACGCGCGAGGTCGTTCTGGTGGGAGCGGGCCGATGAGCGCCGCCGCCCTGGCCGCCCTCGGCCTGTCCCTCGTCTCGGCCGTCGCCTACGCGCTGGCCGCGGTGGCCCAGGAGCGCCTCGCCTCGCGCAGCGCCGGGACCGGCCTGGTGCGGCTGCTGGGCACCGGCGCCTGGTGGTCGGCGGTCGGGCTGAACGCCGCCGCCGCGCTGCTGCACGTCGTCGCCCTGAAGTACGGTCCGCTGACCGTGGTCCAGCCGCTGGGCGCGCTCACCCTGGTCGCGGCCGTTCCGCTGGGCGCGCGGGCGGCCGGGCGGGGGGTGAGCGCGGTGGAGTGGCGCGGTACGGCGCTCACGCTGCTCGGGCTGGCCGCGCTGCTGGTCACCGCCTCCGGTCCGGCGCCCGACCGGGTGCTGTCGCTGACCGAGGCCCTGGCGGTCGCCGGTACGACAGCTGCCGCGATCGGCATGCTGTCCTGGCCCGGCGCCCGGCCGGGCCTCAGGCACGCGACCGCCGCCGGCTTCGCCTCCGGTGTCGCCTCCGCGCTCACCCAGACGGTGACCGTGGCGGCCACGGACCGCTCCGGCCCGGCACTGAGTACCGAGGTGGTCGTGGTCGCCGTGCTCGTCGCCGGGTTCGCCGTCGGCGGACTGCTGTTGTCGCAGACGGCCTACCGCGGCGGCCTCGGCGCCCCGCTGGCCGTGGCCACCCTCGCCAACCCGATGGCCGCCGCGGTGATCGGCCTCACGCTGCTGGGGCAGGGTCTGCAGGGCGGGGTCGGCGGGGTGCTGCTGGCCCTGGCCGGCGCGGGCCTGGCCTCGTGGGGCGTGGTGCTGCTCACCCGGGCGGCCCCCGACCCCGGCCTCGCGGAACAGCCCGTTCCGTCCGAGCTGTCCGTGCCCCGGCAGCCCACGGTGCACGACGAGCTCCATGAGCACGACGAGCACCCGGTGGCGGCCGTACTGACCTTCAAGCCGGTGACGGTGGCGGCCGAAGCGGTGCTGATGCCGCGCAGGCCGGAGCAACCGGGACACCTCACGGCGCTGTGAGCGAAGACGGCGGCGGCCGGTGCGGCGGAGAGATCCGCATGCACCGGC
The DNA here is from genome assembly GCF_055607665.1 of Streptomyces sp. NPDC036984. NCBI lineage: Bacteria > Bacillati > Actinomycetota > Actinomycetes > Kitasatosporales > Streptomycetaceae > Streptomyces > Streptomyces sp. NPDC036984. The sequence goes on from NZ_JBVJRL010000040.1 coordinate 6,089, forward strand.
CGCCGTCGCCGTACCGTCGGGGGCCGCTCAGCCCCAGCCGCGCGCGTCCTGCTTGAGGGCGGTGTCGACGGTCAGGGCCGTCGCCACCACGAGGCTCAGCAGCGGCTCGGGCAGCTGGTAGTGGATCTGGAGGACGTAGTTGTCCGCGGTCGTGAACAGCGTCTTGGCGAGACCTTCCCAGGTCTTGGTGATCCGGGCGACCTCGTTGTCCTGGTGGTCGACGATCGCGAAGTTCCAGGCCCGCCAGTTCTCCGCCTTGATCGCGCCGACCTGCTGGCCGTTCGCCATCATCGCGAAGTTGATCTTGCCGATCATGTTCTTCTGGACGATCTCGCCGACCGGCGATCCGTCCGGGCGGGTCACGATCACCCGGGACTTGAAGATCTTCGCGGGCCGGGTCAGCAGCAGCTGCGGCTGGCCGTAGGCGTCGCGGATCTCCAGCTTGTGGGTGAGGAACTGGTCGAGGCTGGAGACGAAGCGCAGGATCTTGCGCAGCACGCCCTGCCCGACCTGGGTGACCGAGCCGATCTCCCGGCCACCCTGATCCATGACCTTGTACTCGTTGGTCAGCTCGATCAGCTTGGCCTTCTGGTTCACGACCAGGACGGGCTCGGTGAAGAGGGTGCCGCCGCCGGGGCCGCCGGCCGCGACGCCGGCCTGCTTCTGTACCTGGCGCTGCACCTTGGCGTCGCCGGTCTGCTGCTGCGGGAATGCGGCCTGCTGGGCAGGGGCCTGCGGCGGAACCTGCCCGGCGGGCTGGTCGGCCGGGTTGGTGTGCTCGGTCCACTGCGCGCCGTCCCAGTAGCGGAGCGTCTGGGCCGCTCCGTGCGGATCCGGGTACCAGCCTGCAGGAGTGTTCGATTGCGTGGTCACCGGGGCACACTACCCTGATGTGACCGGTACCTGACCAGTCCGCACGGAGCGGTGTTCATCGCTCGTTCACCCCGTGACGATCGCCGGGTCGCTGACGCCGGGCAGCCCGTTCTCCACGTGCCCGGCGAAGCCGCGCAGGAAGGCCGGGTCGGCGTCCGAGGTGACGGTCAGGTCGTACCAGCGCTTGCTCCCCGCGAGAGCGATCTTCTGCCTCACGGTCGCACCCGGCCGCACGGTGACCGCGACGGGGCTGCCGCCGTAGCCGTTGACCAGCTTCAGCTTCACCGTGCCGGAGCCCTTGTTGGTGAAGGTGAGTTCGACGTCGTCTCCCACGTGCCGGGCGGTGACCTCCGGGCCGGCGACCTTGTTGCGGCCCCTGAAGACGCGCAGGAAGCCGTTGGGGCCGTGCACGGCGAGGTCGTAGTTGCCGCCGGAGTAGACCGAGTTCCAGGTGTCGGAGAGGGTCTTGCCGGCCTGCGTGGTGTAGGTCCAGGGGCCGTCGGTACGGCTGTTGGACGTGACGAGGAAGGCCGCGCCCGCGTTCGGCCCCGAGGCGAACGTGAGCGTGAACTTGCCGCCCGCGGTGTCCGCGGCCCCGTCCACGACCGGCGCGTACTTCAGCGGGCGGGTGGGCCGGCCACCCGGCTCCTGCTTGGGCAGCGACGGGTTGGCCGGCGGCTTGGGCACGTAGTCCGGGTGCCGCTCGCGGTCCGGCGGCTGGTACCCGGCCGTGGCGGGCAGCGCGACCGGCGCGGTGTCCTGGCGGGAGAAGTCGAACGCGCTGGTCAGGTCGCCGCAGATGGCGCGCCGCCAGGGCGAGATGTTCGGCTCCTGGACACCGAAGCGACGCTCGACGAAGCGGATGATCGAGGTGTGGTCGAGGGTCTCGGAGCAGACGTATCCGCCCTTGCTCCACGGGGAGACGACCAGCATCGGCACCCGCTGGCCGAGGCCGTAGGGGCCGGCGACATGGCCGCTGTCGCCCTTGAACAGGTCCAGCGCCGGGTCGACCGTCGACTTGCCCTGGGCGGCGGCGGCCGGCGGGTAGGGCGGGATCACGTGGTCGAAGAAGCCGTCGTTCTCGTCGTAGGTGATGAACAGCGCGGTCCTTCCCCACACGTCGGGGTTGGCGGTGAGCGCGTCCAGGACCTGGGAGATGTACCAGGCGCCGTAGTTGGCGGGCCAGTTGGGATGCTCGGTGAAGGCCTCGGGGGCGACGATCCAGGAGACCTGGGGCAGCGTTCCGGCCTGGACGTCCGCCTTCAGCCGGTCGAAGAAGCCCTCGCCCTTGCGGGCGTCGGTGCCGGTGCGGGCCTTGTCGTACAGCGGGTCGCCGGGCTGTGCGTTGCGGTACTGGTTGAAGTAGAGCAGCGAGTTGTCGCCGTAGTTGCCGCGGTAGGCGTCGTTGATCCAGCCCCAGGAGCCGTTCGCGTCCAGGCCGTCGCCGACGTCCTGGTAGATCTTCCAGGAGACGCCGGCCCGCTCCAGGCGCTCGGGGTACGTCGTCCAGCCGTAACCGGCCTCGTCGTTGCCGAGGACCGGGCCGCCGCCCTTGCCGTCGTTGCCGGTGTACCCCGTCCACATGTAGTAGCGGTTGGGGTCGGTGGAGCCTATGAGCGAGCAGTGGTAGGCGTCGCAGACGGTGAAGGCGTCCGCGAGCGCGTAGTGGAAGGGGATGTCGTCGCGCGTGAGGTACGCCATCGTGGTCGACGACTTCGCGGGCACCCACTTGTCGTACTTGCCCTTGTTGAAGGCGGTGTGCCCGTCGTTCCAGCCGTGCGGGAGGTCCTGGATGAAGGCCAGGCCCAGGTCGTCGGCGTCCGGGTGGAAGGGCAGGATGTCCTTCGTGCCGTCGGACTGGTTCCAGACGGACCTGCCGTTCTGCGTGACCGGGCGGGGGTCCCCGAAACCGCGGACTCCTCGGAGCGAGCCGAAGTAGTGGTCGAAAGAACGGTTCTCCTGCATCAGGACGACGATGTGCTCCACATCGTCCACTGTTCCGGTGCGGTACTGGGCGGGCAGCGCGGCCGCGCGCTGGATGCTGCTGGACAGCGCGGTGAACGCCGTGGTGGCGCCCGCGAGTTGAAGGAAGCGCCGCCGGTTGACTTCGGGCATGGGTGAGGGTCCTCTCATCCTGACGTACGTCGATGCCGTCAGATGACGGAATCTGCGCGGAGCGAGTGTTCCAAGAGCAGCAAACGTCAGGGAAGGGTCTGGTGGCGCCTGTGTGAAACTCGGCGGTCCGTGCGGTGCGGTGCGCTTGGCGCGAGCGTGGACGCCATGTCATCCACCTGGAGCACCTTGGCCCGTGGGTCGGCCGCCGGTTTCCGCACGAACTCGTCGCACCCCCTCATAGGGCTGGACGTGCCCCGGCCGGGTCGGACCGGGGCACGGACCGGCAGCGGGTTCAGGAGGCCAGGTACATCTCCGCCTCGCTGAACTGCCCGGCCGGCCACCCGGTGTTGGCGCTGACGCTCAGGCGCAGGTAGCGCAGGTTCGTCCCGCTCGGCAGGGACACGGTCGCGGTGGTTTGACGGTGGCCGGGGCGAAGCGGCAGCCCTGGGAGCCCACCACCGTGGAGTAGGCCGAGCCGTCGGTGCTGCCGAGCACGGTGACGGTCTGGGTGCGGGCGCCCCAGGCCAGGCGGGCGGCAGTTTCAGCACCAGGCGGCGCACGGCGTAGGACGAGCCGAGACCGTCCAGGACTGCGGGAAGGCGTTGTCGGCCGATTCCCAGCGAGGCCATGGGTCTCGTGGGCGGGGCCCCGGATCCGCCGACCCGGCGCCGCCGGCGACCTGAACGCCGGCGGTGCCGGGTCAGCTCTCGGTGGCCGGAACGACCGTCAGGTGCGAGGACGTGCCCCGCTGGCGGCGCGGGCGGCGCACCGGGGCGGCGGGCCGGCGCGGGTCTCGCAGCACCAGGGACAGGCGCCGGTAGCCGAGGTCCCGCAGCCGCTGCGGCGTCTCCTCCACGATCCGGCACTCGGTGCGCCCCCGGCGCGGGTCCGGGTGGAGCAGGAGCCGGACCGCGCCGTCGAGGCGGGTCGCGGCCTCGCCCACGGCGCGGATCCAGTGCGGCAGGCCCTGCCGGAAGGCGGCCTCCATGATCGGGTCCTGGGCGATGTCCCGGCGGACCGCCTGGAGGTCGTGGTCGTGTCCGTACCGCTCCAGCGCGGTCCGGAGCTGGACCAGCATCGGCAGGCACCAGCCCGACTCGTGCTCGCCCAGGATCTCGCCGGCGTCCGGGTGGAACAGGACGAACCGGAGGAAGTTCTCGCCCGGCATGGCCGTCGGATGGGGGCGCACACCGCGGAAAAGTGTCTCGAATGCGCTGTTGGCCATGACCACGTTCCAGCGCCGGTCCACGACCAGTGACGGGCAGGTCAGATACTCCAGCAGCGCTCCGTAGTCCTGAAGGTACGCCTGGGTCTCGCAGGTCTCGGGGACGGGCCGCGGTGCCGGCCGCTGCCCTCCTGCCTGATGTGCCATCGGGAGGTCACCCCTCTTGCCTCTGCGGCCTTTCACGCGGCGATGCGATCCTGCTGCCCAGCCAAGAGTCGTGTCAACTATCGTGGCATTTCATGCCGGTTGACGGCTGAAATTCGCCACAGTTGTGGCGACACCTGGATGTGGGTTCGAGACACCCGCTACTCTCCGGGAAGTTCACGGCGCTCGCTCGTGAGAAGCACGGACGCATCTGAAGCCCTCGAGAGACGTAGGAGTTCTGTCGGTGACGGATGGCTACGAGGATCCGGGCGCCTCGGCGACCGCCCAGCTGCCGGCCGTCGTCGCCCGCGTCACCGCGCTCGCCGACCGCCTCGGCGTATCCCATGCCGAGGTCTTCGACGTAGGGCGGCTCTCCATCGCCTGCGGTGTACCGGAGGCGGTGGTCAGAGCCCTGCTCAGCGGTCGGCCCGCCGGCGAGCCGGACGTCCAGGCCCGTTTCCTCCAGCGCCTGGACCTGCTGCGCCGCACCCGGCTGAAGCCGGGCGGACGCCGCTACACCCAGCAGGAGATCGCCGACGGCGCGGGCATGTCCCGGCAGCAGGCCGGGGCCCTGCTCAACGGCGACCGGCGGCCCACCATGGAGCACTGCGACGCCCTGCAGCGCTTCTTCCGGGTGCACGCCGGCTTCCTCACCGCGGAGGACCCCGAAGCGCTGGCGGGCGCGCTCCAGCGCACCGAGCAGGAACTGCTCCAGAAGCTCGCCGACCGGGAGCGGGCCGCCGTCGAGGCCGCCGAGGATCCGCTGGAGCGGCTGCTCCAGGACCACGGAGTGCGCGGAATCGCCTGGCGCGCCGCCCAGTTGCCCACGGACCAGCATCGGGACAAGGTCGCCGAGTGGCTCGACATGCTCCTGGAGAGCGTCAAGCGGCCCGAGGCGTGAGCCAGGGGAGGACTGTGGGCATCGGCAGGGACATGCGCCGGCTGTGCAACGAGCTCGTGGGCGGGCTGGCCCTGCCCGTGCCCTCGCCTCCGGGTGAGCTGTACCGGGCACTGTGCGAGGCGATGAGCCGCCGCCGGGGCCGTCCGGTGCACTTCCGTACGGCCGTCTTCCCGCCCGGCACGGCCAGCGGGCTGTGGCTGGACCTGACCGACCGGGACATCGTGGTCGTGGAGGAACGCACCGCCCCCGACCACCAGTTGGTGATCCTCGGCCACGAGCTGTGGCACATGCAGGCCGACCACTGCGGACACCATGTGGACGGCGTCGGGGCCGCCACGCGGCTGCTGCCCGACGACCTCGACCAGGTGGCGCTCCAGGCGACGGTGCAGCGGGTCGCGGCCCGTACCCGATTCGACCTCGCCGAGGAGCGGGACGCCGAGACCTTCGGTCTGCTGCTCGCCAGCAAGTGCCGTACGTATCTGGCCGGTTCGGCGCTGCGCGGTCCGGTGCAGCGGGACGGTGTGGCCGGCCGTATCGAGGCGTCCCTGGGGTACCCAGGACCGCAGGGCTGACCGGAGCGCCGGGCGGCGGACGCCGGGCGTGCGCGGGGCGGTTTCGCCTCCGCTAAGCGGGCGAACCGGATCGGAGCCGGCGGGCATTGTCAGTGGTGGGCGGCAAGCTGGACATGTGCGCCGCTGAGCGCGTGACCGTGACGCCTACTCGGGGAGAGCCGACCGATGCCCACCGCCGTACTGACCGACCGTGAGCGTACCGCCGTACAGGCCTATCTGCGGCTGCTGCAGACGGTGCGCGCCGCCTTCGACGGTCCACCGGACGACGGCCGGCCGGCCGTCGTCCCGCCCGCCGTGCTGGCCGAGGCGGACCGGGCACTGGCCCGGGCGGGCCTCGCGGGCAACGAGGAGGAGTTCTTCCGGCTCCTCCGCCACTGGTGCCCACCCGCCTGACGAGGCGAACGCCTCCGCCCGCCGCCGTCACCCGGCCGACGGAACGGCCCACCACCGCCGCCGTCACCGACGGACCGCGCGACGGCGCCGGCGTACGCCGGCTGCGAGCCGCGGTTGCCCACCGGCTCCGCCCGTGCGCCGACCGGGCCTGCCGTCAGGAGGCCGGTGCGGGCGCGGGTGAGTGGGGTATGACGACGGAGCTGGCCACCACGCCGGCGCGTACCGTCCAGCGGCCCTCGAAGACCTGGAGCCGGTGGCCGGCGACCAGGGGGCCGGGGACGAGGAGTTCGGCGCGCAGAGTGCCGTGCGGTTCGCCGTCGGCGTGCGGGTACAGGGTGATGTCGGCCTCGGAGAAGTCCAGCCACTTGCGGGTGAGGGGGAACCACGCCTTGTAGACGGACTCCTTGGCGCTGAACAGGATCCGGTCCCAGTGCACGGCGGGCCACCGCGCGGCCAGCCGGTCGAGCCGCTCGGTCTCGGCGGGCAGGAAGACGGACGGACCGACGCCCTCCGGGAGCGGCCCGTGCGGTTCGGCGTCGATGCCGAGGGAGACGAGGTCGGCGGCGCGGACCAGTGCGGCGGCGCAGTAGCCGTCGCAATGGGTCATGCTGCCGACCAGCCCGGCCGGCCAGCGCGGCGCGCCCCGCTCACCGCTGACCACGGCCTGCGGCGGCACGCCGAGCTTCTCCATGGCGCGCCGGGCGCAGCCGCGTACGGCGGCGAACTCGCGGCGCCGCTTGGCCACCGCGCGCACGACGAGCGCCGCCTCCTCCGGGTAGAGCGGGGCGTCCCACAGCGGGTCGTCAGCGTGCGCCTCCACGGCCACGACCGACTCCGGGAGCAGCTCCTCGATCACCTGCTTCGACCTCCATCGGCAGAATGCGGCGCAGCCTGCCCGGGGGTTCCGGGCGCTTGCTCCACTCGCGGGGGTATCCCACGGAGACCTCCATGAAGCGGACTCCGTCGTGCCAGGTGGTGCGGGGGATGTGCAGATGGCCGTAGACCATCGTGGCCACCCGGAACCGGCGGTGCCAGTCGGCGGTCAGCGTGGTGCCGCACCACATGGCGAACTCGGGGTGCCACAGGATCTCGGTGGGGTGCCGGTCCAGCGGGTAGTGGCCGGCCAGCACGGTCGGGAGGTCCGTGGGCAGCTCGGCGAGCCTGCGCTCGGTCTCGGCGACCCGCGCCCGGCACCATGCCTCACGGGTCGGGTAGGGGTCGGGGTGCAGCAGGTACTCGTCGTTGCAGACGATGCCCGTGCTCTCCGCGTAGGCCAGGCCCTGCGCCTTGGTGGCGCAGCCGGCCGGCAGGTACGAGTAGTCGTACAGCAGGAACAGCGGGGCGACGACGGCCGGGCCGCCGGGGCCGTCCCAGACCGGGTAGGGGTCCTCGGGGGTGACGACTCCCAGCTCCCGGCACACCTCGACCAGATGCTCGTAGCGGGCGACGCCGCGCAGGGTGACCGGGTCGCTCGGGTGGGTCCACAGCTCATGGTTGCCGGGCGCCCACAGCACCTTGCGGAATCGGCTCGCGAGGGTGCCGAGGGCCCAGCGGATGTCGGCGACGGTCTCCCCGACGTCACCGGCGACGATGAGCCAGTCGTCCTCGCTCTCGGGCCGCATGCCCTCGACCAGGGCGCGGTTCTCCGGATAGCTGATGTGCAGGTCACTGATGGCCAGCAGCTGTCCGGCCCCGGCCGTCGACTCCACCCCGCGCACCCCTTTCCGATCATCCGATGGCACCACGAGAACACATGCACCCGTCCCGGGACAAGAGCAACCTGGCCGAGTGTCAGCTTCCGGCCGAAATACGGGCGCCGGGGGCGCCGCGGTCCTCACCCCGGGGTCGGACGCGGACGCCGCCGCCCCCGTCTCCGCCGGTCCGGCTCTGCGCGGGCCGCCGCGGCGGGGCCGTGCCCGGAGGTCCGGGGACAGGGCAGGGGGTCCGGGACAGGGCTCGGTCCGGGACAGGGCGAGGTCCACGAATCCGTAACACACGCGTTGCACGAGCGGGCTCTTGAAAGCCGTATGATCGCCCCACCACCGAGGCCCTCAACTTCCCTTTCGACAGGGCTGTTTGGTGATCCTTCCTTCCTCCTGCCCGGGCACGGGCCGCTCCGCCCTGCCCGCACACCCCGAAAGGCGGCCTGCATGCTCTCTCGCGTACGCGTCTGGCTCAACCGCACGTACGCGGAGAACGTGTTCTTCATGGATCAGCTGCGGAGAAATCCCAGCGATCGCGCGGTGGAGATCCATGCCACGCACGGCGACCCCGACTCCCCCGTGCTGGCCGCCGCCGACACCGCCGAGCTGGAACCGGAGGGCCTGTCCCCGGCCGGGTACGTCGAGTACGCCCTCGACCAGTGCGCCCGGCGCGGTATCGACGTGTTCGTGCCCCGGCTGCATCAGGCCGCGATCGTGGCGCACCGGGCCGAGTTCGCGGCGGCCGGTACGGCGCTGCTGGCGCCGACGCCCGAGGCGGTCGCCGTGTTCGAGGACAAGGCGACCGCGTACGCGGCGGTCGGCTCGGTGGGCGTCCCGGTGCCGCCGTGGCGGCGGGTGCGGACGGCGGACGAACTCGTCGTCGCCGTGGAGGAACTGGAGGCGGCCGGGCACCGGGCGTGCTTCAAGCCGGCCGCCGGCGCGGGCGGGGTGGGCTTCCGGGTGATCACCCGGGCCCCCTTCTCGCTCATGCACCTGAACGGCTTCCCGGGCCCGCACGTCCAGCTGGACCTGGTGGTCGACGCCCTGGAGCGGGCCGAGGAGCCCGTGGACTGGCTGGTGATGCCGCGCCTGGAGCAGCCCGAGGTGTCCGTCGACTGCCTGACCGGGCCGGACAACCGGGTACGGCTCGCGGTGGGCCGTACCAAGAACGGCCGGCGCCGCGGCTTCACCCTGGACGAGCGGTGGCTGGAACCGGCCCGGCTGATCGCGGAGGGCTTCGGGCTGCACCATCTGTCCAACATCCAGTTCCGGATGCTCGGTGACCGCCCGGTCCTGCTGGACGTCAACACGAGGCCCGCCGGCGGCCTGCATCAGCTGTCGCTCTGTGGGGTGAACGTGCCGTGGGCCGCCGTGCAGTTGGCGCTGGGCGAGGACCCCGGGGTGATCGAACCGCCGTTCCTGGGCCAGGACTACACGGTGGTGTCGGGGCCGCGCCCGCTGGCGCCTGCGGCGCTTCCGCGGCAGCGGGTGGAACCGGCCGGGGTTCTGCTGCCGGCCGTGCCGGCGCCTGCGCACACCGCTTCGGCGGGTGAGGTGCTGCCGCTCTAGGACGCCGGCCGCGGGTACGTTGTGGCCGGCGCGCAGTGGTCCGCGCTCCCTTCGGGGCGCGGACCGATTCCGTTCGCCTTCTTGACAGGAAGATTGGTCCATACCAAATTCGTTGGCGCACCAGATTCCGCACTCCCCTGCACTCCCGAACACCCCATCCCCACAGGGAGATCGCGTGCGCGACACACTCGGGCGTTCCAGACGCCGGCTTCTCGCTCTGCTCGGCTCCGCCGCTCTCGCCCTCGGCGGGGCCGTCGCCCTTCCCGGCCCGGCCCACGCGGCCGACGTCCTGGCCAATCCCGGCTTCGAGTCGGGCAGTCTCTCCCCCTGGACCTGCACCGGCAACCTCGGCTCGGTCGTCTCCTCCCCCGTGCACAGCGGCGGCAAGGCGCTCCAGGGCGCGGTGACGTCGAGCGACAACGCGCAGTGCAGCCAGACGGTCGCCGTCCAGCCGAACACGACGTACACCCTGGGCGGCTGGGTGCGCGGCAGTTACGTGTACCTCGGCGTCAACGGCGGCACCTCCACCTGGACCTCGTCCCCGTCGGCGTACAGCCGGCTCAGCCTCTCCTTCACCACCGGCGCATCGCAGACCAGCGCCACCATCTATGTGCACGGCTGGTACGCCCAGGGCACCTACTACGCCGACGACATCAGCCTGGACGGCCCCGACGGCGGAGGCGGCGGTGACACCCAGGCGCCGACCGCGCCCAGCGGGCTCACCTCCACCGGCAAGACGTCGTCGAGCGTGTCGCTGAAGTGGAACGCCGCCACGGACGACGTGGGCGTGACGGCGTACGACATCTGGAGCGGCGCCAACCAGCTCCTCAGCGTCTCCGGTACGTCCGCCACGGTCAGCGGGCTGTCGCCGAGCACGAGTTACACCTTCACGGTGAAGGCGCGGGACGCAGCCGGCAACACCTCGCCCGCCTCCAACTCGGTGACCGTCACGACCGACGCGGGCAGCGGCGGCGGCACCGGCTTCAAGCAGGCCGCGCCCTACCTGTACGAGGGCTGGGGCGACCCGCCCAATCCGGTGACGGTGATGAGCGCGACCGGGACCAAGTGGTTCACGATGGCGTTCGTGCTGGACTCCGGCGGCTGCACCCCGGCCTGGGACGGCAGCCGGGCGCTCACCGGCGGTGTGGACCAGACGGCGATCAACCAGATCCGGTCCGCGGGCGGCGACATCGTCCCGTCGTTCGGCGGCTGGCAGGGCAGCAAGCTCGGCGCCAACTGCTCCTCCGCGAGCGCGCTCGCGGGGGCGATCCAGAAGGTGGTCGACGCCTATGGCCTGAAGGCCATCGACTTCGACATCGAGAACACGGACGAGTTCGAGAACGAGGCCGTACAGGCGAGGATCCTCACCGCGCTGAAGACCGTCAAGGCCGGCAACCCGGGCCTGAAGACGATCGTCACGTTCGGCACGTCCACCACCGGGCCGACGTACTACGGCAACCGGCTCATCGAGCAGGCGCAGTCGCTCGGCGCGAACATCGACGTGTTCACCATCATGCCGTTCGACTTCGGCGGCGGCTCGGACATGTACGGCAACACCGTGAACGCGACGGAGGGGCTGAAGAACAAGCTGAAGTCCACCTTCGGCTGGGACGACGCGACCGCCTACGCGCACATCGGCATCTCCGGCATGAACGGCCTGTCCGACCAGCAGGAGACGACCTCTCCGGCGATCTGGACCCAGATCCGCGAGTGGGCGAACTCCCACCACATCGCGCGGCTCGCGTTCTGGTCGGTCAACCGCGACCGGCCCTGCCCGGGCGGCGGTGTCGCCGAGAACTGCTCCGGCATCAGCCAGAGCAACTGGCAGTTCACCGCAATCACGGCCGGCTTCACCGGCTGAGGTCCCGGTCGGGTACGGCGGAGGGCCGCTCGGCCAAGCGGCCCTCCGCGCTCACGTCAGGTAGGCCAGGCCCGGATGGACCTCGGTGTAGCGCTCGACCAGCCTGCGGGCGACGGTGACCGAGTCGACCAGCGGATGCAGCGCGAAGGCTTTCACGGCGGCCGCCCGGGAACCGGAGTCGGCGGCGGCGAGCACCTCCCGCTCGACGGCCTTGACCGAGCAGACCAGGCCGGTGGCGTGGCCGGGCAGCGGACCGGTGGCGAGCGGGTGGGCGCCGCTCGCGCCGACCAGGCACGGGACCTCGATGACCGCCTCGGCGTCCAGGACGGACAGCGTGGAGCGGTTGCGGACGTTGAGGATCAGGGTGGTGCGTTCGTCCCGGGCGATGGCCCGCATCAGGGCGAGGGCGACCTTCTCGTACCCGCCGGACAGGTCGTCGGCCTCGCGTTCGCCGGCGCCGGCGCTCTCCCGGTTCTCGGCCATGTAGGTCGCCTCGCGTTCGGCGCGCGTGCGGTCCCAGGCGGCCAGGGCGGAGACGCCGGGGTCGCTCGCCTCCTCGTAGAACCGGGCCTGCTGCTCGCGCAGGAAGGCGCCGCGGGTCCGCCCGGCCTCCTGGTACGCGCGGACGGTCTCCCGGTTGAAGTAGTAGTAGTGCAGGTACTCGTTGGGAATCGCGCCGAGCGACCGCAGCCAGTCGGCGCCGAAGAGCTTTCCCTCCTCGAAGGAGCCGAGCAGCGCCGGGTCGGCGAGCAGGCGCGGGAGCTGGTCGCGTCCGGCGACGCGCAGGGCCCGCACCCAGCCGAGGTGGTTGAGGCCGACGTAGTCGATGAAGGCTTCCTGCGGGTCGGCGCCGAGGACGCGGGCGATACGGCGGCCCAGGCCGACCGGCGAGTCACAGATGCCGATGACGCGGTCGCCGAGGTGGCGGGCCATGGCCTCGGTGACCAGGCCGGCCGGGTTGGTGAAGTTGATGACCCACGCGTCCGGGGCCAGGCGGGCCACACGCCGGGCGATGTAGAGGGCGACGGGCACTGTGCGCAGACCGTAGGCGATGCCGCCCGCGCCGACGGTCTCCTGGCCCAGCACCCCTTCCGCGAGCGCGACCCGTTCGTCGTTCGCCCGGCCTTCCAGGCCGCCGACACGGATCGCGGAGAAGACGAAGTCGGCGCCGAGCAGGGCCTGGTCGAGATCCGTGGTGGCGGTCACCCGGGGCGCGTCCGGGACACCGGCGGCCTGCTCCACCAGGACACGGGTCACCGCACGCAGCCGGCGGTCGTCCAGGTCGTGCAGCACGACCTCGGTGACCCGCCCCTCGGCATGGTCGGTGAGCAGCGCACCGTAGACCAGCGGCACCCGGAACCCGCCACCGCCCAGAATCGTCAGTCTCACGTCCGCACCCTTCCTCACGCTGCATCCTTCTTCGCGGATCCCCGCCGTGCCCGCGCCCGTGCCCGGCTCCCGGCGGAGTCGGCGATCGGTACCACCTTGTCATCCGCCGTGACCACGGCCCGCCCGGCCGGCACGTGCACCACGGTCGTGTCCCCTGGCGCAGCGACCGCCCCTGCACGGAGCCACTGCGCGGAACCACCGGGCGGCCATCGAGTCCACGCCGGGTCTTCCGGACGGCGTCATCCGGGAGTTCGGGGACCAGTGGCCGTACCGCTGCCGCTGGAGCTGCCGAACGACGGCACCGCCGCCTGGCTGACGCTGCGGATGGTGACGGCCGGGGACGAGCCGTGGGCGCCGAGCGGTACGGAGGTGTGCGCGCCGCGGACCCGGCTCCGGGCGGTGGCCGCGCCCCGGCCGGTGTCCGGCACCGGCCGGCCTCCCTGGACGTCCGGCTCGGCGCCGGCCCGTGCGCCGCGGCTCGACGCGGAGAGCCGGCGCTCCACCCGCGCCGCGCTGCCCGACACCCAGGCCGACGGGCTCAACGGCCGGGGCCTGTCGCGGGCCGGCTGACGGCGGGCAGCGCGGTCTGCGCCGGTACGGGCGGCTTCTGCCGGTGAACTCTCCTGCGGGCAAGGGGGTTTCCTTGCTTCAACTCTTGACGGTCGAAGGGCCGGGGAGCACATTGGCCGCATCCTGAGAGCGCTCTCAGTCATGCATGGGAGCGCTCTCACCACCCCGCACACCCGTACCCGAGAGGCTCCCTCATGAGCGCTTCCTCCGGCACTCCCAGACCTCGCCCGCTGCGGCGCGCGCTCGTCGCCGTGGCGGCCACGCTCGGCCTCGCGGCGGCCATCGCCACGGCCGCCACCGCCCCCGCCGACGCCTCCGCCCCCACCCCGCCCTCGGGCTGGACCCAGGTCTTCGTGGACGACTTCAACGGCGCGGCCGGCTCCGGCGTGAACACGGCCGACTGGCAGTACGACACCGGAACCTCGTACCCCGGCGGCGCCGCGAACTGGGGCACCGGCGAGGTCGAGACGATGACGTCGAGCAGAAGCAACGTCGCGCTGGACGGAAACGGCAACCTGCTCATCACCCCGCGCCGCGACGCCGCCGGCAACTGGACCTCCGGCCGGATCGAGACCACGCGCACCGACTTCCAGCCCCCGGCCGGCGGGAAGCTGCGCGTCCAGGCCCGGATCCAGCTGCCGAACGTCACCGGCACCGCCGCCAAGGGCTATTGGCCGGCGTTCTGGATGCTGGGCGCGCCGTTCCGCGGCAACTACTGGAACTGGCCGAGCATCGGCGAGCTGGACATCATGGAGAACGTCCAGGGCCTGAACACGGACTGGGCCACGGTGCACTGCGGCACCAACCCGGGCGGCCCGTGCAACGAGACCTCCGGCATCGGCGGCTCCACCTCCTGCGCCGGCACCACCTGTCAGGCCGGCTTCCACACCTACGCGATGGAGTGGGACCGCTCGACCAGCCCCGAGGAGATCCGCTTCTTCCTCGACGGCGTCAACTTCCACACGGTGCGGGCGAACCAGGTCGACGCGACGACGTGGGCGAACGCCACCAACCACGGCTACTTCCTCATCCTCAACGTCGCGATGGGCGGCGGCTTCCCGGCCGCGTTCGGCGGCGGCCCGGACAGCGGGACCGAGCCGGGCCACCCGATGACCGTCGACTACGTACAGGTCCTCCAGTCCTCCGGCGGCGGCACCACTCCCCCGCCGTCCGGCAACCGGGACGCCTACAGCGCCATCCAGGCCGAGTCCTACGACAGCCAGTCCGGCGTCGTCGCGGAGACCACCACGGACACCGGCGGCGGCCGGGACATCGGGTCCCTGGCGAACGGCGACTGGGCGCTGTACAAGGGCGTCGACTTCGGCTCGACGGCCGCGAAGCAGTTCTACGCGCGGGTCGCGAGCGGCGCCGCGAGCGGGGTCAGCGGTCTGGTCGAGGTGCGCCTGGACAGCCGCGGCAACGCGCCCGTCGGCAGCTTCGCCGTGGCCGGCACGGGCGGCTGGCAGTCCTGGCGCACCGTCCCGGCCAACATCGGCGCGGTCACCGGCACGCACGACGTCTACCTCACCTTCACCAGCGGCCAGCCGGCCGACTTCGTGAACGTGAACTGGTTCGCCTTCGGCCACTGACCGCGCAGACGACGCAGGGCCGGTGCTGCCGGCCCGGCCCTGCCCCGCGTCGACCGGAGTGACGTCGATCCGTCCCCGCGCCGCATCCCGCAGCGGGGACGGATCGGCGTCTGCCCGGCAGTGCCGGCAGGTGAGCGGGAGCGTCAGAGAGGTGGGCGGGGGGCACACGGCGGCGGCGCCGGTATGCGTCTCGGCGGTGCGGACGCCGTCCGGCTCCACCGAAGTGACCTGCGACAGCGGGGGCCTGTGGGGGGCGGCAGGCGGTGCTGCCGACGCAGGCCGGACGGGCTAGCGCAGCTCCGCGCGGAAGGCCACCGGTGTCTGGCCGGTGTGCAGATGGAAGAACTTGGAGAAGTTCGCCGCGTCGGGGAAACCGACGGCCACCCCGACGCGGCCGATCGGCAGGTCCGTGTGGGCGAGGAGGCGTTTGGCCTCCAGGACCACCCGCTTGTCGATGAAGCCCTTCGGGGTCTCGCCGGTGGCCGCGCGGACGGCGCGGACCAGGGTGCGGCGCGAGTAACCGAGGGCGTCGGCGTAGGCGCTGACGCTGTGATTGGTGGCGAATCCCTGCTCGACGGCGTCCCGGAATCGGGTGAAGGTGCTGTCGGCGTGCTGCCGGGAGGTCTCCGCGGAGCTGGCGGCGAGATGGGCGAGGCGCAGCAGGAACGCGGTCAACGAGTGCCGCAGGACGGCCGTGTGCAGGCTGAGCGGGAGCGTGGCGGTGTCCTCGTACTCGCGCCGGAGCTGGTCGAGGGAGGCCTGGAGCGCGGTGAGCTGGGCCGGATCGGGGTGCAGCAGCGGCGGCAGGTCGTAGCGGTACAGGCCGGTGGCCTCGACGGTGGCGTGGGGCAGGAAGCCGGGCTGCATGGTCAGCACGGTTCCGCGGTACCCGGACTCCGGCGCGAACCGGTGGACCTGTCCGGGGCGGATCCACAGCAGGTCGCCGGTGGTGGCCTCGTACTCGGTGAAGTCGATCATGTGCCGTACGGGGCCGTCGGTGAAGAGCATGACCACATGGAAGTCGATGCGGTGGACGCGGTGCAGGGGGGCCTCGGCGTGCCAGGTGCGGTCGGTGCCCATGGGGCCGATCTGCATGCCCACGCCGCCGACGGCCAGCTCGGCAGGGAAGGGGAAGGTTCTGATCCCGTCGCGTCCCGTGCTGCCGTCGTCGCCGGTGTCGTCGGTGCCGTCGACGTCACCGCCGACGGCTTGCCATGTTCTGTCGGTCATGCCCTTTTCGTGCCGTCCCTGTCGCGCGATCGCTGTCCCAGATTCACCACAGGCTGACACACCCCGACCTTTCCTCGAAAAAGTCAGACTTTTAAGTTTGAACGTGTCCGGCCCGCTTTTCCGCATTGAACGAGGACTTCTTGAAGATGAACCAGCAGACTTCCGACAGCTTCGAGTGGACCGACCTGGACCGGCGCGCCGTGGACACCGCCCGACTTCTCGCGGCCGACGCGGTCCAGAAGGTGGGCAACGGCCACCCGGGCACCGCGATGAGCCTGGCGCCTGCCGCGTACACGATCTTTCAGAAGGTGATGCGTCACGACCCGGCCGACCCTGAGTGGACCGGCCGTGACCGCTTCGTGCTCTCCCCCGGCCACACCTCGCTGACCCTCTACACGCAGCTGTTCCTCGCCGGGTACGAGCTGGAGCTGGACGACCTGAAGGCCTTCCGGACCCAGGGCTCCAAGACGCCCGGCCACCCCGAGTACGGGCACACCGCCGGCGTCGAGACCACCACCGGCCCGCTCGGCCAGGGCGTCGCCAACGCCGTCGGCATGGCGATGGCCGCCCGCTACGAGCGCGGCCTGTTCGACCCGGACGCCCCCGCCGGCACCTCCCCCTTCGACCACACCATCTGGGCGATCGTCTCCGACGGCGACCTGCAGGAAGGCGTCTCCGCCGAGGCCTCCTCGCTCGCCGGCCACCAGAAGCTCGGCAACCTGGTCTTCCTCTACGACGACAACCACATCTCCATCGAGGGCGACACCGCGACCGCGTTCTCCGAGGACGTGCTGAAGCGGTACGAGGCCTATGGCTGGCACACCCGGCGCATCGAGCCCACCGCCGACGGCGACGTCGACGTCGCCGCCCTGTACGCGGCGCTGACGGCCGCCCGGGCCGAGACCGAGCGGCCCTCGATCATCGCGATGCGCACGATCATCGCCTGGCCCGCCCCCAACGCGCGGAACACCGAGGCCGCGCACGGCTCGGCGCTGGGCGAGGAGGAGGTCGCGGCCACCAAGCGCGTCCTCGGCTTCGACCCGGAGCAGAGCTTCGAGGTCGCCGACGAGGTCCTGCGGCACACCCGCCGAGCCCTGGACCGGGGTGCCGAGGCGCACGCGGCCTGGGACAAGCGGATCGCCGAGTGGCGCACGGCCGACCCGGAGCGCGCCGGACTCTTCGACCGGATCGGCAAGGGCGAGCTGCCCGAGGGCTGGCAGGACGCGCTGCCGGTGTTCGAGGAGGGCAAGGCGGTCGCCACCCGCGCCGCCTCCGGCAAGGTGCTCCAGGCGCTCGGCCCGGTCATTCCCGAGCTGTGGGGCGGCTCCGCCGACCTCGCCGGCTCGAACAACACCACCATCGACGCGTCCAGCTCCTTCCTGCCGAAGGGCAACCCGCTGCCGGAGGCCGACCCGTACGGCCGTACCGTCCACTTCGGCATCCGCGAGTTCTCCATGGCCGCGGAGCTGAACGGCATCGCCCTGCACGGCAACACCCGCGTCTACGGCGGCACCTTCCTCGTCTTCTCCGACTACATGCGCAACGCCGTCCGTATGTCGGCGCTGATGCAGCTGCCGGTGACGTACGTGTGGACGCACGACTCCATCGGCCTCGGCGAGGACGGCCCCACCCACCAGCCGGTCGAGCACCTGGCCTCGCTGCGCGCGATCCCGGGCCTGAACGTCGTCCGCCCGGCGGACGCCAACGAGACCGCGATCGCCTGGGCCGAGATCCTGAAGAGGCACGCCACGCACCCCGCCCCGCACGGGCTCGCGCTGACCCGCCAGGGCGTGCCGACATACGCGCCGAACGAGGACGCGTCCAAGGGCGGCTACGTACTGCGCGAGTCCTCGACGGAGGTCCCGGAGGTGATCATCATCGCGACGGGCTCCGAGGTGCAGCTGGCCGTGGCCGCGCGGGAGCGGCTGGAGTCCGAGGGAATCGGCACGCGGGTGGTGTCGATGCCGTCCGTGGAGTGGTTCGAGGAGCAGCCGCGCGAGTACCGCGAGCGAGTGCTGCCGCCGGCCGTGAAGGCCCGGGTCGCCGTCGAGGCGGGCATCGGCCTGACCTGGTACCGGTACGTCGGCGACGCCGGACGCATCGTCTCGCTGGAGCACTTCGGCGCCTCCGCCGACGCCAAGACCCTGTTCGCCGAGTTCGGCTTCACCCCCGAGAACGTCGCCGCCGCGGCCCGCGAGTCGCTCGCCGCCGCGCGCGCCTGACACCGGCGCCGACACCCGACGCCCGAAACCGACGCAAGAAGAAAGATGATCACTGTGACCGAAGCAATCGCGACCCCGGGAGCCCTCAAGCGCCTCGCCGACGAGGGCGTGTCCATCTGGCTGGACGACCTGTCGCGGAGGCGGATCACCTCGGGCAGCCTCGCCGAGCTGGTGGCGAGCGGAAGCGCCGTCGGTGTCACGACGAACCCCTCGATCTTCCAGGCCGCCATCGGCTCGGGCGAGGGCTACGAGGAGCAGCTGGCCGACCTCGCCGTACGGGGTGTGACGGTGGACGAGGCCGTGCGGATGATGACGACCGCCGATGTGCGCGACGCCGCCGACATCCTGCGTGACGTGTACGACGCCACGGGCGGGCGGGACGGCCGGGTCTCCATCGAGGTCGATCCCCGCCTCGCGCACGACACCGAGGCGACCGTCGCCGAGGCCAAGCAGCTCGCCTGGCTGGTCGACCGGCCCAACGTGATGATCAAGATCCCGGCGACGAAGGCGGGCCTGCCGGCGATCACCGAGGTCATCGGGTTCGGCATCAGCGTCAACGTGACCCTGATCTTCTCCCTGGAGCGCTACCGCGAGGTCATGGCCGCCTACCTGGCCGGCCTGGAGAAGGCCCGCGAGCGCGGCGTCGACCTGTCCACGATCCACTCGGTGGCGTCCTTCTTCGTCTCCCGCGTGGACTCCGAGATCGACAAGCGGCTGACCGCCCTCGGCACCGAGGAGGCCCTCACCCTCAAGGGCCGCGCGGCCCTCGCCAACGCCCGCCTCGCCTACGAGGCGTACGAAGAGGTGTTCGGCTCCGATCGCTGGCTGGCGCTCGCCGGTGACAAGGCGAACAGGCAGCGCCCGCTGTGGGCCTCCACCGGAGTGAAGGACCCCGCGTACAAGGACACCCTGTACGTGGACGAGCTGGTCGCGCCGGGCACCGTCAACACCATGCCCGAGGCCACCCTGAACGCCGTCGCCGACCACGGCGAGATCACCGGCGACACGGTGACCGGCGGCTACGCCCGGGCCCGTGCCGACCTGGCCGCCGTCGAGCGGCTCGGCGTCTCGTACGACGAGGTCGTCCAGCAACTGGAGGACGAGGGCGTCGCCAAGTTCGAGGCGGCCTGGCAAGAGCTGCTGGACGCCGTCACCGAGTCCCTGAAGAGCAAGGGAGTTGACGCCCGATGACCGAGAACGCAGCCGCCGCACCGGCATCCGGGGAGGTGCGCCTGCCGGTCTCGCCGGCCGCCGACTGGGTGAACCCGCTGCGGGACGCCCGCGACCGCCGGCTGCCCCGCATCGCCGGGCCGTCCGGCCTGGTCATCTTCGGTGTGACCGGCGACCTGTCCCGCAAGAAGCTGATGCCGGCCGTCTACGACCTGGCCAACCGCGGACTGCTGCCGCCGGGCTTCTCCCTCGTCGGGTTCGCCCGCCGCGAGTGGGAGGACCAGGACTTCGCGCAGGTCGTCCACGACTCCGTCCGCGAGCACTCCCGGACCCCGTTCCGCGAGGAGGTGTGGCAGCAGCTCGCCGAGGGCATGCGGTTCATCCCCGGTGACTTCGACGACGACACCGCCTTCAAGCAGCTGAAGGACGCCGTGGAGGAGCTGGACGCCTCCCGCGGCACCGGCGGCAACTTCGCCTTCTACCTGTCGGTGCCGCCGAAGTTCTTCCCCAAGGTCGCGCAGCAGCTGAAGAAGCACGGCCTGGCGAGCCCTCCGGAGGGCTCCTGGCGGCGCGCGGTCATCGAGAAGCCGTTCGGGCACGACCTGGCCAGTGCCCGCGAGCTGAACGCGATCGTGCACGACGTGTTCGAGCCGGACCAGGTGTTCCGGATCGACCAC
The DNA here is from genome assembly GCF_055607665.1 of Streptomyces sp. NPDC036984. Lineage (NCBI taxonomy): Bacteria > Bacillati > Actinomycetota > Actinomycetes > Kitasatosporales > Streptomycetaceae > Streptomyces > Streptomyces sp. NPDC036984. The sequence goes on from NZ_JBVJRL010000040.1 coordinate 26,292, forward strand.
TACCTCGGCAAGGAGACCGTCCAGAACATCCTGGCGCTGCGCTTCGCCAACCAGATGTACGAGCCGATCTGGAACCGGTCGTACGTCGACCATGTGCAGATCACCATGGCCGAGGACATCGGCATCGGCGGCCGGGCCGGGTACTACGACGGCATCGGCGCCGCCCGGGACGTCATCCAGAACCACCTGCTCCAGCTGATGGCGCTGACCGCCATGGAGGAGCCGATCGCGTTCGACGCCGAGGCGCTGCTCACCGAGAAGCTGAAGGTGCTGAAGTCGGTGCGCCTTCCGGAGGAGCTGGGCCGGCACACCGTACGCGGCCAGTACGCGGCCGGCTGGCAGGGCGGCGAGAAGGTCGTCGGCTACCTCCAGGAGGAGGGCATCGACCCGAAGTCGAAGACCGACACCTTCGCAGCCATCAAGCTGGGCATCGACAACCGCCGCTGGGCGGGCGTCCCCTTCTACCTGCGCACCGGCAAGCGGCTCGGCCGTCGGGTCACCGAGATCGCGGTGGTCTTCAAGCGGGCCCCGCACTCCCCGTTCGACTCCACGGCGACCGAGGAGCTGGGCCAGAACGCGATCGTCATCCGCGTCCAGCCGGACGAGGGCATGACCGTGCGGTTCGGGTCGAAGGTGCCGGGCACCTCGATGGAGATCCGGGACGTGTCGATGGACTTCGCCTACGGCGAGTCGTTCACCGAGTCGAGCCCGGAGGCGTACGAGCGGCTCATCCTGGACGTACTCCTCGGCGACGCCAATTTGTTCCCCCGTCACCAGGAAGTGGAAGAGTCCTGGAAGATCCTCGACCCGATCGAGGAGTACTGGGCGGCGCACGGCAGGCCGGCGCAGTACGCGTCGGGCAGCTGGGGCCCGACGGAAGCCGACGAGATGCTCGCACGAGACGGACGGAGCTGGCGCAGGCCATGAAGATCGACCTGACCGACACCACGGCAAGCAAGATCAACAAGGCGCTGGTGCAGGGTCGCCGCGCCATCGGCACGCCGGCCGTGGGCATGGTCCTGACGATGGTCATCGTCACGGACGAGGAGAACGCCTACGACGCGATCAGGGCCGCCGAGGAGGCCTCGCACGAGCACCCCTCGCGCACCCTGGTCGTCATCAAGCGGCACGCCCGCACGCTGCGCGACCGCACCCACTCGCGGCTGGACGCCGAGGTGCGCGTCGGCTCCGAGGCCGGCACCGGCGAGACGGTGGTGCTGCGCACCTACGGCGAGGTGTCCGACCACGCCGACTCGGTCGTCCTGCCGCTGTTGCTGCCGGACGCGCCCGTCGTCGTGTGGTGGCCGGTGGACGCGCCCGACGCCCCGTCGAAGGACCCCCTGGGCGCGCTGGCCCAGCGGCGGATCACCGACCTGTACGCGGTCGAGCGGCCGATGGAGATCCTGGAGAGCCGCGCCCGCAGCTACGCCCCCGGCGACACCGACCTCGCCTGGACCCGGCTCACGCTGTGGCGGTCGATGCTGGCCGCCGCCCTGGACCAGGCCCGCGTCAAGGTGACCTCGGCTGCCGTCGAGGCGGAGGCGGACAACCCCAGCGCCGAACTGCTGGCCCGCTGGCTGGAGGCCCGCCTGAAGGTGTCCGTGGACCGCGTGGTCACCGGGGGGCCGGTCGTCACGGCCGTACGCCTCGGCACCGACACCGGCGAGATCGTGATCGACCGTCCCGAAGGGCCCCTCGCCACGCTGACCCTGCCGGGCCAGCCACCGCGCACCCTGGCCCTGAAGGTCCGCCCCACCTCTGAACTCATCGCCGAGGAGCTGCGCCGCCTCGACGCCGACGAGATGTACGCCATCGCCCTCCAGGGCGAGGCCACCAAGGAGAACGCCTGAGATGGCCGAGTTTCCGAAGCTCACCCACCGGCCCGAGTGGACGGCCCTCGCCGACCATCGCGCGCAGGGCCAGCCGCGGCTGCGCGAGCTGTTCGCGGCGGACCCCGGCCGCGCCGAGCGGTACGTCGTGCGGGTCGGCGACCTGTACATCGACTACAGCAAGCATCTGATCACGGACGAGACCCTGGCCCTGCTCCAGGAACTCGCCACCGCCACCGGCGTGTTCGCGCTGCGGGACGCCATGTTCCGCGGCGAGAAGATCAACATCACCGAGCGGCGGGCGGTGCTGCACACCGCGCTGCGCGCCTCGCGGGACACGGTGATCGAGGTCGACGGCGAGAACGTCGTACCGAAGGTGCACGCGGTGCTGGACCAGATGGCCGGCTTCGCCGACCGGGTCCGCTCCGGCGAGTGGACCGGACACACCGGCAAGCGGATCCGGAACGTCGTCAACATCGGCATCGGCGGCTCCGACCTCGGCCCGGCGATGGCGTACGAGGCACTGCGCCCCTACACCGCACGGGACCTGACGTTCCGCTTCGTGTCGAACGTGGACGGCTCCGACCTGCACGAGGCGACCCGCGACCTGGACCCGGCGGAGACGCTGTTCATCGTGGCGTCCAAGACGTTCACCACGATCGAGACGATCACCAATGCCACCTCGGCGCGCTCCTGGCTGCTGAATGCCTTCGACGGCGAGGAGAAGGCCGTCGCCAAGCACTTCGTGGCGCTGTCCACGAACGCCGAGAAGGTCACCGAGTTCGGCATCGACCCGGACAACATGTTCGAGTTCTGGGACTGGGTCGGCGGCCGGTACTCGTACGACTCGGCGATCGGCCTCTCCCTGATG
>NZ_JBVJRL010000041.1:0-28288 GCF_055607665.1 Streptomyces sp. NPDC036984
CTCGAAACCCACGACATCCACACCACCCACGAGGACATGTACCTCCCCGGCCCCGCCACCCACATCACCCGCATCATCACCCGCAAACTCCAGACCGACCAAGACGCCCGACACTGAGGGGGCAGCTCCGTGGATTCATATGAATCGGAACTCTATGACGTTGTGGGCATCGGGTTCGGACCTTCCAACCTGTCGCTCGCGATCGCTCTCGAGGAGAGCCCGATAGCGCTTACGGCGGCCTTTTTCGAGCAGCAGAGTTCTCTCGGCTGGCACCGCGACATGCTGGTTCCGAATGCGAAAATGCAGGTCTCCTTCTTGAAGGACCTGGTGACGTTCCGGAATCCGGCTTCGAGGTTCAGCTTCATCTCCTACCTGCATGAGAAGGGGCGGCTGGCGAGGTTCGTCAACAACCAGGACTTCTTTCCGACCCGGAGAGAGTTCCACGACTATCTCGAATGGGCGGAGTCGAAGCTGGAGCGCCGGGTCTCCTACAACTCGCGGGTGGCGAGCGTTCGTCTGCCACCGGCCGACGCCGGCGAGACCGTGGACCGGGTGCTGGTCGAGGTGGAGAACCCGGACCTGCCCGGCGGCTACCGGCTGGTGGAGACGCGCAACATCGTCATATCCACCGGTCTGGTGCCGAGGATGCCGGTGGGTGTCCAGGCGGGCGAGAGGGTGTGGCACAGTTCGAGGTTCCTCGGCCGGTTCCGCGGTCGTGACCGGGCCGACGTGAAGCGCGTCGCGGTGGTGGGCGCGGGGCAGAGCGCCGCCGAGATCGTACGCTTCCTGCACGACACCCTGCCGGACGCGGAGATCTTCGCGATCCTGCCGTCGTACGGCTATTCCATCGCCGACGACACCCCGTTCGCCAACCAGGTGTTCGACCCGGAGGCGATCGACGAGTTCTACGAGGGGTCGCAGCGCTCCAAGGACGCCATCTGGCATTACCACAAGAACACGAACTACTCGGTGGTGGACGACGAGGTGATCCGGGGCCTCTACCAGCGTGCGTACGACGACGAGGTGGCGGGCCGGGAGCGGCTGAGCTTCGTCAACATGTCCAGGGTGGTGGACGTGCACGAGTCCCCGCAGGACGTCCGGATCACGGTGCACAAGCTGGCCCGTGACGAGTACTGCGAACTGGACGTCGACCTGCTGGTGTGTGCCACCGGGTACGAACCGATGGATCCCGCCGAGGTCCTCGGTGCGCTCGGTGACCACTGCCTGGTGGACGCGGAAGGCCGGTATCGGATCGAGCGCGACTACCGGCTGGTCACGACTCCGGACGTGCGGTGCGGGATCTATCTGCAGGGCGGTACCGAACACACCCACGGGCTGTCCTCGTCGCTCCTGTCGAACCTCGCCACCCGGAGCGGTGAGATAGCCAGCTCGATCGAGGTGGGCGCAATCGCGGAAGAGAAGAAAGGAGTCCGTGCATGAGTACCAATCCGTTCGACGATGAGGACGGCCGCTTCTACGTCTTGGTGAACGAGGAGGAACAGCACTCGCTGTGGCCGTCCTTCGCGGCGGTTCCGGACGGCTGGCGGATCGTGTTCGGTGAGGAGAGCCGCCAAAACTGCCTGGAATACGTCGAGCAGAACTGGACCGATCTGCGTCCGAAGAGCCTCCGCGACGCCATGGCGGCGGACTGAACGCGACCGACCGGCTTTCCCGTCGCTCCCGACAGCAGGCGGGAGCGGCGGGAAGGAACCTCGGTTCCTCCACCGTCGGCTCCTCAGCGCACCGGACCTCTTCCAAGGAGACTGTTCATGACCACGCTCGCCGACAGGTGGGGCATTCACCCGGAGCACTTCTGGCTGCACGGACAGAAGCCGGAGCATCCGGTTCGATTCGACGAGAAAATGGGGGCCTGGAGTGTCTACGGCTATCCCGAGATACTCGAGGTGCTCAGTGACCCGGGGACGTTCTCCTCGGACACCGCGCGGCTGCTCCCGATGGGTGTGGACCAGTCGATGACGGACGGCGATCTCCTCCAGATGGATCCGCCGGACCACCGCAAGCTGCGCCATGTGGTCAGCAACGCCTTCACGGCGAAGACGGTGGCCGCGCTCGAACCCCGGATCACCGCGCTGACCCACGAACTGCTCGACGCCGTGCAGGGCCAGTCCGAGTTCGACCTGATGACCAGTCTGGCCTACCCGCTGCCGGTCACGGTGGTCTCGGAGCTCCTCGGCATCCCGGGCAGCGACCGCCGGCTGTTCGAGGAGTGGATGGCCGGGATGACGGACAGCGTCGGCGATGTGTCGCTGGTCGACACCACCGAGGACCAGGAGCGCGCGTTCGACGCGGCCATGGACCAGATGCGGCAGATGATGGACTACCTGCGCGCGCACACCGTCGAGACCCGGAAGCGACCGCGCGAGGACGTTCTGGGCAGGCTCGTCCAGGTTGAGGTCGACGGCGAGCGGTTGACCGACAACCAGATCGTGAACTTCGCCAAGATGCTGCTGGTCGCCGGCTATCTGACCACCACGATGCTGATCGGCAACACCGTGCTGTGCCTCGACGGCCACCCCGACCAGCACGCGCGGGTACGCAAGGACCGCTCCCTGGTGCCGCGGCTGCTGGACGAGTCCATGCGGTATCTGACCCCGGTGGCGGCGACCTACCGTGCCACCACGAAGGAGACTCTCCTGGCCGGCCAGCGCCTGCCCGCCGAGCAGATGATCCTGGTGTGGTTCGCGGCGGCCAACCGTGACGAACGCCAGTTCACCGATCCGGACGTGTTCAGCCTGGACCGCGACCCCAACCCGCACCTCGGCTTCGGCCGCGGCATCCACTACTGTCTCGGCGCACCGCTGGCGCGGCTGGAAGGCACCCTCGCACTGAACATCCTCTTCGACCGGATCGGCGAGCTGAGCGTGGACCCCGACACCCCGCCGAGCTTCGTGCCCACCTTCGACACGACCGGAGTCAGCAAACTCCCGGTGCGCGCCTCCTGGTAGCGCCGACGGCTTCGGGGCCACGGCCGTGCGCCGTGGCCCCGAGAGGACTGCCTGCTATACCTTGTGGCGCCGCTACACCTCGGCGCGGCGCCGCTCGACCAGGCGGACGAAGTCGGCTGCGGTCGAATGCATGTAGAACTCCTGTGCCGTCACCTCCGGCAGCCCCACCTCCCGTAGGGCGGTGAGCACTTGGATGACGAGGAGTGAGTTTCCGCCGAGGAGGAAGAAGTTGTCCTCGCGGTTCACCTCGGTGTTCAGACAGGAGCTCCAGATCGCCAGGATTTCCTTCGTGAGGCCGTCGGGGTCGTCGTCATCGGCGGGCTCCGTGGCCGCGGCGGGTGCGTCGGAGCCGGTCCGGCGGACGGTGACCGGCGCCGGCAGCCGGGCCGGATCCGGCTTGCCGTTGTGCGTCAGCGGGATGTCGGGGATCGGGGTGAGCGTGGCCGGCACCATGAAGGCGGGAAGGATGCGCCGTGCCTGGTCGAGGATCCGCTCGGGCGGAATGTCCTGCGCCAGGACGACGTAGGCGTCGATGCGGTTGCTCGCCGGATCGTCCGGCGTCGCCCGGCCGACCACGACGACGGCCGCCTCGACCGCCGGATCGGCCAGGAGTACGGAGCGGATCTCGTCCAGTTCTATGCGGTGGCCGCGCACCTTGACCTGGCTGTCGATGCGCCCCAGGTGATCGAGGCGGCCGTCCGGGCGCAGTCTGCCCCGGTCACCGCTGCGATAGCGGCGCTCGCCGGTGACGGGGTCCAGGACGAACTTCTCGGCCGTCAGCTCGGGACGATCGAGGTAGCCGTCCGCCAGGCCCGCGCCGGCTACGTGGATCTCTCCCGGTGCGCCGAACGGCAGCACCCGTCCGGCCGTGTCCCGTACGGAGACCGCCCAGCCGCGCAGCGCGCACCCCACGGACCGGGAACCGGTGACGACGTCGGCGGGGGTGACGTCCTGGGCGGTGACATGGACGGTGGTCTCGGTGATGCCGAACATGTTCACCACCCGGCAGTCGGCGGGGGAGTACCGGGCGAACCAGAGGGCCGGCACCCGCGGGTCGAGTGGCTCGCCGCCCAGCACCACCAGCCGTACCCGCAGCCCGCCGTGCCGCTCCGTGCCCGGTACCAGCTCGGCGCGTACGAGCTGGGCGAACGCCGAGGGTGTCTGGTTGAGGACGGTGACCCGCTGCTCGGCCAGCAGCCTGCGGAAGGCGGCCGGGTCCCGGGCCGTCCAGTACGAGACGACGACCAGCTTGCCTCCGCCCAGCAGGCAGGCCCAGATCTCCCACACCGAGAAGTCGAAGGCGACGGAGTGGAACAGCGTCCAGACGTCGTCCTGGGTCAGGCCGAGGTCCGCGGTGGTGGCGGTCAGCAGGGCGTCGACGTTGCGGTGGGGCACCAGCACGCCCTTGGGCCGCCCGGTCGATCCGGAGGTGTAGATGACGTAGGCGGTGTCGTCCGCGCCGCAGGGCTGCGCTTGGGCAGGGGAAGCGGCGGAGCCGGCGGCATGCAGCTCCTCGATGCCGACGACCCGGGTGCCGGGGCTCGCGGGGAAGCTGTCGGCGGTTCCGACGACCAGCCGTAGCCCGGCGTCCTCCACGATGTACCGGAGCCGGTCCGCGGGGTAGGTGAAGTCCATCGGGACGTAGGCGCATCCGGCCTTGAGGATGCCCAGCAGCGTGACCACGAGGGAGGCGTCCCGGTCGAGGCAGACCCCGATGCGGTCACCGCGGCCGTGGCCCAGGGCGCGCAGGCCGGCCGCGAGCGCGTCGGCCTCCTCGTCCAGCTGCCGGTAGGTGAGGCTGCGATGCTCGTCGGTCACGGCGACGGCCCGCGGGCGTCGGCGGGCGACCTCCGCGAACACCTCGTCGATCCTTCTGGCCGGCCCGGCCGAGGTCGTCCCGGCCCCGCCCAGCCGCAGGATCTCCGCCTCCTCCTCGGGGGACAGCAGGGTGAGCGCCGGCGCGGGCGTTCGGGGTTTCCCGGCACCCTGGGCGGCCAGGCGCTGGACGACGCCGCAGAACTGGCGGGCGACTTCCTCGTGGACCAGGCCCCGGTCGAACCAGCAGTCGCCGGTGACCGAGCCGTCGGAATGCCGGACGAGATGGAGGGTGAGCGGGAACAGGGGGGCCAGCGCGGGCGTGTACGTGAACCCGTCCCGCGCGTCGGACCACACCAGACCGACGGCAGGGGCCGGGGAGCCGTCGGCGGCCGGCGGCGTCGTCTCGTACCGGCTCTCCAGGCTCCGGACCTGGTCGATGTCGGGGAAGCGCAGCCGCGACGGCTCGGTGTGGCCGGCCGCGGTGTCGAGCTGCCCGATCTCGACTTCCCCGGTGCCGGTGTAGGCGGCCAGGGCGAGCGCCAGAGCGCCCGGCAGGAACCGTTCGCCGTCGGCCGGGGACCCGCGGAGGGTGAGGGGGAACGTTCCGGCCGCACCGGTGCGGTCCGGATCGCCCAGTCCCCACCCGACGGCCGGCCAGGCCGGGTCGGTCGCGGTGGTCTCCGGGTCCGCGGGCCGTAGCGCGATCGGCGGCGCCGTCCCGGTGAGCAGGAAGCGCGCCAGGTCTTCCAGAGCGGGGCGCGGGATGTGTTCGCGCCGGCCGACCAGCACCAGGTCGGCGCTGCCGCAGTGGTAGCCGAGCAGCACGGCCCGCAGCGGGCCGCGGCCCGCCGGTACCGGCCGGAGCGCCTCGCGCCAGGCCCGCCGCGTCGCGGCGGGGGAGTCCGCCGTGTCGGCGACCGCCGTCTCCCAGAGGGCGGGGTGGGCCGCGGAGGGCCACGGTCGAACGGCCTCGCTCAGGCGGTGGCGCAGCCGGCCGGCGTCGACGGGACCCGGCAGGCGGACCAGCAGGCTGTGGTTCGCGCGGCCCTGGTCCGGTGCCACGTCGTACGACGGCACCGCCGGACGGGTCCCTGCGGACGGCGTCGCTTCGTACGCCGCCGCCGTCGGACGTGCCGCTGCGGACGGCGTCGGCTTCTTCGCGGCTGTCGGCACGGTGGGCCTCCTACGGTGGTGGAAGAGGAGTGACCTCAGCGAGCGGTGAATCCCGCGTCGACCGTGAGCACCGTGCCGGTGACGTGCCGGGAGTCGTCGCCGGCGAGCCACAGCGCCGCGGCCGCGACATCGGCGGTCTCCACGAGTGTGTTCATGGGCTGGTCCCGCAGGAAGATCTGCTCGTGCTCGTCGACCGGCACGCGGAGCGAACGCGCGATCTCTCCGAGCATCCGCCCCTCGACCACGGGGTTGTCGCGGACGGACCCCGGGCACAGGGCGTTGACCCGGACACCGTGCGGGGCGTAGTCCAGCGCTGCGGCTTTGGTGAGCCCGATCAGTCCGTGCTTGGCGGTGACGTACCCGGCGAAGTTCCGGTACCCGACGAGGCCGGCCGTCGACGCGACGTTGATGACGCTGCCGCTTCGCCGCCGCACCATGTCCGGGGCCACGCTCTTGGTGAGCCGCCAGGCACCGGACAGGTCGACGTCGAGCATCAGTGACCAGTCGGTCTCGGTGATCTCGTCGAGGGGGACGCCCGAGGGCGCCGCGATGCCCGCGTTGTTCACCAGGACGTCGAGGACGGCGAACCGGTCCAGCGCGCGGTCGACCGCGGCCCGTACGCCGTCCTCGTCCCGTACGTCGACGGCGGCCACGAGTACGGCGCTGCCCTCCCGTTCGCACAGCGCCCCGGTGTGCCGCAGCTGGCCGGCGGTCGCCATCGGGTAGTGCACCCCGGGCAGGTCGCCGGCGATGTCCAGCAGCACCAGGTCGGCGCCTTCGCGGGCGAACCGGACGGCACACTCACGGCCGATCCCGCGCGCCGCACCGGTGATCAGGACGGTCTTTCCCTCGAGCAGCATGGACGGCCCCTCCCGCTCGCTGCCGCCGTCAACGCCCGGCGACGGCACGCAGGAGCACGTCCGGGTGGTCCGCCAGATACATGTGCCCGCCGGGCAGTTCGAGATAGCGGAACTCCTCCTTGGTGGCGTCGCGCCACTGCTGGGCGAGTTCGGCCGAGACCAAGGCGTCGTCCGCGCCGCGCAGCGAGGTGATCGGCACGGTGAGCGGGACCTGCGAGGAGGGCGTGTAGTTCTCGTGCATGGCCACATCCACCCGGAGCAGGGGCAGCAGCAGCTCCCGCAGTGCGGGGTTGCCGAGCGCCTCGTGCCGGTAGCCGGCGAACTCCTCGACCCGGCCGATGAACTCCTCGTCTCCGAGCCCGGTGGCGCGCTGCTGTCGCCCGCTCCACGGCGCCGGTGATCCGCTGACGTACAGGTGGGCGAGCCCGGGCCGGCCGAGGCGGCCCAGTTCGCGGGCTATCTCGTAGCCGAGGACCGCGCCGAGGCTGTGCCCGAAGAGGGCGAAGCCGTCGAGGTCTGCGGTGAGTTCGGCGATCTCGGGGGCCAGGACGCTCGCCGCCCGCAGCACGTCGGTGAAGGGCTCTTCGGCGAAGAGTTCCTCCCGCCCCGGCAGCTGCACGGGCAGGACCGTCACCCCGTACGTGTCCCCCCGGGACCAGGCGCGGTAGAACCCCGCTCCGCTCCCCGCGAAGGGCAGGCACACCAGCGGAAGGGCCTGCTGCGACATCGTGTCTTCTCCTTCTCTGTCCCGGGCCGGCCGGTTCGTCCGCCGGGTCGCCTCCGGGGCTACGCGGCCGGCACGGCCTCGATCAGCTGGTAGTCGGGCAGCCCCGCGGCCGCCGGCACGTCGACCATGGACGCCACGCGGAAGCCCGCCGTGCCGAGCAGCTCCCGGAACTCGTCCGCCGTGCGCTCCCGGCCACCGGTGTAGACCAGGTTGTTGAGGTCGGTCAGTCCGAAGGCCGCGGAGTGCTCCGCGGTCAGCACGGCCGGCATCACGGTCTCGATGAGCAGGACGCGGGCGCTCGGCGACAGTGCGGCGCGCAGGGTGTGCAGCACGGTGGTGGCGCGGGCGTCGTCCCAGTCGCGGACCAGGTTGTTGAGCAGGTAGGCGTCCGCGTCGGTGCGGACGGACGTCTCCGCGTCGGTGACGGTGATGTCGCAGCGGTCGGCCACCCCCGCGGCGGCCAGTGTGGCGGTCGCCCGTTCGACGCCGTCCGGCCGCTCGTGCAGCACGCCGCGCGGCTTCGGCGCGGCGGCCAGGATCATGGCGAGCAACGTGCCTTCGTCCCCGCCGAAGTCGGCGATGACCTCGAAGCGGGAGAAGTCGCAGACCTGGGTGACGGCCAGGAACTCCTGGCTGCTGCGGGCCTTGGCCGCGCGGTAGGCGACCGAGAGCTCGGGGTGGCGCTGCGTCGACTCGTAGGCGGTCAGCCCGGTCCGCGGGTCCCGCGCGGGCTCACCGGTGCACACGATGCGTGCCAAGTCGCCCCAGGCCGCCCACAGTTCGGGGGTGGCGGAGAGCAGGACGTCGTCGCGCTGCGAGTGCGGTGTCCCCGTACGCAGCAGGGTGCCCTGGTCGGTCAGGGCGAACCGGTCGGCGTCGAGCTGACGGACCAGGCCCAGGCCCACCAGGGCGCGCAGCAGCCTGCGGAGCGCGGACGTGTGCGTTTTGGTGTGTACGGCGATGTCCTGGCAGGCGCGGGGACCCTTGGCGAGGGCGTCGGCGATGCCCAACTCGGCCGCCGTTCGCACGATCTGGGCGGGGACATAACCGAACACCAGGTCGGCCGGTGTCTGTTCGGTCATGGGCGCACCTCGGCCGCGGGCTCGTCCCAGCCGACGGGCAGCCGGCGCACCCCGTACATGGTGGAGTCGGTGATCAGTGGAACCTCCTCGGACGGCACGGCCAGACGCAGCGTGGGGAAGCGGGCGAACAGCGCCGTGCAGCCGACGCGCACCTGTACCCGGACCAGGTTCTGTCCGAGGCACTGGTGGATGCCGTGCCCGAAAGCGAGTTGATCGGCCGCGGGGCGCCGCAGGTCCAGCTCGTCGGGGCGGCGGTAGCGGGCCGGGTCGCGGTTGGCGGCCTGGAGGGAGAGGGTGACCGTCTCGCCGGCCTTGATCACCTCACCGCCCAGTTCGACATCCGCCACGGCAGCACGCACGCTGGTGTGGGTGACGCTCAGATAGCGCAGCAGCTCTTCGGTGGCCTGCCCGGCGATGCCCGCATCGGCGCGCAGCAGGGCGAGTTGCTCGGGATGGTCGAGGAGGGCGAAGACGCTGAGCGCGAGCATGTGCGCGGTCGAGTCCATCCCGGCGGCGAGCAGGTAGGCGCCGATGCCGGCGAGTTCCTCCTGGGTGAGGTCGGTGTCGACCAGATCGCTGAGGAGGTCGTCCGTCGGCTCGGCACGCTTGGCGAGGACGAGCTCGTGGATGAACTGCTGCATGGCGGTGAACGCCGCGATCCGCTCGTCCAGACTGATGTCCAGACCGCCCATGGTCGCCGACAGGCGCTGGAAGTACGGCCGGTCGGTGCTCGGAGCGCCCAGGAGTTCGCAGATGGTCAGCGCGGATATGGGCTGTGCGTAGGCGGAGACAAGATCCGCGTCCGGGCCGTCGGCCGCCATCGCGTCCAGGCATTCCACGGCGGTCTGCTCGATGCGCGAGGTGAGCTGCCCCATCCGGCGGCCGGTGAACTTGCCGGCGAGGAGCCGCCGGTAGCGCGTGTGCTCGGGCGGGTCGACACCGGTGAGATCGCCGACGGGAGTGGACGGTGCCTCGTCGGGGACGGCGCCGCTGCCGAACGGGTCCCGCATCAGTTCGTACCGGGAGCTGAACCGGGAGTCCGCCAGCACGGCACGGACCAGGGCGTGTCCGGTGACGAGCCAGCCGATGTGGCCGTCGGGGTAGACCATGCGGCTGAGCGGTCGGCGGTCACGGAGTTCGGTGAGCGCTTCCGGCGGATCGAACGGCCGGCCTTCGGGGTGTGTGGTGAGCAGGAGTGGCGCCGCCTCGGGCAGAGCTGCGCTGGTCATGCCTGTGCCTTTCCCCGGGGTAATGGGAATCACCGCCGGCGCCAGGACCGTGGTCTGGTGGGAAATATGGGACAGCGGGGCAACGCTACGGTGCGTTTTATAGGCCGTCAATGATCGCGCGACCGGCCGGCATGATTTCGGCGGACTCTCTTACTGTCCTGTCGCCAGGACAACCAACCGGGCCGGGCTGATTAAGCCTTGACATGGGAAAGCGGCCGCTGGAACGCTCCCAGGGGCGGTGCAAATCTTGTTCTCTGCCCCGCTTTTGGCTGTGCACGCGCTCTTCTCTGCGCGAGGTCGGCCCCGGCGCCGACCGTCGAGGGTGGTCAACAGTTCAGCCTGCACAGTGTCCTTCAATTTTCGATCCCTTTGCGGAGGGTCATCTCACATGGCCATGAATCCTCAGCAGTGGAACACCTATCCGGGCCACTTCTGGCTGCGCGGAGAAAAGCCCGAGAAGTATGTCGAGTACGACGAGCGGCTGGAAATCTGGAACGTTTACGGCTATCCGGAGGCCGTAGAAATTCTGAGCCACCCCAAGGTCTTCTCCAACGACACGAAGGACCTGGACCCCGTGAAGTGGGACGACTGGGTCAACGCGGGTGACTTCGCTCAGATGGATCCGCCGGAGCACCGCAAGAAGCGCGGCCTGGTCGACTACGCCTTCACGCCGAAGCTGGTGGCCAATCTGCGCGAGCAGGTCGACGGGCTCATCGACGAACTGCTGGACGAGCTGGCGCAGAAGGAGAGCTTCGACCTGGTCGCGGAGTTCTCCAACCCGCTGCCGCTCAGCGTGATCTGCGAGCTGGTCGGGGTGCCCGCCGCTGACCGGCACCTGTTCCACACGTGGATGCGCAAGATGCTCGAAGGCACCGGCGACTACCCGGAGCCGGAGGCGGTACGGGAGCAGACGGACGAACTCCAGTACGCCCTCAGCCTGCTGGGCGAGATGCGGGACTACTGGACCGAACTGGCCGCCGAGCGCCTGAAGCGGCCGAGGGAGGACCTGATGAGCCGCCTCGTCCACGCGGAGGTGGAGGGCGAGCGGCTCACCGTCCCGGAGGTGTGCAACATCGCCAACCGTCTGCTCGTCGCCGGGCACAGCTCGACCGACATGCTCATCAGCAACACCGTCCTGTGCCTCGACTCGTTCCCCGACCAGCTGGAACTGGTCCGCAACGACCGCTCCCTGCTGCCGCGGCTCGTCGAGGAGTCGCTGCGTTATCTGAGTCCCATCTCGGGCGTGGGCCGGGGCACCAAGGTGGACGCCGAGGTCGGCGGGGTGCTCATCCCGAAGGACCAGATGATCATGGTCTGGGCGGCGTCGGCCAACCGTGACGAGCGACAGTTCGAGAACCCCCATGTCTTCGACGTCATGCGCGAGCCGAACGGACATCTCGCCTTCAGTCGTGGCGTCCACTTCTGTCTCGGACGCAGGCTGGGCCGGATGGAGGCGTGCGCGGCGGTCGACAAGCTCCTGGACCGCTTCCCCCGGCTGCGCACCGACCCGGACAACCCGCCCGAGTTCTTCCAGTTCGCGGACGCGACCGGCCTCGAGAAGCTGCCCGTCCTCACCAGTTGAGTCGCCGCCCCGACGAAGGAGAACCGTCATGACCACGGTTGTCGACCGGTGGAACATCCATCCGGACCATCGCTTCCTACGCGGCGAACGACCCGCGCAGGCGGTCGAGTTCGACGAGAAGCTGGGGGTGTGGAACGTTTACGGATATCCCGAGATCCTCCAGATCCTCGGGGACCACGGGACCTTCTCGTCCAACACCGCGCGGGTCATGCCCGTATCGGTGGAGGAGTCCCTCATCGAGGGCGACATGTCACAGATGGACCCGCCCAGGCACCGCAAGTTCCGGCAACTGGTGAGTCATGCCTTCACCCCGAAGCTGGTGGCCGCAATGGAGCCGCGGATCGCCTCGATCACCAGGGAACTGCTCGATCAGCTCGACGGGAAGTCCGCCATCGAGGTCGTCGCCGACCTCGCCTACCCGCTGCCGGTCATCGTGATCGCCGAACTGCTCGGCGTGCCGGCCGGCGACCGGGAACTGTTCAAGGGATGGGCGGACAAGATCATCGAAGGGTTCAGCGGATTCTCGTTCCTCGACGGCAGCGAGCAGGGCGAGCAGAGCATCCGCGAGGCCACCGAGCACATCCAGCCCCTGCTGGCCTACCTGGCCGAGCACCTCGCCGACCGGCGCGCACGGCCCCGCGAGGACCTGCTCACCCACCTGGCCCTGGCCGACGTCGACGGTGAGCGGCTGACCGACAACGAGATCGTCAACGTGGCCAACATCCTTCTGGTCACCGGGCACATCACGACCACCATGCTGCTGGGCAACACCGTGCTGTGCCTGGACGGCTATCCCGAGGAGGCGGACCGGGTACGCGCCGACAGGTCACTGGTGCCCGGAGCCATCGAAGAGGCCCTGCGCATGCTTCCGCCCTCGACGGCCCTGACCCGGGCCACGAACGTCGACACGGAGGTCGGCGGTCAGCGCATCCCGAAGGACCAGCTGCTGATGCTGTGGCTGGCCGCCGCCAACCGCGACCCGCGTCAGTTCCCCGATCCCGGCGCCTACCATCCGGACCGCGACCCCAATCCGCACCTCGGGTTCGGCCGGGGCATCCACTTCTGCATCGGCGCCGGGCTGACCCGCCTCGAGGGCCGTGTCGCGCTCAACGCGCTGCTCGACCGGTTCCCGGTCCTGCGCACCGAGCCGGACCATCCGCCCGTCTTCTTCCCCACCCCCGACATGATCGGCGTCAGGTCCCTCCGCCTGCGGACCGCATAGTCCTGCTGCCTGCGCGGCCGGGGCAGGTTCGGCTCGTCCTGGAGCGGATCGCCCAGGACCGGCAGGTGACTGTGCGCGGTGCTCCTTGACGACCACAACCTGCGTGAAAGGACCGCAACGTTGAGTGACAGGCTTGTGACGCTGGTCAACCCCAACCGCATCCATCCCGCCATCACCCCCTACGCCCTCGACATCCTGACCACCTCGCTCGAACAGGCGGGCTTCGATGTCGAGGTGGTTGACCTCACCTTCCGGCGTGACGACTGGGAACGCGCCCTGACCGAGTACTTCCGCGACCGCCGGCCCGTCCTGGTCGGGGTGACGATCCGGAACACCGACACCATCTATCCGCAGGAACAGAAGGTGTTCCTCGGAGAGCACAAGGAGATCATCGACGGCATACGCAGACTGACCTCGGCTCCCGTCATCGCGGGCGGTGTCGGGTTCTCCTCCATGCCGTTCGCGGCGGTCGACTACTTCGGCATCGACTACGGGGTCAAGGGCCCCGGCGAGGTGATCATCACCCGGCTCGCCGACGCTCTCGTCAACGGCACACCTGTCACCGACATCCCCGGCCTTCTCATCAACCGCGGGGGAGGCCAGGTCGAACGGGTGCCGGTCGAGGACAAGGCCGCCGAGCGCGGCGGTCTGCTCGGCATCGCCGGTCACGGCGAAAGCCGCGTCTGGCAGGTCAACCGCGACACCGCCTACCGGCGGCGCTCGGGGGACCGCCTCAAGGTCGACAACTTCGAGTACTACCGGCGCGGCGGCCTGGGCAACATCCTGACCAAGAACGGCTGCCCCTTCCGGTGCTCCCACTGCGTGGAGCCGGATGCCAAGGGCAACCGCTTCGCACTGCGCTCGGTGAGTTCGGTCGTCGACGAGATGGAGCTGCTCACCTCTCAGGGCGTGCACGATCTGCACAGCACGGACAGCGAGTTCAACCTGGCGATCGCCAACAGCAAGGCGCTCCTGCGGGAGATCGTGCGCCGCAAACGCGCCGACGCCGGCTCCCCGCTGCACAACCTGCGGCTGTGGATCTACTCGCAGCCGGCACCCTTCGACGACGAGCTGGCCGAGCTGCTCGCCGACGCGGGCTGCGCCGGGGTGAACGTGGCCCCCGACCACGTCAGGGAAGACCTGCTGGACGGCTGGAAGGTCACCCAGCACGGCACCCGCTACTACGGGTTCGAAGACCTCGAGAACGTCGTGGAACTCACCCGTAAGCACGGCATGCTGTGCATGATCGAGGTCCTGCTGGGGATGCCGGGCGAGACCATCGACACGCTGCGCGAGTGCGTCGACCGCACCATGGAACTCGATGCGACCGTCGTCGGTTTCACGCTCGGGCTGCGCATCTTCCCCTACTCACCGCTGGGCATGCACTGTGCCGAGCTGAGCGCCGGAACCCGGGTCGTGCCGGGCGTCCAGTCCAACACCGCCACCCGGCCGATCATCCTGCGCACCGCCGAGCAGTGCGACAACCCGGTCGCCTACGAACGGCAGTTCATGTTCGAGGAGTCCGGGGACTTCCGGCCGCTCTACTACTTCTCCCCGGACCTGCCGGAGGACCCCAGGACCCTCGGGGACCCCGCCGGCCGGTGGATGAACACCCTGAGCTTCATGTGGGACTACATTCCCGAGTCCGACTATCCGCGGGTCATGCTGCCCACCGCGCCGGGACTGACCCAGCACGACAACAACTATGCCGACAACCCCTTCCTGACCAACCTGGTGGCACTCGGCTACAAGGGCGCCTTCTGGTCGCGGTGGCGGGACCGCGAGAAGATCCTCAGGGAGGCCGCCGAGCACGGTCTGCCCGTTCCGGCGGACATCTGAGGACCGCGCAGGACACAGGTGCGTTCCGGACCGCGGCTGCGGTCCGGAACGCACCTGTGCGCGCGGTGCACAGGGTTCAGGCGACCCGCTGGAGCGCTCGCTCGCGCCGGTCCGCCACGCTCGACCCGGACTCGCCACGCGCCATCCGCCGGAGGACGACCGGCGCCACGGCCAGGCCGACGACGGCCCAGATCCCGAGGACCGCCACGGTCTCCAGATGGCGCCAGGAGTCGCCGATCTCCACCGTGACCGCGCTGTCCGGCAGCAGCGCCGAACGCATGCCCAGGCCGAGCCAGTAGATCGGGAACACCTGGGCGATTCCCTGGACCCAGCCCGGCATCGAGGTGATGGGGTAGAAGATCCCGGAGATCGCGATCAGGGCGAGCACCGGCAGCGTGACCAGTCCCTGGCTACGGCTGTTCGTGAACACCGAGCCCAGTACGGCGCCGGCCGGCAGGGTGGCGACCAGGCCGAGGAGCAGGATGCCGGCCAGGACCAGCCAGGAGTTCGCGTCGCCGATCGCGAGGCCGGTGACGATGAACATCCCGGGGATCAGGAAGACCGCGAGGTCGGCGATCAGACCGCCGGAGACGGAGAGGATCTTGCCGATGAGATAGCCCACCATGCCGTTGGGGGTCGCCTTGGCCCGCAGGAGGGTGCCGTCCTCCCGGTCGGCGGTGAGCTGCTGGCTCATGGTGACCAGCGCCATCGACGCGTTCATGCCGAGGATGCTCGGCAGGACGAGGGTGCCCAGCAGGAACCCGCTGTCCCCGAAGTGCACATGGCGCATGAAGAAGGTGACCACGAGCATGAGGACGGGCCAGAAGAAGTGGCCCCACAGGTCGCCGCCGTTCGTGAACGACTGCCGTAACTCGATGACACCGCGGGACCATCCCGCGCGCAGCGCCGTCGTCGTCGGATTCATCAGGCCACCTCCTCCAGTTCGCCGCCCGTCTCCTCCTGCGGCCGGCCCGATTCGGCGCGGTGCACGAGAGCGAGATACGTGTCCTCCAGAGAGGCCTTGTGGACCTCCAGATCGGTGATCTCCTCCCCGTGCCGGCGGAAGAGGTCGAAGACGAACTTGGTCGACTCGGTGGTCGACCGGACGAAGTGGCGTCCGTCGTGGCTCCACCGCACCTCGTCCTCGCCCACGATCTGCTGGGCGAGCTGTTCGGAGGTGCCGTCTGCGATGATCCGGCCCCGGTCCAGGATCATGATCCGGTCGGCCAGCTTGTCGGCCTCGTACAGGTCGTGGGTGGTCAGGAGGATCGTCGTCTCGCCCTCCTGGGAGACCCGCTCCACGAGGTTGTGGAACTCCCGCCGGGCGATCGGGTCGAGGCCGGCGGTGGGCTCGTCGAGGAAGAGCAGTTCCGGACGGCCGACCAGGCCGATCGCCACGTCCAGCCGGCGCCGCTGGCCACCGGAGAGGGTGCGGATCTTCATGTCCGCCTGCGCGGTCAGACCCACGGCCGCGATCAGTTCGTCGGTGTCCCAGGGGCGTAGGACCGTCGCGGTGGCGTAGGGGGCGTAGTACGAGCCCAGATGGTTCAGCAGTTCACGCACCCGCCACTTCGCGTGGTCCCGCCACGACTGGAGCACCACTCCCACCTTGGCGCGCCAGTTCTCGTCGGCGTGCGCCGGATCGGTGCCGAGGACGGCGACCCGGCCGGCGGAGCGCATCCGGAAGCCTTCCAGGATCTCGATGGTGCTCGTCTTGCCCGCGCCGTTCGGCCCGAGCAGGCAGAGGGTCTCTCCGCGCTTCACCGTGAAGTTCACATCGTGCAGGACGTCGGTGTGGCCGTAGCGCATCCGCAGTCCCTCGACGTCGATCACGGCTTCGGCCGTGGTCATCATCGCTCCCTTCGGTCTTCGGGCACCGCCGGCTCGAGCCGGCGGTGCGTCATGCGGCGGTCCGGCGGAGGGTGTCGCGGACAGCCGCGCGGTCGATGCCCAGCTGGGTCATCAACTCGGCCGCAGGGTCCGGCGGTTCGCAGCCGAGCAGCGCCAGCAGCAGGTCCTCCGGCGTGACGCGCCGGCTGCCGCGCTGTCGTACCTCGACGAGGGCGCGCGGGAAGACGGCACGTGCGCCCGAGCTGAGCGGGGTGCGCTTGCGGGAGGGCGGCACGGGGGAGCGCTCCACCCCCTGGACGTCGATGCCGATCGCCGCCAGCGCGGTCTGGTCGAGTGCGGCCAGGGCCTCCCGTGCGGTCGCCAGATCGACCCCGAGCGACCGTACCGCCGGCGAGGAGGCATGGTGCAGCACTCCCAGCAGGAGGTGTTCCGTGCCGATACGGCGGTCGCCCCGCAGTTGGGCTTCCTCCACCGCGGCGGAGACAACCGCCTTGGCGTCCGGTCCAAACTGTTCGAACACTGTCGTCTCACTTCCCGTATTTGGCGTGTACGGACTGGCGTGACACGCCCAGCGCGTCACCGATTTGCTCCCAGGACCATCCCTGCGACCGGGCCCGGGCCACGGCCCCCGCCTCGACCTGCTCGGCGAGCCGGCGCAGGGCGCCGACTGCCCGCAGTGCGACCTCGGGGTCGGATGCTCTCAGCTGCTCTGACAGATCTTTGGCTTCCACGTTTGTCAGGCTAGGCTGACACGGTGGCGAGTGTCAAGCTGGACTGACAGTGGGTCGCGGGAGCCGCCCGCGCACCGGTTTCACGGCCGGGTGGACGCGTTCTCACCGTTCCATTCGATGTCCCGGTGACGGGACAAAGCCCGGTGCGAGTCACCCGCGTATGTGTGCTTGACCCGGCGCTGCCCAGAGCGTGAAGGTGGATGTCGTCGCGGGGGCACGTCGGCGTGGCCGGCGCGGATCGCAGCCCCATCTCCGGACGATGTCGGCGTGTGGCAGGCCGTTGGCCGCCCGCCTTGAACCGGGAAAGTCCGTCCGACGCGAACCGGCTCTCCGGTCCACTTATTCGAGCGGGGTGATGGGCGTTGCACATTCCAGCGGAGCGCAACCGAATACCGCACGAATGCGCGGATCGAGATGCCGCCATTTCCGAGGAGACCGTCCCGGGAATGTTCGAGCGGCAGGCGGCCTCGGCCCCGAATGCCATCGCGGTGGCCTGTGACGGAATCACGCGGACCTATCGCGATCTGGACGAGGCGTCGGACCGGCTGGCGCGGGAACTGCTCCGGCGAGGAGTGGGACCCGAATCCGTCGTGGCCGTGGTGCACCCGAGGTCGCCGGAACTGCCGGTCGCCCTGCTGGCCGTACTGAAAGCCGGTGCCGCGTATCTCCCGATGGACCCCGACTACCCCACCGAACGCATGGAGTTCATGCTGCGGGACGCGTGTCCGGTGCTGCTGCTGACCGACAGCGGCGAGCGGCCCGGCCTGCCCGGGACATGCCCGCGCCTGGCGCTGGCGGACCTCGCGGCCCCCGAGCGCCCCGACGTACCCGACGTACCCGACGTACGGCCCCTGCCCGCGGTCCACCCCGAACAGCTCGCCTACGTGATGTACACATCCGGATCGACCGGTACGCCCAAGGGCATCGGGGTGACGCACCGGGACGTGGCCGCCCTGGCGCTCGACTCCCGGTGGCGCGACGGCGGACACGAACGCGTACTGCTGCACTCCCCGCTCGCCTTCGACGCCTCCGTCTACGAGCTGTGGGTGACCCTGCTCAACGGCAGGCGGGTCGTCGTCGACACGGCACCGGACCTGACCCCCGAGCGGCTGGCCCGGGCGATCGCGGAGCAGGGCGTCAGCTCCGTCTGGCTGACCAGCGCCCTGTTCACCCTGCTCGTCGAGGAGGACACCCACTGCCTCGCCGGACTGCGTGAGGTGTGGGCCGGAGGCGAGCGCGTCTCACCGCAGACCGTCCAGCGGCTCCTGGACACGTGCCCGGACGTGACCGTCGTCAACGGATACGGCCCCACCGAAACCACGGTCTTCGCCACCAGCCACCGCGTCGACCCGGCCCGGGGGATCGGCGCCGACATCCCCATCGGCGTCCCCATGGACTCCATGCGCGCCTATGTGCTCGACGAGAAACTGCGGCCGGTGGCGCCGGGAACCCAGGGGGAGCTGTACGTCGCGGGCGTGGGACTGGCCCGCGGCTACACCCACCGGTCGGCACAGACCGCCGAGCGGTTCGTCGCCTGCCCGTTCGGGCCCGCCGGCGACCGCATGTACCGCACCGGCGATGTCGTGGTCGGCGCGGCGGACGGCACGCTGGTGTACCGCGGCCGCGTCGACACACAGGTCAAGGTCCGCGGCTACCGCATCGAACCGGGCGAGATCGAGGCGGTCCTGCTCACCCACCCGGACGTGGCGCAGGCGGCGGTGATCGCCCGCGAGGACGGCGGCACCGGCACCTCCCGGCGGCTCGTCGGGTACGTCGTCCCGGCCGGCGGAACCGGGCAGGGCGCCACTCCCGGCCGGCTGCGGGACTTCCTGTCAGCCCGGCTCCCCGCCTTCATGGTCCCCGCGGACCTCATGGTGATCGACCGGCTGCCGCTGACCGCGAACGGCAAACTGGACCGCGCCGCCCTGCCCGCGCCCGCCCGGACCGACCGCGCCTTCCGGGCCCCCGGCGGCGCCGACGAGGAGGCCCTGGCGGAGATCGTCGCCGAGGTGCTCGGGGTGGCCGGCGTCGGTGCCGACGACGACTTCCTGGCGCTGGGCGGGGACAGCATCCAGTCCATCCTCGTGGTGTCCCGGGCCAGAGCCCGCGGTCTGCCGATCAGTTCACGGGACGTCTTCGAACACCGGACCGTGGCCGCCATGGCCGCCGCGGCCGCCCGCAACCGCGCGGCCGCCACCGCCGGACCTCCCTCCGCCGAGCCCGACGGCGGCGGAGTCGGGTACCTGCCACTGATGCCGGTGGCGCACTGGGTCCGTGAGCAGGGCTCCGGATTCGACCGCTTCCTCCAGGCGGTCGTGCTGACCTTGCCGCCCGCCATCGACCGCGGCGGCCTCGTCGCGACCCTCACCGCCGTCCTCGACCGCCACGACCTGCTGCGCGCCCGCCTGCACGGCGACGGCCTGCAGGTCACCGCCCCCGGCACGGTCCCCGTGGACCCACTGGTCCGGCGCGTCCCCTACGCCGGGCCCTGGGCCGGCGACGACTGGCGCCGGCTCCTCCTGGCCGAGCTGGACGCCGCCGCCGGACGACTGGAACCGGCCGCCGGAGTGGTCGCACAGTTCGTCTGGTTCGACCCGCCCGCCGGCCCGGGACGGCTGCTGGTGGCACTGCACCATCTCGTCGTCGACGGTGTGTCCTGGCGGATCCTCGTCCCCGACCTGGCGGCGGCCTGGGACCAGGTGCGGACCGGAACCACGCCCGGCCTGCCGCCCGTCACCACCTCCGCACGACGCTGGGCACAAGCGCTCGTCGCCCGTGCCGCCGAGCCCGGGCAGGTCGCCGAACTGGCCTTCTGGCAGTCGGTGCTGGAGGGCACCGACCCGCTGCTGGGCACCCGCCGGCTCGACCCGGCCGTCGATGTGACGGCGACCGTGGAGAAGACCAGGGTCACCCTGCCCGTGACGGCCACGCAGGCCCTCCTCACCACCGTGCCGGCCGCCTTCCGCACCGGCGTCAACGACGGCCTGCTCCTGGGACTCGCGCTCGCCGTCGCCACGTGGCGTGCCGACCGGGGCGTCCGCGAACCGTCGCTGCTGCTGCGGCTCGAAGGCCACGGCCGCGAGGAGACCGCCGTGCCCGGCTCCGACCTGGCGCGCACGGTGGGCTGGTTCACCAGCGTGTTCCCCGTCCGCCTCGACCTGTCCGGGATCGACCTCGCCGAGGCCCTCGCCGGCGGCCCGGCCGCGGGCACCGCGCTCAAGCGGGTCAAGGAACAGCTGGCCGCCGTCCCCGGCAAGGGCCTCGGCTTCGGACTGCTGCGCCACCTGAACGACCACACCGCCGACGTGCTGCGCACCCACCCCCTGGGACAGGTCGGCTTCAACTACCTGGGGCGCTTCCCGAGCACCGGCACGTCCGCCGGACCGGACGCGGCGGGCTGGCAGCTGAGCAGCGAGACCGGCGAGTTCACGGAACTCGCCGAGCTGGACGCCGGGCAGGACCCGGCCATGCCCGCCCTCTGTGAACTCGACATCAACGCCATCGTCACGGACACCCCCGCGGGGCCGCGGCTCAGCGCCGTCTTCGGCGCTCCCACCGGAGTGCTCGCGCCGCACGATGTGCGCGAGCTGGCGGACCTGTGGAGCGCGGCCCTGCACGGACTGGTCGCGCACGTCACCGGCCGGGGCGCCGGCGGACTCACCCCGTCGGACGTCCCACTGGTGTCCGTCACCCAGGACGAGATCGAAGGCTGGGAGCAGCGTTACCCCGGCCTCGAGGACATCTGGCCGCTGGGCCCCCTCCAGTCCGGCCTGCTCCACCACTCCCTGCTCGCGGGCAGCCAGCCGGACGCCTATCAGGCGCAGTTGGTGATCCGGCTGGAGGGGCCCATCGACGCCTCACGGATGCGGGCGGCGGGACAGGCCCTGCTCGACCGGCACCCCGTCCTCCGCGCCGCCTTCGTCCCCGGCGCCAACGGGGACATGGTGCAACTCGTCGTCCGCCGGGCCGAGCTGCCCTGGCGCGAACTCGCGCTCACCGACGAAGAGTTCGAACGCTTCGTCATCGAGGACCGGTCGGCCCCCTTCGACCTGTCCGCCCCGCCGCTGCTGCGCCTGACCCTCGTCCGGTACGGCGACAGCCGCACCGCACTCGTACTGACCGCGAACCACGCCCTGTTCGACGGCTGGTCGGAACCCCTCCTGCTGAACGACCTGCTGCGCCTCTACGGCTCCGACGACACCACCGCACTGCCGCCCGCCCCGGCGTTCAAGGACTTCCTCTCCTGGCTGGCCGGCCAGGACGCACAGCAGTCGGTGCTCGCCCACGCAGGGGCACTGGAAGGCGTGCAGGAGCCGACCCTCGCGGCACCGGAGCAGACCACCGCCGCCTCCGCCGGACACGCCGAAACCGGGATACCGCTTACGGCCGAGGATGCGGAGGCGCTCGCCCGGCGCGCCGCGGAACTGGGCACCACGCTCAACAGCGTCGTCCAGACGGCCTGGGCGCTCCTGCTCCACGAACGCACCGGCAGCTCGGACGTCGTCTTCGGTACGACGGTCTCCGGGCGCCCGCCCCAACTGCCCGGCGTCGAACAGATGGTCGGCCTGCTCATCAACACCGTCCCGGTACGGGTCCGCTGCACCCCCTGGCAGACCCTCGCCACGGTGGCCCAGCGGCTCCAGACGGCGCAGGCCGCCCTGCTGGAGCACCACCACGCGGGGCTGCCCGACATCCACGAGGCGACCGGGCTCCCGGCGCTGTTCGACACGCTCGTGGTCTTCCAGTCGTATCCCGTCGACCAGGGTGCGATCGACGAGGCGGCCAAGGCGGCCGGCGTGGCCGTGACGGAATTCCGGGCGAGCGCAGGCTCCCACTACTCCCTCGTCCTGCTCGCCGACCAGGAACCCCACCTACGGCTCCGCCTCCAGTACCGGCTCGCCGCATTCGACCGGCAGACCGCCGACGCGCTCGCCACCCGGCTCCACCAGCTGCTCCGCAGCATCACCGCCGCCCCCGGCACCAGCGTCGGCGCACTCGCCGAAGCACCCGCCTCCGGCACGGGGCCCGCCCCCGGCACCGGGGACGGCGTCCTCGCACCCGCGATGTTCGACCAACACGTCGCGGAAAGCCCGGCGGACAGAGCACTCGTGGCCGAAGACAGCCAGGCCGGCCGGCAGCAGCTGAACCGCACGGCGCATCGCCTCGCACGCGACCTCATCACACACGGCGTCGGATACGACGACGTGATCGCCGTCTGCTGCGCCGCGCCGGAGCGACGGGCGGCCGCCCTGCTCGCCGTGTGGAAAGCCGGGGCATGCTGCCTGTGTCTCGACCCGGAGGACCCGCAACCCTGGGCTCAGGCCGTCCTCCGTGACGCCGCGCCCCGACTGGTGATCCACGACCGGACCGACCACGACCTGCTCTGGCACGACCTGCCGTCCATCGCCATGACGGCGGAAGCGGCCGGCGCGGCCGACCCGGAAGACGGCGCTCCGACCGCGGAGCCCCCGGACGACCCGGACCGGGTCGGCCGACCGCTGCCCGGCCACCTGGCCTACCTCGACTACCGTCCGGACGACACCGGAGCCCCCTGGGGCATCGCCGTCACGCACGCCGGCGCGGCAGCCCAGGCCGCGCGGTTCGCACGGGAACCGGCCGGGCCGGTGGTGCTCGGACCGGCCGGACCGCCCATGGACCTGGTCCTCGCGCTGTGCGCCGGCCGAACCGTCCACTGGCGGGCGGACGTCCCCTCGGTCCCCGCGGACCCGGCCGGCATCCGGCTGCTGAGCGCCTCCCTCACCCAGGTCCCGGACGGTGCGGTGGGCGAGGTGTACCTCGCCGGTGACTTCGCCCGCGGTGCACACGGCCGGCCCGCACTCACCGCCCAGCGCTTCGTCCCCGACCCGTTCGGGCCACCGGGATCGTGGATGTATCGCACGGGCCGACGAGGACGCCGTACGGCCGACGGCGAGCCGCCCCGGCCGGACGACTCGGCACCGCTCCTCGCCCGCACGGCGGCTGCGGTCCTGCGCGCACTCCCCGGCGTCGCCGAGGCAGCCGTCGTACCCGACGAAACTGGCGCCACCGCCTATGTGGTCACCGCCCCCGGAGCCGCGCACACCGAGCAGTCCCTGCACGCGCACCTCGCCGGCCGGCTGCCGTCCCGGTTCCTCCCCCACACCGTGCGCCGGCTGGACACGCTGCCACGGACCGCGACCGGCCGGCTCGACCACCGGCGCCTGGCCGAGGCCGTCGTACGACGGAGGGCTCCGCGCACGGCGCACGAGGAGCTGCTGTGCAGGCTCTTCGCCCAGGTCCTCGACGCCCCCGACATCGGCATCGACGACAACTTCTTCGCACACGGGGGGAACTCGCTGCTGGCGACCCGCTTCATCGGCCGCCTCCGGACCGAACTCGGCATGCAGATCTCGCTCCAGTCCGTCTTCGAGTACCCGACCATTGCCGAACTGTCCGCGCGTTGGGACGAGCTCGCCACCCCGAGCGGTCCGCGGCTGCGCAGGATGACCGAGGAGTAACCCATGACGGCGCAGACCGCGGAACTCGTCCCCGAGACCCCGTACATATGGCGCGCCCGCCAGGCCGCGCCCCGCCACCGGCTGATCTGCTTCCCGCACGCGGGCGCGGGCGCGACGGCCTACGCCGACTGGGCACCCCTGCTCCCGCCGCAGATCGAGCTGGTGGCCGTGCAACTCCCGGGGCGCCAGAGCCGCATAGCGGAGCGGCCGTTCACCGAAGTGGCACCGCTCGTCCAGGTACTCGGCCACGCCCTGCGTCCCGTGTTCGACGTGCCGTTCTCGTTCTTCGGCCACTCCTGCGGAGCCGCCCTCGCGCACGAACTGGCCAAGGCACTGCGGACCCAGGGCCGTCCGGGACCGCGAACGCTCTTCCTCTCCGCGCAGCCCGCGCCCGAAGCCACAGGCGTCCCCCTGCTGCACGCCCTGCCCGAGGACGAGTTCCGCAGCGCGGTGCTCCAACTGGGCGGAATCGACCCGGAGATCGCCGAGGACGACTACGTCATGGGCTCCCTGCTGCCCGTCCTGCGCGCCGACTTCGCGCTGTGGGAACGCCACCGTCCGGCCCCCGAAGCCCCCCTGGACTGCCCCATCGTCGTGCTGGCCGGCGAATCCGACCCGCGCACCAGCAGGCACACCGTCGACCTGTGGCGCCGCCACACGAACGCGGACTTCCACGTCCACTTCTACCCCGGCGGCCACTTCTACTTCCTCGACCAGCCCGGGGACGTGATCGGGCTGATCGGCCGCACCGCGCTGGCCACCACGACGAGCGGGGGCATCGCATGACGGCCTTCGAGACCGCCGGCCAGGACCTGGTCGACGGCATCACGACCGCACTCAGGAACATCCCCGGCGTCGCCGACGCCGCCGCCGTGGCCCACCGGGGCCTCAAGCAAGCCGTGGCACCGCCCCAACCCGACCGGCCACGGCCACAACCGGCCCAGGCGGCACCCGCCACCGGCCCTGCGGCCGAACTGGACGGAGGCCCGCTCCACCTCCCGGACGGCGCCCCGGCCACGCTCCAGGAAGCCCTCCGTGCCGCCGCCGAACTGGCCCCCGACAAAGGCACGATCTTCGTCGTCAAGGGACACGACGACGTCTTCCAGAGCTACCCGGCCCTCCTGGACGCCGCGCAGCGCGTACTCGGCGGTCTCCGCGCGGCCGGCCTGCACCCCGGCGATGCCGTCCTCTTCCAGTTCGACGACAACCGCGGCTACCTCACCGCCTTCTGGGCCTGCGTGCTGGGCGGATTCGTACCCACACCGGTCAAGGTCGCCCCGACCTACGAGGTACCGAACGAGACGAACCGCAGACTCCACAACGCCTGGCACCTGCTGGGGCGGCCGGTACTGCTCACCGACTCCGCCACGGCCGCGCCCCTGGCGGCGGTGCGGCAGCTCTGGAACGAACCATCGGTCCGGATCCTGACCGTGGACGAACTGGCCGCCTCCCCACCCGACACCACGTGGTTCCCCACGACACCCGACTCCCCGGTCCTCAACCTGCTCACCTCGGGCAGCTCCGGCGTACCCAAGTGCGTCCGGCACACCAACGCCAGTGTGACCGCACGGTCCTGGGCGGTGGCTCGGCATTGCGGCCTGGGCAGCGACGACGTGAGCCTCATCTGGATGCCGTTCGACCACGTCACCGTGGCCATGTACAACGTGCGGGACGTGTTCTTGCGCTGCCTGCACGTCAACGCGAAGATCGAACACTTCCTCTCCGACCCGTTGCTGTGGCTCGACTGGGCGGACCGGTACCGCGCGACCAGCACCTGGGCCCCGAACTTCGCCTTCGCCATGGTCAACGAGTGCGCCGAGGAGATCCGGACACGCCACTGGGACCTCTCCCGCCTGCACGAGATCACCAACGCCGGCGAACCCGTCGTCGCGGCGACGAGTCACCGCTTCCTCGATCTGCTCGCCCCGCACGGTCTGCCCCCCGACGCCATGCGCCCGGTGTGGGGCATGTCCGAGACCTGCTCCGGCGTCACCTACACCACCCAGCACCGAGACGACCGGAGCAAGGGCACGGTGGCCGTCGACCCGTCGTCACTGAGCGGCGCAATCCGCCACGTGACACCGCAGACACCGGGCGCCGCCGTGCTCTCCACCGTCGGCAGTCCCATCCCCGGCGTCCGGCTGCGCGTGGTGGACGACAACGGCACGGTCCTCCCGGAGAACCGGATGGGCGAACTGCGCATCCACGGCAGCACGATGATGAGCGGCTACTTCGCCAACACCGAGGCCAACAAGGAGTCCTACGACGACGAGGGCTGGTTCCGCACCGGGGACCTCGCCTTCGTACACGACGGCGAAGTCGTCATCGCGGGACGCAAGAAGGACCAGATCATCGTCCGAGGCGTCAACTACCTGGCGCATGAGATCGAGAGCGTCGTCGAACGAGCCGACGGCGTCCGCGTCACCTTCACGGCCGCCGTCGGGGTGAGAGAACCCGACGGCTCCGAACAACTCGCCGTCTTCTTCGTACCGCACACCTGGGACACCGCGGCCATCACCCGCACCGCCGACGCCGTACGGACCACGCTGGGACGCGAGGCCGGGATCGCCCCCGACCTGCTGATCCCCCTCACCGAGGGCGAGTTCCCCAAAACCGGCAACGGTAAGATCCAACGCTCCGCCCTGGTCACCGCGCTGACCGCCGGAGCCTACGCCGACCGGGCGATCCGTACCCACTCCGAACCCACCGACGAAACCTGGCTCTTCAGCCGCCAGTGGACCGAACTGCCCCCGGCCCCGCCCACCGGCACCACACCCGACCCCGACGGCCCACAGCTGATCTTCGCCACGGACGAGGACCAGCACAGCCTGGGCCTCGGCCACCCCCGGCTCACCGTACGGCGCGGCACCACCTACACGGAGAAGAACGACGGCGAGTTCGCCCTCGCCACCGACGACCGAGCCCAGGCCCACCGCCTCCTCCGCTCCGTGACGGAGCGGTACGGCGAGATCTCCACCGTCGTCTTCGCACTGCCCCTGTCCGTCTCCGGCACCGTCCCCGACAGACTCCACACGGCGACCGCGGAACTGATCGCACTGCTCGGGGCACTGTCCGACGGCACCTACGGCCGACCGCTCGTACTCGTCCTCACCTCCGGCGCGGTGCACACGCAACCGGGCGACCGGGTCGACCTCGGCACCTGCGCACTCCCCGGTCTGATCAGGACCGCCATCAGCGAAACCGACATGCCCACGATCCGCCTGCTCGACCTCCCGGCCGACCGCGCAGACTGGCCGGCGGCACTGCGCGACGAACTCACCGACCGGGCAACCCAAGGAATCGTGGCCGCCCGACAAGGACGACGCCGACAGCCCAAGCTCTCCCCGGTGCCCGCCGACGAGAACACCGCCGCCGCACAACCCGTCACCCCGAACGGCTGCTACCTCGTCACCGGAGGACTCGGCGGCATCGCACACAACCTCGCCGGCTACCTCGTCGCCACCTACGGAGTCAGGCTGCTCCTGGTCGGCCGCTCGGCCGCCGAGGGGGAGAAGGCGGAGCGCCTGGCCGAACTCGCCGCACTCGGTGACGTCGTCTACGAACAGCTCGACATCGCCGACGAGGAGGCCCTGGAAGTGGCCGTGAGCGCGGCCGAGGCGCGCTGGGCGGGCAGGCCCCTCGACGGCGTCCTCCATCTGGCGGGCGCCGATCCCACCGCCCAGTGGACCGAACTCGAACAGCACACCCTGGCCAACGAGAGCATGCGGACCTTCGCCGCCCAGTACCGGCCGAAGGTCGCCGGAACGCTCGCCATCGCGAAACTGCTCGACTCCCGGCCCGACGCCTCACTGATGCTCTTCGGCTCCGTCAACGGCGAGTTCGGCGGGCACGCCTTCGGCGCATACGCCACGGCCAACACCTTCCTCACCGGCTTCGCCGACCACTGGCACCACGAACGCGGCCGCGCCGTCCAGTGCCTGGCCTGGAGCATGTGGAACGACGTCGGCATGAACCGCGACCAACCCACGGAGGCCGCCCGCTCCCACGGCTTCCGCACCATCGAACCGGAGGACGGCCTACGCCAGTTCCTCGCCGCCTGCGCCACTCCACACCACTACCTGCTCATCGGCCTGGACCCGGCCAACCCCGCGATAGTCGAGCAGCTGGCGGCGGACCGGCTCGGAGTCAACAGCATCGTCATTGCGTACACCACCCGCCCGCAGGATGCCGGCTCCGAAAAGGTGCGCAGCGCCATCGAGACAGCACTGACCGACTGCCCGCTGCCCGTACGGCTGGTGGAGCTGCCCCGCATCCCGAGGAACACCCGGGGAGAGGTCGACACCGTCCGCCTACTCCTGGACGCCGCCCCCCACCGGAAACGCCGCCCGTACACGGCCCCGGCCACCCCTGGCGAGCGCCGGCTCGCGGCCATCTGGTCCACCGCTCTGGACCGTCCGGTGATCGGCCGTGACGATTCCTTCTTCGAACTGGGAGGAAATTCACTCCGCGCCACGCGCCTGCTGGCCATGGTCGACGATGATCTGGGCGTCCGTGTCCCCACCCAGGACCTGTATGAGAACCCCACGGTGGCAGAAATGGCCGAATTCATTGCGCGCCATGCTGCGGACCACTAGCCGTCCTGTCGCAGAGAATTTTCGAGGAGTTGAGGTGTGATGGTTCCGTTGTCTTTTGCTCAGCGGCGGTTGTGGTTTATTGATCGTTTTGAGGGTGGGTCGGTTGCTTACAATAT
>NZ_JBVJRL010000042.1:0-27406 GCF_055607665.1 Streptomyces sp. NPDC036984
CGTCGTCGTCCGCACCGACCACGGCAACCACGTCGTCATCACGGCCGACCAACTCACCGACCCCGACTGGGAAGCCGATCCGGCCGTCTGCCAGGTGCGGCGCTTAATCTCTTCGTCGCGCTCGCAGCGTTCGAGGTACTCCTGCACGGCAGGGTCGGCGTCCGCACACACGTACCCTCCCCCTCGCCGGAGCGGCTCGGGCGGTCCTCGATACGGTCGAGGACCGCGTGCCACTGGGCGGCGTCCGCGAGGCTCACGTCGAAGGCTTTCAGGAGCGCGGACAGCTGCTCGTGGCTGGGCAGGACCTTCCCGTTCAGGATCAGGTGCGCTGTCGAACGCGGCACACGGTGCCCGTCGGCCTTGGTCCCCTGCTCGATGGTGCTGTAAGAGGGTCGGCCGGCCCGCAGGCGCAGCCGCGTCAGTTCCTGGCCCAGGGCAGCCGGGGTGCGGACCTGCCGGGTCCGTCGGCCCCGGCCGGACAGGTGGGGGCGGGCTTTCTCGATCGCGGCTGCCTTCCAAAGGCTCCGGGTTTTCGCTTCCCGCCACTGCGTCGAGTAGCTGCCGGGGTCGCCAGCAGCACAGGCATAGGCGAGGACGGTCTCGAGCGGGGGCAGGTGGGTGCCGCGGGCGGCCTGGCTGAGGGTGGAGGCTCCGCGGTACCCGGGCGTGTTCGGTGGGCCGGTGCGCTCGGACAGGGTGGCGTAGGTGGTACGGGTCTCGTCCTTGAGCTGGCGCAGGTACGCGGCGAGGACCCGTAGTCGGGGGTGGGCGCCGGCGGCGACGGGTTTGGTGGGGCGGCCCATCGTCACCGACTGCGGCGGCGGGAGGGCTTGGCGGGGTCGCTGGGGCGGGTCAGGTCGGCCACGGCGGCTGCCACCACGACCATTGCGGCCGGAACGGGTCGGTTGCCGGCGGCCAGTGCGGTCGATGCCAGGACGACCACGACGATGACCACGACCTCGGGGATGCCCAGCCGACTCGGCTGGGTGCGGGCGGGGAGGTGGGTGGCGCAGGACGCTGATGGCTCGGGGCTGGCGGCGGGCAGGGACAGGGCGGACATGAGCAACTCCAGGCACGTAGGGGTACGGCACCCAACTCGGGTGTCATGGGGTGTGATTGGTGCGGGGTCGTATCCCGCTGTCGATGCGTCAATGGTGCCCTCGCCGAGGCTCTCGCTGCCAGTCTGATCGGCGCCCGTTCAGGCCGACGTGTTCGCCGTCCTGAAACGCGGATACCTCGTTCGTCCCTGCTCAGACCCTCTGGAAAATAGAGTTAACCCGAAACCGTCCAGGGCCTGAGCCGTCCCGGGTGCAGCTGGCCGAGGCCGTGTTCGTCTTCTTGCATGCGCCTTCGGACTGCCCGCGGTTCTGTGGGATGTGTGTCTGTCGACGCGGCTGGCTGGCAACCGCCGCGCCCCGGGAACCGTAGCCATCTCTGCTGCCCCCGCTGCCCGGAGTCGTCAACACCCACTGACTGGGGCTGGAGTTGGACCAGTGTCGGGGCGCAGGCGGCGGCGCGAGGCTTGCAAGCGCCACGGCGGTCACGTTCTCCGCAGCGTTCGCGACCGGTCGCGTCGACCAGCTGTCAGAATCGTGTTCCTCATGCGCGGCGCTTCAAGTACCGTCCTTGGCCCCGCACAAGGCAGGATGGCCTTCGCACAGTAAGGCCGGGGGAGGCTCGTGGTGGGGACAGCGAAGCCGCAGCTCGTGTTCGTTCACGGGATCGGCGGACTCCGCAACGCGGAGGCGGAACGACAGCAGTGGCTCCGAGCGTTGGCCACCGGCGTGCGGGCCGCCGGACGGGCGGAGTTAGTCTCGGCGCTCACCCAAGGCTGGCTGGCGGATGTGCGTTTCGCTGATTACAGCGATCTGTTCAACACCCAGGGAGCTCAGGGAGGCGCGCTGAGCGGTGAGTTGGACCCGTCCGACGAGCAGGTGCTCTCCGGCATGTTGGAAGCGATGGTGGATGAGCTCGCCGAGCAGTTTCCACCGGATACCGATACGCGCGACGCCAGGGTCATCGAACAGGCCCGCCACCATCTCGGCGCGCTCTCATCCGGCAGCCGGACGCAGGGCGTGGGCGAGTTCGCACGGCGACTGGTCTGGGTGACCACGACGCTGCTGCAGCTGCCCGGTCTTCGCCAAGGTGCGCAGTGGGTGAATGGTCAGGCGTTCGCGCTGCATCTCTCCCAAGTCGCACGCTACTTGAACCGACACGGTGACAGAGCTGCTCTGGGCTCGTCCATCCGCTCCCGGGTGTTGGAGGGACTGGATCCTGCTCGTTCGCTCGTGGTGGTCTCACACTCCCTGGGCACCGTTGTGGCCTACGAAGCCCTGCACGAGTATGAGGGCCCGATCGCACTGTGGGTGACGCTTGGTTCCCCTCTCGCGCTCGGCGGCATGGTCCTGCAGCGTTTGGTGCCGCGACCGCCGTCCTGCCCGGAAGAGGTGGGGGCGTGGCACAACTTCTGGGACCGAAACGACGTCGTGGTGGGACGTCCACGGCTGGCGGACTGGATCGCGCCGAGCAGCAGGGGGGTGAAGGCGCAGACCGCGCCCGTGAAGTCCGGTGGGGTGTGGACCCATACGGCTATCAAGTACCTGGAGCACGCGGAGGTGGCCGGGCCGATCGTGGGGGCTCTTCTGCCGTGAAGGGCCGCGTCACATCAGCGGTATCCCGTCATGTGCTGGTGGTCGGCGCCCAGTGCAGGGGCGCGGAGGAACTGCCGGGCTTAGAAGAAGCGGCGCGCCGTCTTCACAGGACGCTGGTGGACCCGGATCTCGGTGCCTGTCTGGACCGTGGTGAGGGCGAAACAGGGTCATTGCTCGTGGGCACCGCCCTGGGCAAAGCGGTTGTCGAGAAGGCCCTCGCCGCTGCAGTCGGCCGGGCGAAGGAGGACGGCGGCCCGCTCGTTCTGGCGATGCTGGGCCATGGAATAGGTGGCTGCGGTGGCCCGCTGTACTTCGTCACCTCGGGCAGCACGCAGGACGGAGCGATTCACCAACTGGATGTGGCCTCCACGATCGGTGCGGTGACGAACGAGCCCGGACTCGGTGGTCTGATAGCCGTCGTCGACACCTGCCACGCGGCCGCCGCGCTTGTGAGTCCGCAGTCTGTGACGGCCGGGCTCCAGCAGGGCAGTCTGCGTCTGTCGGTTCTCTTCGCCGCGTCCGCTCATCTGCCGGCATGGGACATGAATCTGAGTGTCCAACTTGCCGAACTGCTGGAGAGCGGGGTGGCGAATGCAGGGGAGTTCTTGGCCGTCGACGCCCAGTTGATCAAGGAACTGCGCAGCCGTATCCGCACCCAGGAGCCCGGCGGCTTCGTGTTCGACGGCGCTCCTGTGTCCGGTGAATCGCTGTGGCTGGCCCACAACGTCCAGGCCGCCGTGCGACGCTCCGCCAGCTCTCTCGGTTCCGTGGCGTACGAGAGGTTGCATAAGCTGCTGCGCCCGATGGAAGGCACGGAAGGCATCCACAGCAGGGAACAGCTCACGCACTGGCTCGGCGGGCTGGGGCAGGACCATTTTGGCCACCCCGCCGTCCAACGCATCCTGGAGTTCGATCGCGATCTGGGCCTCTGCTCTTCCGCCGTCGCCGTTCTTGAGGAGACCTTCGGGAGCGCTCTGACCGACGACTTGCTCCGCAAGGCGGCGGCACGCGCCCGATTCCCGCTGGAGGTGGTGGTCCGGGTGCCCTGCCCTTCCCTGCGTGACCTGGTGGAGCACGCGGTCCTCGACCAATCGGCCGTCTCCCCCGCAGGACAGCGCCGGACGCTGGTACATTTCGTCGCCGCCCTTGCCCACCTGATCAGTCCAGAGGATGTTCTTCCGCGGCAACTGACCGCCTGGGCGGCCAAATCGGGTGCTGCCGCCGCTCTGAACAGTCGGCTGAAAGAACTGCGCGGGACGACACCCCGTCTGGTCCTGGTGGTCGCCGACGATGGCGGTGAGGACGTCGTCCGTGTGGACGCATCGCTTCTCTTCGGCTCGGCCGTGGTGCACACCGCAGAATTCCCGTGCGAGCCCGGGCCGCGCGCCCTGGTGTCCGCACTGGATGAGGCCCGCCTGTGGGCTTTGTCCTGGCTGGGGGCAGCGGGCGAGCGGCTGGTGCCGGTCGATGTGTCGGTCCCGACCTCCCTGCTGCTGGATTCCCCGCCGGAGGAATGGCGAGTGGTCCGCGGCAAACGCATGCTGGGCGTCGACTACGACGTCACGACCCGCTGGTCGGGGCTACTCACACCCCCGCCCGGTGTCCCCCTCGACGACATGCTGCACGCCGGCAGCCAGTTGCTGTCCTCCTTGCAGACCAGGGCTCAAGCCGGCCCGTCGTGGCTCGACTCCGATGATCTCAGGAGCGTTGAGACGCTGCAGGAGTTACTCAGCCGTCGTCGTACGGGCGGCTGCGTATGGGGAGTGAGCACTCTGCCGGAGAAGGACTTCGACCTCATGCTGGAGGAACTCCTCATCCACACCCCGGCCTTGATCTGGCCCCGGCGTGGGAGCGTCCCCGACACGCGGGCGCTTCAGGATGCGGTCGCGGAGCACTGGCAGTCGCTGCCGAAGAAACTCGTCCGCGCCTTCCAGGAGCAGTTGGAGAACAGCCTTGGTGAGGGCGTTCCCGGTCATCTGGCTGACATCCGTACGACATGGCACGACGCGCACTGGCAGGACTTCTGCCAACGACGCGCCGGGCGGGCGGTCGTCGCCCCACAAGACGTGACGCCGAAGGAGCAAGCATGAACTGGACGCCGTACTACACGGGTACGGGGAGCATCCCCGAGCAGCCTCAGACGCTGCCTCCCCCGCCTCCGTGGCGCGCGCCGACGGGCAAGGCCAGCGCGCCAGGCCCGGCGCAGTCACCTTCCCCGGCAAGCACCTACCGGGCGGACCCCGGACTGGTCGACGCGGTCAATGCCGCGCTCCATCTGCGTCGGCCCCTGCTGCTGACCGGGCCGGCCGGCTCCGGGAAGTCCTCCGTCATCGAGCAGATCGCCGCCGAACTCGGGCTCGGGAGTGTGCTGCGCTGGCACATCACCTCCCGCAGCACCCTCGCCGACGCGCTCTACCGCTACGACGCCCTGGGCCGCATCCACGCCTACAACCTCCGCGCCATTGACCGTCCCGCCGCTTCCAGGAACGGGCGGGCTGCGCGCCGCGCCATCCGTGCCGCGCGCGACGGCATCGGGGACTTCGTCCAACTTGGCCCTCTCGGGACTGCCTTGCTGCCCGGCGGCCTCCCCCGCGCCCTGTTGATTGACGAGATCGACAAGAGCGATCTCGACCTACCGAGCGACCTCCTCGACGTTCTGGAACGCGGTCGCTTCGAGATTCCCGAACTTGCCCGACACTCAAGGAGCCGAGTCACCGTCCGCACCGCCGATCCGGGCACCCGGCATGACATCGACAACGGCCTGGTGGAGTGCGAGGAGTTTCCAGTCATCGTCCTCACCAGCAACGGGGAACGTGACTTTCCCGCCCCCTTTCTGCGGCGCTGTGTGCGGTTCGACATGCCCGTTCTCACGGTCTCGACCCTCACCAGCATCGTCGAGGCCCACTTGGAGAGGGCCGAGGAAGACACCACCCATACCCTGGTCAACGCTTTCGTGGACCGGCTGAACCGCGGTGAGAACCTCGCCGTCGACCAGTTGCTGAGCGCCGTCCATCTCCTGCGCGGCAACCGCATCCAGGACGACCAGCAGCGGACGCGGCTGCAGGAGCTGCTGCTCCAAGGGCTCGGGCGTGGCTGAGAACCGGGCCGCACGGCTGCTGGCCGCCCTGGCCCACGCCGACCTGGGCGACCTCAGCGACAGCGCGAAGGGAGACATCCAGGAGACCCTCGACGCTCTTCTTCTCGCCGCCGCCAGATCCGGCGCCAGCCGGATTGGTGATATGGCCACTGATCCGCCTCCGGCCGCCAAGGAGACATCTCCCAACGCGTCCCTCCTGCCCGAACCGGAAACCGACGACTCCTGCGATGATCCGCCGGCCCCTGAACCCGGTTCAGACACAGGCGATCTTGGCGCCGCCGATGTCTGGCTGAAGGACGACAACGGCAGCCACTCGATCCCCGGCAGTCCTCTGAGCATCGGCCGCGCCCCAGCCCTGCCGAACGCTCTCGACATCGGCCGCGCCCTGCGTCCGCTGCGCCGCTTCCGGCCGTCCCAGGTTCACCGGCGTCTCGACCTGGACACCACCATCGATCACTACACCCAAACCGGTGTGCTCGTCCCCCAGCTCACGCCTGCCGCAGAGCTCTGGCTGGAGGTCGTTGTGGTTGTGGACCGCGGCACCTCCATGGCCGTCTGGGACGAGACCTCACTCGCACTCACCAAGGTGCTGCGCACCCTGTCCGCCTTCCGCAGCGTCCACGTATGGCATATCGAGCATCCGCCGCAGGCCGAACCTGTACTCCGCAACCACCACGGCCGGCTCCTCCCCATGGACCCGTCCGACCCCCGACATATCCAGCCGACCCACCGGCTCCTGCTCGTCGTTTCCGACTGCGCAGCTCCCGCCTGGCGCCAGAACGACCTGTGGCAGACGCTCCACACGTGGGGTCGGACAGCCCCCGTGGCCTTGATCAACCCGCTTCCCAAACGCCTCTGGCAACGCTCCGGTCTCGACCTGCCGCGGACCACCGCAACCGCCTCCGTCCCGGCATCCCCCGGACGGCTCCTCTCCTACCGCCGTCCCCGCCTCTTCCGCGACGACGCCCCAGGGACACAGCCCTGGCAGGCATTGCCCGTGCTGCCAGTGGATGCCCACCAGATCCTCACCTGGGCACGCGCCATGATGCGTACCGACCCGAGCGGCTGCGAGGCCGTCCTCGTGCCGGCCTCAGGGCGCGTGCCCTCCAGGAACCGCAGTCCACGATCGAGTGCCACCTCGCCCGATGCGCCGGTGACCGACACACAAGTCTCAGCCGCGGCAGAGGCCTTCACGGACAACCTGCGCTCCCCCGCCGTCCGACTGGCGATCGCCGCCTCGTCACTCGACGTGTTCACACTCCCCGTTCTCGACGTGCTCCGTGAGAGCATCGTTCCCGACGCCGCCCTGGCCGACACCGCGGAGTTCCTCACCGCCGGCCTGCTCACAGCGACCCGGCACCAGGACGCAGACATCGTGTACCGGTTCCACCCGGCCGCTGCGGAACATCTGCGCGGGCTGCTGAACCGCGACCAGGTGTGGGACACCCACTTCGCCCTCACCGAGCATCTCGCAGCCCACCCTCAGGCCCCGCACGGAATCGTCGCCGCACTTTACTCACCCACGAGCCAGGAAATGCTGCCCACCGGGCTCCAGCCTGTCGCCCAAGCGGCTGCGGCAACGGCGCGGCTCCTCGGGCTCGAGTCCACCGAGCCTCGCTCCGGCCCCGACGAACAGGCCAGCCTCCCGGTCGAGTCCTCCAATGGCGAGAACGACGACACCCGGCAGGCTCCTGCCCCAGCTATCCCAGACGATCCCCCAGAGCCGGAACTGGACAGGGAGGTCGCCCCGGACGGCCCCCAGATCGACGGGGCGGTCATGTTGCATGTCCACCAGCGCGACATGCTTGATCGTCTGCACGCCGAGCGCGAGATCCACGGCCGGCACCGCAACCTCCTCGTCGCTCCCCCCGGCACCGGCAAGACTTTCATGGCCGCCTTCGACTACAAGCACCTGCGCGAGCAGCACCAGCGGGACCTGCGCCTTCTCTTTATCGCGGGCACCATGGAAGCACTGCACCAGGCGCACCGGACCTACCAAGGCGTCCTCATGACGCCAGGGTTCGGAGAGCGCCTGTACAGCGGGGAGATCCCGGGGCGTTGGAATCATGTGTTCGCCACTTGGCACTCCCTCGAACGGGTCCCGGACGAGCTGCCACCCGATCACTTCGATGTGATCGTCGTCGACGAGTTCCACGGGGCAGGATCGCCGGCTTTCGCCAACGTCCTGGAGCGCTTCGCGCCTATGGAGTTGCTCGGCCTCTCGTCGGCTCCCGAGCGGACGGACGGCCCGAGCATCCACGATGCGTTCTTCGACGGTCGTATCGCTGCAGAGATGCGGCTTCGGGACGCGCTGGCCAGTGATCTCCTGTGCCCCCTCCACTACTTCGGCATTGCAGACGGCACCGACCTTCAACCACTGGGCTGGAAGCAGGGAACGTACGACGCGGCTTCACTGAAAGCCGTGCTGACCGGCGACGACGCACGAGCGCGGCTGGTCGTCAACGCTATCCGGGACACGGTCCCTGATGTGAAGGCCATGCGAGCCGTGGGCTTCTGCGTGTCCGTAGCACACGCCGAATTCATGGCTCAGTTCTTCCGCTCCGCCGGCTTCCACGCCATGGCCCTCACGTCGGCGACTCCCGCGGCAGAGCGTGAGGGAGCACTTTCCTCCCTCAGGAACGGCGACTTGCAGGTCATCTTCAGCGTCGAAATGCTCAGCCACGGCTTCAGCATCCCTGAGGTGGACACACTGCTCCTCCTACGCCCAACGTCGAGCGGCGTGCGGTTCCTGCAGCAGCTGGGTGTCGGCCTTGCTCGCTCCCCGGGCAAGCGGGTACTCACCGTGCTCGACTTCATCGGGCACCACCGAAAGGAGTTCCGCCTCGACATCCAGTTCCGGGCTATGACGCATCTGACCGGCAAACGGCTGCTCGACCACGTCGAGCGCGACTTCCCCCGACTCC
Organism: Streptomyces sp. NPDC036984; assembly: GCF_055607665.1. Lineage (NCBI taxonomy): Bacteria > Bacillati > Actinomycetota > Actinomycetes > Kitasatosporales > Streptomycetaceae > Streptomyces > Streptomyces sp. NPDC036984. The sequence goes on from NZ_JBVJRL010000042.1 coordinate 8,673, forward strand.
CCAGCGGCTGCATGATCAGCCTTGACGAGAAGGCCAGGATTCTCGTCATCGAAAACCTCCGGCAGCAGATGCGGAGCACCGTCACCGACACGGCACGCGAAATTGCCCAGTACGGAGAGCTGGGCCTGAGGCCATACCTGCAGCAGAGCGGGCGGGAACTCACGGACCTCTACCGCGGCGACGGCACCTGGACCGGGTTCCTACGCCGTGCCGGTGTGCTTGAAGGCGAAGCTCCCGAAGGAGAGACGGCGCTGCTCAAACGGGTGCGTTCCTTTCTCCATGTGGACGACCCGGAACGCGTGCAGGCCTACACCCGGATGCTGGAGGACGACGCTCCCCTCTACAACGATCTCGACAAGCGAGGCCAGGCGTACGCTCGGATGCTCTTCTTCCAGCTATGGCCCCGCGGAGGCGCTGAGCACGCGGGGGCCAAGGGCTACGAAGAGGGATTCGCGACTCTGCACCCACAGCAAGCGGTGCGGAGCGAGCTGCGTCAGGTACTGGCACACAACCTGGAAAACGCCGAGCGCGTTCCGATCCCTCTGACCGGAATCGGCGATGGGCACAGCGTCCCTCTCACTATCCATTCTTCATACACCCGTGCGGAGATGTTGTCGGCGCTCGGACTGGCCCAAGTCGGTGGCCTCGCCCCGGCCAGCTTCGCTCAAGGAGTTGCGTGGTGCGAATCCGTGAAGACTGACGCGCTGTTCATCACGTTAGAGAAGAACGACGAACCAGTCTTCTCGCCCCAAGGCCGCCTGCGAGACTACGCGTTGAGCAAGACACTGTTCCATTGGGAGTCCCAGAGCGCCACTTCCGAGACCTCAACCACAGGGCTGCGGTACCGGAACCACGTCGAGATGGGTACCAGCGTGCTTCTCTTCATACGCCAGTACAGGAGCAGCGACATCGGGGGCACTCAGCCCTGGGTCTTTCTCGGGCCTGCCGAGTACGTCGGGCACACAGGCAGCAGGCCGATGGCCATCCGGTGGAAGCTGAGGCACGAACTCCCTGCGGACGTCTGGTCCTACGCCGGCATTTCTTGATCTGAGACGCAGCCCCGCAAGGACGCGGCTGGCTTCCCGGCCTGGGGCCCTTTCCGAGCTGAAGGAACTACGCGACCACCAGGGCGGCCCAGCACCGGTGCTGGGCCGCGGCCTCGGCAACCGCGGGCGCCTGGGGGCCGCCGCGGACAGGTTTTCTGGCGTCGGCCCCCGGGGTCACAGTGAACCGCCCCGGTTCACAGCGCCCTTGGATCAGTGCCGAGGGCGAACATGGTCACGTCTGTCTCCGGGGGAAGCAGGTCAGGCACGTCCTCGATCAGGGGTCGTGTCACCTTCCGGGGCCGACCAGCCGAACGGGTCCATGTGCTCGATGTCGTCCGTCCAGTAGCCGTACCGCTCACCGAGTACCGACAGCAGTGCCTGAGGGTCGAGCGGGCCGGGGCGGACTGCGAGGCCGAGGCCGCGCGCGGTGCTCACCGCAGCCACGGACAGGTGTGAGCGCAGGGCACGTTCGGTGAATGCCTCTGCAGGAACAGGCGGGGCGTCGGGACGCTCGGGGGCCTGCATGGCGGCGAGGATGCGAGCTCGGTGTTCCCGGGAATCGCCCGGGGAGGGACGCAGGCCCTGCTGCTGGGCGCGATGGTTCCCGGCGGCGTTGGCGATGGCGGTCAGCAGGTGCCAGTCGCGCCATCCTTCCTGCCTCAACTGCGTCGCTGTACGCCGGAAGCCGGGGTCCGCGGCCAGGCGGAGAAGGGTGTAGCGCACGATGGGGAGCAGGTTGGCATAGCGGTTGCGGACGGTGTCGAGGGCTGTCTCGTGCTCGTAGCCGGGCCCAGGCCCGGTCCGGGCCGGCAGGGCAGTCGGTTTCGCCTGGCCGCGCGGCGTGCCTGCTCCGACGGCCGGGTCGGCGAGCGCAGCCATCGTCTGGTAGTCGTCGGCCCTCAGGAAGTCGGCCAGTTCGTCGTAGGGGCGGCCGACGAAGAGCTTGTGCCAGAGTCCGCCAGCGAGCGCCTGCTCGACGAGGTGCATGAATGCCTCGTCGGAGAGCAGCGACTGGGAGAGCACCACCTTGACCAGGGCGGTGAGCAGACGGGACGGTTCTGTTTCCAGGTCAGCGGAGGCAGTTGTGGGCAGGCGCAGCCTCCGCCGGTTGGTGTCCCGGTCGGAGCTCTGGTCGCAGACGGCGGGCTGGTCGTGGGGCAGGGTGGCGTCTGCGCGGATCTCGACGCTCAGACTGCCGGGCAGGAACAGCGGGTCTCCTACGGCGAGTTCGCCGAGGAACACCTGGAGTGCTGCGGTGTAGCGTTCCGCAGCCAGCACCGACAGCCGGTCGTTCGGGCAGGTGATCTCCCAGTCGACGCCGAGCGCGTTCCAGGCATAACGGCGTGTGGGACCGGCGTCGCTGAAGGGCCGTCCCGCACCGTGTGCATCAGCCTCCTCGGCGTACGCCTCTTCGGTTGTGGTGGGGATGTCGGCGGTCGGGGCGAGCATCTCGTCGATGATGGTGTCGATACCCACCGAGGCGGTGATCGCGCGGAGCAGGGGGACGAAGCCGGGGCGCACCGCGCTGGCCACGCGCAGGGTGAGCGCCTGGTCGGCCATCATCTCCCAGACGTAGGGGTAGCGTTCGTTGTTGTACGGCTCGTCGCAGTAGTCGGTTTGTGCCATGAGGCCGATGCAGAACAGGCGGGTGGCGGAGATCCAGTTTCCGGCCTGGCGGTCGTACTGGGCGGCATGGATGATGCCGCGTGGGACGAAGCAGCTGAGCTCGGGGTTAGGCGCGGACTTCGCGGCGGTGGCGGCTGCGAGCGCGTACTGCTTGGCGGCGATGGGTAAGCCGAGTTCGCTGTAGAGGCGCGCGCACAGCAGCAGCATGATCAGGCCGCCCTCGAGGGTGTCGCCGCGCAGCCAGTTGGCCCTGGCTTCGTGGATCTCCTGGAGTGCTTGCGGGATACGGCCGCTCTTGATCAGAGCGTGGCCCCGGGACTGGGCGCGTTCGCCGCGTGCACTCTGGCCGGTGACCCGGTCGGTTGCCTGATCGAGCAGGTCACGGACCTCCCGGTACAGCGGGTGGTCCACCAGTACGGGGGTGAGGTAGTCGAAGAGGTCTGCGGTGTGCTCGATGGGGAACAGCGGTGCGTTGTCCAGGTGGTGGCCGAGCCGGAGCAGGATGTTCATGGCGGTGTCGAGGTCCGTGAGCGGCGGCCGCGCCTGGAGAGCAGGTACCGGTTCACCGGCTTCCACCGCTTCGAGGACGGATGCGGTGACCTCCGCGACGGTCGGCAGGTCCTCGGGCACGGATTCGAGGTCGGCGGTCATGTCGGTGTGCAGGGCTAGGCGGGCCCGCATGGCCAGCAGATGGGCCATGGCGTTGGCCGGCGGGCCCGCGTCCAGCAGGCGGTCGGTCTTGTCGGCCAGCAGGCGCTGCCAGCCGCACAAGTCGTCCGCGGTCAGCGCGGTGAGATTGCGCAACAGTGCCCCGAATCCGTATCCGAGGAGCACGACGGCGTCCTCGAGGATTCCCGGGTCGGTGAGGGTGTCGTCGGCGGTGACCGTGTCGAAGAAATCGCGGGCCAGTTGGTCCGCCGGGCGCATGTCGCCGAGGCCGCGCAGGGTTGCCACGACGATCTCGTAGCGGGCCCGCAGAGCGGTGTGGTCCCCCGCAGCGGCGGCCAGCAGGGCACGTGTGTGGCCGATCCATTCCGGCAGATCGGCCCGGGCCTCGTCGTGGAAGGTGGCGTGGCGCAGCGGGCCCCGCAGGTCCACCAGGTCGCCCAGGGTGCGGGCCGGCTCGTCGTTGGCCTGCCATCGCCGGCGGGCTTCGGCATACCAGTCGGGCAGTTCACCGGCTCCGTCCGGGCGCGGTGGAGTGAGGTCGGAGGGCAGGTGGAGGTACTGGACGGCAAGGTAGAACAGGTCGTAGTCGGCGAGGTGGAGGGCGAGGGCGGCCGCGTCCCAGATCTCCAGGTCGACCTGGTGCGTCCGAGCGGCTTCGTCGATCAGGTCGTGCCGCTTCCCGGTGGGCACGGCGGTCACCGTGAAGTAGATGACGCGGTCAACGGGGGTGCCCTGCCCGCAGATCGATGCCAGGTCCTTTCGGATCTTGCCGGGGATGTCGGTGCTTTGGATGGTGCAGGCCATCACCACCCGCTGGGTGGAGGCCAGCGACGCGAACAGGGACGTGCCGGGCAGCTCCCGGGGGATGTTGCTCCAGTGGCTTTCGGCGTCCCGGCCCTGGTCCCCGCCACTACTGACGGGCCCGGTCGCTGGCAGCAGATTGCTGGTGATCCTGCGGCGGGCCAGGCCCAGGCACAGGGCCTCGAACTCGTGGTGGCTGTTGCTCTCGCCAAGGGTGCTCAAGGCGAAGCGGATACGCTTCTCGAGCTGAACGGCATCGTCACTCACGAACGTTCCCTCTGGTCTCACTGCCGCAGTTACGCACGACCAGTGTCCAGTACCCGACTGACATCCTGGGGCCATGCACGCGTCCGCGGTGCTGAGTGAACACGGGTTCAGCCGCTGGACGCGTGCTCATGCGCGTCACGTTCCGGAGCCCCCTGGGGGCGAAGCATCGACAACGCGCGGTGCGCGAGGATGGGGTCATGGCTGACAACCCCGCTGCCCCTGGCACCCACCCGCTGCAGATCCCTGCGCGGATCCACGCAGTGGGGCCTGGCTGACGAGGGCTGCTGGAGCGTCTACATGAACAGATCCGCGCGGCCTTTCCCGGCTACCGCCTGCTCGATCTCAAAGAGAAACTCGGCGGCCTGCGCGTCTACCTGGAAGGGCCACCGGGCAGCGGCGACAGGCTGAGGAGCCTGATCACGACCGCCGAGGAGGAAGCGGAGCGCACCTGTGAGTTCTGCAGCGCGCCCGGCCGTATCCGCACCCGCGACGACTGGCCGGAAGGATGGCGCAAGAGCGTGTGCGAAGCCTGCCACGGCGACTGGTCAGCACGTCGGATCATGATCGTTTGTGGTGTGGTGCACGGCCGCGGGTGAGGCCACCAGCCCGGCGGCGTCCCGGGAAGGCGGTTTGACCGGGCGCGCCTGCGCACCTGTCCTGCCGCGTCACAAGCCACCGGTCGGGGCATCGCCGTGCTTCGGCGTCTGCGGTGCATACTGACTTGAGCGCATTAGGGTGACGCAGGGTCGTCGAGGGCCAGGCCGGTGCCTGCTATGAAGCCGTCGAGGGTGTCGGGCCGGTACTGGAGGCGCTTGAGCCGGTTGCGTACGAGGACTTCCAGCTGGTCGAGAGCGACGACGGCGAGGTTGGCCAGGCTGCGCTTCACATGGGCCCATACCCACTCGACGGGGTTCAGGTCCGGCGAGTACGCGGGCAGTAGGAACACCGTTAGCCATTCGCGCTCGGCGATCAACTCACGCATGGCGTGGGAGACATGAGTGTTGAGCCGGTCCCAGACCAGCACGATCGGGGCCTTGACGAGGTGGTGGACGCCGTCGAATCAGCGCGATGAAGTCGCGTTCGCCTATGCTGCGACGTTTGCCTTTGCCCGCGGGGTGGGTGCGTAGGCGGTGGCACAGCCGGGTGCGGGAGCCGGGCCGCATCGCGATGAGTCCGGCTACGGACAGGCGTCCCGAGCGTCGGCCGCTCACCGTCACGATCGGGGTGCGGCCACGCCGGCCCCAGGTGCGTCCTCTGGGCGGCCGCCGGGTGAAACCCGCCTCGTCCTCGAAGCAGACGTAGCCCCCGCACGCCGCCCGGGCTCTTTTACCTCGGCCCAGGTCGCCTCCTTCCATCCTGTCACGGTCTGCTCGTCGCGCTCGGCCACCCGCCGCGCGGGCACCTGCGGGCTGAAGCCGAGCCGGTGCATCAACCGTGTGGCTCCCGAGACGCTGTAGGAGACGTGGAACTTCCTGCCGATCAGCGTGGCCACCCGCGCCGCGGTCCACACCTGGTCCTCCGCCCAGCCATGCGCGGCTGGACCCTCATCGAGGTACGCGGCCAGCTTTTCCAGACAGCGCGGGGACAGGCGGCATCGCGATCCACTCGGGCCACGAGAGGCCAGAGCCGACACGCCGCCGTCCCGCCACAGCTGGTGCCACTGGTAGGCCGACTTCGGACTCACCCGCAGGCGCCGTGCCACCTCCGGCGGCTTGATGTTCTGCTCGAACAGCTCGGCCGCCTGCATCCGTACCGTCTCCCGGCGCTGACGTCCCGTAGAGGTCAGCCCGCCCCCATCCGCATACCTCACACACCACGGATACAGCCACCACATCGGCCCTATCAGGCACTCCGAAAGAGTTCACCCTGACGAGCCGAAGTCAGTAACGCTCTGGGGCTGCCCGGGGAACCGCCGACCCGGCCGATCGAATTCGACACCCTCCTGAAGGAAACGCTGTCACAGACGTTCCGCGTGCTGGTGTGCGACGAGGCCCAGTGGATGGGCCGCAGTTCGTTCGAGTACTGGCGCCACCTGTGGGACGACCGCAACACCGACATCGCGGTGATCTTCGCCGGCGGCGATGGCTGCTACAAGGTCCTCAAGCGTGAACCGATGCTGCCTCGCGGATCTTCATCTGGCAGAAGTTCACACGCATGCCCGAGGCCGAGGTCGTCGCCACGCTGCCGGCGTTCCACTCCCTGTGGGCCGGGGCGGACCCGCAGATGATCCGCACCATCGACCGGGCCGCGGCACACGGCAACTTCCGCAACTGGGCCACCATCACCAAGCACATGCTCAACGGCATGAAGAAGAAGGGGCTGACCGAGGTCAGCCAGGACCTCGTCAACTGGGTGTACAGCAAGCTGGGCGGCATGTAGCAACGGCCGCGCATGCGCGGCGGCCCGGCGAGCACGGGCCGCCGCCGACAGCCTTGCGCGCCGCACGGACCGGCCCTGGCGTCTCCGCATCCGGGGCCGGTGTGTGTGGTGCGCGGCCGGAAGGGAGGCGGTGGCGGTGGTCTACGGCGACGTGACGATCGTGGTGGACGAACAGGACGACCTGTTCTACACCCGGGTGGCGCTGCAGGCCCATCGGCCCAGGGAAGGCCGCATCACCGTGCAGCCGACGCCGGCCAGCGGCAGCCCGGCCGCGCTGGCGCACGACATGCTGTATGCGCTGGGCAAGCGGCTGGCCCCCGGGCCCAACTCCCCCGATGTGTGGTTGGACTCGGTGAACGCGGCCTGGCTCGCCGCGGCTGCCTGGGGTGTCGCGACCGGGGTGCGGCACGTGGTGGTCCCCCGGTCCCATCTGCTGACCATCCGGCGCATCGACCAGCTGCTCGCCTGGCGCGAGTCGACGGGGGCTCAGCTGACCCTGCTGTGGCAGAAGGCCCCGCGCGGGCTGCCGCCGGCGCTGGCCCGCGTGGAGCGCCGCATCAGCGGCCGGGACCAGTTCGAGGCGCTCCTGGCCGAGCCGGGACCGATACCCGCGCGCCCGTCCTTCCCTCCCGCTCCACCGATGACGGGAGCGGCGGAGGTGGAGACGGGGCACTGCCCGACCCGGCAGCCGCCGGATGCCCTGCCGCAGTCGATGAAGCCGCGACGGCAGGCTCACCCCTGCACCGGCGCGATGGCGACAGCGCAGCTGTCCCAACCCGCCCCTGCCCTCGAGCTCGCGTCCGAAGACACCACCGCTCTGGCCACTCTCGCGCACCCGCTCATCGCCGGAGCGCTGAGCGTGCTGGCCTTCACCCGGGCCGGCCTGGGCAGCCTGCGCTTCACCCGCGACCTCGACATCACCGGCGCCGTCTCCGCCATCAAGCTCCACGGGGTCGGCCATCGCAGCTGCCCGCTGTACGCGGTCCCTGCCTGGGCACGCCCGCTGCTGGCCGGCGCCCGCGCCCACCACCGCCTCACGGGCCAGCCCGGGGACAGCGTGTTCGCCCCCGTGCTGGTCGCCGAGGCACGCCATCTGCGTGCACACGCCGGGCGTCTGCCCCGACTCGACTTGACCTGGCCCGCCGACATGCTTGTCCCGTGAGCTGGGGTGCCGACCGTCCGCACTGCGCGCCACACGGCACAGCTGAGGTTGCCGTTCGAGGCAGCCACCGCCCACGGTGGGAGGGCTAGGAGCGGTGGAAGACAGTCCCAACCGCCCCGCTCTGTCGTGTGCCGCAAGGTCAGCAGTTGTCGGGCACCGGCACGGCTTTCAGCAGGCCCGGGAGTGCGGGCAGGACATCGTCGTAGAGGGTCTCCTGCTCGCAGCCGTGCCCGCCGGTTCGGGCGATCTCGTCGGCCAGATCGCGCAGGGCCTCGATGGCCTGGTGCGCGAGCCGGGCGGCGAGCTTGCGGTTCTCCTCCAGTTTCGCGGGCTCCTGGTGGTATTTGGTGCCGGCACGGTAGAGGTCGACGGTCATAGCGACGGGGGCGACGGGCCGCCCGATGCGGTCGGCGAGGTTCCCGATGATGCGGATGCCGTGGGCGTCGAGGTCGCCCCATGCCGCAACGGGCAGGCCTTCGAGGCCGCGGAGGAACTCGGCCAGCCCGTCGGTTGCGTAGCCCTTGCCCCAGATACACAGCCAGGTATCGGCGATCTCCGGGATCTTGCAGACCTGTTCGAAGGTGTCCTCGTTCTCGATCAGGAAGATGCCCTGGGCGTCACAGGCGATCATGCCGAGGGCGCGGACACCGCGGGCGGGAAGGGCGAGCCAGGGGTTGCAGGCTGCCGCATCGGCGATGACGGTTCCGACGCGCCACTGCAGGGGGCCGCGGATGCGTAGTTCGGTGTCGGCCTTGTCGACGGCCTGGTCGAAGGGGATGCCGATCAGGTTGGAGAAGGCCTGCTGCCTGGCTGGGGTCCAGGCGCTCTTGGTGTTGCGCAGGCTGCGTCCAGCGAGTTCCTTGGCAGTGATCTTGCGGGGGGTGTCCTGGGCGGGCCACCAGATGCCAGCCGCCCGGATGGCGACCTCGTACACGCGCCAATCCTCGGCTCGTGTGGCGGTGCCTTCGGGGATCTTCAGGACGCGCCCGGGTGGTGTCTTGGCCAGCAGCACGTATTCATGGGCGAGTTGAGGGACGCCGGACATGACGTCGAGGAGCTCGCGGTGCAGGTCTTCGGGGTGCTGGCGGCCTTGGAGTTCGGCGAGTTTGTCCTCGGCGAGTTCGGCCCACGACTGGGTCAGGGTCCATGACCGCGGGCTGTAGGCGGTGCCGTTGACGACGTCGCAGCGCAGGATGACGGCGCCGCAGCGGATGAGGTCGACCACGGTCTGCCAGGCGTTGTCGCCGAGGTCGGCTTGGATGGTGGGCCAGCGCTTGGTGGTTTTGGTCCGCAGGACCTTCATCAGTTGTCGGGTGGTCAGGGCGGGCGGCGGCTCATAGGGGCTGACGGGGTGGTCGGCGACGAGGTCGACCTGCCGGGGACTGACCCGCCGTCGCTGGTCCCTGGGGACGCGCACGTGGATGGTGTCGTCGGCGTCCTTGGTGATGCGCGGCAGGGTGACGGCGGTGATGCCCGGCGGCAGGTTACGCAAGGGGACGGTCTCGCGGCCGTGTGCCTCGCCGATGAGGAGTGGAGGCCTGGGGGTGGGATCAGACATGGGCGCGTCCTGCGGTGATCCAGTCTTCGGTGAGTTGGGTACGGTCACCGTTGCTGTCGAAGGCCCAGATGCTGGTGGGCTGGTTGATGATGTCGGCCGCTGATGCGTGGACGAACCACAGCAGTTCCCCGCAGACATCGGCGGCGTCGGCGAGGACGCTGTCCTGGCAGGTGCCGAGGATGGTCAGGTGTTGGTCACGGGCGACGTCACGCAGGGCGGCGAGCATGTCCTTGCGGTTGACCTCCCCGAGGCTGTTGCCGAGTTCGTCCAGGATCAGGACTCTGCCCTGGGTCTGGGAGTCGGCCAGGAGTGCCGCGAGGACCAGCAGGATGGCATGCACCTTGACCTGGGCGCTGTTGGCGTTTTCTCGGTAGGAGACATATCCGCCGCTGCGGGAGCGTTTCCACCGCGGGATGACTTGCCACTGCCAGTCACCGGCGCCCTGGGGGCGGACGCTGATGTGCTCGAGCTTGGCTCCGTGGCCGTCGCCACGCAGGTCAAGGTCATTGAAGGCGGCACTGATCTGGGCGAAGAGGCCGTCAAGGTGCTTTTCGATCATGTCCTGGAGGGTTTCCAGGTTGCGGACGCAGGTGGCGACCCCGGTGGTGAGTTCTGCGATCGCCTGTTCCCGGGCGTGCTGGTCGCGGGTAATGCGCGTTGCGGCCACTTCGTCCTGGTCGCGGTGGCCGGCGAGGCGGTTGTCCAGCGGTGCTGCCACGTCGGTGAAGGTGAGGGTGGGCAGGACCGTAGGGTCGGTGTCGGAGAAGGCCCGCATCGTCTCCTCTCCGGCGCGGAGGTCTTCGCCGACGTCTGCGCCTGGGGTGCCGTCCAGCCCGTAGTACTCGTAGGCCTTGCGTAGTTCGTCCTGCGCCTGTCGGTGCAGGGTCGCCGGCCGGGGTGAACGAGCCTGGTCCGATGCCGGGTCCAGGAGGCGGACGGCGTCTTCGAGGGTGCCGTCCCATTGCAGCTGCCACTGGGCTGCTGCGACTTGGCTGCGCTGGCGTTCAAGAGCCGCCAGGGTGCGGTGCCGTTCCTTGAGCGCCTTGCTGACCGCTTCCAGTTTGAGCTTTGCATTGGCGAGGAGCTGCTCGTGGGAGGCGTGCCGGGCCACGGCTTCCTTCCATGTCTGCTGGAGCTTCTGTTCGTCGTGCGCGGCCTTGTTGACGCGGCCGGTCAGTTCGTCGATCTGGGTCTGAAGGTCGTTCTCTCGGGTGCGGAGGCGTGCGAGTTCTTCAGCGGCCTCGGCGGCCGCATGCTGGGTCGTGGCCAGGGCGAGGGCAGCGGCGGCAACGGTCACGGCCTCGGCGGCCTCAGCGATGCCCTGCTCGGCGGCTGTGAGATCGTCGCGGGCTTGTCGGAGCCGGGCTTCGCGGCCAGCCAGCGGGGTCGTGAAGCCACCCGTCACGGTCAGCGCCAGCCCCTGGTCATGGACGGCAGCGCCGTCGGCCGAGGGGATCAGACGTTCTTGAAGGGTGCCGAGGAAGCGTGCCACGTTCAGGGTGCTGTGCATGCCCTCGGGCAGGCGTTCTTGCCCTTCGTCGGATGAGATGATCTGCGCGCCGGGCAGAGCGGCATGCAGAAGACGGCGGGCCTTTTCTTCATGCTCGGGTTCGACGACGATCGCGTCCTGCCAGGGCGCCAGACGCGGTTCCCACGCGGGGCGGGCGACCTCGTCCACGTTGAGCTGGTCGAGCAGGCCGTGCGCGGGGATGCGGTGTTCGCTCAGCAGATCGATGGCGTGGCCGGCCTTCCCGCTGCGGCCCCGTTCGACGTTGTGCAGGTGGGTGCGGGCTCGGGTGGCGATGTCTTCGGCATCCAGGCGTTGCAGCTCAGCCTTGGCGTGATCGCGTTGGCGTCGTTCCAGGCGGGCGGCCGCGGTGGCGCAGTCGCTGCCGTCCCAGCCTTGTGCCTGAGGCAGGAGCGTGGTCCGCTGACTGTGCAGCAGCGCCTGCTGGGTGGTCAACTCCGTCATCTTGCTGGACAGTTCGCGTGCATGTTCTTGGGCGTCGGACCACGTCTGGCGGGCTTCGCTCTCTTGGGTGGCGAGGTCCGCGGCGGAACCGAACGAGGTCACATGGTCCTCGGCGTCCTGCACCAAGTCTGCGACTGTCGCGGCCGCCTGCCTCTCCTCCTCCATGGTCGCGGCGATGCGCTGGTCGCTGTCGTGGGCGTCGCGGAAGGAGGCGGCAAGGTAGCGGCGCCATGCCTCGTGACCGCGCTGGAGGGCGAGGCGGGCGGCCTCGCGGGCGTGCACGCCGCTCATCACGTCGTCTTCTGCGAGCAGCGCCTGGGCGTGCTCCGTCTGGGCCTTGTCGAGGTTGATCTGGTGTTCCAGGGCCTGGCCGCGCAGGTCCTCTTCCTCCTCCAGCAGGTGTGTCATGCCCGACAGGGCGATCAGGGACCGGCCGATGTCGTGGGGCTCCATCTCGGTCAGCTGCTGGCTGAGCAGCGAGGGAACGGGTGGGCGCAGGGCGGTGTCGAGGTAGGTGAGGCAGCGTGGGGCGGTGCCGTAGAGCTTCTCGGCCATGGCCCGGGCGGAAAGTATCTGGCGTGTGCCCAGCTCACGCCACAGGGCGTCGGCCTGGATGCTGCGCTCGTGATCGGTGGGGGCGTCGGCGAGGTGCAGGCCCTCGGTCCAATTGGCTTGCAGGTAGGGGGCGGTGGTGGCGATGCGAACCCAGACGGTCAACGAACTGGTGGCGGGGTTCGCGGGGTGAGCGAAGACGCCGACGATGTAGCCGTGGGTGACCGGAGAGGCATGGTGAGCTTGGTCGACGCCGGCTGCGTCGGGACGGAACAGGATGCCGCTGGCGTGCCGGCCCCCGTTGGCCTCCAGGCGCCACTGCGGGTCGGCCAGCTGTCCGGGTCCGGTCGGCTTCCAGTGCATCCAAGGGTCGTGCTGCGGATGGTGGACGATGAACTGGTCGGCAACGTCGTAGGCCACCTGCACGAGCGCCATGCCAAGAGCGCCTTCCGCGTGCATCAAGTGATCTACACGTTTGCGTGGATCGGTCTCTTGGGTGGCAGGGCCGGGCAGGAACAGGAAGCGATGCGGATCCAGCGGGAGCATGATGTTGCTCAGTGCGGCGGCACGTACCTGGTTTTCGTCGTCTGGGCGGTTCCAGATGACGACCGGGGTATCGCTGGTCAGTAGGCACATGTCGCTGAAGCCAAGCGCCCACGGCCGGGCCTCCAATGTGATCGCCAGCGTGACGATGTTCTCCACGATGTAGCGCAGGTGCGGGTTGTTCTCAGCAAGTTTCTGCACTTCCAGCGGCACCGCTGCAATGTCCGCCGCCTCTGTTTGCCGGTGGGCGAGGCGCTTCCGCTGCCGGGTGGTGCGCAGTATCTGAGCAGCCATCCACCACGCGAGCGCATGGCGCTGAGCTGGGTCCAACGGCCAGTTCGGCGTGAGAGCCCAATCAGGGTCGTCCAGCAGGATATTCAGCACCGTCTCGGAGCGGCCCTCAAGGTGAGTGAACAACTCCTCGGCAGCGTGGTGAGGTGCTCCAGTACTGCTTATGCCCCAGTAGTAGCCGGTTTCGGCACCGATGCCCGTAGGCGTCACCGGAAACGGCTCGTCGACCTTGTCCAGCCGCCGCACCTTCAGCTCGTACTTGCGGCGTGCCACGTGCTGAGCGAAGTGCCTCAAGTACATCTGCGGCACTGTGTGATCGCGGGTACCGCCTGCCTTGGCCGCGCGCTTCCCCGACGACGCCTTACCCACAGGCTGCCCTCCCCTGTATGACTCCGCGCCAGTCATACACGAAATTGAACAGAGACTGTCAGTGGAATTTGCGGGGGACCGCGAACTGCCTACTCGCTGGCCTGGCGCTGTGACTCGGCATGCTCGGCGAGCGCGCTGAGGGCGTCACCGGTCAGAGTGAGTACCTGCACGAACTGCTCATCGGGTCTCAGTCCGTCCAACCCGGCGCGCGTCAGGGTGGCGTGCCAGTCCTTGCCGCGCAAGTGGGCAGGGCCGGTGGAGCGGAGGCCTTGCAGGACACGCAACGGGCGGATCAGCGCGTCGCTGTCACCTCCGCTGGAGGAGACCCATGCTTCGAGGCAGTTGATCCTTTGCGCCTTGGAGTCGGTCACCCCGGGAAGGCGCCGGAGGGCCTTGACGTCCAGGTAGTCGATGACGCCCTTGGCGAGCAGGAGTATGAGGGTGTCGGCTTCGTGCTGCTCACTGCTGGTGGGCAGGTGCAGGCCCTCGAAGGCGATCTGGGACGGGCTCGGCGAGCAGCAGCCACGCGAACGGCTCCCTCCACACCGACAGCAGGCAGTCCTCCAGCGACGGGCGCATCATCGGCCCAGCCGTGTCCGGATGGTCGTCGATGAGCAGGCCGTCGGTGAACCCGCCGATCCGCCCCCAGTGCGGCAGGCCGTTCATCACCTCCGCGACCGCGCCCGGCGGCAGCACCTGGCCACGTCCGCCCGCCGGCAGGCTCAGCACCGCCGTACCGGCGTCAGCCTCGGTGATCAGCGCCTGACCACCGACATACACCTCTACCGGACCCGCAGCCTGCGCTCGCCGCCAGCCGATCAGCACGGACTCGCTACCGTGGCAGGCTGACACCAGCGCCGCCAGCCGCTGATCCCGCGAGTCATCCCGCCCAGCGCCATCGGAATCGTCGGTAAGCCGTCGTCGTGGAATCTCCACCAACCGGCAGGCCGGTACGTTCCGCACGGCATCCCAGACCGCCTCAACCATCGCTCACCGCCTGTCCTTCATCGGCATGGCTCCGGACACCGCGGTCAGGGAGCGTTCGCAGGACACATGTGTGGTCATCTGTGTTTATGTATTCGTGAGGGGCACTGCCGGCTAAGTGGTGGTCGGCCTCTCAGGCGGCCTGCATGGAGGCAGGGGGTACTGCCGTAAGACGTCTCAACTTCGGATCCCGTGTCCCGGTGGCCGGGGAGCTGTTCGCGGCCTCCGACGGAGTGGACCTGACGCGCTATCGGGCCGTGGCGCAGCGCACGGATGACGCGCACCCTGGGGCGGCCATGCTGACGAACTACGCCTACGCGCGGTCGGTGGAGGAAGCCCGTGGGAAGGTCTGTCAGGAGAACGAGCGGCCGGGCGGCATGTACGGGACACAGGGCTTGTACCGGGTGGTGGAGGTGACGGAGGAGGGGCCGGCCAGCAAGGAGCGCCAGCAGGAGGCGGCCCGCCGGCAGTTCCTCTTCACGGTGATGCAATGGCAGCGCCTCGCCTCCGCCCGCCAGGCCTACACCGACACCGTGAGTCCGTACTACGACGAGACGCTGCAACACGTGGCCCACACCAGCGGGGACATCGGCAAAGCCGACATCGGAGCACTGCTGATGTGGAAACGACTCAGAGCCGACACACCCTGGGCCGCCGAACTCATGGCCCTCCAGGACGCCGACGTACGCCGCGCAACCGCCGCAGCCACGACCGCGGCCCGGGACACCTCCCTCAGCCGCGGTACGTCAGCACAAGCCGGCCGAGCAGGCCTGACCTCACTACCGGGCTTCCGCACCGGCGACGCCTTCGCCTCCGCCGTCCTCGCAGCAGCCGCACCAGACCGCATGGCCATCTACGACCGACGAACCCACAGCGCACTGCACGCCTTCGGCATCCCCCTCAACCACACACCCGGCCGCTATGGCCGCTACATCGAAGCGATCGACCAGCTTCTGGTCGGCGCCCCAGCCCCGATCCGTAACTGGACCCCACGCGACATGGACACCGCGGCTGGCAACAGCCAACCTGCAAGCCCCAAACCTGATAAGCCCACAGGCCAGGCCCCCGACTCAAACAATCAAGATCAATAAGCACACGTTCTCCTCGGTGCCTCCTGCTCGGCCGTGATGCGTCAACGGGAGCAGGGGGCGGATAGCAGGAGCGAACCTCTGGCCTACCACCATGCTTCAGCAAGGCTGCCGTCGGCTTTCAGCCCGTACCGGCTGATGTGCCTTTCGAACTCATCGTCTTCGCTGCACTGCCGATACAGCCAGGCGGCGTGCCCGGCGTCGATAGCTGCGCGAATATGCCGACTGGCCTGCTCTGGGTCACCGGCTCTCTCCCGCATCTGAGCGAGAGCGAACAGGGCCTCGCGGTCCCCAGCATCGGCCGCGGCACGGTACAGCCGGCCGGCTTCCTCCAGGTCACCGGCCTTCTCCCGCATCCGCGCGAGGGCAAACAGAGCCTGGCTGTCCCCGTCATCGGCGGCGGCGCGGTACTGGTCGGCCTCTTCCGGGTCACCGAACGTCTCTCGCATCCGCGCCAGTTGGTGCATGGTGTCGTCGTCGCCGGCGTCGGCGGCTTGCCGAGCCAGGCATTCCGCCCCCTCCAGGTCACCCTTCATCTCCCGGACCTGAGCAAGCCGGTGCAGGGCGCCGGTGTCGCCGGCGTCGGCGGCTTGCCGGGCGAGCCGTTCCGCCCCCTCCACGTCGCCGCACGCCTCTCGCACGAGGGTGACGATGTACAGGGCGCCGAAATTTCCGGCGCCAGCAACCTGCCAGGCGAGGCGCTCGGCACTGTCCAAGTCGCCGTCGTAGGCATGCATGAGGGCGAGAACGTACAGGGCGCCAGTCCGCTCGCTGTCTGCGCCTTGCCGGTCGAGCACGTGGGCCCGGTCTGCGGCGCCGGCCTTCTTCGATCTCGGGGAAAAGGACCGGGCCCAGACTGCGCCCGTGTCGGCGGCCGCGCGGTACAGCCGTGTGACAAGGTTCCGCTCAGTGCATCTCCGCTGCATTCGAACCAGTCCGTACCGCGAAACGACGTCTGTGGTTGCGGCCGCCCTGTACAGCCGGGCAGCTCCATGCCAATCGCCGTCGCCCTCCCGCATGATGGCGAGAGTGTGCAGCGCGGCGTAGTCCCCTCCGTCGGCCGCCTGTCGAGCAGCACTCTCGGCCCCGTCGCGATGGCCTGCTTGGTCCAACATCAGAGCGAGCCGGTGGAGAGCGTAGGTGGATCCGGCGTCGGCGGCGGCGCGGAATAGCCGATCGGCATAGCGAAGCCGCAACCGATACTCGGCGGCGAAGGCGAGTGCGGTGAGGTCGTCGGGGTTGTGCAGGTGGTCGGCTGCGGCATCCCAGAAGCCTGCCGGGGGCGAGTGGTAGCGGCGTGTAGCGGCGACGTGCTGGTGGAGGTAGTCGGCCATCCGGTAGTGCGCCCTGGAGGGGGCAAGCTGGCCGGGTTGAGCGATGTCGACCAGGGGACCTGGAATGCCGTGGCTGTGGCGGCGGGTGTAGTCGGTGGCGTGGGTGAACCAGGTGGCGCGCCAGGCATCGTCCTGGGTGCTCCAGTAGTCGGAGTCGATGTAGGCCGTCGCGGCCTTGCGCAGAAATGCCTCGGGCAGCAACTCGCCGACGCCCAGGCGACGGGCGTCAGCCGCGGCGTCGAGCAGGGCTCGGGCTTCTACAGGCGCGTGGTCGTAGCGGTAAATCAGTTCGCGGGCTCCGGCGAGGTATTGGGTGATGCGGACACCGCCGCGATCGAAGGCTTCGGCGAGGCGCGCATCCTTGGGAGCCAGGCAGCGCAAGCCGGCCATAGCAGCCTCGTCGAAGGAGTCGGCAACGGGAATGACCGTGGCTGAGCGAAGCAGGGCGCGCGCGTGTTGGTGGGGGTCTTCCGCAGGTGAGCCACTGGCGGGAGATGCGGTGAGCAGGGCACGGGTACGGCGCCATAAGGTGCCCAGCATCAAGACAGGACCATTGTTGGGTTGGTTGAGCAGCTCGGTCAGGGCGGCGGCTGCTCTTTCGCCTTCCTGGGGCGCGTGCGGGGTGTACAGGTAGCGCTGGGTCTCATTCAGCCACAGGACGGTCCGTTCCAGGGTCGGGTGGCTGGTCAGCCCGTTGAGGAGCGCGTTCAGGTCAGCCGGGCGCCATACCCGCCATCCGTCAGGCAACGTCTGAAGAGCTTCCCACAGGGCCCGGGTCTTGCCGGTGGAGGAGTCGGCTACCAGCACTACCGCGCGGCTGCCGTGAACGGCGTGAGCGATCTGTTCACGCAGCAGCCTGTCGTGCTCTCGCTCGACGTACAACGGAAGCGTGCTGTGGCTGCCGCTGTTGCCCTTGCGCGGCTCGATCGAGGGATGGACCTCCAAGACCCTGATGGGGTCAAGCTCGCCGACGGGCTGACCTGGTGGCGGCGTGGGGGCCTCCACCGAGCTCGATACGCCCGGACCGGGCTGGCGGGCCTGCTCCCACAGTTGTTTCCAGAAGCGCCGCATTCCCTCGCGTTTTGGACCAGCCGGGATGCCTTGCCACTCGAGCATGACCTCCACCAACCGCCACAGCTCCATGAAGTCGTCTGGGGCCCGGCCCAGGCTGAACCAATCGCCCACCGTGGAGGGCGTTGGCTTCAGCAGCCCGCCGGGGTTGGCACGGCGGATGACCTCGTTCCGGGACCACTTCTTGGGAATGGCTCTTCCGCTCCCCGCGGCGTTGGCCTCCCTCGTGCACTTCCTACACTTCTCGACGACAGGTGCGTTCGTGTGTTCCTCCTGAGGCCGCCTCCCGGGGAGGGCTCTCCCGCTTCCAGTGGTCGTCGACTTCCGCGCGCAACCGCACTTCTCAGCGAGAGCCGCTTTCGTGCGTTCCTCGGCCTTCCTCAGTTCCTCCGCCAGGGCCGCTTTGCCTGGGTGATCGATCTGCTGTGTGGACAAGGCCGCACCGTCCCCCCGCCTGCTCTCTGTTCGTCCGGTCCATCCGGTGGCGAACGGACCGGACAGCACCCCTGACCTGCGCTGTTGCCAACTGCGTCCGGCGCATCCGGTGAATGCGGACGCCGGGCAGGGCTCTGCGATGCGCTCGATTCTGCCCGCCACGAGGGTGTGGCGAATCGGAAACGAAGGAATCAACGATGAGCTTTAAACTGGTGTGGACCATCACGACAGTGACGCTGTTCGCGATCGCGGCGGTTACGGCCGTTCTCCTGACGCGGGCCGCCCTCGACGGCACTGAATCAGAGCACCGTGCGGGAGTGCTGTCAGCCATCGCCGAAGTGCTGCGTGCCCTGCGGGGCAAGCGATAACCATCCCGCAACGCAAGAGAGCCGCCCCGAGCCCCGCACGCCCGCGCCCGACACCCAACCCTCCACCGAGCCCACCCCGGCCAAGCCCAGCTAGGCCGTCATCGAGGCCACGGTCCTGCTCTCACTTACAGCTCATTTCGTTTGGTGTGATCTTGCGGCATGCTGTTCGCGTGTCGAGCGAGTTGGTCGAGCGGATGGTGCCGGACGGGTTGTGGGAGC
>NZ_JBVJRL010000043.1:0-25307 GCF_055607665.1 Streptomyces sp. NPDC036984
CGCTCCAGCTCTCCTCCAGGAAGACCCGCTGCTGCGGGTCCATGAACTCCGCCTCCAGCCCCGACACACCGAAGAACAACGGATCGAACTCGTCGAACCCGTCGAGGAAACTGCCGCGCAGGCCCGCGGCGGCCTCGGCTCCGAGGTACTGGTCCAGCGGCCACCTGGTCACGTCACCGACGAGGTCGGTGCCCGCGGCCAGGTGCTCCCACAGCTCGTCCACGTTCCGGGAACCGGCGAACCGGCCGCTCAGACCGACGATCGCGATGGCATCCAGGTCGTCGTCGGCGGTCCCCGTGCCGAGTCCGATCTGACCTGACGTCACCTCACGTGACGCAACGGGCGTCACCGGCTCCGGCTCCGCGGTCGTCGTCCGGGTCTCGGCTTGCTCCGCTCGCAGCACGACACCCAAGGACGTGACGTACTCGGCGAGTTGCTTCAGCGTGCCGTGCTCGAACAGCACGGTCGTCGCCAGCTCGGTACCCAGCACCGTGTTCACCCGCTGCACGAACTGGATGCCCAGGATCGAGTCCAGGCCGTAGTCACGGAAGGCGATGTCCCCGTTGACGTCGGCCACCGGCATCTTCAGCGCGTCGGCGAGCTCCGCACGCAGCCGGTCGTACACGGTGCCCGCGGTGGCCTCGGAGCCGGCAGCAGGCGGCCGCTCGTTCCGCGTTCCGCCCTCCGCTTCGGCGCCCGTCGGCGCCGACACCGGCGCCGACGGGGCGCCGGGGAAGATGCCGTCGCTCTCCGCCACGACGACCTGGCCACCGAGATGGTGGGACTCCCGGACCGGGAAGAACACCGAGCGGAAACCCGCCTTCTCCAGGACGGTCTGCCAGACCTCAGATTCCAGCGCCGGGCTGCCGGCGATCCGCAGCTCCGGGTCCTCGTGCAGCCACCAGCCCTCCAGCAGGCCGAACGCGGCATGCGTGAGGAGGTTGATACCCGCCATCTCGTTGAGCACGAGGAGGGCGTCCGGCCGCATCAGGGTCTTGACGTTGTCGACCGTGACCCCGATCCGCCGGGTCGCGTGCAGGACGTTGGCCGCGAGCACCAGATCGTAGGAGCCGAGGTCGAAGTCCTGCTCCTCGGGGCTGCGCTCGATGTCGAGCAGCCGGTACGAGAGGTAGGGCGAGTCCGGGCCGTACGTGGCCTCGGCATGCTGGAGGAAGGCGCGGGAGAGGTCGGTGTAGCAGTACTCGGCGATGGCGTGCTGATAGGGCTTCAGCTTGCGGAAGACCTCGACGCTGGTGGACCCGGTGCCCGCACCGACCTCCAACAGGCGCAGTCGTGCCGCGGGATCGGCCGCCAGGCGCTCCTGGACGTAGGCGACGACGACGTCGGTCGTCCACGTGTTGAAGAAGTCCGCGAGCGGATTGCCCTGGTAGACGGCACGGACCTGATCCATCGACCCGCCGGGGAAGATGATGTCCGTGGGGAGCTTCTCACCCTGGAGGACCTCGGGGAGGGAGCGCAGCATGGCCTCGGCGATGACGAGGCGCGGTCGCACGCTGGCGTCGGCGAACCACGTCTCCTTCGTGCGGTCCCACTCCGCCCACATGGCGTCGGCGTCCTCAACCTGGCCGGTGCACTCGCCGTTGGCGTAGCGCACCACACCGAGTTCGTCGAGCATCACGAGGCTGGCCTCCAGCCACCGCGCAACGTGCCGTGCCGGACGGACCCGGGCGGTCACGGCGGAGAAGTCCCCCACGCCGCCCTCGAACCAGCCGACGGCCACCAACTGACGCCACAACAACCTGCCGAGAAGCTCGTCCATAACAGGTTTGGTCCCCTCAAAACCGCGGAGTGCCGCCGATCGCCGATCCGGCCTGAGGGCACGGAGGCATGGCGGTATCCTTGTAAGCAGTCGCTTTCAGGAGCGGACGTCGCTTCGGCGCGGACCCGCCCTTTTAGATGTCGCTGTTGGGCGCGTCAGACCGACGCGCTCACGGAATAGACAGACGACGAAATATGTGCGCCTTCAGGCGCACGGAAAAAGCCGCACAGGCATGGCACATGATTTCTCATGCCCGTTTCGGATGCAGACGTGCAAAACGGGCCCCCCCGATTCAATCCCCCGTCAGGATCCAGCGCGTACCTGGCTCCTCGACCTGATGTTCGCATCATACGCGAGATTCAGCCACGTAGGCGAACACCATCCACAGAGGTCCACTTGCGGCCACGGGCCCGGTGCGGGCGTGGACCGAGGTCAACGGCCGCCGCCGGCAAGGTCATCGCAGGATGACCGGCGCCAACTCCCGCCGTTCAAGGCGGGTTTCACCAGCGGGTACGCGGAAACGGATGGCGGGCGAGGCGCCGGGGGGCATCGGTTAGGGTGACGCAGTATCACCCATCACCCGAGCGCCCGGACCGACCGAAATCGCTCCGATCCTCACCGAACCAGACGGGAGAGAACGGCCATCGCAACCATCATTCAGGACTTCGCGGTCGAAGCCAGTGCCGAGGACGTGTGGGACGCCATCCGGGATGTGGAGGCGGTACACAAGCGCCTCATCCCTGGTTATGTCCTGGACGCCCGTGTGGACGGGGACACCCGGTACCTCACGGTGCCCGGTGACGCGGTCATCCGCGAACTGATCGTCAGCATCGACGACGACCTGCGTCGGCTCGCGTACTCGGCGGTCGAGGGGTTCAAGATTCCGCTCACCCATCACCACGCCTCGTTCCAGGTCATCCCCGAGGGTGCCGACCGCTGCCTGGTCGTCTGGACCACCGACGTCCTGCCGCACGACATGGCCGAGCAGGTACGGCCCCGGGTCGTCCGGGGCTCCCAGGTCATGAAGGAAACGCTGGAGCAGCAGTCGAAGCGCTGACCGTCGCGACCTCACGACCACGCGCCGAAGCGGGCTCCTCCGACCGACCGGAGGAGCCCGCTTCGGCGTTCGAACGCCGTGTCAGCACCGGCGGGTTGGGCCGGATGTGGCTGGACGGGCGCGCCGGTATCGGCGAGACGGCCGACCGCGCCGCCGCAGACCCGGCAAACTCCACGGCGACAACAGCCAGGTTGAAGGAGGGCCGCATATCGGCTCATCCTTGGCGCCATGAGTCTCGCCTCCCCCTCCTTCGACGTGCCCGCCATGGGCCACTACGCCTACGACTGGGCCCTGGTCGATGTGGAGACCTCGGGGCTCATAGCCCGGCGCGACCGGGTACTGTCCGTTGCGGTGATCACGATCGGTCCTGACGGTGAGCAGACCGGAAGATTTTCGACACTGCTCGATCCGGGGTGCGACCCGGGACCAGTGGAGGTGCACGGGCTCACCGCCGAGCGGCTGCGGGGTGCACCGACCTTCGACCAAGTCGCCGGGCGGATCGGAGCGATGCTCCAGGACCGGGTCTTGGTAGCCCACAACGCCCAATTCGATTATGACTTCCTGGCCTACGAGTTCGCCCGCGCACGGATGTGGCTGCCGGTGTCGCAGCGACTGTGCACCCTGACTCTGAACCGCCAGGTGGATCCGCCTACGGACGACATGAAGCTCGGCACCCTCGCCGCCCACTACGGCGTCCCCCAGCAGCGCGCTCACGATGCGCTGGACGACACCCAGGTACTTGCCGGAATCCTGCGGGCGTCGCTGCGCGAGGCCGCTCGGCTCGATCTGCCCTTGCCACTGGTGACCTGCCCGCCGCGGGCAGAAGCCCAGTTCACGCCGAAGCCGCCGAAGACTCCCTGTGCCTACCGCAATCCGGGACGCCTGACTCCCGGTGGCCCGCTCCAGCAGGGGATGAAGGTCGCGATCACAGGTGCGACCGCCCACGCCCGGGCGGAGCTGGTGGGGCGCGCGGTCGCCGCCGGACTGAACATGATGACCTCCGTCAGCCGGCACACCAGCGTGCTGGTCACCAACGAACCAGCGTCCGAGTCGACAAAGGCCCGACGTGCACTCGCCGAAGGCGTGCCGACCATCGACGAGCAGACCTTCCTACGGTTGCTGGCCGACGTACGGCCGGGGACAACGCATGAGGCGACGGCCGTCAGGGGCACCCGGGTGACTGATCCGAAGACGGAACAGGTCGTCCCCGCGGAGCCGGGGTCCACCACGACGTCTGCCGGACGCACCTCGGAAGCAGCGGCCCTCCCCACCGTCTCCCCCGGCGTGTCAGTCCCTGTTCCGCGCCCATCGCGGTCCTCCGGCAGCACCTTGGACAAGCCCCTGGCGGGACGTCGGGTGCTGGTGCTCGGTGGTGCCCATGCCGATGCCGCGGCAGCTCGTACCCGGGTCATCGAACTGGGCGGGTCCGCGGCGGTCAACCTGTCCGCCAGCGTCACCGACGTCGTGCTCCTGACGGGAGGGGAGGGCGACCGGCGCATGAGGCGCATCACCGCCCTCGGACTCCCCTCGCATGACGTGCACTGGCTCGACTCTCCGACCGCAACGGACCGGAACGCGGTGGCTCTCCGGCCTCAGGAGCCGCACGTGATGCCGAGGGGCGGTGTCATCGACCTGCCCATGCCGCACGGCAAACCCGCGCCGGAGTGGTACGTCACCGCCGGCTGGGCCCCGCAGTCCGACTGCGAGATCGACGTCGTCGCCTTCCTCCTCGACGGGGACGAACAGGTCACCTTCGACGAGGACTTCATCTTCTACGGAGCCCCGGAGAGCCCCGCCGGGACGGCGCGCCTGCTGACCGGAGGCCCTGCCGAACAGACCATCGCCCTCGACCTGGCATCCCTGCCACCCGCGACGCGGAAGATCGTCGTCGCGGCGGCCATCGACGGCGCCGCCACCTTCGGGGCGGTCGGCGCGATCCAGGTCGGTGCGGCCCCCGGCAGTAGCGGGGCACCTCTCGCCCGGGCCACCTTGGACGCCGGCACCACCGAACGCACGATGCTGCTCGCGGAGATCTACCGCAGGGGTCCGGTCTGGCGCCTACGCGCCGTCGGCCAGGGCTACGACCACGGTCTTGACGCCCTCGCACGTGGATACGGGGTCGACATCGCCGACTGAACGACGGCGCCGGATGCGGAGGTCTGTGCCGTCCCCTGGATGTCCACGCCGCCGCCCCAGAGCCGCGGGGAGCAAGGCGGAGGCGCGGGCAGCCGCATGTGTCTCGACCCGGTGGGCAGTGGCAGTACCCGGAAGGCCCATACTCGGTGATCGTCGTCTCTGCGGTCGCAGTGACGGCCGGACCGTAGGACAGGCAGGAAGGTTGTTGGGGGACATGCAGAACGCCAATGAGAGAGCAGCGCTGCCGGAAGTGGTGGAAAGTCCTGCCCTGCTGCCGCAGCCGAGCAGCGGGGTGGCCCGGTGGTTGCTTCGTCATCGCGTGCAGCCGGTCGGCCCGGCAGCGGGCGAGAGTCACGGCGAGCAGCACGCCTGGTGGAAGGTGATGTGCCTGACCGGCGTCGATTACTTCTCCAGCCTGGCGTACGTGCCGGCGATCGCCGCGCTCGCGGCCGGGGCGGCCTCACCCCTGGCGACGCTGTTGATCGTGGCGCTGACCCTGCTGGGGATGCTGCCGATGTACCGGCGGGTGGCCAAGGCGAGCCCGCGCGGTGCCGGGTCCGTGGCGATGCTGGAGGACCTGCTGCCGTTCTGGTGGGGCAAGCTCTTCGTGCTGGTCCTGCTCGGCTTCGTGGCCACGTCGTGGCTCATCACCATCACCTTGTCCACCGCGGACGCCTCCGTCCACGTGATGGAGAACCCCTTCTTCCCCGCCGCGCTGCACGGTCACGAGGTGGCTCTCACGGTGGTGCTGTTGCTGATCCTGGGAGGGGTGTTCCTGCTCGGGTTCAGCGAAGCGGTCAGCGTGGCCATCCCGTTGGTGGCCCTCTTCCTGGCGCTCAACGCGATGGTCATCGCTGTCGGCCTGGTGGATGTGTTCACCACGCCGGGGGCGTTCTCGGCATGGACGGACGCGCTCGTCGAGGGCGGAGGCGGCTTCGGCGACCTGATAAGTCCCGCGCTCCTGGCGTTCCCGCTGCTGGTCCTGGGACTGTCGGGCTTCGAGACCGGAGTGAGCATGATGCCCCTCATCTCCGCCGAGGGCGCCGACGACGAAGAGCGGTTGCGCTCGCGGATCCGTAACACCCGCAGGCTCCTTTCCACCGCCGCGCTCGTCATGAGTGTCTACCTGCTCTCCTCAAGCTTCGTGACCACCGTGCTGATTCCGCACAAGGAGTTCGAGGCCGGTGGTGGCGCCAATGGCCG
Organism: Streptomyces sp. NPDC036984; assembly: GCF_055607665.1. Taxonomy (NCBI): domain Bacteria; kingdom Bacillati; phylum Actinomycetota; class Actinomycetes; order Kitasatosporales; family Streptomycetaceae; genus Streptomyces; species Streptomyces sp. NPDC036984. The sequence continues at coordinate 6,177 of NZ_JBVJRL010000043.1, forward strand.
GGCCCTTGCCTGGCTGGCCCACGAACGTGTCGGGGAAGCATTCGGAACGGTCTACGACATCAGCACCATCCTGATTCTGTGGTTCGCCGGCGCGTCCGCCATGGCAGGGCTGATCAACATCGTGCCCCGGTACCTGCCCGACTACGGCATGGCCCCCGAATGGGGACGCGCGGTACGGCCCGTCGTCCTCGTGTACACCGCCTTGTGCGTCCTCATCACCCTCGCCTTCGACGCCGACGTCGACGCCCAGGCCGGCGCCTACGCCACCGGGATCCTGGCCATGATGGTCTCCGGGGCCTTCGCCGTCACCACCGCCGCCGCACGCCATGGCCGGCGGCCGGCGGCAGCCGCGTTCGGACTGCTGACCCTGATCCTTCTCTATGCCCTGGTGTACAACATCGTCGACAAGCCCGACGGCATCGCCATCTCCGCCTGTTTCATCGCCGGCATCATCCTCGTGTCGCTGATATCCCGTGTCTCCCGGACCACCGAGCTGCGCGCGGACCGCATCGTCTTCGACGAGGCCGCCCGCCGGTTCATCACCGACACCCTCGCCCACGACAACGCCATCAACATCATCGCCAACCGGCGCGAAGCCGGTGACAGCGCCGAGTACAGCGCCAAGGAACGCGAACAGCGCGGCACCAACCCCGTGCCCGGCCCGGCCGACATCCTCTTCCTGGAGATCGATGTGGTCGATCCCTCCGACTTCAGCGAAACCCTCACCGTGCACGGCGTCGAAGTCGACAGCTACCGCATCCTGCGCGCCGAGGCACCAGCTGCCCCGAACGCCATAGCCGCCATCCTGCTCGCCCTGCGCGATGCCACCGGAGTACGGCCGCACTGCTACTTCGCCTGGGCCGAAGGCAGTCCGCTGAAGCACATGTTCCGCTACTTCCTGCTCGGCCGCGGCGACACCGCACCCGTCACACGCGAAATCATCCGCAGCAACGAGCCCGACCCCGAAAAGCGTCCCGGCATCCACGTCGGGAGCTGACAACCCCTCAGAGGTAGCAGCCCGGATCGACGGTGCCCGCACGATCCGCCTTCGCCCCGGGGCCCCGGCCCGGCAGGTCGGCGGGACACCGTGCCCCCAGTGGCCCCACGGCCCCGGCCTCGGACGCTCCCGAAGCGGCCCGAACAGCAAAACAACGAGGCCGACTACGCGGGCCTTGCCACGGCGATCGCGGGGATGGCCGCGAGCAAGCCGCTGCCCGCGTCGCCCCCCTCGATAGCGCCGCTGCCTCCGGCCACCCCGGTCTTCTGCTCGGACTGGCACCTGCCCGTGCGCGACTACGAGGAGTACGCCTCGCTCGTCGCCATGATGAACATGACCGCGCCTGACCTGCCTTACCTGCTGCCGATCCACATGGCGGCGGCGTGTCTGGGCGCGCAGCCTTCACCGCGCACTACATCGCCATCTCCCTCGCCGCCTACTGAGCACAACAGCAGGCCGCGCTCGCGGCCCCGTCAGCGACTGCGGCCGTATGGGGGATGCCCTGGAGGAGAGGCGGCGCCCGGGCAGCGAGCCCGGCAGCCGCCTCACCCGCTGTGACGGCGCCGCGACCGGGGGCCGGAGGCGAGCGAAACGCCAGTGGGGCCGTTCGGACACGAGGATCATCCCCGCGCGCCACCGCCCGGCATGCGCGGGTGTACGGCCCGCCGATACCGGCGGGCCCGCTCCTCTCAGGCTGCGGCCGATGAACTCGACGATCCGCCGGCGCGGCGGTATTCGGCGTTGATCCGCTGGGCTTCTTCGAGCTGGTCTTCGAGGATGATGATCCGGCATGCGGCCTCGATCGGGGTGCCCTGGTCGACGAGCTCACGCGCGCGGGCCGCGATGCGCAGTTGGTAGCGGGAGTAGCGGCGGTGTCCGCCCTTGGAGCGCAGTGGTGTGATCAGTCGCGCTTCGCCGATGGCGCGGAGGAAGCCGGGAGTGGTGCCGAGCAACTCGGCGGCCCGGCCCATCGTGTAGGCGGGGTAGTCGTCGTCGTCGAGACGGCTCAGCGACTCGTCTGCTGTCATCTCACCTCTCTGTAGAACGCGTGGAGGGGCCTTGGTGCCGTACGGCACCAAGGCCCCGAAGGAACTGCAACACCATCTGCCGGCCCTAGTGCTGCGCCGGCCTTCTGTTTCCGCACAGCCGCCCGATACTGCGGCGGGGGTGCGTGGATCGCGGATGCGTGACCGGAGACCACCTACCTATCGATGTCCTGCGGTACCCGGGCTCGCGTCTTCTGCCCGGGCGATCCTGATGGCGCTCGACTCCTCCGTTCTTCCCTCTGAACCAATCACCTGCAACAGGGACTGCGTACTGCGTGTACTGCTGATACCGCGAACTGCTGGTGGCTTTGTACAGCGCCACGCTCCGGCAGCCGGCCCCGTCGCCCGTCCTGCGTCTGTTCCGGCTTGGAACCTCACTGCCGAACTCCCCGGCACGCGCGTCCGCAGCCCGACGCCTTCACCGAGGGCACTACTCAATACAGCACTGCTGGTACTGCAACCGCGTCAACTGCGGTCCTGCTCACGGCGGCCCCTCGTCACTTCGGGCCACCCGGTCCGGTCGTCAGTCCCGTCGCCGTCGTGCAACAACCTGGCTTCGAAACTCCACCACCGCACCGTCATACGGAGACTGCGGTCCGGCAGTTCGTGTCTGCCGGACCCTGATCGATCTCGACTACGAGAGAAACCATAATCATGCGGACGCCGAATGTCTACTCCCGCGAGTACAGATTTGCTGCGGCTCGACGATGAGGTCGCCCTCGGAGCAGATCCGCGAATGCTGGGGGCCGTCCGCAGCGCAGGTCCGACGCAAGGATGAGACCCAGAGCCGCCCACCGAGCTTCCCGTGACGCCGCCGACCGGCGCGTCACGCCGACCGCGATTCTCAGTCCCCTCCGGCGAGCACGGTGGCTCCGGCGGGTCGGCGGGCGCGGCACAGGGCCGAATGGGGCGAGGGCCGGGCATGAACGATCCGGAGACCAGAGTGACCCTGATGAACACGATGTCCGCCAACGCCACGGCGGTCCGTCCCACCGCGGCCATTGCCGACGCACGCGATACCGCACAAGCCTTCATCGAAGACCTGCGGCAGCCGAACGGCAGCCGACCGCTGCCCCGGAGGAGCCGCGAACACCGCGGTCCTGACCGTGTCCGGGCTCGTCACCGACGCCCTGCACCACGGCGAGGTCACCTGCACACGGGAACTGACAGCCCACCCGTTCACCATCAAAGTGGCTGTCCACGCCCCTGGCTCGCAGCCGCCGCGCATGCGCACCCCCTGACCTGCACTGCGGCACCAGGGGAGCCGTGTGCGCCCGTCTCGCCCGGTAGCGCCACCGCCCAAGCCGCCCGGACGGGCCGGTGCATAGAATCCGATCCCATGCCGAAACCTGACGAGCTGATCGTTGACATCGCCGCCCTTGTGGAGTCCGGACAGAGCAGTCAGATGTCCCTGACCGTGGTCACCGGTGGTGCTGTCATCACCGGTCGGCTGGCTCCAGAAGCCATGTGGAGGCAGAGGGTGTCGGACGTGCTGACGGACTCCGCCGACCTGGGCGAGTTCTCCGCCGTCTTCGACACCCCTGCGAAGAAGGACGGGCCGCCCACGCATCTGCACTTCCATGTCGCCCGGATCCTGCAGGGTACGGTGGGGATCCCGGAGACGGGCGGGATGTACCGCGTTGCGATCGAGGACGTCAGCGCCTGGACCGTGGGCGACTTCAGCTACTCCGACCGCTGACCCACCGCCGCGCCGAGAGCGGCACGGCACGCAGTGAGGGCCCTACCGGCGCGCGCCGGTAGGGCCCTCACTGCTGTTCTGATGTCGGCGCGCGCCCGTCGCGTCGGTCAGACGGACAGGGGGGTGCCGAGCATGGCGGAAGCCCGCTGCAACGGGCTTTCGACGCGGGCGGGTGCGGGCTCGGGGAGGGTGCGGCAGGTGAAACCGAGGCGGGCCATGGCCCTCAGGACTTCGGCGGCACTGAAATCGCGGCGGTCCTGGCGGGTGATGACCTGGCCGACCTGCTTGACCGGGTAGTGGCGTCGTCCGATGATCACGGACTCACCGGTGACCGGTTCGGGCTTGATGCCCTTCATCGATTCCAGCACTCCGCTCTTGGTCAGGTCGAACGGGAAGCGGGCGATGACACAGCGCATGATGCCTCACAGAGAGAAGGAGAGAGGGGGCCGACCTCCGCCGAAGCCTTTCAGCGGAAGAGGGCGAGGACGCTCAGAGCGTTGCCGTGTTCGTCGACCAGGGGCGGGGCCCCGAGCCGGCGGCAGCGCAGCGCACGCTCGCTTCGGCTCTCGTGGTCAGCGGTGAAGCGAAGGGCCCGATGACGTCGGCGATGTCACGCAGGCGGATCCGGTCGCTGTATCCGGAGCCGTCACGAACGGCCGTGAGCCGGGCCCGGGTGACCAGGCCGGTGCACAGCCCGTCCTCGTCGCAGACGACCAGATGACCTGTGCGGGCGGCGGCCATCACGGACAGTGCCACCTCCACGGTCATGTCCCCCCAGACCTGCGGTCCGGCCGCGTCCATGGTGTCGGCCACCGTGCCGTGCGCGGGGTGGGCGCTCGCCGGGCAAAACTGCGTCTGGTCCAGCGTCAAAGGGTGCCTCCTGCGGAGTTGGGCCGGCTTCCTGACCACGAAGGTTCTATGCCGCCGCACCAGCGGTGGACTGCCGTACCGGCGCGCGGCGAGCCGCCGAGACGGGGCGGCGTCGGCCGCGTGAGGTGGCGCCGCGCTTCTTGGGGCGTTCGACCACCGGTGCGGTGATGACGACCGGGATGCCGGAGGGCGTTTGGGCGCCGGTGATGCGGTGCAGGGCTTCTTCGCCGGTGCGGACCTGGGTGGTCTGCGGGACGATGCCGGCCGCTGCCATGAGGCGGGTCATGTCGCGGCGCTGGTTGGGGGTGACCAGGGTGACGACGCTGCCGGACTCTCCTGCGCGGGCCGTACGGCCGCCGCGATGGAGGTAGTCCTTGTGGTCGGTAGGCGGGTCGACGTTGACGACGAGGTCGAGGTTGTCGACGTGGATGCCACGCGCCGCGACATTGGTCGCCACCAGCACGTTGACGTGGCCGGTCTTGAACTGCGCCAGCGTGCGGGTGCGCTGCGGCTGCGACTTCCCGCCGTGCAGGGCGGCGGCCCGTACCCCGCTGTTCAGAAGGTGCTCGGTGAGGCCGTCGACGGCGTGCTTGGTGTCGAGGAACATGATCACGCGACCGTCGCGGGCGGCGATCTGGGTGGTTGCCGTGTGCTTGTCGGCGCCGTGAACGTGCAGCACGTGGTGTTCCATCGTCGTGACCGCGCCGGCCGAGGGGTCGACGGAGTGCACGACGGGGTCGGTGAGGTAGCGGCGCACGAGCAGGTCGACGTTGCGGTCGAGAGTGGCGGAGAACAGCATGCGCTGGCCCTCGGGGCGGACCTGGTCGAGAAGGGCGGTGACCTGCGGCATGAAGCCCATGTCGGCCATCTGGTCGGCCTCGTCGAGAACGGTGACGGCAACCTGGTTCAGCCGGCAGTCGCCGCGGTCGATGAGGTCCTTGAGGCGCCCCGGCGTGGCGACGACGACCTCGGCGCCACCGCGCAGCGCGCTAGCCTGCCTGCCGATCGACATCCCGCCCACCACCGTGGCCAGCCGCAGTCGCACAGATCGGGCGTACGGGGCAAGCGCGTCGGTGACCTGCTGCGCCAGCTCACGCGTGGGTACGAGAATCAGCCCCAGCGGCTGCCCGGCCTCGGCGCGCTGCCCGGCCGTACGGGCCAGCAGCGCCAGCCCGAAGGCGAGGGTCTTGCCGGAGCCGGTGCGGCCACGGCCGAGGACGTCCCGGCCGGCGAGGGAGTTCGGCAGGGTCGCGGCCTGGATCGGGAACGGCACGCTCACGCCTTGCGAACCGAGCGCGGCCAGCAGTGCCCCGGGCATCTCGAGATCGGCGAAGCCCTCCGCGGCGGGAAGCGCGGGTGTGATCGTCTTGGGCAGCGCGAACTCCCCCTGGACCACGGCGGGCCGACGGCCGTAACCACGGGAACGGCTCGGCCCACCGGACCGGCTCGTGGCCGACGAACCGAATCGGCTGCCACCCCTTCCGGAGTCGGCACTGCCGTTACGGGTGCGGCGGAAACGGTCGTTCGTGCGTGTGCGGTCCATGCGGAACCTTCCTCGATGCGGCACATATCAAGGAATTCCCGCAGCGATGAGCAGCACGGAGAATTGCAAGAATGGGCCGGTGGAACATGAAAGCGAATCCGGCCGGCAGAGAATACGTGCGGGCACAGGCGCTAACATGAGTGACGCGAAGTGGATGCAACGTTCGGACGTCCACCGCGATGAAGCTATAAAGGGTTGCGTGCACCCCCGAAGGGTGCTTCGTATGCGGTGAGCCTACGGGTTTCCGGATTGTCGTCCACGGGGGAAACCACTGCGGGAAACGCGAACAGCTGGGGCCCGCACCCCAAAGGATGCGGGCCCCAGCTACAAAGTGCGCGCGTGAGCGTCAGGCGAGAACGATGTTCTCGGCCGTCGGGCCCTTCTGGCCCTGCGCGATGTCGAAGCTCACCTTCTGGCCCTCAAGCAGCTCACGGAAGCCCTGGGCGGCGATGTTCGAGTAGTGGGCGAACACGTCAGCGCCGCCACCGTCCTGCTCGATGAAGCCGAAGCCCTTTTCCGCGTTGAACCACTTCACGGTACCAGCAGCCATGTCATTTCTCCTTTGGGGCAGTGCATCGGGGTCCGCACTGCACGGACACCATGTCGCCGCGATGATCACCCCGCCCGGAAAAAGACCGGATATGCAAAAGCACTCAGCGGGACAGAAACCGGCCGGAGAGCATTTGAAGTTCGGGAACCACAACTGCAACTGAGATCGACAGTAGCACGCCGCAGCGGCCGGTGTGCGACGAAGAATCCCATTCTGCTTATTGCGGCAAAGAATCTGTCTGCCTGTTCCGTTGAAATCTCAGGTCGCGAGTACAGATATTGGTATACCCGCGCCACGTCTACGGCCCGATGTGTCTGGTCAACAAGGCAACCCTCACCACGCCCCACTGCTGACGAGCCCCCGGTCACCAGCTCGCCCCCTCACCTGTCGCTCTGGGCGCCTGCTCCGTCCGCGTACGGGGGCCGAACCCGGACCTCCTCGGGCAGGGGTGAGTGGGCGCCGGTGCTTGAGGGAGCACCGGCGCCCACGGCTGTCGTGCCCCTGACAGAGGGGTGCACCGTCGCATGGCCCGCCCGCTCGTTTCAGAGCCGGCTCCGGCGGACCGCTTCAGCCCGGCATGCAGCAGGTGGAGCAGGACACGGTCGGCCCCGCTGAGGTCGGGATGGTCCTCCGTCTCCTGCGCCTCGCTGCCGAACACGGGCGTGGCGCGCTGCTGCCGGTGCGTCCCCGGGTCCCGCATTGCCGTGATCGCGAGGGAGAGGCGTTTCTCTCGTGACGCTAAAGCCGCCACCCACTTTCCGTACGTCGCACGGTTCACTGAATGAGGGTGCACCGGCCGCTGATACGACTTTCCTGGCAGGAAACAGAGGCCGTGGTGCCCAGGGGTGCCGAGCTCCGGCACCTCGACTTGGCCCCTCGACACCGATCCCTGTTCGCGTGCCCGTACCAGGGCTGACACACTGAATCTGTGCTTCCACTGATGGCAGCTACTGATCAGATGACGTCCTCACTGTTGTCTGGTGGCGCCACTGTCTCGGTCTGCGCGTTGTGCTTCACGGTCGCCTCCTTCTGGTGGATCAACGCCAGGCAGGGTCACCTGGAGTCGTGGGAACCTCATTCCTTCGCGGTGATGGTCCACCCCTCCGAGCTTGCCTGCGGCTTCCGCTTGTTCTGCCCAACACCGGGGCCAAGCCGACAGTCGTGCAGGATCTCATGCTCAGCTTCCCTGATGAGCCCGCCTCTCATCTGCCGCTCCTGTGGAAGTCCTCACCGTCTCGTCTCGAACCCATGCCGGACGAGGAACCGAAGTTGCCGGCAGGATTCGCCGTGGCCGGCAGAGAAGCGCAACAGCTCTTCATCGAGTTCGAGGCACCGTTTTCGGGATTCGTTGCGGAGCCCCGTAACTACAAGGTCCAGCTTCGAGCGAGGGTGGGCCATCGCAAGGGGTGGCGCCAGGTTCTGACGTTCACCCTGAGGGCCGCCAACATCATTGATCCCAACCGGTACACCGTCTACAGCAACTCACCTATTGAACTGGCGAAAGAGGACCGGCGGAAGGCCGACGATGCCCTCCTGGAACTGCTTAGTGAACGGTCAGTTCGACCGGAGCTCCTGGATGCCACCGACTGCTAGGCCCGGGTGAATCACCGGATCGTCTCCCAGGCCGTGGTCATCGCCACCGGATCTCCGCCACCGGACACCGCGAGATCCTCGGGCTGAGGGTCGGTGACAGCGCCTGCACCACCGTGTGGCACACGTTCACCCTCCCGGAGCCCACCTGATTCCTCCACGCCGACGGCGGGTCCCGGCGGTGGCACAACAGTGTGGCCGCTCCTCCGAGCGTTCCGTTCGGCGGAGTCACTGTTCGTGGCGTGGTCAGTGCCGTGCAAACTGGACCGCCGTCGGCTGCACGGCTTCCGGCCGCAAGGCGATCCCGTTGATGGTCAGCTGTTCTCCGTAGATGTCGGTGAGCCTGATCGCGCCGCCGCACCCGCTGCCGTCGGGAGAGAGGAAGTAGTTGTAGTCGGTGCGGGCCAGTTGACGCCAGCCGCCGCCGGTGCGGACCTCCAGCCGAGCGAGCGGGTTGCGATGGCCGATCGCCTGAATGCCGCACCAGTAGGCGCTGGACCCGTTCTTGTAGCGGATCGAGATCGTGCCCGACGTGTCGGGGCTCGACAGGCTCCAGGTGATCGCGATACGGCCCGTCGAGATGGGGGCCAGTCTGGCGAAGGCCTGTTCGCTGAGGTCGAGTTGCCCTGGTGCACAGGGCAGAGGGCATTCGTTGGTGATCCGGACCGTGACGGAGTTGCCGTTCGCCGCGCGGACGAGCACGTATGCCCCGCAGGCCTTGGACGTCTCGTAGTCGGTGGTGTTCATCGCCGCGATCATCATGTCGTCGCTCGGGCCGTACGAGCAGGCGCCGTCCCCGGTCCCGGCCTTGTAGACGGTGGCGACCCCCTGGTAGGTGCCCTCGGGTCGGATCCGGCCGGCCGGGGATGACGTGGCAGGAGCCGTCCGCGGGGAGGCCGATGACGGCGCCGCCGACGGGGTCGGGGAAGCCTTCGCGGCCTTGGCGTCGGCCGACGGGGAGGCGGAGACTGCGGACGGGGAAGGTGTAGGTGTAGGGGACTTCTTCCCCGGCGATGCCGGCGGGTGAGTCTCCTGGGAGTTGGCGACGGCCGTGGCCGGGGCGCGCCCGGCATCCTCCTTGCGGTCGGATTGCATCGTCATGACCAGGCAGACGAGAAGACCTGTGACGACCAGCCCCGCGCTGGTGCCCACCATCAGCCGGCGTCTGTGCCTGCGCTGCCGCGCGGCCTGGCGTGTCTCTTGCATGTTCATCCGTTCGGAAGAGCGTTTCGGTGTTGCACTGCTCAGTGGGCGCAGGCGGCGATAAGGTTGCCGCCGAATTTTCGGTCGGGTCGGGTCGGGTCCCGGGGCATGAGCGCCGGACGGAGCGCTGGGCACGGTCTCGGTGGCGTCCATCCCGCTCGGCCGGCAGCGCGTGGCAGGGGTGTTCAACACCAGTGGTGGGTCCCTCAGCCGGGTGAAAGCAGCCGCCCAATCCCGACGCAGCACAGCCGTTCGCCCAGCTCGGCGGTCGCCGGCTCCAGAGTCCGCCGACGGCAAGCGGGCGGTGACGCTGGGCCGGCCCAGGACGACCGGCTCGGTCTCCCTCCGAGGCCGAGGTCGTCGACACCAAGGACATCAACGTCACCCGGACGTGGGTCAACGCCTACCGCACAACGAGGGGACCTGAACAAAGTTTCCGGCTCGCGGCAACCCTTTGCGGAGCCTGCGACCACAAGGAGTCGGATCCGGCCTGTTCCGGCGGCTGGAATCCGCGTTTCCTCTGGTGTACGTCGCCTACCTCGGCGAGCGGGTCGCCGAGGTAGGCCCCCTCCAGCCCAGCACGGGGCGTGGGCGTGCGGGGTCGGCAGACCGAAGACAGCGTTGTCGAGCCGGTAGTCCTCGGTGCAGCAGTGTGCGGCACTGGCCGGCGGGCGATCGGCTTCCCAGGCTGTCCGCCAATTCGCCGAAGCCCTTCCCCTTCCACAAGCACACTCACGGCAAGCAACTCACGGTCACGGCACCAGAACTGTCACCGACTCCAACACGCCTCAGCTTCATGCAGGGTCAGGCGACGGCTGCTCTCCGATCGGCCCCAGATTGCCGAGTTCAACACAGCGTAGTCAGCACCAAGTCGGCACGGGAGAGGTGGAGGCGGGTGATGACGTGCGCTTTTAGTCAGCACCAAACCAGCACGGGAGTCAGCACCACACCATCGAATCACCCCGAACTACGCGTCCCGGACAGTACTCGTTTCGACTACCTCCAAGCCCCTGAACCGCCCTTCCGTGAGCCGGCATGGTGGCCGCACGCATAGGCAAACCTCGAACTATGGCGCCCCACCACATGTGCGCCTGACCCCGTTCCCGATGCCTCGTCGGGAGCGTTAGAGGCCGATGCCTCCTTGGACGCCTCGTAGCGATGGGCAGCCCGCTCGGCCGCCTGCTGCAGCACCTTCCGTCCAGCCCGCGACGGCACTGAGCGCGGGATCCGAAGCCAGACGCCCCATTTCAAAGCCACGAAGACGGTAACGGGGGGCGCAGGGGCAGACACGGTAGGGCCTCACATCCGATGTGAATGACACGTCCGCCCACGAACAGTGCTGTGGCGGGACTCGGTGGTCGGGGTCAGGCTGGAGGTATCAGGCAGTTGCTGTGTGTCCACGGGTGAGAAAGCAATGGACTGGGAAAAAGTTCAGCACGAGGAGATCAACAGTGCGATCTCCGATGTACTGACTGATCCGGAAATCCTTTCCGGGATGAATGAGGCCGGAGTTTCGGCCGAGGAGATGAGGAAGGAGATTCAGAGGCGAAGGGGAGACCTGGAAGCGGCCTACTCAGCCGAGTTCACTCGCCTCAAGAATCTCGATCAACGTTTTGAGGACATGCGTCGAAAGTACGCCGAAGCGTCTTGGTGGAGGAGCCCCTGGAAAATTGTCAAGTTCCTGCTCTCGCTCGGTGCGACCGTGTTCGCTCTGGCGAGTCTCTCCTACCTTCTCGGAGCCCGGGGAACTGCGGGGATAACCTCTGGGGTGCTCATCTCCCTTGCCGTGATCGCCATTGCAGTTCCCTCTAGTCGCAACAAGATCCTTCGTCGGCAACGCGAGCGGCCCCAGCCGGCTGAGCGCGCGGTACTGGAGGGTAACGTTGATGCCGCATGGGCAGAGTGGCGTTCAGTGCTCCGAATGCGGGCCGTTGCCGGACTGCTTCGCGAGGAGATCAACCGCCGGAAGCCGTCCTATTCCCTGACTCTTGACATCAGCGATCCCAAAGGCTTGGCGGAACTCGACGATCCACAGTTTCTAATCTCCGTGCCGGCCGCACGCGAAATCGATCAGTTGATCTGTACGATGCCCGGCGGCAGTATTGGCATATCCGGACCGCGTGGCGTAGGGAAGACCACGCTGCTGCGGCACTTCTGCTCGAAGGAACACGCCCCGCTCGCGGAGTCCAGGACTGAAAAGCCACCGGTTCGCGTTCTGATTCCGGCGCCGGTGAAATATGACGCCCGGGAGTTTGTCCTGTTGCTGTTTTCCAAGGTGTGCAGTGCGGTCGCGCCCGATGAAGTTCTTTCGGTTGCGGGTCGCCGCGATGAGGACGAAGTCGTCTCAAAACAGAGACTTCTTGATCTTGTAGTACTGTCCGTCCTCGCTTTCGCAGGTGCCTGGGGACTGCTCCTGCTGATCGGTTCTCTCAGCGGATGGAAGCTGCATGCCAACCTCACTCCAGCCGTAACTCTGCTCATTTTTTCTTGCATCGGGTCACTGTTTTGGGTTACTTACCGTGGCAGGCATCGGCGGGTGCCGGACGAGTTCGACGAGATCGAGACGGTTCACGGCAAAGATGCGGCCGAGGCTGCTGCTCTGCTGCATGGGCTGGCGTACCAGCAGTCGGTCTCACGTTCCTGGTCTGCGGGAGTAAAAATCCCGGTAGGGCTGGAGGCGGGGGTGGCTGCGAATGCCACGATGACCGAAAAACCCATGGGGTTCCCGGAAATCGTGACACGGTTGAACGATTTCCTCAGAAAGTTGGCGACAAGCAGGAAGGTGTTCATCGGGATCGATGAACTTGACAAGATCGACTCGGATGATCAAGTCTATCAGTTCATTAATGACATAAAAGGCATCTTTGGGCGCGAGGACTGCTTCTATCTGATATCAATCTCAGACAACGCAATGAGCTCCTTTGAGCGGCGCGGGCTCCCCGTTCGTGATGCGTTCGACTCTTCCTTGGACACGGTGGTAGACGGCATCCGGCCGAGCTATCCATGTCGCGAATTCTCATGCGTCGCCGCGTCATCGGGATGCCTGAGGCTTTCCTCTGTCTGTGTCACGTCATTTCCGGCGGGCTGCCACGAGACCTCATTCGGGCAACACGTGAACTGGTCTCACTCGCTCGGAATAAGCAGGAGTCGGATCGCACCCTGGAGGCACTTACCCGAGCCCTGGTCAATAAAGACGTTGAGCGGAAGATCCACGCAGTGGAGGTCGCCGCGCAGCGAATCGACTTTGAGCCGGACGTCGGAATGTTCATCTGCACACTTCACGAGGTCCTGCACGATTCGCCGTCCTTGACCTCCGAATCATTGCTGTGCGCCCTGGACCGCGTTACGGACAGAATTTCTGCGGCAACGGATGATGGTGAGATTGTTCGGTCCACTCACGGAGAGCTGAATCGTCTGCGCTTGGAGACAGCTGCCTACATGTACTTCTGCTCTACGCTGATCGGGGTATTTGACAATTCCCTGCGGCGGACCGCAGTGGAGCGCCTTTGCAGCGAATCCGGCGACGGCTGCCTCGCGAGGCTGGCGCGGGTCCGCTCCGACTTTTCCGTCAACCCAAGGCTGGCATGGGTGAGGATTTCGGCGTTCCGGAAAGCGCACGGCCTTGCGGTCAAGCCCTATCCAGTGCCGGTACAGGCTATGGCTCGCGGAAGCCCAGGTGCACAGTGAGCCTTTTTCAGCGTGGTCACCGATCGGATGAGGGCCTCGGTCACCGCAACGCACGAGGCTCCGAATCCTCGTCTCGCTCCCTGATCCGCAAAAAAACGCCCTTTCAGGTCCGTCCATACCATGTTGACGGACCCGAAAACGCTCACCAGGTACTTTTCCGAGGCGGCAGCGACCATCGGGTTCCATAATTCCCTGCTACAGAAATTGGCCTCTGCCCTGCGAAAACGCCATTTGGCTGTCCCGTAACTGCCGTTACTGATGAGATGATCTTGCCGTGTCTGGTGTGATCACGGCGTCGGAGCCCTCCTGGATAGCCCCGTTCACCGGGCTGAGCTCGCGTCAGTTCGGCAAACTGGTCACCGCCCTGCGACGGGAAGGGGCGGACCCGGTCCGCAAGGGCCGGCCCTGGAGCCTGCCGCTGGAAGGCCGGGTCCTCCTGGTCACCGTGTACTGGCGGACCAACCTCACCCTGCGCCAACCGGCCCCGTTGTTCGGGGTGTCGAAGTCGGCCGCGGACCGCATCATCGATCACCTCGGACCGACGCTCGCTCTGCAGCAGCGCAAGCGGTTCCGCAAGGACACCGTGCTCATCGTGGACGGCACCCTGGTCCCCACCCGCGACCACCAGGTGGCCGAGCAGTCGAAGAACTACCGGTACTCCACCAACCACCAGGTGGTAATCGACGCCGACACCCGGCTCGTCGTCGCCGTCGGCCGGCTACTGCCCGGCAACCGCAACGACTGCAAGGCGTGGGAGTTGTCCGGCGCCAAGGACGTCGTCGGCCGCACCACCGTCATCGCCGACGGCGGCTATCGCGGCACCGACCTGGTCATCCCACATCGCCGCGAGCGCGGCCAGTCCGAACTGCCGGCCTGGAAAGAGGAGCACAACTCCTCCCACCGCAAGATCCGCGCCCGCGTCGAGCACGTCTTCGCCCGCATGAAGAACTGGAAGATCCTGCGCGACTGCCGCCTGAAAGGCGACGGCGTCTACCACGCCATGCTCGGCGTCGCCCGCCTGCACAACCTCACCCTCGCCGGGTGACGGGTAAACGGGCAGGCCAACCAGCATGGCGTAGATCATTTACGGTACAGCTGCCCGCTCTGGGTGATGGCCGGACCGCCGACAGACGGCCCACGCCGAGGCATCTAAGGGACGGCCCTCAATTCTTCTGCAGTGTGCGGGTCACACCCGCGATGACGGCTGTCGTCAGCACCCATCCCAAGGCGATCAGCAGGTAAGCAAGCGACTGGAGACCGTTGTCCGTCCAGTACCAGGCGGTGCGCTGCCCCAGACCACCGATGGGGATCAAGAGGTCAAGCGTATAGACGAGGGGCTGGAACGGAGCGCCCTCGCCCGGCTTCACCGGGACCGGGGAGTGGGTGCGGAAGGCGATCGTGCCCAACAGCGCCAGTACCAGAAGCCAGACGCCAGCCAGCCATGGACGGTACCCGTAGCCGACAGTCACGTCGAGCAGTTGCCCCCAGGCGCGCGCGACCGGGGGCAGTGTACGACGCCGGTGACGCTGCTTGGCCAGGAGCACCCGGCGGGCGTCGTCGTCGTGGCCGGCCTTGCGGTACCAGGTCGCCAACTGCTCGTACGGCTGAGGACTGTAGCCCGGGCTGCGCCGTATCCACTCCACACGACGGGCCACGGAGTCCCGCCGCCCCACCGCCTCACGTCGCTCACCCATGTCGTTCACCTTGATGGAGCCGTAGACGAAGCCGTCCAGCTCCACCGCCTCCGGCCAGCTGTGCTCGTTGTCATGGAGATAGGACACCTGCGCGCCCCGCAGGTCCACCGTGCCGGTCGGTATCCGGGCAAGGGTGAAGTCGAAGTCGACGGCCTGCAACAGCATGCCGACCAGGGCCTGGCCATCACTGTCGGGCGGTCCGTTCAAAAGGGCTCCCTCGAAGGTCAGGTTGTCCGACACTTTGGCACCGCGCAGTCGTACGGTTCCATCAGCAGTGAACCCCTGGGAGAAGTCGAGCGTCGACGCCACCACGTTGTCCAGGGACAAGGCCACCCCGGTCGGGCCGGGCCGTTGCAGGTGCGCGCCCTCCATGAACAATCCACCCGACAGGTGAGCTCCCATCAGCCGTACTTCGCCCCGCGCCACGAATCCGTTTCTGCAGAAGACACCCCCTTCCGTGACCAGGCCGCCAGCGGACACGGCCCGCCCCTGCGAGGCGTTGATCTCGGCCCCGCTGAGGATCACACCGCCGGTCACACGGGCGTGCATGAGCGACAAGGCGGCCTCGCGACGATGGGAGGCCGGGGCGGAACCCTCTTCCACGAGGGTGCGCCGCAGATTGAGACGCCCTTCGATGCGGGTTGATCCGGCTTCGATGCCGGGCACTCGGCTGCCCACGATCGAGATCTCCCCGGTCGATGCGCCGTAGAGGTCCAGACCTTCCTCGAACCAGCAGTCCTCAAGCAAGAGCGGATGGTCGATCTGCGCCCCGGCCAGGTTGAGGTGGCCAGAAACCCGCGCGCCGACGAGGCTCAGGCAGGCTACAGCGCGTGGCTGAGCGGTGTGCGCGCCCAGGAGCAGGGCAGTGATCACGGCTGCCCGGACTGTGCGTTCAGGTCCCCACTGCCCACCTCCGTCAACGTGATCGCCCTCGGGCGTCCCCGTACGCAGGTCCACACGGCGTCCCTCGGGAAACGCCTCCCAGAGTTCGCGCTCCGACAGAGTCAGCTCATCAGATGAGAACACTCGTGCAGGATAGTGATCTTCCGCCTTCAGCTGCTTCGCGGAGTCGAATCCTCAACCGCGTCCAACAGCGCGAGCAGCGGCCCGTTCTCAGGGCGGGCACGCGGATCCCATGCCGTAACAAGGTCTGTCAGTGCGTCCGTGTAGTGCCTGATGGCCTTGGTGATGCCCTGCCTGGTGTAGGGGGCCGGCGCCGACCCGAGTACGGTCGCCCACGCATCCCACTGGGTCCCACCGAAACGGTGGTGGTTCGTTCCCGCGTCCCGGTCGCGGAGAAGCATGGCGGCGACAAGGACGTGCCTGGCGAGCTGCAGGGTCAGGTGCCCGCCGATCAGGATGTCATCGCGCGCCGCCTTGACGGCCGCCAGAACTGCGTCGAACCGGAAATCGTTGATCAGCTCCTTCATGGCGCTGTTCTCGCCCGTTGCAGCCGCCTCGGATGGGGGACCTGCACCCGGGCCCGTGGGAACCACCGTCGTGATGTCGATCCGGCGCAGATCCACCAGCACCATCCGCAGCGTGTAGCGTCGCGAGTCGCCGCTGCGTTGCGATGCGAACAGCGGCACGACGAGGGAACCGATCCGCTCGGCGAAGGCTTCGGCCACCGCCACCGGCTCCGGAGTATCGATCAGAACGTCAAGATCGGACCACTGGTCGATGCCAGCGCCGTCGCCCTTGCTGGAACCATGCGGATGCAGCCCATGAATACGAGCGTCCTCGGCGGCAAGGTCGCCCAGCTGTCGCATGAGGTCTGATTGCCAGCCAACGGGAGGTAGCCCACCTCTCACACCGGTCGTCACGACAGACATCATCGCACTCGCCTGACGTGAGACCGGCTCGTTCCAGATCGTCCCTTCCCGCGCCATCTCACCCTTACTGGGTGACGGTGAAGCACAGGTTATCCGGACCCCATAGATCACTTACGGGACAGCCCTTACGACCTCGTGCACGGTTGGCCGTGGCTCGGCGCACAGGTAGATCGTTGAGCTGAGCATGGTGGGGGTGGTTGGGGCGCGCGAGTTGATCGTGGCGGAGTACCGGGTCCCTGGGCTGTCGGCGACGGTGATCGCTGAACTCGTCGCTGAGGTAGGGCCGTTGTGGCACGAACGGCATCAGGCACGCCTGGCGGCTCGGCCGCGGCGACGGGCCGTAGGAGCCGGGGCGAAACACAAGTTCGTCTTCGTCGACCGACTGCTGGCCACATGGGTGAGTCTGCGCCATGGCATCACTCATGACGTGCTGGCCTGCTGGTTCGGCGTGGACCGCTCAACTATCACGCGCGCCATCGGCGACGTGCGGCCCCTGCTCGCGCAGCGGGGATGCACGGTCGCGCCGGACGTTCGGCTGCGTACTCTCGCCGAGGTCGTCGAGTACCTGGGCGTCGATGGTCGGACCGGGATCATCGACGGCACAGAGATTCGTGTGCGACGCCCGGCCGCCGGCCGCAAGGACCGGGACAAATTCATCTCCGGAAAGACCGAACAGAACGCCGTGAAGTCCATGGTCCTCACGGACGCCGAGGGGCGTGTGCTGTTCTGCAGCCCGATCCGGCCGGGCAGCTGCGCTGACATCACCCAGGCGCGACAGCTGGAACTGGCCCAGCTTCTGGCCGACGGCCCGTTCATGGAGATTCTCGCGGATGCCGGCTACCAGGGGATGGGCGCGCAGACAGGCGGACGCGTGGTGACACCACCACATCGCAAGTTCAAGAAGAACGCTCCCGCTTGGTACGAGGAGCGGCACGAACTACAGCGCAAGGCGCACTCCTCACGGCGCATCCGCGTCGAGCACGGCATCGCCCACCTGAAAAACTGGCGGTCTCTCGCCCGCCACCATGGCCGACGCGAACACATGAGTGACATCGTGCAAGCCGTCGTCGGTCTGCTCTCACACCAGCAGACCGCCGCCCTCGACCACGCCCTTCGAGCGTGACCACCGACAGCGCCACACCCCTCGACGTGCCACGGCCAACCGTGCACGAGGTCGTAGGGCCTGTTGTGAAAATGCCGACGGGCCGGACGAGGTGATGCCCAGGTCCGGCCCGTCCGCTCGTCTCTACAGGTCGAGCTGATACTGCAGTGTCGTGTGCGTGGGCAGGTAGCCGAGGCTGTCGCTGATGTGTCTCATGTGCGTGTTGCTGTCGGCGGTGTCGGTCAGGAGGCCGCCGAGGTCCGGGTAGTGCCCGTGGGCTTGGCGGATCGACTCGGCCTTCATCCAGCGGCCGAGGCCGTGTCCGCGGTGCTCAGGCAGCACGCCGGTGCCGTAGTGCTGGGCATCACCTGTGCCGCCGCCGGGCACGACGAGTTCCGTGAACCCGGCGATCGAGCCGTTGGAGGTGTCGATGGCGACGACGGTGTGCAGGTGGTCGCCGCGCTGTTCGACGGCCTTCGCCGCAGCCCGGACCCGGTCCACATCCCAGGTCGTGGTGCCGTGGTCGGTGTCCTCCATGGGCATGTCGTCCATGGCGCGACGTGAGTCGGCGAAGGTCTGGGCGAGATCGTCGGGGACGGTTCCCTGCCAGGACGCCAGCCGGTAGCCGGAATGCGGACGCTCGATGATCTCTGCCAGGGAGGGGATGTCCACATCGGCCAGGGGCAGACGGGAGTACCTCAGGGTGAGGACCTTGCGGAAGCCGCGGGCCGGCAGGAAGTGGTCGCCGGGCGATCCGGCCCCGGCCTGCGCTACGACGCAGCGCCGGGTGTTGTCCCGGGCGGCGGCCACGGCAGTGTCGAGTAGCCGGGAGCCGACGCCCTTGCGGCGCTCCACGGGATGGACGTGGAGGGTCAGTTCGGCCAGGTGCTCTTGTCCGCCATCGAACAGGCGCAGAAACGCCGTCCCGACAGGGTTGGCATCGGCGTCGGACGCCAGCCATGCAAGGCGTCGGCTGTGCGCCCCGTGAGCGGGGTCGGTCAGTGGGGTGATGCGGAGCGACAAGGTGTCTCCGTCGTGAGGAGGTGGCAAAGGTCAGTACGCGGGCTCAACTGCTGGGCACTCCTGCGCATGTGCTCCACACCTCCTCGTCGACAGTGCCGGTCCGGATCAACATGGACGGCTGGGAGAACGTAGCTGGTCTATCGGCTCCTCGGCAAAGGGTTAACTGAAGGCTGCTGCGGCCGCGGGGTCACAGCCACTCATTGATGGCTGCGACCAGCACGGTTGCTTCGTAGCGGACGGCGGGTTTGATGCCCCTATGGATGTCAACCGGCGGGGACTGGTGCCGGGGCTTGCT
>NZ_JBVJRL010000044.1:0-18546 GCF_055607665.1 Streptomyces sp. NPDC036984
CGCAACCTGCGCGGCCGGGTCCGCTTCGGCCCGGCCGTCAGCGCCCTGCTCGCCGAGGGCCACACGGTGTTCATCGAGTCCAGCGCCCACCCCGTCCTCGTCCAGCCGGTCAACGAGATCGTGGACGAGGCCGATGCCGAGGCCGTTGTCACCGGTTCGCTGCGCCGCGAGGAGGGCGGGCTGCGGCGGCTGTTGGCGTCGATGGCCGAGGTGTTCGTCAAGGGCGTCCCGGTCGACTGGACGGGTGTCCTGCCCGCCGGTGCCGATGCCACGCAGGTGGAGTTGCCGACCTACGCCTTCGACCACCGCCACTACTGGCTGAAGACCGCTCCCGCGGCGGACGCGGCCTCTCTCGGGCAGGCGGGCGCCGATCACCCCCTGCTCGGCGCGGTGGTCGGGCGGCCCGACTCCGGGGGGTTCATGACGACCTCGCGGTGGTCGCTGCGCTCGCAGCCGTGGCTGGCCGAGCATCTGGTCGGGGAGGACGCGGTCCTGGTGCCGAACGCCGCTCTGGTCGAGCTGGCGGTCCGGCTCGGCGCCGAGGCCGGTGTGCCGGTCGTGGCGGAGCTGACCGTGGACCGGCCCGTTGTTCTGCCGGTGCGCGGGGGCCGGGGTGTACAGACCGTCGTGGGTGAGGCCGACGAGACCGGGCGGTGTACCGTCGAGGTGTACTCGCGGCCCGCCGACTCCGCGCTGGACGCCGTCTGGACGCGACACGCGCACGGCACGTTGGCGCCCGCCGGGGTGACGGGCGGTCACCGGCCGGCCGACGGGCCCGGCGTCGAGGTGGCCCTCGGCGAGGCCACCGGGGACGCCGACCGGTACGGCGTCCACCCCACTCTGCTCGACACGGCCGTGCGCACGGCGCTGCCCGCCGGGACGCACGCGGTGACCTGGCGCGGGGTCAGCCTGCACGCGTCCGGGGCGACCACGGTCACCGTACGGTCGGCGGGGGCGGCCGGAGAGGGCACCCGGCTCGACCTGACCGACCCGGCGGGGCGGCCCGTGCTGGCCGTCGACGCGGTGCTGTCCGAGCCGTTCGACCCGGCCCGGGCCGGGCTCGCCGAGGCCCTCGCCCACGACGCGCTGTTCCGCGTCGACTGGACGGAACTGCCGCTTCCGGCGGGGGACGGTACGCCGTCCGCCGTCGGCGTCAGCAGCGCGGAGGACGTCACCGCCCGGGCGGCGGACGCGGACGTGCTGCTGTACGAGCCCGACCGCGCGGTCACGGATCCGCGTACGGCGCTCGCCGCCGCGCTCGGTGTGCTGCAGGCGTGGCTGGCCGACCCCGCCCTGGAACGGACCCGGCTGGTCGTGGCCGCCGCCGCGGACGGCACGGACCTCGCCGCGTCCGCCGTACAAGGGCTGCTGCGCTCCGCGCAGTCCGAGCACCCGGGCCGGATCCTGCTGGTCGAGACCGACGCCTCGGACGGCGGGCAGGAGGCGGAGGCGGCTGTCCGCTCCGCGCTGCCCGGCCTGCTCGCCTGCGGTGAACCGGTGACACGGCTACGGGACGGGGGCGTTCAGGCGCCCCGGTTGGTCCGGGCCGGCGTTCCGGCGGGGGACGGCACCTCGTGGCCGGGGCGGGCGCTCGATCCGGACGGGACCGTCCTGATCACCGGCGGCACCGGCACGCTCGGCGCGCTGACCGCCCGGCACCTGGCCACCGCGCACGGCATCCGCCATCTGCTTCTGCTCGGCCGGCGCGGTCCCGCGGCGGACGGGGCGGCCGCGCTCTGCGAGGAGCTGACCGCGCTGGGCGCCACCGTCACGCTCGTCGCCTGCGACACCGCCGACCGGGCCCAACTCGCGGCCGCCCTGGACGCGGTGCCCGCCGCCCACCCGCTGACCGCCGTCCTGCACACCGCCGGTGTCCTGGACGACGGCGTGGTCACCGCGCTCACCCCGGAACGCGTCGACACCGTACTGCGGCCCAAACTGGACGCGGCCCTGCTGCTGGACGAACTGACACGTGACCTCGACCTCGCGGCGTTCGTACTGTTCTCCTCCGCCGCGAACGTCTTCGGCAACCCCGGCCAGGCCAACTACGCCGCCGCCAACGCCGCGCTGGACGCGCTCGCCCGGCACCGCCGTGAGCAGGGCCTGCCCGGCGTCTCGCTCGCCTGGGGCTACTGGGAGCGGGCCAGCGGCCTGACCCGGCACCTCGGCGCCGCCGATCTGCACCGCAACCGGCGGCTCGGCATGGCCGCCTTGTCCGAGGCCGAGGGCATGGCACTGCTGGACCTCGCCCTCCGCCCCGGCAGCGGGCTGCCCGCCGCCCCGGTGGCCGCCAAACTGGACCTGCCCGCCCTCCGCTCGGCAGCCTGCACCGCTCCCGTGGCCCCCCTGCTGCGCGGCCTCGCGCCCACACCGCGCACGCCGGCCCGTGCCGCCGGGGCCGCCGACCGCAGCCTGAGCGACCGCCTCACCACACTGGACGCGGCGGCCCAGAGCGCACTGCTGCTGGACCTCGTCCGGCGCAACGCCGCCGACGTCCTCGGCCACGGCACCGCCGACGCCGTCCGCGCCGACCGGGCCTTCAAGGAGGCCGGGTTCGACTCGCTGACCGCGGTGGAACTGCGCAACCGGCTGGCGACCGCCACCGGTCTCACGCTGCCCTCGGCCGTCGTCTTCGACTACCCGAAGCCCACCGCGCTCGCCGCGCACCTGCGGGCCCGGCTCGTCGGCGACACCGCAGCCGCGACCGCGTCCGCGGGCCAGAGGCCCGTCGCGGGCCCCGCCGCGCCCGACGAGCCGATCGCGATCGTCGCGATGGCCTGCCGCTTCCCCGCCGGGGTGCACAGCCCCGAGGACCTGTGGCGGCTCGTGGCCGACGGGGTCGACGCGGTCACGGAGTTCCCCGCCGACCGCGGCTGGGACATCGACCGGCTCTACGATGCCGATCCCGACAAGACCGGTACGACGTACGTGCGGCACGGCGCGTTCCTCGACGACGCGCCCGGCTTCGACGCCGCCTTCTTCGGCATCTCCCCGAACGAAGCCCTCGCCATGGACCCGCAGCAGCGACTGCTGCTGGAGACGTCCTGGGAGGCGTTCGAACGCGCCGCGATCGATCCCACCGGGCTGGGCGGCCGGGACATCGGGGTCTTCGTCGGCGTCAACAGCCACGACTACACCGTGCGGATGCACCACTCGACCGAAGCCGAGGGCTTCCGGCTCACCGGCGGCTCGGGCAGCGTCGTCTCCGGCCGCGTCGCCTACCACTTCGGCTTCGAGGGTCCCGCCGTCACCATCGACACCGCCTGCTCCTCCTCCCTGGTCGCCCTGCACCTGGCGGCCCAGGCGCTGCGCAACGGGGAGTGCTCCATGGCGCTCGCCGGCGGGGTCATGGTGATGGGCAACGTCGAGACGTTCGTGGAGTTCTCCCGGCAGCGCGGCCTGGCCCCCGACGGGCGGTGCAAGGCGTTCGCGGACGGCGCGGACGGCACCGGCTGGTCCGAGGGCGTGGGCGTGCTGCTGGTCGAGCGGCTCTCGGAGGCCGAGCGCCAGGGCCACCAGGTCCTTGCCGTGCTGCGGGGCAGCGCGGTGAACCAGGACGGCGCCTCGAACGGGCTGACGGCACCGAACGGTCCTTCGCAGCAGCGGGTGATCCGCAAGGCGCTGGCGAGCGCCGGTCTTTCGACGTCCGAGGTGGACGCGGTGGAGGCGCACGGCACCGGTACGGTCCTCGGCGACCCGATCGAGGCACAGGCGCTGCTCGCCACCTACGGCCAGGACCGCGAAGAGCCGCTGTGGATCGGCTCGGTGAAGTCCAACCTCGGGCACACCCAGGCCGCGGCCGGCGTCGCCGGCGTCATCAAGATGGTCATGGCGATGCGGCACGGCCTGCTGCCCCGCACCCTGCACGTGGATCGGCCCTCCCGCCACGTCGACTGGTCGGCGGGCGCGGTCGAGGTCCTCACCGAGGTCCGCCCCTGGCCGGACACCGGCCGCCCGCGCCGCGCCGGCGTCTCCGCCTTCGGCATCGGCGGCACCAACGCCCACCTCGTCCTGGAGCAGCCACCCGCAGCCGAGAGGACGGACAGCGCAGGACCGGCCCCGGTCGACGGCACCTCCCTCCTCCTCTTCCCCGTCTCCGCCCGCACCCCCGGCGGGCTGCGC
This sequence comes from Streptomyces sp. NPDC036984, assembly GCF_055607665.1. NCBI lineage: Bacteria > Bacillati > Actinomycetota > Actinomycetes > Kitasatosporales > Streptomycetaceae > Streptomyces > Streptomyces sp. NPDC036984. Next base: position 4,123 of record NZ_JBVJRL010000044.1, read on the forward strand.
GGGCAGGCCGGCCGGCTCGCGGACTGGGTGGCGGACCGCGCCGGAACGCCGCTCGGGGCGACGGCGCACGCACTCGGCACCGCCCGCGCCCACCTCGACCGCCGTGCGGTCGTCCTGGCCGCCGGCCGGCAGCAGCTCACCGACGCCCTGCGCGCGCTCGCCGCGGGCACCGCCGACGCGGACACCGTCACCGGCAGCCCGGTGGACGGCAAGCTCGCCTTCCTCTTCACCGGCCAGGGCAGCCAGTGGGCCGGCATGGGCCGCGAACTCGCCACCGCACACCCGGTGTTCCGCGACGCCTTCGACGCCGCCTGCGCCGCCGTGGAACGGCACCTGGACGGCCTCGCCCACCCCCTGAAGGACGTGGTGTTCGCCGAGCCCGGCACCGAACAGGCCGCCCTGCTCGACCAGACCCTGTACACCCAGACCGCGCTGTTCGTCCTGGAGACCGCGCTGTTCCGGCTGTTCACCTCCTGGGGCGTACGGCCCGACCTCCTCGCGGGCCACTCGGTCGGCGAGATCGCCGCCGCCCACGCCGCCGGCATCCTCGACCTGGCGGACGCCGGTGAACTGGTCGCGGCCCGCGCCCGGCTGATGCAGGCCCTGCCCGAGGGCGGGGCGATGATCGCCGTGGAGGCGACCGAGGCCCAGGTGGCACCGCTGCTCTCGGGGACACCGGGCACCGTCGGGATCGCGGCGGTCAACGCGCCGGACGCGCTGGTCCTGTCCGGCGCCGAGGACGCCGTACTCGCCGTCACCGGGCGCCTCGCCCAGGACGGCCACCGCACCCGGCGGCTGACCGTCAGCCACGCCTTCCACTCCGCGCTGATGGAGCCCATGCTCGACGAGCTGGCCGCAGTTGCCGCCCGGCTCCGCTACCGGCCGAGCAGCGTGCCCGTCGTCTCCACGCTCACCGGCGCACTCGCCGAGGACGGGCTGCTCGCCACCCCCGAGTACTGGGTCGACCAGGCCCGGCACGCCGTGCGGTTCGCCGACGCCGTCACCACCCTGCGCGACCAGGGCGTCGTGACCCACCTCGAACTGGGCCCCGGCGGCGTCCTCAGCGCCATGGCCCACGGCACACTCGGACCGGACACCCGCGGCTGCGTCACCACACTGCGCCGCGACACCGCCGAGGACACCTCCGTACGCACCGCGCTCGCCGAACTGCACGTGCGGGGCGTACCCGTCGACTGGACCGCCGTCCTCGGCCGCCCCGAGCCGGCCGTCGGCCCCGACCTGCCCACCTACGCCTTCCAGCACCAGCGGTACTGGGTGGAGGGCGGCACCGCCTCCGACGCCGAGGCGCTCGGCGCCCGGTCCGCCGGCCACCCGCTGCTCGGCGGTGTCGTGGAGATCCCCGGCACCCACGGCGGCACCGGCGTCGTCCTCACCGGCCGGCTGTCCGGGCGCAGCCCCGGCCTGCTCCCGGGCGCGCACACCGGCGGTGCCGTGACCGTACCGGCCGCCGTGCTGCTGGAGCTGCTGGTCCGGGCCGGCGACGAGGCCGGCGGCGGAACCGTCGAGCGGATCACCCTCGACGCACCCCTCGTCGTCCCCGCGCACGGCGACCTCCAGCTGCGCGTCTTCGTGGACGCCCCCGGCCCCGACGGGGCGCGCGATGCCGCCGTGCACAGCCGGCCGGCCGGGCAGGAGGGCCAGCCCTGGCTCCGGCACGCCCGGGCCACGCTGGTGACCGGTGTCCCGGCCCATGCCTTCGACCCGCTCGGCCGGCCCGACGAGCCGGCCGAGGAGAGCACCCTGACCGGGGTGCGCGGCGTGTGGCGGCAGGACGCCCGGATCCTCGCCGACATCGCCCTGCCGGCCGAACTCGACGGCGAGGAAGAGGCGTTCACCCTCCACCCGATGCTGCTCGACACGGCGCTGCGGGTCGCGGCCGAGGCCGCACGCCTCGACGCGGACACCTGCGCCCTGGCGGAGTGCGCCGCCTTCGCCGTGTACGCGGTGGGCGCCACCGAACTGAGGGTGCGCGTCACCCCGGCCCACGAGGACGGACACCTGGTGGAACTGGCCGACCCGGCCGGCCGGCCCGTGGCCCTGCTCGGCCCGGTACGGCTCACGGCAACCGACGGAACAGACGCCGAGGTGACGGCCCTGTACGGCGCAACTCTCGGCAGCGGCGCCGAGGTTGAGGCCACGGATGGTACAACCCCCGCCACGGACCCCGATCTTGCGGCCAAGGACGGCGCAACCCTCGGAACAGGCGCCACGGATGGCACACCCCTCCACACAGGCACCGACGTTCCGGTCCCGGCCGCGCACCACGGGTCCGGCAACGGGCAGTACCCGGCGCGCGAAGCCGGCGGGGCGGCGGCCGGGCGTGCCCAGGCCCCGGCCGGCACCCTCGGCTCCGCCCCGGCCCGGCGTGTGATCCGCCGGGAACCGGCCGCCGACGGCAACGAACTGGCCGCCCGGCTGGCCGGTCTCGCCGACGCGGAGCAGCGGAGGGTCCTGCTGGACCTGGTGCGGGAGAGCGCCGCGGTCGTGCTCGGGCACCGCGGCACGGACGGCTTCGACGAGGGGCAGCCGTTCAAGAACCTCGGCTTCGACTCGCTCACCGCGGTCAAACTCCGCAACCGGCTGCACGACTTCACCGGCGTCAGCCTGCCCAGCAGCCTGGTCTTCGACCACCCCACCCCCGCCCTGCTGGCCGACCATCTGCGCGGCGAACTCCTCGGCACCCGCCCGGAGACGCCCGCCGTCACCCGGCGCGGCACGGCGGACCCGGACGAGCCGATCGCCATCATCGCCATGAGCAGCCGGCTGCCCGGCGGCGTCACCAGCCCCGAGGAACTCTGGCAGCTCGTCATGGACCGGCGCGACGCCATCTCCGGCTTCCCGGCCGACCGCGACTGGGACACCGACAAGCTCTACCACCCCGATCCGGCCCACCCCGGTACCAGCTACACCCGCGCGGGCGGCTTCCTGCACGACGCCGCCCGGTTCGACGCCGGACTCTTCGGGATCTCACCGCGCGAGGCGCTGGCCATGGATCCGCAGCAGCGGCTGCTGCTGGAGACCTCCTGGGAGGCCATGGAACGGGCCGGCATCGACCCGCTGTCCACCCGCGGCCAGGACATCGGCGTGTTCACCGGCATCGTCCACCACGACTACGTGACCCGGCTGCGCCAGGTGCCCGAGGACGTCCAGGGCTACGTCATGACCGGTACGGCCTCCAGCGTGGCCTCGGGCCGGGTGGCGTACGTGTTCGGATTCGAGGGCCCCGCGGTGACCGTGGACACGGCCTGCTCCTCCTCCCTGGTCGCCATGCACCTCGCGGCCCAGGCGCTGCGCGGCGGCGAGTGCTCCCTCGCGCTCGCCGGCGGCGCCACCGTCATGGCCAGCCCGGACGCCTTCCTGGAGTTCTCCCGGCAGCGCGGCCTGTCCGCCGACGGCCGCTGCAAGGCGTACTCCTCCACCGCCGACGGCACCGGCTGGGCCGAGGGCGTCGGCGTGGTCCTGCTGGAGCGGCTGTCGGAGGCGCGGCGCAACGGCCACCGCGTGCTGGCGGTACTGCGCGGCAGCGCGGTCAACCAGGACGGCGCCTCCAACGGCCTGACCGCCCCCAACGGGCCCTCCCAGCAGCGGGTGATCCGCAGCGCGCTGGCCGCGGCCGGGCTGACCCCGGCGGACGTCGACGTGGTGGAGGGCCACGGTACGGGCACCGTCCTCGGCGACCCGATCGAGATCCAGGCGCTGGTGGCCACCTACGGCCAGGACCGGGACCCCGGCAAGCCGCTGTGGCTCGGCTCGGTGAAGTCCAACATCGGGCACACCCAGGCCGCCGCCGGTGTCGCCGGTGTCATCAAGATGGTGGAGGCGATGCGGCACGGCGTGCTGCCCGCCACCCTGAACGTCGCCGAGCCGACCCCGCAGGCGGACTGGTCGGCGGGCGCCGTCGAACTGCTCACCGAGACGCGGGAATGGGCCCGCGACGGCCGGCCGCGCCGGGCCGCCGTCTCCTCGTTCGGCGCCAGCGGCACCAACGCGCACGTCATCCTGGAGGAGGCGCCCGAGACCGGGCCGGCCGCCCGGCCGGCGGTCCCCGCCGGCGTCGTACCGCTGGTCGTGTCGGCCCGCAGCACGGCCTCCCTCGCCGCCCAGGCCGGACGCCTGGCGGCGTTCGTCACGGACACGGACACGGGCACGGGCACGGGCAGCGACGCGGACACGGCTCCGGCCGAAGTCGCGGGCGCGCTCGTCTCCCGGCGGGCCCTGCTGTCCGAGCGGGCCGTGATCGTCGCCGGTTCCCGGGCCGAGGCACTGGCCGGGCTGGCAGCGCTGGCCCGCGGCGAGAGCAGCCCCCTCGTCGTGACCGGAACCGTCGCCGGCTCCGGCGGCCCCGGCAGGACCGTGCTCGTCTTCCCCGGCCAGGGCTCGCAGTGGCCGGGGATGGGCCGTGAACTGCTGGAGTCCTCACCGGTGTTCGCGGAGCGGATCGAGGAGTGCGCCCGCGCTCTGGCGCCGTGGACCGACTGGGACCTGAAGGCCGTCCTGCGCGGTGACGTCGATCTGCTGGGGCGGGTCGACGTCGTCCAGCCGGCGAGCTTCGCCGTGAATGTCGGCCTCGCGGCCGTGTGGGCGTCCGTGGGCGTCGTACCGGACGCGGTGGTCGGTCACTCGCAGGGCGAGATCGCCGCCGCCTGCGTGGCCGGTGTGCTGTCGCTGGAGGATGCGGCGCGCGTCGTGGCCGTCCGCAGTCAGGTGATCGCCGGTGAGCTCGCGGGCCGGGGCGGGATGGCCTCGGTGATGCTCCCCGAGCCGGACGCCGTCGCCCGGATCGCCGCGTGGAGCGGGCGAGTCGAGCTCGCCGCCGTCAACGGGCCCTCCTCGGTCGTGGTCGCCGGTGACGCGGAAGCGCTGGACGAGGCGCTGACCGTACTGGAGGCGGACGGCGTGCGGGTGCGCCGGGTCGCCGTGGACTACGCCTCCCACACGCGCCACGTCGAGGCGATCGAGGGGGCGTTGGACAAAGCGTTCGCCGACATCCGCAGCCAGGCACCGGTCGTGCCGTTCTTCTCGACCGTGACCGGCGAGTGGGTCCGCGAGGCGGGTGTCCTGGACGGCGGCTACTGGTACCGCAACCTGCGCGGCCAGGTCCGCTTCGGCCCGGCCGTCAGCGCCCTGCTCGCCGAGGGCCACACGGTGTTCGTCGAGTCCAGCGCCCACCCGGTCCTCGTCCAGCCGGTCAACGAGATCTTCGACGAGGCCGCCGACGACACCGTACGGCTGCGTGCCGTCGCCGCCGGTTCGCTGCGCCGCGAAGAGGGTGGTCTGCGGCGGCTGCTGGCCTCGATGGCCGAGCTGTTCGTCAAGGGCGTGGCCGTGGACTGGACGGGCGTCCTGCCCGCCGAGGCGCGCGACGCCCACCTCGACCTGCCGACGTACGCCTTCGACCGGCAGCACTTCTGGCTGCGCGAGGCGGAGAGCGGCCCGGACGACGCCCCCGCGGCCGAGGGCGCCGAGACCGACTTCTGGGCCGCCGTCGAACAGGCCGACACCGACTCCCTCGCCCAGCTGCTCGACCTGGCCGCGGCCGACCAGCGCGACGCGCTGCGCACGGTCGTACCGGTGCTCGCCGACTGGCGCGGCCGGCGGCGCGAGCGCTCGGCGGCGGAGAAGCTGCGCTACCACGTCACCTGGCGACCGCTCGACCAGGAGGGCGCCGGCGTGCCCGGCGGCACCTGGCTGGCCGTCGTACCGGAGGGCCCGGCACCGGCCGAGCTGCTGCGGGAACTCACCGCGCAGGGCCTGGACGTCGTACCGCTGGAGATCGCCGCGGGCGACGCCACCCGCGCCCGGCTCGGCGAGCGCCTGTCCGGCGCCCTCGCCGAACACGCCGTCAGCGGTGTGCTGTCGTTGCTCGCGCTCGACCCGGGCGGCGCGGACGGCCCGCAGGACCCCGTCCCGCTGACCGCGGCCACCCTCGCGCTGGTCCAGGCGCTCGGCGACGCCGGAGCCACCCAGCCGCTGTGGTGCCTGACCCGCGGCGCGGTCAGCACCGGCATCCAGGACACCGTCACCGCGCCCGCCCAGGCGGCCGTCTGGGGCATCGGCCGGGCCGCCGCCCTGGAACGCGGCGACCGCTGGGGCGGGCTCATCGACCTGCCCGCGACCCTCGACACCCGCACCGTCCGCCATCTGCTCGGCGCGCTCGACACCGCCGGCGACGACGACCAGCTGGCCGTGCGCAGGTCCGGCGTGCACACCCGCCGGCTGCTGCGCAAGACCGCCCCCGACCCGGCCGCCGGCTCCGGCTGGCAGCCCCGCGGCACCGTCCTGGTCACCGGCGGCGCCGAGGGCCTCGGCCGGCACGCCTCCCTGTGGCTCGCCCGCTCCGGCGCCCAGCGGCTCGTCGTCACCACCACGGCCGGCGCACCCGAGGACGCCGTCGCCGCGCTGCGCGCCGAAGTGGCCGCCACCGGCACCGGCACCACCATCGACACCTGCGCCGACACCGACCGGGCCGCACTCGACCGCCTGCTCGCCGACAGCCCCGCGGAGCAGCCGCTCACCGCCGTCGTGCACACCGCCGACATCGCTCGGACCAGCTCCGTGGACGACACCGGCGTACCCGAACTCACCGAGGTCTTCGCCGTCAAGGTGGACCCGGCCCGGCGGCTCGCCGAGCGGTTCGCGGACACCCCGCTCGACGCGTTCGTGGTGTTCTCCTCGATCGCCGGCATCTGGGGTGGTGGCGGGCAGGGCGTGTCCGGCGCGGCCAACGCCGTCCTCGACGCCCTCGTGGAGTGGCGGCGCGGCCACGGACACGCGGCCACCGCGATCGCCTGGGGCGCCCTGGACGAGATCGGCGTCGGCATGGACGAGGACACCCTCACCCAGTTGCGCCGGCGCGGTGTGCTGCCGATGGCGCCGCAGATCGCCGTCACCGCCTTCGAACAGGCCGTCCAGGCCCAGGAGAAGACCGTCACGGTGGTCGACATGGACTGGGGCGCCTTCATCCCGGCGTTCACCTCGGTCCGGCCCAGCCCGCTCTTCGCCGACCTGCCCGAGGCGCAGGCCGCCCTGCGGGCCACCCAACCGGACACCGAGAACGGCGACACCACCGCCGGTCTCGTGGAGTCCCTGCGCGACGTCCCCGACGCCGAGCAGAACCGCATCCTGCTCCGGTTGGTGTGCGGACACGCCGCCACGGTCCTCGGACACAGCGGCGCCGAGAGCATCGGCCCCCTCCAGGCATTCCAGGAGGTCGGCTTCGACTCGCTCGCCGCCGTCAACCTGCGCAACAGCCTCCACGTGGCGACCGGCCTGCGGCTGCCCGCCACCCTCATCTTCGACTACCCCACGCCGGACGCCCTCGTCGGCTACCTCCGCTCCGAGCTGCTGCGGGACGTGGACGACGGGCTCGACGGGCGGGAGGACGACCTCAGGCGAGCCCTCGCCACCGTCCCCCTCGCCCGGTTCAGGGAAGCCGGCGTGCTGGACACCCTGCTCGGCCTCGTGGACACGGAGGACGCCCCGGCGTCCGAGACGCCCGAAGCGGCGGCCCCGGCCGAGGACGACGAGACCCTGATCGACGCCATGGACGTTGCCGATCTCGTGCAGCGTGCTCTGGGCAGGACGAGCTGACCCCATGACAGCGGACGCACCACGGAGGACGGATATGTCGGGCCCGGACGACCAGATCGTCAACGCGCTGCGCGCCTCCCTCAAGGAGAACGCGCGCTTGCAGCAGGAGAACAGCAAGCTCGCGGCGGTCGCTGCCGAGCCCATCGCCATCGTCTCCATGGCCTGCCGGTACGCGGGGGGCATCCGCACCCCCGAGGACCTGTGGCGGGTGGTGACCGACGGCACCGACGTCTACACGGCGTTCCCGGAGGACCGCGGCTGGGACCTGGAGGGCCTCTACCACCCCGACCCGGACAACCCCGGCACGACCTACGTCCGCGAAGGCGCCTTCCTGCACGACGCCGGCGAGTTCGACGCCGCCTTCTTCGGCATCTCCCCGCGCGAGGCGCTCGCCATGGACCCGCAGCAGCGCCAACTGCTCGAAGTGTCCTGGGAGACGCTGGAACGGGCCGGCATCGACCCGCACTCGGTGCGCGGCAGCGACACGGGCGTCTTCGCCGGCATCGTCCACCAGGACTACGCCCCCGACCTCAGCGGCCACGAGGGCTTCCTCAGCCTGGAACGGGCGCTGGGCAGCGCGGGCGGTGTCGCCTCCGGCCGCGTCGCCTACACCCTCGGCCTGGAGGGCCCGGCGGTCACCGTCGACACCATGTGCTCCTCCTCCCTGGTCGCCATCCACCTCGCCATGCACGCGCTGCGCCGCGGCGAGTGCTCCATGGCGCTCGCCGGCGGCTCCACCGTGATGTCCACCCCCGGCGGCTTCGTCGGCTTCGCCCGCCAGCGCGGCCTCGCCTTCGACGGCCGCATCAAGTCCTACGCCGCCACGGCCGACGGCTCCAGCTGGGCCGAGGGCGTCGGGGTCGTCCTGCTCGAAACGCTCTCCCAGGCCCGCGAGCGCGGCCACCGCGTCCTGGCCGTCATCCGCGGCTCGGCCATCAACCAGGACGGCGCCTCCAACGGCCTGACCGCCCCCAACGGCCCCTCCCAGCAGCGCGTCATCCGCAGGGCGCTGGCCGGCGCCGGCCTGACCGCCGCCGACATCGACATGGTGGAGGGCCACGGCACCGGCACCGTCCTCGGCGACCCCATCGAGGCCCAGGCGATCCTCGCCACCTACGGCCAGGGACGGCCCGCCGGACAGCCGCTGCGCCTCGGCTCCGTGAAGTCCGTCATCGGCCACACCCAGGCCGCCTCCGGTGTCGCCGGCGTCATCAACATGGTCCAGGCGCTGCGCCACGGCCTGATGCCGCCCAGCCGGCACATCGACGCCCCCACCCCACAGGTCGACTGGTCCGCGGGCGCCGTGGAACTGCTCACCGACGCCCAGCAGTGGCCCGAGACCGGCCGCCCGCGCCGCGCCGGCGTGTCCTCGTTCGGCGCCAGCGGCACCAACGCCCACCTGATCCTGGAACAGGCCCCCGAGGAGGAGGCCGGCGAGCAGGCGCCCCCGGCACCGGACGGTGTGCTGCCGCTGGTGGTGACGGCGGCCTCCGCCGCCTCGCTCACCGGCCAGGCCGACCGCCTCGCCGCCTTCCTGGAGGGCGCCGCGGACACCCCGCTCACGGCCGTCGCCGGCACCCTCGCCACCCGGCGCGCCGTGCTGAGCGAACGCGCCGTCGTGGTCGCGCAGACCCACGACGAGGCCCTGGCCGCCCTGACCGCGCTCGCCCGCGACGAGCAGACGGCCGGCGCCCTCCGAGGCACCACCACCCCGGCCGGCGCCGGCAAGACCGTCCTCGTCTTCCCCGGACAGGGCACCCAGTGGATCGGCATGGGCCGTGAACTCCTCGACTCCTCACCGGTGTTCGCCGCCCGGATCGAGGAGTGCGCCCAGGCCCTGGAACGCTGGGTCGACTGGGACCTTCGGGCCGTCCTGCGCGGCGAGGCCGACCCCGGCCTGCTGACCCGCGTGGACGTCGTCCAGCCCGCGAGCTTCGCCATGGCCGTCGGGCTGGCCGCCGTATGGGCCTCCGTGGGCGTCGTACCGGACGCGGTCGTCGGCCACTCGCAGGGCGAGATCGCCGCCGCCTGCGTGGCCGGCGCGCTGACCCTGGACGACGCGGCCCGCATCGTCGCCGTCCGCAGCCAGGTCATCCGCGGCCGGCTGGCCGGGCTCGGCGGCATGGCGTCCGTCGCGCTGACCGAGGACGACGTCACCGCCCGGCTGGAGCGGTGGGCCGGCCGGGTGGAGGTGGCCGCCGTCAACGGCCCCGCCTCCGTGGTGATCGCCGGTGACGCCGAGGCCCTGGACGAGGTCCTGGACACGCTGGAGGACCAAGGCGTGCGGGTTCGGCGCATCGCCGTCGACTACGCCTCGCACAGCCGGCACGTCCAGGCCGTCCAGGAGGCCCTCACCGAGGCGTTCGCCGACATCCGCGGCGCCGCCCCCACCATCCCGTTCCTGTCCACGGTGACCGGCGAATGGGTGCGCGAGGCCGGCGTGCTGGACGGCGACTACTGGTACCGCAACCTGCGCCGGCGGGTCCGCTTCGGCCCCGCCGTCGCCACCCTCCTCGCCGAGGGCCACACCGTGTTCGTCGAGTCCAGCGCACACCCGGTACTCGTCCAGCCGATCACCGAGATCGCCGACGCGGCGGACGCCGTCGTCACCGGCTCGCTGCGGCGCGACGAAGGCGGCCTGCGCCGGCTGCTCACCTCCATGGCGGAACTCTTCGTGAGCGGCGTGAGCGTCGACTGGCGGGGCATCCTGCCCGAGACCGCCCGCACCGCCCACGTGGACCTGCCCACGTACGCCTTCGACCGGCGCCGCTACTGGATCCAGCTCACCCCCAAGGGAGGAGACGCCGCCTCCCTCGGGGTGACCGGCAGCGAGCACCCGCTGCTCGGCGCGGTCGTCCCGCTGCCGCAGTCGGACGGGCTGGTCTTCACCTCCCGCCTCTCCCTGCGCACCCACCCCTGGCTCGCCGACCACGCCATGCAGGGCGTGGTCATCGTCCCCGGCACCGTCTACGTCGACCTCGCGGTCCGCGCCGGTGACGAGTTCGGCTGCGGCACCCTCGAGGAACTCGTCATCGAGGCACCCCTGGTCCTGCCCGAGCAGGGCGGCGTCCGCGTCCAGGTCGCCGTCGGCGGAGCGAGCCCCAACGGCTCCCGCACCGTCGACGTGTACTCGCTGCGCGAGGATGCCGGCGACGACGGCCACGGCGAGTGGACCCGGCACGCCACCGGCCTGCTGTCCGGCACCCCCGCCCAGTTCACGGCGCCCGCCGTCGACTTCGCCGCCTGGCCACCCCCCGGCGCCGAACCCGTCCCCCTCGACGACTTCTACACCGACCTCGTCACCCGCGGCTACGCCTACGGCCCCGCCTTCCAGGGCCTGCGCGGAGTGTGGCGGCGCGGCACGGAACTCTTCGCCGAGGCGGCCCTGCCGCAGGACCACCGGGAGAACGCCGACAAGTTCGCGATCCACCCGGCCCTGCTCGACGCCGCCCTGCACACCAACGCCTTCGCCAACCCGGACGACGACCGCAACGTCCTGCCGTTCGCCTGGAACGGCCTCGTCCTGCACGCCGAAGGCGCCTTCGCCCTGCGCGTGCGGGTCGCACCCGCCGGACCCGACGCCCTGTCCTTCCAGGCCGCCGACGAGACCGGAGCCCTGGTCCTCACCATGGACTCCCTGGTGTCCCTGCCGGTCTCCGCGGAGCAGCTCGGCGCCGCCGCCGGCGCGGGCCGGGACACCCTGTTCGCCGTCGACTGGGTGCAGCTGCCCGCCGCCGAGGGCGCCACCACCGCACCCACCTGGGTGCCCGTCACCGACACCGACGACGTGACCGCGCTCGCCGCCCGCGAGAACACCCCCGGCGCGGCCGTCCTGGACGCGTACAGCGACGGCACCGACGCCCAGACCCTCACCTGCCGCGTCCTGAGCGTCCTGAAGACCTGGCTGGCCACACCCGGACTGGAAGCCGCCCGCCTGCTGGTGGCCACCCGGGGCGCGGTGGCCGCGGGCGGCGACAGCGCGGTCACCGACCCGGCCGGCGCCGCCGTCTGGGGCCTGGTCCGCGCCGCCCAGGCGGAGAACCCCGACCGGGTGATCCTGGTCGACCTCGACCCGGCCGCCGCCACCGGAGCCGGCCCCGTCCTCGCCCAGCTCCTCGCCGCCGGCGAACCACAGCTCGCCGTCCGGGGCACCGCCCTGTCCGCGCCCCGCCTGGTCCGCGCCGACACCGCCGCCACCGCCGCCACCGCCGACACCGCCGCCACCGACGGCGAGGAGCCCGCCGACGCGCCGGCCGCCGCCTTCGACCCCGACGGCACCGTTCTCGTCACCGGCGGCACCGGCTCGCTCGGCGGACTCGTCGCCCGGCATCTGGTCCAACGGCACGGCGTACGGCACCTGGTGCTGGCCGGCCGGCGCGGCCCGGCCGCCGACGGCGCCGCCGCCCTCACCACCGAGCTCACCGGCCTCGGCGCGGCCGTCTCCGTCGTCGCCTGCGACGTCTCCGACCGCGCCGCGGTCGCCGCGCTGCTGCGGGACATCCCGGCCGAGCACCCGCTGACCGGCCTGGTGCACCTCGCCGGCGTCCTGGACGACGGTGTGATCAGCGCGCTGACCGAGGAACGGATCACCGGGGTCTTCGCCCCCAAGGCCACCGCCGTACGGCACCTGGACGAGCTGACCCGCGAACTCGCCCCAGGGATCCGCTCGTTCGTGGTCTTCTCCTCCGCGGCCGCCCTGCTCGGTTCGGCAGGCCAGGGCAACTACGCGGCCGCCAACGCCTACCTGGACGCCCTGATGGCCCACCGCCGGGCCGCCGGCCTGCCCGGCGTCTCCCTCGCCTGGGGCCTGTGGGAGCAGAACGCCGGCCTCACCGCCCACCTCAGCGAGACCGACCAGGCCCGCATGAGCCGCGGCGGCGTGCTCCCCCTCAGCCCCGAGGAGGGCCTCGCCCTCCTCGACACCGGACTCCACGCCGACCGCGCCCTGCTGGTCCCGATCAAGCTGGACCTGCGCGCGCTGCGCTCCGACGCCGCCGCGGGCAGCACCGTCCCGCACCTGCTGCGCGGACTGGTCCGGGTGGGCCGGCGCTCCGCCCGGGACGCGGCCGGCGACGGCAGCGGACTCCTGCGCCGCCTCGCCGGACTGCCCGAAGCCGAGCAGGACGCCGTCCTGCTGGGCATCATCCAGGCCGAGGCCACCGCCGTGCTGGGCTTCAGCGGACCCGAACTCGCCCAGGGAACCCGCGGTTTCGGCGACATCGGCTTCGACTCGCTCACCGCGATCGAACTGCGCAACCGGCTCTCCGCCGCCACCGGCGTCAAGCTGCCCGCCACGCTCATCTTCGACTACCCCACCCCGGTGGCGCTCGCCCGACATCTGCGGGAGGAACTCGGCGAGAGCACGGCCGGCGCCGCCGCCCCCGCCGTCATCGCGACCGACCCGGACGAGCCCATCGCCATCGTCGGCATGTCCTGCCGGCTGCCCGGCGGTGTCACCGACCCGGCCGGCCTGTGGCGGCTGGTGCTCGAACGCCGCGAGGGCATCACGGAGTTCCCCGACGACCGCGGCTGGAACCTGGACGAGCTGTTCGACGCCGACCCCGACAAGGCCGGCACCTCCTACGTCCACAGAAGCGGATTCCTGCACGGAGCCGCCGAGTTCGACGCCGACTTCTTCGGCATCTCCCCGCGCGAGGCCCTGGCCATGGACCCGCAGCAGCGGCTGCTGCTGGAGGCGACCTGGGAGGCCCTGGAGAACGCCGGCATCGACCCGAGCGCGACCCGCGGCGCCGACGTCGGCGTCTTCTCCGGCGTCTCCATCCACGACTACCTGGAGTCCCTGAGCAACATGCCCCCCGAGCTGGAGGGCTACGTCACCACCGCGACCGCGGGCAGCGTGGCCTCCGGCCGGGTGTCGTACGTGTTCGGCTTCGAGGGCCCCGCGGTGACTGTGGACACCGCCTGCTCCTCCTCGCTGGTCGCGATGCACCTGGCGTCCCAGGCGCTGCGCAACGGCGAGTGCTCGCTGGCGCTGGCCGGCGGTGTCGCCGTGATGGGCTCGCCCATCGGCGTGCTCGGCATGTCCCGCCAGCGCGGCCTCGCCGCCGACGGCCGGGTCAAGGCCTTCTCCGCGGAAGCCGACGGCACGATCCTTTCCGAGGGGGTGGGCATCGTCGTCCTGGAGCGCCTGTCGGAGGCCCGGCGCAACGGCCACCGCGTGCTGGCGGTGGTCCGCGGCAGTGCCATCAACCAGGACGGCGCGTCCAACGGCCTGACGGCCCCGAACGGTCCCTCGCAGCAGCGGGTGATCCGCCGGGCCCTGGCGACCGCCGGCCTGGCGCCGTCGGACGTGGATGTGGTGGAGGCGCACGGTACCGGCACGGCGCTCGGCGACCCGATCGAGGCGCAGGCGCTGCTGGCGACGTACGGACGCGACCGCGAACAGCCTTTGTGGCTCGGCTCGGTGAAGTCCAACATCGGGCACACGCAGGCCGCCGCCGGTGTCGCCGGTGTCATCAAGATGGTGGAGGCGATGCGGTACGGCGTCCTGCCCCCGACCCTGCACGCGGCGCAGCCGTCCCCGCAGGTCGACTGGTCCGCCGGGTCCGTCGAGCTGCTGACCGAGGCCCGGGAGTGGCCGGAGACCGGCCGCCCGCGCCGGGCCGGCGTCTCCTCCTTCGGCATCAGCGGCACCAACGCCCACCTCATCCTGGAGCAGGCCCCCGAGGAGCGGGCCCCGGAGCCGGCGGCCCCGGCCGACGGCCCGGTGCCGTTGGTGGTGTCGGCGGCCTCGGAGGGTTCGCTGGCCGGGCAGGCGGAGCGGCTGGCCGCGTTCGTCGGCGACACGGACGC
>NZ_JBVJRL010000045.1:0-16833 GCF_055607665.1 Streptomyces sp. NPDC036984
GTACGGGCCCGCTCCCCGAGGGGCGAGGGCACTGGGGGTGGCTACCTGGCCAGGCGCGAGATGCGTGCATCTCCTTCCCCGCAGGGCGGTCCCGGCGCTAAGCCGAGTGCTTAGCGGGTCCGCTTCTAGAGATCGAATGGTAGGGGATCGCGGGCCTGCTTCCTCTGCATTTCAAGACGGCATTTCATACACGGGTTAGGCCAGACATATCCCTCTTCCAGTTCTCCCCCGCAGTGCGGGCATTTCCCGCAGTATGAGTCTCCGCATGCTTCTCCGCAGTTATCGCAGATTGCTAGCGCACGGCGCGCCTTCGCTTCGGTTACCGAGTCTTCCGAGCCCCGCTCATCATTGCTCATGGGGATACCGTATATCAGCCTTCCCGGGGGTACGGAGCGCTCTCCCTAAATGGCCCATCTCGGAGAGATCATAATCGCCTCGATGGCATTCCTTATTACCTCTCCGCGAGGGAGATGGTGGGACTGTGCTTCTCGGTTTCGGTAGTGGTGCACTCGATGCCGCACTGGGCTGTCTCGGGGCCGCAGGCGAGGCCCTCGGGCGGCCGAGGAGCGGTCTCGGGCGCCCCAGAGGCCGTCTCTGGAGGCCGGGGGTCGGCCTCGGGGGCGCGGCGGTGGGCTCGGTGGGGCATGAGGACGTCTCGGGAACGGCCGCGGGGCGAGGCCGGCGGCTCGGGGGTGCACGGCTGGTCGCCTGCCCCTGTGACGACTCAACGGCGGTACGGCATGCCGTCTTGCCGTTGTGCCGTCACAGGGGCTCTACCAGGCCTAACTGTCGCCCTGCGGTTCCGGAGCGCCGAGTAGGGTGGCCACGTCTTGGCTTATGTCGTCGCGCTCCGTCGCAAGGTGGATCAGGGCGCGGACCACTTCGCTCTTGTCAACTGCGCGGCCGAGGCGGCGGCGCATGGCTAGGGCGAGGGAGTCGAAGGCCAAGGCGTCTTCTTGCTCCAGGAGCAGCGTGTACTTACTGCGGGTCGGTCTCTTGCCTGTGCCGTCATGCCGTTGTGCCGTCATGCCGTTGTGCCGTCGAGCCGTTCTGCCGTCAGCCCGAGGCGGAGGCTCTGGGGTATCGGCGAACCGGTCGCTCAGGCCGTCCAATAGAGCGTCTACGTCTCCGGTGTTAATGGGCTCGAAGTTCTTTGTCATGCGGCGCGTTCCTCACCGTCGAGGAAACCTGCGTTAATGGCGAGACTTTTGAACATCCCCGCGACATCTGATTTCGGCGCGTACTGCGGAAGAGTCTTTCCGTAGTGCTTGGATTCTGTTACGGCGGTCCGCAAGGGAATCTCTCCGAGGACGGGGAGCGGGAGCGCGTGAATTGCTTCGTAGACCGTCTGGTTGAACTGGCTGAAAGGGCGGTCGATTCGGTTGATGACGATGCCCCGATATTTCGGCGCGTTGGTGCGTGTTTCCTGGACGAGGCTTTTGGTTTGTCCAAGGAAGAGTTTCAGAGCATCGATAGCGAATGTATCGACGTCCATAGGGATTATGGCGTGGTCGGCCCACACGATGACATTGTCGGTGTCGACTTCCAGAGCCGGGCGGCAATCCACGATGCAGTGGTCGTAGTCGTCGTCTAGGTGCTCCAGTACCCACTCAAGCCGGTGTTCCTTGGAGCGCGTGGCATACAGCCCGCGGGCGAGCGTGAACATGTCCAGGGCGCTGGGGATCACCCACAGGTTCTCGCTGTGCTTGCGTACGAGGGACTGAGCTTCCTCTCGGCTGGTGTCCTTGAGCATGGCTTGCGTGAGGGTGAACTCTTCCCGGTGGTCCAGGCGCGGCATGCCAAGGCCCGTGGTCAAGTTCCCCTGCGGGTCCAGGTCGACCAGCAGCACCCGGCGGCCGGCCGCCGCGAGGGTGCCCCCTAGGTGCATGGTGGTGGTGGTTTTCGCGACGCCGCCTTTCTGGTTGAGCATCGCGTCTCGCGTCATCGTCATGGCCGTAGACGGTACGCCGTATCGCCGTCGCGACGGCGATACGGCATAACGGCGTGCCGTCACAGCCCTTTGAACTGGTACTTCATGGGTGGTGCGCAGCGTGGCGGGCGCGTGAGCCAGCTGGCGCGCGCTCACGGCTAGGCTGCGGGCGCGGCTCCGCGCCTCCTCTCAGGAGGTGTGCGCGGCTAGGGTTCACGGTGCGGGGCGGGACATCCGCCGGTCCGGCCCCGCATCTGGCTCAGTCAATCTGTGTGCAGACGCTCGCCCGTAGCGCCCGCTTGACCACCCATCCCGTAGTGCCCTCGCGCAGCCCTGCCGACTTGCGGGTGCCGGACGCGCTGCCGGAGTCGTAGGCCAAGCGGACCCGGTACCAGTCGCCCCGGGCCTGGGAGGCATACACCGAGTCGCCTCGCTGGAGCAAGCCGAGGGCGGTGTAGCGGGTCCCCGGTCCGGTCCTTAGCCGTACGGCGTCGGTGACCTCGTAGCCGCATCTGCTGAAGTCGGTCCGCGCCGACGATGTCGGCGTCTGCTCGGGGGTGCCGGCCGAGGCCTGCGGGATGGCCACGGCCGTACTGGTCAGGGCAGCGGCCGCGGCCGCGAGGATCAGTCGTCTCATGCCCGCCAAACCCGCACCTTCGAGCGGCTGTTACGGCGCGAGGTTGGAGATCACCCGTGCGAGGCACGGCCGTGCCCCGGGCAACATCGATGCCTACGCCTGGGATACCGCGCTGAGTTCCCTTCCCTCTGCCCTCTAGAAGCCCTATACGGCGCTGTGGGCGCCGATCTCTCCATCCGGCAGGGGATTTCCCGGTGTAGGGGTGATCGGCGCCCACGGGCGCGCTCAGGGGCGCAGATTGGCTAAAGCTGGGCTTTCTCTGCCGCCTTCGCTGCCGCCACCGCCAAGTCACGCTCATGCTCGAACTCGGCGATCACCCGGTCCCGTTGCTGCGCTGCCGCGATGATGTGGCGCCCGCAGAGGTCCATGCCAGGCTGAACCTGCCGACCGCAGCCCGACCCGTCGAGTCCCGGGCACTTGTGGGCGTCGTCATCCGGGTCCGCGTTCCGGCACCCGAAGCAGGTCAGCCCCTCTCGCGCCACCCGGTGGCTGCACCCGGGCCGTGCGCACTCGGGCTCTGGCACCCCGTTGCGCACGCTCGCGCAGGAGCCGCAGAGACCATCTGTCCCGGCGGAGGCGCCGCAGAACTCCTCACCCGGTAGCCCTGGGCACTCCGCGCCCGAACGGCGAACGGCAGTGGCCGCCGCCAAGGGCAAGGGGGCAGCGGGCGGTTCCGGAGCCGAGGTTTGTACCGGCACCATGGCCGTGCGTGGCGTGCGCGGTAGCTGCCGGATCCGTGCTGCGATCACTGCGCCTGCACTGACCCTGATAGGCCCGTCCAGCGGCGCACTCAGGATCGTCACCAGATCACTCGGCCGCCACGGCTCACCCGCTGCCTCCGAGTCCGCGATCCGCCCGTCCAGCTCGCGCGCCTGGTCCAGCAGCACCCGGCCCGCGAGCGCCAATTCAGGGTGTGCTCGCCCCACACGGGTGAGTACTTCCATGCCGGGCGTGGTCTCCCGCTCGACCGCAGGTGACTCGTCTTGCCCGGCCGCGGCCGGTGTCCCCGCCCGACCACCGTGAGAGCTGACCGCCGTCCGTCCGTCCGTTGCGTGCGCGTTTCCTACCTGCACGGACGGAAGGACGGAACCCCCATCGGCGTCTGAGCGGAAAGACTGAGCGGAGAGACTGAGCGGGGGTTGGGGATCTTGCAGGTCAACCCCCAGATGCGGGTCAGAATTCTGACCCAGCGGGTCAGAATTCTGACCCAGCGGGTCAGAATTCTGACCCAGGGGATGCGGGTCAGAATTCTGACCCGCCCTCTCCTTCGCCCTGTTCGCCCGGTTCTGGGCAGCTAGCTCCAGCTCGCGCGCACGCGCCTTCCGTGCCGACTCCGCCGCCGCATCCCTGATGTCATCCAGAGCGGCGAACACGTTGCGGGGGCCGCTGTACGTCTTCACTGGCATGAGGTTGATCCGCAATCGCAGGCCCCGGCCCGCCGCCAGCGCGCGGGACGATGTGGTGAGCTTGCGTCCCTCTGGGGTTGTCACCAGGCCGATCTCTGTCAGTTCCCGCAGCAGGTTCCGGATGCGGCTCACGCTGGACGCCGTGACACCCTTCTTCGCGCCTTTGGAGGGCATCAGGTGGCACAGCTCCCAGAGGGTCAGCTTTCGTACGGGGCCGCGCTTGTCGATCACCAGCGCCCGCAGGATCAGGTAGAGGCGGACTGCCGCTTCGCTTAGATCGGGGCAAACTGAGATCCAATCCCGTACCTGTGAGGCGTACCACCCATCGTCATCAACGGGTGGATACAGCTCTACAGGCTGTGTCTCCTCGGGAGTGGTGGGGTGCTGCTCGCCGGGCATCCGGCCGATCCTTTCTGGACCCCTGCGGCAGTGCCGCGTGGCGAGTGTGTCCATGGGTACACTCGCCGGAGACCTACTCATGGTCGGCCCGCCGCCGCTCCGGGATGCCAGTCCCAAGCGGAACAACGGTGGGCCTTTAACTTTTGGTGCTGGTGAGACTACGCCTGGTGGCGGCCAGTCTCGGCTACCCGTCATCGAACGTCGTCAGCGGGAATCGCGGCCTGAGCGTCGCCGGGTGGGGGGTGATGGCGGGCGTTTGTCCCGTACGGGGATGCCTGCCTCGCCGAACCACCTGTACAAGACCGACGGCCCGACCTGCGCCAGTTCGCGGATCCGGCTACGGCCGGCGCCCGTGCGGGCGGCCCGCACCGCCGCCGGTTTGATCTCGGTCAAGAGGATCTGTTCGGCCTGCGCCAGCAGCGCGGCCCGCCGGTCGCTGGCCTCTTTGAGAGCGCGTAGCGCCGCCGCCTGCTCTTCTTCCGGCAGCCCTGCGGGCGCCTCGTCTGGGGTGTCGGTCACGGTGAAGAGCATAGCCAAAAACACTGCCGGTGTGCTGGTTGCACTGCCGGTGTTTTCTGTGTCATGGTGGTGCTGTCCCGGAAACGGGGCGGCCCCCGGCAAGGGTGTTGGAGCACCCCGCGCTGTTGGAGCAGCGCGTGCCGAGGGCCTTGACCGACCGCCTTTGATGCGACCAAAGGAGGCGATCCGTCGTGGATCGTATCGTCAGCGCGCCCACCTGCGCGCATGAGCCCGAACGCCCCCTCCGCTCCCTCCGCTCCCTCGTGGACCAGCTGGTGTCCGAGGACGACCAGCGCGGCCCCGAGGCCGACACGGACGGGGTGTCGACATGGGCCTGAGGAACCGCACACCGATCAGCACCAAGCCCGGCGGCCCGTACGCCGACAAGGGCACCCCCACCGAGTACCGCGCGAGCCGCGGTGGCTGGTACCCGGCGGAAGACAAGCCGGTCCCCGGCACCCCTCGGAACGGTGAGCCGAGGGAGGCGCGATGAGCGACACCAGCGCGCAGGCCGAGGCCGCCCGCAGGGCCAAGGAAGCCGCCGACGAAGCCGCCCGCAGGGCCTCCGAGGCTGCCGCCGCGCTTCAGCGGGCAGCCGCCGCGAAGGCCGGGATCGGGGGCGGACGGACCACCTGACCCGACAAACCCATGGTCACAGAAGCGCACCCGCCGCAGGATGGGCGGGCGAGCCACCAGCGACCAGCCCCCGGAGTACGGCGCGAGGCTGCCGGATCGACTCCGGCCCGGGGGCGCCATCGCCGCCAGGCGACCCGCAACGTCCCGACCCTCACGGAGGAAAGCACGTGACCATGACCGATCCGAGCCCGCCCCGCACCGGGCACCCGGAGGTGCCGCATCCCGACAGCCCGGCCCCCGTGGAGGTCGACACCGTCGTGACGGCCAACGCGGAATCCGCGCCGGCCGAGTCGGACGTTCCGCGTGCACCGCGTCGCCGCCTCACTCAGGTCATGTGGGCCATTGCGGTCGTGGCGGTCGTCGCCGGTCTGGCCGTGGCGGGGGTGGGCATGGCCCTCTCGTACAACACGCTGGTCGACGCCGCGCGGAACTGGGATTTCGGACCCCGGGGCAGCCGTCTGGTCCCGATCGGCATCGACGGACTGATCATCGCCCTGTACTCGATCGATCTCGTGCTCGTCTGGCGCAGGATCCCCAAGCCGTCGCTCCTGCTCGCGGCGCACGCCGTCACGGCCGTGACGGTCGTGCTCAACGTGCTGGCCGCCGTCGACAGCATGCCGGGCAGGCCCGGGGTGTGGGAGGCAGCCCAGGCGGACCCCGGGCGGCTCCTCATGCACGCGGCGATGCCGGTTGCCTACGTCCTGCTGACCGAGGCGGCCCGCCACTTCATCACCCGGATTGCCCGGCTTGAGGGTGGCCTCGGGCATCTCACCCTCAAGCACTGGCTGTTGAACCCACGTGGTACCTGGGTGGTCTGGCGGCGCGCGAAGCTGTGGGGCTACCCCTACGACGTGGTGCGTGAGCTGGAGAAGAAGCGCGCCATTCATCGGGTGTGGATCGAGCACCGCGAGGAGATCGAGGCGGGGTTGCAGGATGGCGCGGTCTCCGTACTGGACCGCCTGCCTGACCTGCTCGCCCCGTACGGCGTGACTGTAGACGAGGCGCTGGCCCTGCCCGACCGGATGCGCAGCGAGGAACAGGAGCGCCGCGCCGCCCGCGAGCGCGCCGACCAGCAGCGCGCACACAAGGAAGCCGCCGAGCGCCGCGCCCGCGAGCACGCCGACCGCATGGCCACGCTCGCCGCTGAGCAGGAGGAGATCCGGGCACAGGCCGAGGTGGACCTGCTGAAGACGCAGACCGAGGCCGAGCGCCGCGCGGCCGAGCACCGCGCGGCCGGCCACGCCGACGTGGCCGCCATCGAGGCCGCCGCGCTGAAGTCCGCCGCCGAGCGCGCCGCGACCGAGGAGCAGCGTCGGGCGCTGGCGGAGGAGCAGGCCGAGGAGACCGCCCGCACGGCCGCCCTGCGCCGTAAGGCCGCCGAGGACAATGACGCGGCCGTACGGCTGGAGGAGGAGCAGGCCCGCCGCGCGGACGAGGCTGCCCGTGCCAAGATGCGCGCCGCCGAGCAGGCCGCCGAGGCGGGGCGGATCGCTGCCGAGGCGGCCCGCGCCGAGGCCCGCGCCGAGGAGGACAGGCGGGCCGCCGCCGAGGCCCGCGCCGCCGCCGCCGAGCTGGACTTGCGCGCCTCGCTCATTGAGGAAGCCGCCGGACTGAACGACCGTGAGCGGCAGATCCGCCGGGTCGCCCGGATGATCATCGCCGAGGCGGGCGGGAACCACCTGCGGTTCCCGACCACCACGATCCAGAACCGGCTGCACATCGCCAACAGCACAGCCACGAACTACCGGGACGAGGCCGCCCGGTTGATCGCGTCCGGATACAACCCGCAGACCGATCCGCTGCACGCGATGGAAACCGGACTCACCTCATCCGGTGTCTGACCCACCGATTACGCTCACGGGCTGTGACCGGCCTGTGACGGGTCCGGCGGGGGATTGGGCCCCCGCCGGACTGCCCTCCCAGATATGACCGCACGTCACATAGCAGGAGGCAGTAACAGTATGACCCGACGACCGACCGACCCCGGCGGCTACACCCGGACCGTCCTGCCCGCCCCCCGCCAGTGGCCGGCCACGGCCCGGCCGTGGCTGCTGGCCCTTGGCGGTGACGAGCTGCGCGTCCGCGCGTACCTGTGGCGGCTGCTGGGTGTCGGTACCGCAGCAGCAGGGAGGCAGCAGTGAGCAGCAGCAGTGACCCGTGGTGGGCCGCCCAGGCGCCACAGGGCGGCGGCTACCAGAGCCAGCAGCCCGACGACAGCGCGCTCGCGGACGCCGCCGCCGACATGCGGGCCGCCGCCGAGTACCTGCGCGACGCCGCCACCCCGCCGCCCCCGCCCAAGGAAAAGAACTGGGACTTCACCTGGTTCACGGGCTGGGTGAAGCACAGCCAGAACGGCATTGCGTGCAAGCGCGCGATCTGGTCTGTCGGACCCGCCTGGACCCTGTTCCTGACGCTTCAGCGGTTCCCGATCACCACCGCGTTCGGGATCACCTTCCTCGCGTTCGCCATCGTGGGCGGGTGGCATCTGCGAGTGGAGCGCAAGACCACCAGGCTTATCACCTGGGGGCTGCCGATCGGGCTTCTGTACTACACGCCCGTAGCCATCGTGTTCGGACTCGCGTCATTCCTCGTAGGGGGCTGAAGAAAATGAAGGTTGTCACTCTGGGCATGTTCACCGTGGGATTCCTCATCCTGGTGGGCCGCATGAGCGTCTTTTACTTCAAGAGCAAGACGCGCAACTGGTCTGAGCTGTGGCCTTTCGGGCTCTCTGCCACCGCCTTCGCAGCGGCAGGCGCATGCGCGGGCGGTGTCATCGGCACCATCATGACCTGGGCGCGCAACGGGGTGGGAAAGGGCGGTGACTACGCGCTGGAAAAAGGAACCGGTGCCACGCACGTGCAGATCTCCCGGCCCGCGGAATTCGGCACCCTTACCCCGTTCGGCGCGGTCATCATGCTCGGTCTGATCGTCGTCTTCGTCGTTCTCTTCAAGTCGGCGAAGCGCAAGCCGAAGCGAGAGTTGACGTGGGGTGCCCCTACAGGTCTGACGCTCGGTCCGTTTCTGGGCGCCGTCACCCTGACGCCGTTCATCAACTGGATCGGCCACATCAGCATCGAGCAGACCTTCTTTAGCTGATCGTCCCCCTGCGGCCCCGGACGGTTGCCGTCCGGGGCCGCTCTGTTCCACTCCCCGACACGCCCCGCGCAGGAGAGCACGAGATGAGCGACGACCCCACGACGGAACTCGCCGAGGAACACGAGGATCAGGACCAGGACCAGGACCAGACCGCCGAGGCCGGCGCCGAGGATCAGGCCGCCGACACTGCCCCGGGTATCGCTCGTGCGGCCGTGATGCAGGTCGGTTCCGGCGCCCGCCATGCCGGAGCCAGCATTCGGCACCGGCTGCTCACCGCTCACCAGAGCGACGAGGAGATCCGCCGGCATCTGGTCGCGCGGCAGTACGCCGCGTACGAGGCGGTACGCGAGCGTGCGCGCGAGGAGATCGAGGAGGTACACGCCCGCATCACCAAGCTGGAGCTGATCGGGGCGGAGGAGGGATGGACTCCCGAGCAGCGGCAGGAGATCAAGGGCCTGCGGGACGAGCGCAAGCGCCGCGCTGCTGCCCTGAAGGATCTGGCCCGTGTGCCGTTCGTACCAGTCGAGCCCACCGCGGCCCAGCTCAAAGCCGCCCGCCGCGCGAGCAGCACTCGGCGGTTCATCGCACTGATGGTCCTGGTCGCCGCTCTCGGCGCGCTGCTGGTCGTGCGGCCTCAGTTGCTGTTCCTGGTGCTGCCTGCCGCCGTGGCGGTGCTGTGGTGGCTGGGTCGCCGGCCGCCGACTCTGACACAGCGTCCGATCCCCGCGCAGCTGCTTGCGCGCCCCGAGCTGGCGTTGCCCGCGCAGGCCTCTGCCGGTGTCCTGGACGCGGAGGAGGATCTGCCGACGTATGCCCTCGCCGACGCGACGACCTCCGAGGAGGCGGTAGAGGCTCTGCGGCGCGCCGTCGTCCGTGTGGGTGGGGACATCGCCGAGATCACCGAGGGACACCGGGAGCCGTGGGGGTGGTCGGCGCGTGTGCGAGTCAGGAGCGGCAGCCCGGATGATTTCAACCGAGACGACACGTACCGGAACCTGATCACGCTGCTCCGCCTCCGCCGTAACGGTCTGCTGATTGAGACTGATCCAGAGGCCGGTGACTCCTGCACTATGCGCATGCTCCTCCAAGACCCTTTCACGCCGGAACTGGTGGGGCCCGCGCCCTACCGTGCGCCGCTGTCCGGGTCGATCATTGATCCGTTTGATTTTGGCGTCGGAATGGACGCCTCCAAGATGGCTTTTACTCTCGCCGGACTCATGCTGCTCATGGTGGGCGACTCCGGGTCCGGGAAGAGTGGAATTTCCCTCGCGATCGCCGAGGTAATCACCTCGTGCGCCGATGCTGCTCTGATCAACATCGACCCGGTTGGAACCGGGGTCGGCGCTCTGGGTGACGCCATCACGCTAAATGCCTGCATGGACCAGGCCCTCATCGGTGACGTTCTTGATTTCCTACTGAAGTGGTGTGCGGCTCGTTCCCGGCAGCGGCAGGCGTATGGGTGGGGCGACAAGTGGCGTGTCAGCCGGGAGCACCCCGCCATCTGCGTGTCCATGGACGAGTGGCCACAACTCAGCGAAAAGAACAAAAAGAAGCTGATCAATCTGCTTATCCTCGGCCGTAAAGAGGCTATCTGGGTCTACGGCTTTTCCCAGTGGGGTACCAAGGAATATCTGGGGGATGCTATCGGCCCGAAACTTTCGGGAAAAATGCTCGGAGCCTGCCGCCGGGTGGATGTTACCGAATTGTTGGGCGGTGGAGCGGTCGCCGAGGGATATCGCGCCGATCTGTTGGAGCCTGCCACCCACACCGAAATCAACGATGCCGGGCAGGTTTACGCTAAAGGGCTGCCAGGTCTTCCCAGGCGGCCCCTGCGTTACAAAATCCGGCAGATCACACCGGAACATGCCGCGCGGGTCGGTGCGGAACGTGCGAAAGCCGGTCTGCCCGACCTCACCTACACACTGACTGAGGCTGGTCTGATCAAGGAATGGCGTCAGCTCGTGAGCCGGAGCAGCGCTTCAGCGGGGGGAATTGGATCTGTTGACAGCGATAAGCCGGATGTGCCTCATGTCCTGGGTGTCATCGCGCAGGCATTTGTCCAGGAGGACAACCCAGAATTCCTGACCCTGGACCAGGTGCACAGTTACCTGATCAAGGACGATGTCACGCGCTGGGACCGGTGGCACGGTCGTACGGACCAGGATCGCCGCCGTGAGGTCGGCAAAGCGCTCGCGCGGGCAATGCGCGAGGACGACGTAGAGCTGTCCTCGGAGAAGATCAAGGAGCTGCCCGGTGAGCCGCGCGGCTACTACGCCTCAGCCGTCCAGGCCGCCGTGACCACGGCTGCCGGATCGGATGGTTGATCGGCTCGCGTACGGCGCTGATCGGCTCCGCAGGCCGATCAGCGCCGTACACCCGCCAATGGGAAAACCGTTGCTGACCTGCGGAAACCAATGGATCCAATCAACCGCGGCCACCCCCCTTCCGCGGCCGTAGAGGGGCCTACGGGGGGCCGATCGGGGGGGCCTGCGTCCTGATCGGCTGAACGGCCGGCGCCGGGCTCGGCCGTTTTGCACCCACCCCGACCCGGGCGCCTGAGACCATCAGGTGACCACCACTCAGGAGGACCCGAGATGCTGCTAGCTGCCGGTCCGTGCGACAACGTCGTCGGCACCGCGAAAGAGCTGTGTGAGGGAAGGCGGTCGCCGACGTCGGGCCCGACCAGCCTGACCGATCCCCTGGGCTCCCTCGCCCAGCAGGTGGCCGATGGTGCCGCCTGGACCGTCGACAAGATGGGGCACGCGCTCGATCACGCCGCAACAGTCGACCTGACCAGCACCGCATTTCTCCAGCAGTACGCAATCGTGTTCGCGGCCTCCAGCATCCTCACAATCGTGGTGTGGCTCATCGCCGTAGCGAAACGGGCGATGAAGGGGGTGCCTTTCACTACGGCTTTCTCGGAAGCCGTCGGGCTGCTGTGGCTAACCGTCATGGCGTCCGCTTTCACGCCGCTGATTCTGCATGTCGTTGTGAGCGCGGCCGATGCGGTGACCGACGCGCTGAGCGGAACCGACGGCGGCATGCCGCAGCTCTTCAAATCGATGTCAGAAACTCTCCGGAAGGACGCATCCCGCCTCGGAGGCGGACCGATTGTCCTGATCGTCGTCGCCGCCCTCACCATCCTGACCGCCGGAATCATCGCCCTGGAGTTGGTGCTCAGGGCCGCCGCTCTCTACCTCGGCGCGCTGCTCGGTCTGATCGTCTACACCGCAATGGTGGACCGCGCATTGTGGCGGAAGACACGACTGTGGGCGGGAATCATGATCGCCCTAATTCTCATCAAGCCAATCATCGTCGTCGCTCTCGGTGTCTCGTCGGCATTCGTGAACGCGCAGGGAAATGACCCCGGCTCCGTATTGGTCGCCGGAAACGTCGTCCTCATCATCGCTATCGCAGCCGGAATCATGATCTTCCGATTCGTGCCCGGATACGGCGACGACATTGCGTCCGGTCTGGCAATGCGCGCCACAATGGGAGCCGGGCGCGCCGCCGTGCGGGTCGGTGGTTCGGCGGCGGGAATCGTCGCGCAGGGAATCCAGACGCACGGCACCCGCCAAGGCGGTGGGGGGAATCGGACCGGCGGATCGGGCGGGCCGAAGAACGGCCGCACCAATTCTGTAGCTGACGGCATCTCAACTCACGGCACGCGCGGAACTGGAAACAAACCGAAGCCTGACGGTAAATGACCCCATGACAGCAAAAAAGAGGGGCCGTGGCGATTCGCCACGGCCCCTCTCCTTTTACTGGCCTAGCCGTCAAGTTTCGTCAGTACAGGCGGAGTCCGTTCCCCTGCCACTGTGGTGAATGAGATCACGGCGTGTCCGGGAGACACCTCGTTGGCCAGAGCGGACGCCGACCACCGCTGCCGCTCCTCACGCCTCACGGTCACCGCCTCAGAGGTGACGTGCTTCCCAGTCACCGCTCGTCTGATGCCGTGCAGCACCTTGGTCAGCGGTTCCTCGGCGCGCACCTGCCGATGCGTGACCGTGCGGGTCTCCACCCACTCTGTCCCCCATGCCGCTGCGAAATGCTGCGCGTCCCAGGGACTCAGCCCCGCGCACGCCACCCGGCATCCCACCACGCCCAGCAGGGGATCACGCAGGGACTCCGGGACGTCGGCCAGCGACCGCAGGGCCAGCAGCACCCCCGCGTTGCTCGTGCGGAGCCGCTGGAGGCTGCGCAGTGACTGAGGCGTGACTAGTTGCACCGCGTCGTCCACCACCAGGCCAGCGAATACGCCACGATCGGCACGGGCCGCCGCCCACAGGCAGAACTGGGCGAGGATCAGCCGGGCGACGACGCGGGACGCCTCGGCGTGCGCCCGCTCGGGTAGGTCCACCCGGACACGCACGGGGCGGTCCAGGTGCTGCAAGGAGACTGCCCGCCGGCCACCCGGACGCCCCGGCACGGAGAGCAGGCTGTCGAACGCGGGACGGTCCAGCAGGGCGACCCGGTTCGACAGTGCGTCCAACACGTCAGAGCCTGCTGAGCGCCGCTCGTACGCCTCCAGCTCCCTTATCTGCGAGGTGAGTCCCCGCGCCTCCAGATCGTCCCGCAGGGCGCCACGCACGGCTGCGTCGTCCACCAGGTCCCGCAGGTCCGCCACCCCGGGCAGGTGCCCGTGCGCGGCTTGCCACGCCCCCAAGAGTTGGGCAAGGGCGGTAGCGGCCCGACGGCTGTCACTGCCCGGCAGCGACTCCGAGAGGTCACCGATCAGAGCCTCCGCCAGCAAGCCCGCCGCTTCATCTGGGTCGTCAAGGCCTGCGTATAGGTCGAGGCAGTACTCCGCGGTGGGGTCGCCGGCCTTGATGACGACATCAAAGGAGGCGCCTCTCGGCGTTGCCGCGCGCGAGGAGGAGACCGCGACGACCGCCGCCTGACCGGTGAGCGCCTGGAGACACAGAGACTCGACCACCGGGTACACCACCCGGGCAGCCGTGTCCACGTCCGACGGTCCCACCACCACGGCCGACGTGCCCAGCACGTCCGGGCTCAGCGCGATACCGGCGCCCCGGTACGCGTGCGCCTGCCGCTCCGGGTCGTCTACCCCGACTCCGAGACGCACCTGACTCACCGTGAGGTCATGCAGGGCCACCCGGCCCGGCAGATCCCGCGCCCCAGAGCCGTGCACACAGGCGGCTGCACCCCGCTCCAGCACCTCTTTTGTGATCTCTGCCCGGTTCCGGCCGGAGCGCCATGCATGGGCGATCCGGGCATAGTCCACATCGGACATCTGGCCGGTGTGCAGATCGGTGGTGAGCCGGTCAGCCACGGCGACCGCGCCATCGGCCCGCATCTGCGGCCACTGGGCAGGGTCGGACAGCGGATCACGGGGCCGCGCAGGCGAGGGCTGACCGAGCGCTGTCGACGGTCCCTGAAGCCGTTTCCGCGCCCGCCGGATCACTTCAGGCCAGTTCCCAAGACGGCCGAAGAAGATCACGATGCCGATGAAGACAACCGCGTAGTAGGTCCAGCTTGCGACGACGAAGTACATCGACTGGAACTTGTCGTCAGGAGTCAGCAGCACAAGCGGCCAAATCCAGTAGTCGCCTAGGTAGCCATTCCACAGCAGCGACCACAAGAGCCACCCCGCCAGCGCTGACACCAGCGCGCCGACGGCCAACTGTCGCGCGGGCACCCGGTCGGGGTCCTCGAGTTCCCGAGGGGTGTACCCGCAGCGCCAAATACCCGGCTCTACCGCAGGGCGCGGAAATCGTAGCCACGCCACCAGCGGTGACTCTGCGGATGCCTGCGCGGGCGGTATCGGCGGCATCGGAGGAGCCATAGGCGGGGGTGGTGGTGCGCCGCGCTGCTCCTGGCCGTGCTGCTCGGTCATCTGCTCTCCCTCGTGCCGGTACGACCGTGAGCGGACCCAATCTATGCGGGCCGGGAGCCAGTTAGTCCCGCGTGCCGACGAAGCGCACCGCCGGCCCCCACGTCTCCCGTACCGGGCCGAGGCACCACCGGCACAGCGGCAGACCACCCCGCCCGTACTTGTGCGTCTTGCGCTGGCAGGCCGCACACGGGCCGATCAGATCGCCGGGGCAGACCAGTGCGGACGGGTCCGGCTCGGTGACCGGGGGAGGGGTATCGGTCGGCATCGCGGGGTGTTCCTTCCGGGCGGCGCACGCCGCCGTCCTCATCCGCAGGATAGCGACGGCATGACACGTGCGTTCGAACGCGGCCCACGGTCGCGGTGGTCGGGGGTCAGGTGTCCAACAGTCCGAGGGCGGTGTCCGGGCGGCACTGGCCGCAGGCGGGCACGCCCTGAGTGAGGGCCTGGAAGGCCTGTGCGCGGGTGACGCCCCGGGCCCGGGTGCTCTGCGCGGCCTGCCAGCACTCGCCGGCATGCACCCGCACCAGGTTGTGCCGGTTGAGTCCGTGCTCGATCAGCCACTCGGGCGGCGGGGGCCGGCGCTGTTCACCCTGGCGCTGCTCGGCCTCGCGGCGCTCTTCCTCGGCGATCCATCTACGCGTCCGCTCCAGGTCCCGTACCTGCACCCGCTCCAGGAAACGGAGCTGGGCGAGGCGGGACGGCACGGAATCGGTCACAAGTTCGATTTTAGGCCGAGGGTGAGGGTGGGGCTGTACGGGGGCGGGGGACCCGCGTCGAGACGCAAGAGGCCGGCGCCCTCAGTCCGCTCCGGGGAGCGGGTGGCACGGGCGCCGGCCAGTCGAAAGCCGCGAAGGGCTATCGCGACCAGTCTACGGGGCGGACTGGCCCTCAACTCCCGTTCCGCGGCACACCCAGCGCTCCCGCTTCCGGCGGATCCGCCCCGGGGCACATGGGGCGCAGCAAAGGCCCTCAGAGGCCCCCTACGGCCCTCAGGCGCCGTTCGACGGCCCCTGGGAGCACTGGGGCGCAGCAGGGCGCCACGGGCGCGGCAGAGCCCCTTTTTTCCGGGGGTGGGCGGGGCGGGGCGCGGCACCGGCCGCCGTCTGCCGCGCGCCAGGGGCACCGGGCGTCCGCTGCGCTCCCGCCCTCGCTGCGCGGCCCCTGCCGAGTGCACCGCTGCGCGGTCCCCTCTGCGCGCGCTGCGGGGGCTCCGGGCACCGGGCAACGCTGCGCGCTGCCCTCGCTGCGCGGCCCCGGGCCCCCTTGCCGACGCTGCTGCGCCGCGCCGGGAAGCGATGCCGCTGCGCTGGCATCGCGACGTCGACCGGTGCCGCGCCCCGCCCCGTCTACCCCCGGAAAGCAGAATTCAGCAATACCCACGCCGAGAAAAAAGAAAATTAAAAAGGCCCTCCGAGCTGCTGTTTTCCGGCCTGCGATCTTTGATTCCAGGGCCGGAATTCGGTATTGTTTCTCTTGCCGGAAGGGAGTGGCACCCGACCGGCAAGTCGAAAGCAACCCGAACGCCGTATATCGCCGCGTTCGAAAAAGCGAAGGAAACAATCGAATGGAAAAGCAGCAGCGCTACCAGCTCGGCCAGCGGACCGAGGAAGGGCATTACCCCGTCACGGTCGACGGAGTCCCCGCCGGATACGTCTACCGGCGTCACGGCGGCTGGTTCACCCACCTGTCAGGCACCCGTACCGAGTGGCGCCACGGCGACCGCTACACCGCTGCGGCCCACCTGGTCACCCTCCTCGACCGGGGTCACAAGGTCGGCCCCGACCACGCCCCCGCCCTGGACCGCACCGCCCTGGCCAGCATGGTCCACCTTGCCCCCGAGCTGAAGCCCAGCCTGGCCAACTACGTGCGCGCCAGTGAGGCCATGGCCCGTCTCGCAGAGCTGGGCTGGGAGCCGCTGCGCGGCTACCCCGGAGCGGACCAGCCCTGGCTCATGCGGTGCATGCTGTGCGGATGGCGCGGCAGGCGGTTCTGGTCCCACCTGCGCGGCCGCAACGGAGACGGCATCCCGCGCCCCCTCTCCCGGCACAGGGGCTGCATCGCACAGAGCCTGCACGCGGAAAGCCTCGCGAAAATCACCGCCCACCACACCGCCGAATGCCAGTGCACCGGCCCCATCAGCCACCCCACCACCGTGACCGGATGCACCGAAGTCCTCAGGCAGATCCAGCACGCTCTGACTGCCGAAAAGTTCGCCGCCGCCACGTTCCGGGCCCGCGCCTTGCTTGACCCCTGCCCGGCATCCACCACCAGGGCCCAGGTGGCCCGGAGGGCCCTCACCATCATGCAGTGGGGGAGGTAGCCAGAATCCCGCAGCGGAGCCGGGTCACGCCCT
>NZ_JBVJRL010000046.1:0-16451 GCF_055607665.1 Streptomyces sp. NPDC036984
CGTCGTCGTCCGCACCGACCACGGCAACCACGTCGTCATCACGGCCGACCAACTCACCGACCCCGACTGGGAAGCCGATCCGGCCGTCTGCCAGGCACTGCCCGCCTACCTCCGCAACGCCCTCGCCTGACGTCGGGCCCACGACGACCACATCGCCCGTCCTGCCCCGGCCGCTCACCCCGGCACGAACCATCCCTGCCCGCCCTCAGAGGCGCCCACGCCGAGGCGCGGACTCCGGGGGTAAGCATCGGCCGGAAGTGGACGAGAGCGGGCGTACGGCGGCCGTACACAGCAGGGGGATCGCGTCGAACTCCCGCGGACCCACACAGAGCGTTCGGGCCAGTCGCCCCGCTGGTCCATGGCAGCGGTCACAGACCGCTGCAGATCACCACCATGCCTGCGGGCTCGCTCGGGCATTGGCTGGCCTGGTCCGCCACAGCGCGGAGTCAGCCGGCCCGGGCGGCGAGCAACTGGGCGCGGGTGTAGGTGGTCGTACGGTCGTCGGGGGTGTCACGCAGCAGTTCGAACAGGCCGCGCGGTGCAGCCGGGT
Organism: Streptomyces sp. NPDC036984; assembly: GCF_055607665.1. NCBI lineage: Bacteria > Bacillati > Actinomycetota > Actinomycetes > Kitasatosporales > Streptomycetaceae > Streptomyces > Streptomyces sp. NPDC036984. The sequence goes on from NZ_JBVJRL010000046.1 coordinate 551, forward strand.
CGTTCGGGCGGGCGGCGGGGGCGGAGATGTCGTCGAGGAGGACGTCGACGAGGCGGCCCAGGGTGTGACAGCCGCTGCCCGAGTAGCCGAAGCCGATCCCCCAGCCCTCGCGTTCGGGGGCGAGCCAGAGGGTGCCGTCCTGGGTGCGGATCCAGCAGGAGTGGCCGCTGCCGCTGAGGATGAGGGCGGCGAGCGGCGAGCGGGTGGGCAGGCGCTGCAGGCTGTAGGTATAGAGGCTGGCGTTGAGGCTGCCCGGGGCGCCGTGGAGTACGGGAAGGCCGGCGACGGGGTCGTGCAGGAGGACGTCGGTGTCGGCGTTGCTGGCGTGGTGCAGCAGGACCTTCTCCAGGACGGTCGGTGGCTGGCCGTCGGCGGCGGGGACCAGGCGCTGGGGCCCACTCCTGGGCGACGGCGCAGGAGGCCGGGTCCAGGTCGGTGACGGCGCCGGTGTGCCAGTCGCGGCCGCCGTCCCAGCGCTGGGCGAAGTCGGCGACGCGGTGGGCCAGGACGTCGCGGCGCTCGGTGATGCTCAGCCAGCCGGCGCGGCGGACCATCTCCGCCGGCTCGGGCGGGTCGGGGCGCAGCAGCGGGGCGGGCACCGCGCCGAGGACGAGATGGGCACCGTCGCCGCCGTCGGCCGCGTTCTCCTGCAGCTCGGCGATGTGGCGGGTGACCTCGGTATGTCCGCGGCGGCGGACTTCCCGTGCGAGGTACCAGCACAACTCGGCGGCCGGGGAGCCGTCCGGCTCGTCGGCGGCGAGTTCGGTCAGCGCCGTGACGGGGGTGGCGATGTCCCTCGCGGGCACCACCGCGGGCGGGGAACCCGGGCGCCAGGCGGCGATCGCGTCACGGTCGCGCAGTGCGTGGAACCAGTACGGTGCCGGCTGCCCGAGCACCGCCGCCAGCTGGGCCCAGGTCGTCTCGTACTGCTTGCCTGATGCGCCGACGTCGTAGGCCAGGAGCTGGGGCACGTACGGCTGGGTCACCTGCGTCGCGGTCTGCGCCGTCACCACGCACGCGTACCGATCATCGAGACGTGCACCGTGGCGGTTGTGCAGGGCACGGACGGCCATCTTGCAGCTGGCGTTGCCGTCGAGTAGTGAGTGCACCAGTCCCACGCCTCCCCAGCCTGTGTGCCAGCGAAGGACCGCGTAGCCGTCGACGAACTCCGCCCCGGCGAAGACGACGTCGCCGGCCGGCGCCTGCTCAAGCCACGTCTCCCGCTCGCCGTCGCCGTCCGGTGAGCTCCGCGTGAACAGTCCCATACCGTCCCCTCCCCGAGATACGTCGGCAACGCTCATCTGGATTCGGTCAACATCCCGGAGCTCATGCCGACTTCACCCTGCCCGCCCTCACGGACCGGTACGCGCGCCACGCCGATCAGACGTGGCGCCGGGTCCTAGCGCGGCGGGAACCGGCCACCCGGACGCCAGGACAAGGAAGAGCCGGGGGCTCCCGAGGCCCGTGCATAACCGATTCGGGTCAGCCCTCTACCCACAGACGTGCCGCTGGCGTTCGGGCTCCTGACGGCGGAGGTCGGCGAAGCTTTCACGGCTTGGCGCAAGCAGCTTCCCAACCGGGGCGAAGAGCTGGCCGTATTCCTGTACCTGGTGGGGCTTGCCCAGATGCAGGGTGTGGGGCCTGGACGAGGCAGTCGCCCGCAAGATCGAGACGAATGCACGTCGTACCTAGAGCGTCCCAACACCAACGAAGACGACTCGCACCACGTCACGCCACAGCTTCAGGAACCCCATAGAACGTCGCCGCGCTTCTGGACGGCGAGGCCACGGTCAAACGCCTACGCCGCGAGGGCGGCCGCGTCTGGCTGATGCCGCACAACCCGGCCTATGAACCGCTGCCCGGAGACGACGCCGCCATCCTCGGCAAGGTGGTCGCCGTGCTGCGCAGCCTCTGACCGAAGCACCCCGGCCGGGCCGCGGGTGTGCCGACTGCACCCTGTGCGTGCCGCTGGCCGCGCCCGGCGCCGGGCGCGGACGCAAAATGCACGGATTTTGTGCGCTGAATGTGCGTGCCGCGTCGGTTTTCCGCGGCCCACGCCAGTTCCTGGATCCGGCGGACGCGGCGCGGGAAGTGTGAGAGGGGGCCCGGCATCCGGCTCCCCTCACCTGCTGTACGGGCCTTCGGGGGCAGCGGGGCGTCAGCCGCGGATGATGTTCTCGGCCTGGGGGCCCTTCTGGCCCTGGGTGACGTCGAACGTGACCTGCTCGCCCTCGACCAGCTCGCGGTACCCGTTGCCGGCGATGTTGGAGTAGTGAGCGAAGACGTCCGGTCCGCCGCCGTCCCGGGCGATGAAGCCGAAGCCCTTCTCGGAGTTGAACCACTTCACGGTGCCGCTGGCCATACTGCGTCCTTCGATCTCGCCGGGGGTGCCGGCCGTTGTTGAGTAGCGGGATCTTCCGCGGGAAGACACCCGGCTCCGTTCTACCCCGACCTGGCTTCCGTCATACGATCATCCGCCCACGAGTCGTACGCGGCCTGGGCCGGTAGCGGCGTGGCCGCGAGTCAGTGGTCGGTGCGTGTCCGCACGGCGGCTGAAGGACGTCGGTCTGAGCCTGCGTAGGCGTAGGAGTGCACGCCTGTGAGGCGTGATGGGTGTTCAGGCGGCGGGGTGGTGCGGGCAGACACAGAGCGCACACCGGCAGCTGCCGGTCTGTCTGTGGTCGGCCAGCGCCTGGCACAGAGGGCAGTTGCACACGACGGGTGGGGTGTGGTGGAGAGCGGCTGGGGCCGGCCAGGCGCCGGGACGGTGCCCCAGCGTTCGGCGGTCGTCCCACGGCCGGGCGGCGATGCGAAGCCGGGACGGGCGGGTGATCCGGGACCGCAGGAACGCGAAGAGGACTCCGGTGCGCCGCATGGCCGTGATGTCGGCTGTGGCGATGTTGTTCGTCGCATCTGTTGCCGTCATGGGCGTACTCGGTGTGCCAACGCCGGACATGCGGGTGTTACAGCGGCCAGGCACGGTGTCCTTGAGATGCGGCCGGGGGTGCAGGGGGATCACCGCCGGCCCACGGCATCGGCCAGCTTGGCGGACTTCCCGTGCGGGCGGTTGCCGACCGCAGCGGTGTAGGTGCGGGTGGTCGTCCACGTGGCGCCGTGGGCGGCCTTGTAGGAGCGCTGGCCCTCCTGTGCCGTCGTGCGGCCGAGGTCCAGTGCCGTGTAGCCCTCGGCCGTCAGGTCGTCGCACAGCAAGTGCAGCAGCACATGCCCTGGTGACATCTCGCGGTGTGCGGGGTCCATCGCAGTGATCAGGGAGTACGCGCGGTCCCGGCGGCGCAGACAGAGCTGGGCAGCCACGGCCTGGCCGTCCAGGGTCAGTGTTGCGATGAACGCGACGTGGGCGCACTCCTTGAGGACTTGGCGCCAGGGCAGGTCGAGGTCCGTCGCGTTGATGGTGGGCAGCCGCAGGGCGTTGCGTCGTCGGTGCAGGTCCTGCAGCACGTCGAAGGCGGCAACAAGTTGCGTGCGGGTCTGGGTGCGGTGGTATCCGACCCGGTCGCCCAGGGCCTGCGCGGCACGGCGGCGGCGCACGTGCTCCCGTCGCGTCGACCGGGACAGGGCCGCAGGATCCACGGGCAGACCGACGGTGGCGTACAGGGTCTGGGAGTCGGGCTCACCCCACCGGCTGTAGGCCTGCCGGGCCAGCAGGGAACTGTCCGGCAGGTCGGCCAGGACCACGTCGTCCCCGAGCCGGGGCAGGTGATGGAGGAGCACGCCCACCGCCTGCGCGTTCTCGCCCACGGGCCGGATCTGCTCGGATGCGGGCCAGGACAGCGGGGTGATGCGGGTCCGCCCGTCGCGGGAGATGTCCCGGGCCAGAGCCAGGGCGGCGAGGGGCTGGTCGTCGTCCAAGGCCGCGAGAACCAACGGCTCGCAGCGGGCGGGCAGATGCCGGGCCCACGCTTGCAGCCAGGCCGGATCCGGTAGGCGGTGGCAGCAGTGTCCGCCTCGGCCAGGGCAGGCCACATCCGCGCAAGGAAGTCCATCGCCGGCTGCCCGCTGTACTCACGCACGTGAAGGCGCCCGGCCGCCGTGCGGCTGTCGGAGTCCTGTGGCCTCATGTACGCAAGGACAGCCTGCGCGCGCGGCACGTAGGCGCATGTGGTCTTGGCCGTCCCTCGGCGCGGGAGCCGGGGCCGCACCGATGTCCGCGGCGTTCCGCACCGCGGACGCACCGCCGCAACCGTGGCCAGATGGCGGAGGCCGACGGCTGAATCCCGGCCTGTTGAGCCGCGAGCCCCTGACGAGGGGCTCGCAGGCCCGCCCTCTGCCCTCAGCCGGTCTGGGGTTTTTGTCCACCCGCTGCTCGCAGTACCTGCCGCCAGGAGGTGACGTGGGGTTTACGGCGCAGCAGGGCTCTGCGTTCGCGCTCGGTCATGCCTCCCCACACGCCCCATTCCTCGCGGTTGTCGAGGGCGTTGACCAGGCACTCCGTGCGGACGGTGCATTCTGAACAGACCGCCTTGGCCCGCTTCTGCCGGGCGCCGTCCGCGAACAGCTCCTCCGGGTCGGCCAGCCGGCAGGCCGCATCCTCACTCCAGTGAGCCCCCGTACTCGGCATGTCTTCCCTCCTCGTCGTGGCTCGGCCACGACACCGAGCCTATTGCCGGGTCATGACTGTCTGCGGTGCAGGTCCAGGCGTGCTCATCTCCTGCACTGCCGGTGCTGCACCCACGGTGTCCTCATGCGTGAGGGCCAAGCGCGTTCGGCCGGCGGTCGTCCCGCCGGGTGGGTCCAAGCAACCCTTCGGATCTTGGCCGGGTGCATAGCGCGGGACTTGGAGCACGGCGCATGGCGGCGGAAGTTGAGAAGCCGGACTGCCCCCGTAGTGCCATGCCTGGGGGCCCGTTGGGAGGGCGCCGGGCGGTGACGCCTACCGGGCCTGGTCGCGCTTTTCTTGTGGCATGGGTGCCTGGTATCCGCCGGTGACCGGCTTGACGTCGGTGCTCGGGAGAGTGGCGATCGTGCCGGACCAGAGCTTTGCTGCGTTGGTGTGAGTAGCATCCGGCACAAACATCCAGGTAAAGGAGCGTGCTGCCGTGGCCGACGAGCGCGAGAAGACCGCCATCCAGAACGTGTACGCCCAGCAATTCGCCAGCGACCTCGCGGCCAACCGCAAGGAGCAGGGCGACATCGCCACGCAGATCACCGGCCTACAGGAGCGCCTTGCCCAACTCCAGGCGGAGGAAGGCTTGTTGGTGCAGCTGCAGGGCACCTTGACCGGGTCGGCCGCCCTCACGAGCGGCTCCAGTGAGGCGGTGCCGGCACCTGCGGAGCAGCGTGAGGTGCAGGGCGCGGACTCCGCATCGGCGCATGCGGTCACCGGTGCGCCCCACGCCGTGCCCCAGCCGCGACAGGACAGCCAGGACAAGCCGGCCGCCAAGAAGGCGGCCCCCAAGGTGAAGTCGCCCGCGAAGAAGACCACGGCGAAGAAGGCAGCTGCCAAGAAGACCACCGCGAAGAAGGTGCCGGCGCAGGCAGCCTCGGCCCAGGAAGCGCCGACGACGAAGGCCGCGGGCAGGAAGGCGGACGGGCCGACGCTGGGCGAGCTCATCCTGCCGATCCTGCTCGCGTCGCACAGCCACCCGCAGACGGCGCGCGAGGTGTTCGACGCCCTCAAGGCGGAACACCCCGAGCGGGCGACATCTGTCCAGACGGTCCGCAACACCCTGGAGATCCTCGTCAAGAAGAACCTCGCCGAGAGGTCGCAGCAGCAGGGCGCGGTGATGTACACCGCGCTCGCCGGGTCGGACGCCCCCGCTGCGGGTGACGAGGCCGAGAAGGTTCCGGCACAGGTCTGACCCTGGTTGCTGCGTGCCCGGACGCCTGCGGCGGGCTGGTGAGAGGGCTTTGCAGGTGGCCGGGAAGCAGCACACGGGCCCGGCGGGCGGCTGAGCGGTCCGCCTCAGCAGCGCCGTTGCGCGGGTCAGGGCAGACGGGCGCCGGGCGTCTGCGGCCCTTGGAGGCTGTGGGCTTGCTGGTGTGGGTGAGCGGCCGGCTCCTTGAGGGAGGGCGCCGGTTGGGGTTGTTGTGTGCGCTGGCGGGACTGTTTCGTGATCCGGGCGGCGCGGTGGGCGATCGAGTCGGACGGGGCCTGCGGCCTGGGCCGCGGTGCGGGCCTGTTCGACCTGCTGCGCGGTTACGGTCGGGCGGCCGAAGTCGGCGGTGCCGTTGCGGTAGCTGGCCTGAAGGCTCTCCAGGGTCCGTGCGGTGTCGCCGATCGCGCGCCAGGCCGCGTTGTAGGCGACGAGGCCCAGTCCGGCGTGGTCGATCAGCTGGGTGCGCAGGTGGTGCAGGCCGCTTCGGCCGGTGGTCTGAGGGAAGAGCCGGTGCAGGGCGTCGCGGGTGATCTGGCGCTGAGCACCGAGCGTGTGGGCGATGCGGTCCTCGGCGGCGTTACGCCTCGTTGGCGGCCGCCATCTCGACGGCGGTGCGGGGGGTGTCTTGGGGGGCCTGTGCGGCGACGATGGCGTCGCGGCGGGCCCTGGTGGCGGCGGCCTCGGCATCGGCCATGACGTGCGCGTGCATCAGCAGTGCATGCTGGGCGTTGAGTGCCTCGAGCTCCTGGTGCCGGTCGGTGTGCAGGCGCATGGCCCGGCTGTCGTTGGGTGAAGCGGGCCGCCCGGGGCCGGCGGCGCTCGCCTCGGCCAGGGCGGTCGCTGCGTTGACGAGGAGGGCCATGGCCTTCTCGGCGTCTCGTCGGGCCGCAGGTGAGATCAGACGCCAATGAGCGGCGGCCTGCAGGTCGCCTTCCAGGTGCCTGGGGTAGCCGGGAATCAGCTCCGGCTCGGGGCTGGAGATGTCCGCAGGTGCGGTGGCCGGTTGCCGGGTGGCTTCGGCGGCCGTGAGCGCCTCTGTGAAGGCGTGGGCTGCGTCCGCCAGCAGGTCCTCTTCCCCGTTGGCACCGATCAGGGACAGGCGGTGCAGGTAGGTGCGGGCCGCCTGCTGCGCGGGGTGCTGCGGGTCGGGATGGGTCCGGGCCACGGCGGCGGTGGCGGGGTGACGGGAGACCAGCTGGTCCATGATCTTGTGCTCTGCCTGCACGGCCCCATCCCGTAGTTGGCCCATCTCGAAGCCGAAGGTGAGCTGGTTCAGCAAGCGCAGCGTGTCCAGGAGTTCGGTGATGTCCGCGCCGGCGGGATACTCCGCCCGGGCGAGGGCGTCCAGAGTGTCTAGGGCGCCGGTGCGCAGCCATTGGGGTCCCTCGGGCTGCGGGTCGGCGTAGTGGGCTGCGAGGTGGGTGAGGATCTGCTCGTCGGGGACGGTGCCCAGCGTAAGAGCCCAGATCTGGCCGCCGCGCCGCCACGACGCCGCTGCGGGTGTGGCAGGCCGGTGCTGGACGGGGTCGTCGGGCTGCACGTACCGGATGCGGTGGTCGAGCCAGTCGGCGGCCTCGGCGGCCAACGCGTCGCGCAGCAGTGCCGCCGCGCGCTGCCCGTCCTGCCCCGGCGCCTGTGCCCGCTGGACGAGGGCACGGCCGGCGTCCATGTACAGCTCGCCGGGAGCAAGAGCCTGCCAGGTGGCGCCGTTGTCGTCGCTGGCGTGCCCGGCCACGGCGAGGTTCTCCTCCCGCTCGTGGGTCAGGTACCAGCGCATCGCGAGGACCGCGTCGTTGATCAGCAGGCCCGGCCCGTCCACGTCGGACAGCCAGGGGTGGTTGAAGGTGCTGGACAGCGCGTAGAGGCGGTCGGTGTCGGGCACGCGGCATCTCCTGGTCTCGGTAGCTGCCGTTCGAACGGCAGTCGGTTCAGGCTGCCGGGCGCGGCGCCGCGCAGGGCCGTGGCGTGCGATGCCTCCCGTCGGGCGAGAGCGCGGGGCGCACGGGCGCCCTGGGCGGTCCGCCGGACGGTCCGGACACGGCCTGCACAGGCCGGGCCGTGCAGGCCGGACAGCGGGCGCGGAGTTCCCGCGGTCGGGGTCGGTCACAGGATGTGAGGCCCCCGGCGTGGCGGCGATGGCGGCCGGGTGCGAGGCGCGGACGAAGGACGGATGCTCGGGGCGGTACGGGTGCGGATACGGCGGCGCCCGCCCGGGCGGGACGAGTAGAGGGGCCCGGGCGGGCGCTCGGAAGCCGGCGTGACCGGTTACGGGCGGACGAACGGCCGGGCGGCGAGGTCCTCGCCGGGACGGGCCCCCGGGCGGACGGAGTCGACCGGGCGGATGGCGAAGGTGCTCGGGCGCTGGTTCATCGAAGGCTCCTCGGAGAAGGTGAGGGATCGGTGGGACAGGGGTGATCTCAGCAGCAGCCGCCGAGAACCGCCACGGGCAAAAGCGGGCAAAGTTTGCTTTTCCCTCGTGGTAGGAGAGGAGTTGGCGTAGGTCTGGGATGCGGGACAGATCCGCGCCCACGCCACGGGCCGGTCCGTCCGGCGAACCTTCCAGCAGCCCGTAGTCCCCCTCTGCTCCCGCAGCGCCACCTGCTGTGCCGTCACCGGCCGTGCCGGCCGTCACCGGTTGGGCGGTGCTCGGGCGGGACAGCGGCAGCACCATCGAGGCGCTCGGTGTGGCCGGCCCGCTGCATGGGCACAGCCCTCGGGCAGCAACGCAAAAGGGGCCCGCGACATGGCATGCGCACAGGGCGTGCCACGTCGCGGGCCCCTGGCCGGCGGACGGTGTCAGTCGGTCCGCATGGGCACGTCGATGTAGTTGCGGCTCACCCAGCCCCACTGGCCCTTGTGCGCGCCGTAGTAGGGCTTCAGGTAGCCCCAGTTGCCCTTGTAGCAGGCCCAGTAGACGCCCTGGCCCTTGTGGAGCAGTCCGAGGCTGGTGTAGCCGGTGCCCGGGCCGGTGCGGAAGTTGACGGTGGCGGTGATTTAGGTGTCGAGCCGGACCTGGTGGGTGCACGCCTTGGCGCCGGTCGCCGCGCTCGCCGGCGCGGCCGCGGCGAGCGACAGCCCCAGGACCGAGGAGGCGGTCACGGCGGTGGCCACGGCCACGCTCCGGGCGCGGTGTGCGGGCGCGGTACGGCGCAGTACGGACAAAAACGGCACGGCAATCTCCCCTTTGATCGGTGGTGGTGCAGGGAGCCTGCAAGCGGGCGGCAGCCCGAAACCGGTGGGGCGGCCGGGCGTGCCATGCCCTGACATGGGGATCGCCATGGTCGTTCCGTACGGCGGGAGCGCTCCTGCCTTGTGGCGTGCTCCCCTTTCACACGGCGGCCGGTGTGGCCGCGGGGGTGATGCGGGGCGAGAGCAGGAGCGCGCACAGGGCTGCGGCCGTCAGCGGGACGGTGAAGGTGCCGCCCAGCGGGCCTGCCAGGGCGGTGCCGCCGGCCACGCCCAGGCGGATCGCGCTGGACATCCAGCCGACCGCCTCGGTCGATGTGCCCGGGGGTGCGAGCGCGGTGAGGGTCAGGCTGGCCACGGTCAGCAGGGGTACGAACAGGGCGCCGGGCAGCATCACCAGGGCGAGCACGGCCGGGGCCGGGAGCGGCGTGAGCAGGGGCAGCCATCCGGTCGCGAACACGGCTGCCAGCACCAGCAGGTACCGGCCCCTGGAGGCTGTTGGGGGCTGGAGGCGGGTGAAGAGGACGCCGCCGAGCAGTCCGGCCGCGGAGAACGCCGCCGGCAGCGCGCCCGCCAGCCATGAGGCCTGTTGGCGCTCGGCCACGGCTATCCCGGCGACGTCGAGAGCGCCGACCGCGGCACCGAGGAAGACCAGTGCGAGCAGCAGCAGGCGCAGGGCGGGCGGGCGCAACACGCCCAGCGGATCGCGGCGGTGTTGTGCGGGGCGCCAGGTTCGGGCGGGGCGCGCGGCGGCGAAGACGAGGGAGCCGGCCAGGGTGGCGGCGGCCACCAGGGCGAGCGCGGCGGCCGGTGACAGCTGGTGGGCCGTGACGATGGCGAGGGCGGGCCCGGCGACGTAGACGATCTCCTGGGTGGAGGAGTCCAGGGTGTATGCGGTGCGTACGTGTGCGGGGTCCGGCAGCAGGGCGGGCCACAGTGCTTTGAGGCCCCCTTCCAGGGGCGGGCATCCGACGCCGGCCAGGGCTGCGCACACTGCGGTGAAGGTGAGGTCGCGGGTCCCCACCGTGGCTAGGGCGGCGAGGGAGGCGGCGGCGAGGCCGGCACCTAGGAGGCAGGGCAGTGGCAGGCCCCACTGGTCGGCCATCCGGCCGAGCAGGGGCAGGCCCAGAGCGGGTGCGATGGCGTAGAGCCCGGCGAGCAGGCCGGCGGTGGCCAGGGAGTGGCCGTCGGCCCGGGCCGCGAGGATGAGGGCGACGGGCACCATGCCCAGCGGCAGCCGGCCGGCCACCGACGCGGCCAGCAGCCGGCCGCAGTACCGGTGACGGAGCACGGCGCGGAAGGACGGGGGTGCGCTCGGCTGCCTCACCTGGGCTGCGGGCCACGCGGAAGTGGTGCGGGAGGTGTCGCCGACCTGCGCGTGGGTCATCGCCTGTCTGCCTTTGGTCGGGGGGACGCCGGACGGATGACCCCCGCCCGCACGGCGGGCATGTCAGGTGGGCGCGCCGTGCGGGCGAGGGGCGGCGGGGAACGGGGGCGGGCCGCCGCCACGCCCAAGCCCAGCAGGGCCCAGCCCGGCCCTCAACGTCACTTCCCTTCGGGCGGTCGGCGTCCCGTGGCATGTCCCAGCACCTGGCACGTCCAGTGGTGTGACCGGTCCGCTCTGCGAAGACGCTCTGCGGCGGCGGGCAGCACCCACGGGCCGCCCCTGTGCAGGGGTGGCCCGGTCGGCTGTCAGGCACGGCTGGCACGTAGTTGAGCGCGGTCAGGTCAGGAAGGTGGTGTAGGCGCTGGCCACGGTGGCGGTGAGGGTGATGACCGCGGCGAAGGTGACGGCGGCGCGGGTGAGAGCGGCGGGGTAGGTGGCGCCGTCCAGGCGGGCGAGCTTGCCCGCGCCGACGGCGGCCAGCAGTGCGACGACGATCACGAGTGCGGTGGCAAGAAGGACGACGGCGACGGTCACGGCAGACTCCCGTTACACGATGGGGTGTTGACGTCGTCGAAGGTCGTAGAAGTCGTGTGCGCCGGGGTTCGCCCGGACGAAGATGAACACCGGCGAACACATCACGGCCCGGGGGCGAGTAGGTGCGCGAGGAGCAGAACGGCCACAATCCGGCACTCACCGAACTGCGCAGGAGACTGGCTGCCGCACTGGCCCGCATGCGGCTCAACAAGACGCAGCTGGCCCAGCGGACGGGGCTGGGGCGTACGACTGTGTCGCAGGCCTTCCAGCACGATGGGCCGGTGCCTTCGGTGCAGACGGTGACGGTGTTGGCCGGCGCGCTGCAGCTGCCGGTTGAGGAGTTGCTGGCGCTGCAGCGGGACGCGGTCGGCAACGGGGGCGGTGGGCGGCCGGGGCCCGGCAGGTTGATCGGGCAGTGGGAGCCGCACGATCTGGAGGTTCATCCGGCCGGGCCGGGCAACGTCGTTGACGGCTCGGATGCGCCCGGGCCACGGGCGCTGCCTGGGTATGTGCGGCGCAAGCATGATCGGGTGCTGGCCGATGCGGTGAGGGATGCGGCGGCCGGCCGCAGCCGGATGGTGGTCCTGGTGGGCAGCTCGTCGACCGGGAAGACCCGGGCCTGTTGGGAGGCCGTCCAGCCGCTCGCGGACCGGGGATGGCGGCTGTGGCATCCGTCCGACCCGACCCGGGCCGAGGCCGCCCTGGAGGACCTGCACCGTGTCCAGCCGTGCACCGTGGTGTGGTTGAACGAGGCTCAGCACTACCTCGGCGACCGGGCGGCCGGTGAGCGGATCGCAGCGGCCGTGCGCGATGTGCTGCTCAGCGCGGAGCGCGGACCGGTCCTCGTGCTGGGCACGCTCTGGCCGAAATACGCCCGCCAGTACACGGCCCTGCCCGCCCCGGGCGGGGAAGATCCGTACAGCCGGGTACGGGAACTGCTCTCTGGCCGCACCCTGAGCATCCCGGAGTCCTTCGACGCCCCGGCCCTGGCCGCGGCGGCCGCACTCGCCGAAGGTGGTGACCGGCTGCTGGCCGACGCCATCACCCGCGCCCATACCGACGGACGAATCACCCAGGACCTGGCCGGCGCCCCCGAACTCCTCAACCGATACCAGCAGGCAAGCCCCGCAGCCAAAGCGCTGCTGGAAGCGGCGATCGACGCCCGCCGCCTCGGCGTCGGTCTCCATCTCCCCCAGGCCTTCCTCACCGACGCCGCCTCCGACTACCTCAGCCAAACCGACTACGACCAGCTCCCCGAGAATTGGGCCGAAGCCGCCTTCGCCGAACTCGCCGAACCGGTCCACGGCAAACAAGCCCCCCTGCGCCGTACCACCCCCCGCCCCCTGCGACGCCCACCCACTCCCTCCGCAGCTGCGTCCCCGCCCTCCGCGCAGCCGGCGGGGCCGGTGTTCCGGCTCGCCGACTACCTAGAACAACATGGCCGCACCACCCGCAAAGCCCTGTGCCCGCCCGCTTCCTTCTGGCACGCCGCCCACACTCACCTCACCCACCCCGATGACCTGGACAACCTTGCCGAAGCAGCCGTGAACCGGCACCGCCTGCAATGGGCCCACCACCTCCGTCACAGGGCCGCGGACCACGGCAGTGCCACTGCCCTGTACGACCTGGCCGTGGCGCGGGAGAGGGCTGGGGATCGGGAGGGTGCTGAGGGCCTCTTCCGGCAGGCCGCGGACCACGGCAGTGCCAATGCCCTGCACCGCCTGGCCATGGCGCGGGAGCAGGCTGGGGATCGGGAGGGTGCTGACGCCCTCGCCCTGCAAGCCCTCGGCTGCGGCCGTGCTGATGCCCTGCACCGCCTGGCCGCGTTGCGGGAGAGAGCTGGGGATCGGGAGGGTGCTGAGAGTCTTTACCAGCAGGCCGCGGACCAGGACAGTGCGACTGCTTTGTACGGCCTGGGCGGGATGCGGGAGAGGGCTGGGGATTGGGAGGGTGCTGAGGGTCTCTACCGGCAGGCCGCGGACCACGGCGATGCTGCTGCGCTGGATCGTCTGGCCGTGTTGCGGGAGTGGGCTGGGGATCGGGAGGGCGCTGAGGCCCTGGCCCGGCAGGCTGTCGGCCATTCTGCCCTGCTCTCCCTGGTCCTGTTGAGGGAGGAGTCTGGGGACCGGGAGGGTGCTGAAGCCCTGGCCCAGCAGGCTGTCGACCACAGCATCTCCAACCCCCTGCACACCCTGGCCGAGACACGAGAGGACGCCGGGGATCAGGAGGGTGCCAACGACCTCTACCAGCAGGCCGCCGACCACGGCAACGCTTACGCCATGCACAGCCTGGCTTTGTCGCGGGAGTTGGCTGGGGACCGGAAGGGCGCCGAAGACCTCTATTGGCAGGCCTTCGACCACGGCGACCCCGACGGCCTCCGCTCCCTAATGCTGATGCGGGTAAGGGCTGAGGATCGGGAGGGTGCCGAGGCGCTGGCACGGCAGGCCCTCGAACACGGCAGCCCTGACGTCCTGTACCTACTGGCCCAGTTACAGGAGGTGGTTGCGGACCGCGATCGCAGGAGGGCCGAGGCCGAGGTCCTGGCCCGGCTGGCCGTCGACCACGGCATTCGCTCGTTTAGCGGGGCAATTCTTGAACGGCTGTGGCCCCACGGTCTGGACCCAGACGGCATGCCCACGCCCCCATGGCAATGATCCGCGCGCCGGCGGTCACGACCGGATGCGTCTGCCGTCGGTGCTGGCCCACACGGCCCCGGACCGGTAAGGCACCTGTACTTCTGACGGGCGCCGGCACGCTCTACAAGAAGTTGAGCCTCCTCAAGCCAGGCGGTGGTCTTGCTAGGCCTCGCGAGCCGGGGGGCTACAGGGCGCCAAGTGGCGCCGCCGCGGGCCGACATCTCGGCGGTGCCGGGCGCCTCGGGCTCCCCGCGGCCCCCTTTGCGGGGGAGCGGCAGTCGAGCCGCCAGCCAGCGGCGGATATCCAGTCGACAGTACGGTACGGGGTCGCGCTGACAGCCGTGCCCGGATCCGGCCGACCATCGCCGCCGCGGGTACCTACACCGTGCTGGTGGAGTGATCGTCGCGGGCGACGTGCGACCGGGTGCGGCAGTCGGCCGTGATGAGCAGCGGCATGAGCAGGACGACCGCGATCAGGCCCCAGAGTGCGGCGAGGTGGAGCGCTGCTGCCAGCAGTCCGAGCGCAACGGTGGCCGGCGGCCACCCGCCGGCGGCCAGCCACAGGGCGATGGCGAGGAGTACGTGCCCGGTAGCGAGGGCGGCGCCGCACACGAGTGTGGCCATGACGGCCAGGGCGAGGTGGGGCAGACCGCGCCGGATGAGCGGGCCGGCCGCGCGCAGCAGCAGACAGAGGACGGTGCCAAGGAGTCCGGTCATCGCTTCACCTTGAGGGCGGTGGAGCCGGCGGCCAGGGCCTGGGTATGGGCTTCGTCGTGGGCGGTGAGCGCTGCGAGGCCGGGGGCGGCGGGGCGGGCCATGGCCTGCTGCAGGCGGGCGCGGATGTGCTCGGCGTCGAAGGGGAGACCGGTGTCCGCGAGGTGGGTGAGGGCGTCGCGGGCGCGGGTCAGCAGGTCGCTCTCGGCGCCGGTGGTGGTGCGCCGGTGGGCGGGAAGGGGCTGCTGGAGCTGGTAGCGGATCTGGCCGTCCAGTGTCTGCGCCGCGCGTTGCAGGGTGCCGAAGGCTTCGATGACGCGGCGCTGGGTCTGCGCGGCCGCGACCGGGACTAGGTCCTCGGGCAGGTCAGGTGGGGGGGGGCGGGGAACGCCAGGCGGCCGAGCGCGTCGTGCATGAGGTGTAGTTGGCCCTCGCGGGCTGCCAGGTAGGAGGTCGTGGCGTGCAGCAGTTCCGGGTCGGCGAAGTAGTCGGTGCTGACCTTGGCACCGGTGGCGGCGCGCTGCACGGCCAGGTCTTCGACGGCGTCGGTCGCGGTGGCCGACTTCTCCCGCCAGGTGGCGGCCGGGCCGCTGGTGGACAGGGCGCGGGCGGGGATCGGGAAGGCATCGAAGAGTTGCTGCGCCTGGCCCTCGCGGCCCGAGTGCGCGGCGGCGGTGTAGGCGCGGACGGCAGCTCGGGCGTGGGCCAGGTGCGCGGCGCGCGGCGCGTCCAGGGCCAAGGCGGTGCCCAGCTGTGCGCGCTCGGTTCGCCGGTCGCGCAGGTAGTCGGTGAGGTCCGGCTCCAGGACGGCCCGCAGTTGCTGGGCGGGCGCGTCGCGCAGGGCGATCTGGTCGAGCAGCCAGTCGGCCATGGGCGCGAGCGCCGGCACGTCGGCGGTCAGGGACTTGACCGCGTGCCAGTCCTCGATCAGCTCGGTGCGGGTGCGGTGGGCGCGCTCCAGCCGGTCGAGGAGGTCGACGATCCTCAGCCCGGTGCTGACCACCAAGTCGGCGGTGGGCTCGTCCAGTTCTCCGGCCCGCTCCAGGCTCGCGGTGAGTACGGAGGGCGGCGGATAGCTGGACAGGGCGCGCATGTGACAGGTCCAGGCGGCGGCCGCGGCGATCCATCCGAGTTCGAGTCCCTGCTGTGCCTCGGCGCCTTTGCGGTAGAACCAGCCGGCCAGTTGCTCGGTGAGCCGGGTCTCGTCGTTGGCCGGGTCGTGCATCAGGTCGGCGGCCAGCTCGCCGGGAGTGTGCTCGCGCAGAGCGCCGTCCTGGGCCGTGAGGATGGTCAGGTGCCGTATTCCGTCGTCGAGTTGAAGCCAGCGGCGCAAGGTCTCGGCCTGTCCGTGGGTGACGTACTGCAGCGCGATGCGGGTGAGGTCGGCGCCTGCGCGGGCGATCCCGCTCTCCCCGACCCGGGGTGGCTCGGTGCTGTCGAAGCCAGTCGGCTCACTCCCTTCGGTCACCCACGCCAGGGCGTACGCGTCCTGGCCTCGCTCGGCCAGCCAGGTAACAGGCCATTTCATTTGGGGAGTCTGCGGTAGCAGATGAGGGCAGCTGCCAGCGCGGTGAAGGCCAGGAAGTGGCCGGGGTTGCGCTCGTAGC
>NZ_JBVJRL010000047.1:0-7938 GCF_055607665.1 Streptomyces sp. NPDC036984
TGTCGGGGTGGCGGGATTTGAACCCACGACCTCTTCGTCCCGAAGCAACTTGGAGCGGCCGTTGTGCTTGGGGTGTAGTGCCTGTCATCTGCGCTAATGGTCCGCTGACGTCCACGGGTGTTCGCGGTTGTGCGTCGAGGTTGTCACGCAGTTAGACACTCAGTGTGCCTCGCCCGCATCGCTCTAAGGGTGTGTTGCGCGCGAGTCACGCGATCTCTAGGCCCGCTCCATCAGTTCAATCACGATGGGCGCGGCGGACTCGATCTCGATCGTGGCCCCTTCATCCTCCTGGAGGGCGTCAGAGGAAGCGTCGATGGGGAGTACGACCAGTCTCGTGTGCGGTCGAGGAAGCCGACCCAGGTCCAGGGGCGGATCGTGACGCAGGATGTCGACGACGCGAACGAGCGTCTCGGGGATGCTGACGCTGCACAAGTCCCCACGGTTTAGGTACTGAGGGCTCGGCTCGGTCCGAAACAGCGTGTACGACCACTCCCACGAGCCAGGGTCAACGGGAAAGGCCACTTGCCCGTTCCATCGGAACCGTGAGTCCGGATCGACCTTCTCCCAGGGCCACTCCACAGAGATATAGGAGCCCCGAACGTCGGCAACTCGCGCTCTCGCTGGCGAGCAACCCACTCGCAGTACATCGCCCACCTGGTAGGCCGGCCGACCGGCTTCGCGCTTCACCACGCTGTTCCTAACGTGTCTGATCCGTCGTGTCCGAAGGCTACGGCTGGTTGCTGCCTTCTTCTTGCCCTGGGTCTTGCCGTGGATCTTGATGAGCTGCGTTTTCGCTGCTCAGAGGCGGTGGGCACGTGCGCCTGGTGGTCGTCGTTGGTCGTCGTTGGCCACTGCCGAGCGGCCTCGGACGGCCCAGACAACGGCCCTGCGGCCCGTTCGGCGGCCTACGAGCTGACGGGCAACTCCCGCGCTCGCTGGCGCGCTTGGGCCCGTAGCTCCTTCAAACGACTGTGGAACGGGTTGTGGCGGTTCTGGTCGAGGTTCAGAGGGAGGTCGAGTTGAGAGATGAACTGTGACTCCAGGGCCCACGGTTCGTCCTCCTCGACCCAGCACACCCGCGCGTTGTCCGCCATCCACTGACTCAGCGCGGCTTCGCCGGTTTTGCCGAAGGTCATCTTCTTACCGCTGCCCACACGACGCAGCTCAAGGCCGAGCAGGCAGCCGAGGGTGAACCGCAGCGTCGAGCCGGCCGCGTTACCCCGGTAGTGGTTGCGCACCCGTTTGCGCAGGTTCTGTGTGCTGGGCCGGCTCGCCATGTACCGCGGGGCTATGCCGACGTAGAGCAGGCACCCGGCGTCCAGGTCCGGATGAAGCGACTGCTCGAAGTGCCATCCATAGACTCCTGCCGCCGCCGGGACAGGGCTCGGACGCACCAAGACCTCCTGCGCTGACCACAACCGATCGGGGCTGACGAGACCGGTAGCTTCCACGTACCCTCCAGGCATGCCACGGGTGATCCTCGCAGGCTACTGGTTGAGGCTGATAGAAAGTCCCCGATCTGCGCAGCTCTACTTGTTCTTTGCGCACTCAGCTACAGATGACACCTTAGTGACACTAGCAATCGGTAGCCTCGCGACTACTCCCTTCTCGCCAACGATTGTCAGCATTCCTTTGTCATGCTTGGCGAAGAGGCCGCAATAGTTACCGCCTACGTTGTCAGTTACGCTGATTTTTGAGGGCTCGTCACTCTTCTGAGGAGCGTAGGCCATTATCCCTAGGGTGGCCATATAGAAGGGGACCATCAAAAGTGCAAGACGGCGACTAGTCTTGAGGCGACCACTGGCAACTCTCGTTGCTTTTGCTGTTTCCTTCGCGTATCTAGGCCCACTCACGATAATGCTGACTGGTTGCCCCTGGGCCGCCATTGCCGCCCACACCACGCTGGCTACTGCCAGCAACAAGGCAATCCCTGCCAGCATCCCAACCAGCAACTTATACGGCCACAGATCTGCTAGAGCTGCTAGGTCAGATGCACCTCGGACAGCAGTAAGCGTCGTCAATAATCCTGTGACTACAAGGATCGTCGCACCCCAGCGTTCAGCAGAGCGCTGAATGTCCGACAGTCCATTGAAGCGCGCCGCATCAGCTAGCCTGGCCCACCGAACATCTTCGGGGGTCGCTGGGTTGGGAGAGGGGAGAAACTCTAGTTGGTCAACCGGGACGCCACTCAGGTCGAGCTCTGGTCCGTTTTCTGCCGCACTCACTGTTGCCTCTTTTGGAGTAGAAACCTCGTCATGGCGCCGCAGCCGATTTCATCTCCCGGTCGGCCGTCATGCTCGTGAGTACATGAGCAAAAGATGAGATGCTCTTGTGGGGCAGCCGTAAGGGAACCAGCCGCAGACTGACCGGTCACGTACGAGCCAGGTGTTACCACCAGGGGCTTCACGGAGAGACTGAAAGAGAACTCGTGACCACACCGTGTACAGGTTCCGGCAAGAGTAACGATTCCGTTTGCCGAAACCGTCTTGAACAACCCATTCTGCAAAGCAGTCAACATTTCAGGACACTCTACTTGCGAGTAGCCGACGCTGCTGGCCGTCATCCTGTTGCCCCCCAAACGCGCGTTCAATGGTCTGCATCTCGGCCGGCTCAACTGTGTGGTACTGGCCGAGTGTTGGGTATGGTAGCGCCGGGAAGGTGTCTCCAGGGACATCGCTGCGAGGCCCTGGGAGGATCGAAGTGGCTGCCAGTGACCAGGCTGAGACTTTGTGGATGGACGAAGAGACCTCGTTGACGGACGATGTTCGGTCGACTCTCCGCGACAGTGCTCGTCAGTCAGCAAGCCTTGGTGGCCGACTGGAGCGGGCTGCAGCTAGCCGGGGACCGCGTAGACCGATGACGGTCAAGAGCATGGCACCTGTTCCTGTGAGTGATGAGGACGTGCCTCTCGTCACAGTGAGTGACCCGCAACTCTCCTTGGATGATTTGGTTCTTACCGATCAGAGCATCACTGCTTTGAGGGAAATCCTTAACGAGCAACGCCATGCCAGCAGGCTTGCGGCCTATGGGTTGCGCCCGAGGAGTAAATTGCTGCTAGCTGGTCCTAGTGGGACCGGAAAGACTCGTACCGCCGAGGCTCTAGCTTACGCTCTTGGGATTCCCCTTTTGAAGGTCCGGCTATCCGCAGTCGTGTCATCCTATCTTGGGCAGACAGCGCGGCACCTGGAGCGAATTCTTGCGTACTCCGAGGGCGGCCGATGGGTTGTGAGTTTCGACGAGATCGACATGTTCGCAGGGGAGCGCGAGGACTCCGACCATGGTGAGATGCGGCGAGTCTCCACTGTGCTGCTTCAGCAGCTAGAGGAATACAAGGCTGACAACCTCGTTATCGCGACAACGAATCATGGAACGTCGCTTGATGCTGCCATGTGGCGTCGGTTCGATGAAGTACTTACCTATCGACACCCGACGCAAGCCCAAATTTCTGCGTTGTTGGAGATAAAGCTCCGTAGGTTCCCTTACAAAGTGAACAAGGAGCAAGTGTCCCGCAGCCTTTCAGGCATGAGCCATGCAGAAATTGAAGCCGTATGCCTGGACGTCATGCGTAAATCAGTTCTGGCTGGCGCCAAAAGCATTCGCACAGAGGATATCGTAGAGAGTGCTGCCACCAGGAAGAAGAGGTATAAGGAGGCAGGGAAATCTCAGGGCTGATTCCGCTTCCGTTTTTTGAATCCGCTGCGCTCCCCCACATCGAGATAGATCGTATCGCAGTCGAACGAGCTAGGCGTAAGACTGAAAAGCGCGGTCCCGGGCCTCGATACAGCGACCAAAAAAAACATGGTGAAGATCTTCACGACGATCTCGACTTTGTTTTCCTGGATCTGCAGCAGCGTGCTCCTGCTCTGGGTATAGACCCTCGACTCATACTCGTAGTTGAGATCGGCACCGACACAGTGGGTCCCACCGATGAGGCAGACTGGAGTCGATCGGGTCTTCGTGTTGTTGAGGCAAGAGAGGCTAGCCGCGTAATCGCGTTTAGCGATGACCCTCAAATGACGGAATTCTTGCGCCGCCTCGACCTTTATTCGAAAGGGCCGCAGGATGGGAAAAAGACAGCATCTCATGAACGGTTCTTCGACAACATAGCAAGTGTGCGTCGGTATGGGCGGAAGGATCGAATAGGTAAGTTTCTAGCTGTTCAGCTAGCGCAGGCGGAAGCAGATGAAACCGCAGAGTTCACCGTCGATGTTGAGGTGTGGCATCCAGGGGATGAAGAGAAAGCCATTTCTTGGATCAACGCTCTCGAACATGCTCTCCTAGAGGTTAACGCCGAGGTGCACGACCGCTTCTCAAGTCCGGCGGCCGGTGTCTCACTGATGCGCGTCACCGCTTCGTTATCCGTTATCTCGCGACTGTTGGACGTTGATCTGGTTGCCAAGGTAGACGCTTTGGCGGTTGGGACTCAAGATCACATGAGTCCTAGTGACGTCAGTCTGGAGCAGGTGACCGATCTCCCCACTGCAGCGGCCGGCTCCCCCGTCGTAGGTCTTATCGACAGTGGTGTGCAAACCGAGCACCCGCTGTTGCGTGGGTGCATCGTAGATGCGGCTACGGTTAGCGATGCGTTTAGTGACGGGGTCGACAGGCACGGACACGGCACCAACATCGCCAGCATTTTGCTTCGTGGATCCATTGAGGAGCAGCTGGCATCCGGAGAATGGGAGACTCCGCCCTGTCGGATTCTCTCAGTTCGGGTATTGGATGCAGAGAACAAGATCCCTCACGATAGGTTGCCGCAGTCCGAGATCGCGAATGCCGTTGCATATCTTGCGTCACAAGGTGTCAAGGTTATCAATTTGAGCCTTGGTGACGAAGAGGGGATGATGGTAGGTGATCGAGCCCCAACGCTCGCAGCGGTGCTCGACAGCCTGGCGCGTAAGTTCGGTGTGGTCTTCACGGTACCGACCGGTAACGTGATTCCTGCGCAATATTCGGGTGTATTCGATGAGAGCTTTCCGGTCGATTACCCGCGTCGCATGCTTGAGAGTCCAGATACTGGTCTTATAGATCCTGCCCCATCGGCGCTCTCCCTTACTGTCGGAGGCGCAGTTCCCGCTCTCAGGGCAGGGGCGCTGGGAAGAACCCCCGTCGGTGAACCGGGTTGGCCCTCTCCCTTTTCGCGAGTCGGTCCAGGGATCAACGGTGCGATCAAGCCGGAGGTCAACGCGCCGGCTGGAACGCTAGGCCTGGGGATCGACGGCAACGACCCTGAGGATGAAGATGCCTTCATGGTTGCCGTTGCTGATGGGCGCCTTGAGGGTTCGGCGCTGGTCTCGTACGACAGGGGCACGAGCCTTGCAGCGCCTCATGTTGCACGCGCATGCGCCATTGTGCAGGACGCGTACCCAGAGGCCTCATCCAATCTGATCAGAGCGTTGGTATTGCAGTCCGCTACGAGTGGACCCTCGCCGTTGCAGGGTATCCAAAACGTGTCTGACGCTCTTCGGGAGGCTGAAACACTGCGACTTGCCGGATATGGGCAGGTATCAGAGCGTCGTAGCGTGTTGAGTGGTGAGAGGGATACGGTTCTCTTCGCCGAAAGCGAGATTCCGTTGGATTCCGTGCATCTCTACACCGTTCCCATCCCAGAGGCCTTCTTCCTTCCTGGTCGGGAACAGCGCGGTGTAACGGTCTCTCTGTGCTTCGATCCGCCCGTCCGGGCGAGACGCATGGATTACCTGGGGTCCCGCATGCAGTTCGATTTGCTGCGCGGCGTTAGTCCGCGAGCCACCATGGATCTACTGCTGGCAGAAGAGAAAGAGGCCAGAAAGGAAAGAAAGCGCCTAGGGAGAAGGTTGGCAACCATATCGAGCCTTCCGAATAGGCAGAGGATTCCTTTGAAGCCTGGTCGAAATGCAAGGTCGGCTGGCGCCAACCAGGTAGGAAGAATGGTATGGCGATCTGCATTGACAAGGTTTAATGCGGACTCCTCGGAGTTCGTACTTGCAGTGCAAAATGTTAATCGCTGGGATTCGCCGACGAGGAAGCAACCGTATGCGATCGCTGTCCGTCTATGGGTTGGCGATGCCTTGCCTCCTGTGTATGCCGATCTCCGCGCGAAAGTCCGAACGATGAGGGCGCAGGCTACGGTACGTGCGCAAGTGCGTGGCTAGCTCGCAAGGTCGGTGGAGCGGCTTTGGGCTGGAGCTGCTTTGGCGCGAGTGATCATGGCCCCGTAAGCTTCCGGCGCGTCGGGCAGTCTGTGGACCTGCCCGGTAAAGCACGACGTTGGGGCCATGATCTTCGAGGCTCGCGCCAAAGTGGCTGCCTAAAGCCGTGGAGCCGACCGCCCCAGCCACGACGTACCCCTTCTCTGGCATCAGGTGGCTGACTGCTCTGAGCGCGGCACGGGCGCTGGCCGGGCTGGAGCGGGGCGGAGACAGGAGCGCAGGCCCGGCCGGGGGCCGGGCCGCGCGCGGGGAGCGGAGCGAGCCGCCTTGAAACCCGTAGAGAAAGTTGTAACTCAGTCAGGCTTCCGGGGCTTGAAGTCGTAAGCGCAGTTCGGGAGTTCGGCGCCCTGTCGGTGCAAGAGCGGTAGGAAGATAACAGGCCTGATCATCCACGTGATGCGGATGTCTTCGTGGGTCACCGACACCGTGCAGGGCTCGGAGCGCAGCAGCGCACGCCTGGTCTCGATGCGGCCGTCGTACAGCCACTCCCATGCAGCGTCCGACGCGTCTGCGTCGAGGGCCGATGAGATCGTTCGGAGAGTGACCGCTACCCACCGGTCCGCCTGAGGAGCTGCGTAGGCGTCGAAGGATGCCAGTAGTGCCAGCCCTTGCTGCTCGGTGAGGTCCTGCGTCCAGCATTCGCACCAGTAGCCGCGTCGGGTCCCCTTCATCGACACGGGTGGCCTCCTGCCGTGGTCCTGGGACTGCTGTCGTCGCTGTGAAATGTCTGCGGCACGTCATGGGCGTCCCGCTCGGCGTTCAGAACCACGGCGCCGACTCCTGAAGGTTCACTTGGACACCGAGTTCCGCGGTGACCGTCCGGCCGGACTCGTCCCCCTGGACCGTGACGCTGTCGGCGAGGGCGGCGACCAGGACGAGCCCGCGGCCGTGCGTGGCGTTGAGCGGTGGGTCCTGGACCTCGGGCGTGGTCTTCGTGTGGCCGCAGTCGGTCACCGCGATCGTGAGTGCCCGATCGGAAACGGTGAGGCTGACGCGGAAGGCGCCGGCGTCCTCGCCACTGGCGGTGTGCGTGACGGCATTGGTGCCGAGTTCGGTGACGATCAGCTCGGCGTCTTCGGAGCGCGGGTGACCGTTCAGGGTGGCGCGGGTCCAGCGGCGCGCGGTGCTGAGTTCTTGAGGGTCCCCTGGGAAGGTGCGTCCGTGGGTGGGCATGGCGTCCTCCATGGCGGTGACCTGCTGTCTTCCGTGCCATCGGGGGCGACCGGCTGACACGGACCATGCAGAGCCGTACAATTAGTACTAGCACCGTACCGAATGTGCGCGTACTGAGAGTGCGGGTTCGTACTTTTCGTGCGAGCGGTCGGCGCATAGCGTTCGCCGGGTGGTCTGGTGCTGGCCTGGAAGCCGATAGAGAGAGGACCTCGCATGTTCGGACTGATGGTGCGCTTCACCTGCAAGGACGAGGCGTCGGCGGTGGCGTTCGATGACCTCGTGGCACGGACCGGCGAGCTGATCCGGGCGAACGAGCCCGGGACGGTGATCTACACGGTGCACCGCGTTGACGGACGTCCCTTGGAGCGCGTGTTCTACGAGCTGTACCGGGACAAGGGCGCCTTCGAGGAGCACGAGTCGAAGGAGTACGTGCGGGCCTTCCTTTCCGAGCGGGACCAGTACCTTTCCGCCACAGAGGTCGACCGTCTGGATTTCGTGTCCGGCAAGGGTGTGGACGTTGAGCACTGAGTATCAGAAGGCGCTAGGTCGCAAGATCGCCTTCCATCGCAAACGG
>NZ_JBVJRL010000047.1:8037-15952 GCF_055607665.1 Streptomyces sp. NPDC036984
CGCGGCCGAGGCCCCCATCGTCGCGTCCGTGGCCGAAGGGGAGCCGCCGGGCGCGAGTCGGCTGCGACTGGTGCTGAGTTCGGCGCACTCGCTCAAGGCGATCCTCGGCCGGCAGGACGCATCCCCAGATGTGCCCGCGCTCCGCGCCGAGGTTGACCGCGCCTGGTCGCTGACGCATCAAGGCAACTACGCCGATTTGGCCGAGCTGCTCGAAGGGCTCGTTCCTCGGCTGGAGTCGGCCACCCGCTCGGTGTCGGAGGCCGAGCGTCCCGAACTCTTCCGGCTGCTCGCGGTCATGTATCACACGTGCAGTGGAGCGCTCGCGAACCTGGGAGAGCCGGAGGCGGCCTGGATCGCCGTTGACCGCTCCGTGGTCGCCGCCGAGCGAGCCGGTGACCCCCTGCTGATGGCGGCCGGTGAGTTCCGGCTCTCGATCGTCTTCCTCGGTGCGCGTCACTTCGAGCAGGCGGCTCAGGCGTCGGGGAGTGCGGCTGACGCCTTGCAGCCCCTGGCGGAGTCCGGGCAGATCGAGGCGGTGGCGCTGCGGGGTGCGCTGACGTTGCAACGGGCGGTCGCCGCCGCTCGGCTGAACCTGGCCGATGAGGCGTACAACTTCCTCCGCGATGCCCGCGCCATGGCCGAGCAGGTCGGTGATGGGCGCAACGACTACAACACCGAATTCGGGCCCACCAACGTCGGCTTGCACGAGGTGTCGGTCGCGGTCGACCTCGGAGACGCCGGCGTCGCCCTTCGGGCCGCGCAGGCAGTCGACGCGTCGGGACTGTCCGCTGAACGGCAGACGCGATTTCAGATCGATGTGGCCAGGGCGTACGCCCAGCGGCGCCAGGTTGCTGACGCCGTATCGGCGCTGCTGAAAGCGCGGGAACAGTCGCCCGAGATGGTGCGGTCCTTGCCGATGGTCAAGCAGCTCGTGGCTGATCTTCTGACCATGAGCCAGCCCCCGTCCGAGGAGCTGCGAGCCCTCGCAGGAGAGTTGGGCGTACACGAAGTACGGACTGGTACCTGAAGTACTAGACAGTACTTGGAGTGCGGGTTACTGTGGTTGGCGTCGGCACGCCCCTTCGCGTCCAGCGGAGTTGGCGTGCGGGCATGCGAACGGCCGGAGCAGGAAGGCAGACCTGCGCCGGTGCGTGAGTGAAAGGGCCACAGAAAGCAGATGTGGCCTGAGCGGGAGGCAGCCCACTCAGGCCGGGTGCGTCTTTGGCATCAACGCTCTCGGAGCGTATCGCGCCCAGTCGGTATGAGGTCAACCTCCCGTTGCGTAGTCATTCATCACTGAATGCACCGTGCCTACGGTGCGACGCAAGGGAGAGCAGTTCTGTGCGTGTAATCCGTGTGGAGACGTCGGCGGCGACCATCCTGCTCACCGAGGCTCCGGAGCCCAAGGTGCGCGACCGGCAGACCGGTGAGATCGCCAAGGATGCGAACACCGGTGAGGCGCTGATGACCATCGGCGTCGTCTACATCGAGGACGGCGAGTCCTCGCTCATCAAGGTCACCGTTCCCGAGAGCGGCATTACCGAGGGACTGTCCCTCGGCTCCCCGGTCTCGCTGGTGGGCCTGGTGGCTCGGCCGTGGGAGACCGTTTTCAACGGCCAGCAGCGTCACGGCATCGCCTACCGGGCGGCTGCGGTCGCGCCGGCCGCCTTCCCGGCAGCAGTCGGGGCCTCCGCCTGATGTCGGACTGGACGACGCTGCTGGAAGTGGGTGGCCCCTTCGCCGCACTTAGCGGTGGGGCCGCCTACACCCGGACTCGTCATCCGGGCATCTACTGGTCCACGGTCGGACTGCCGTTATCGACGGCCCGACTCCTGGGCTCGTACGGCTCCGTCATGGAGGCGTGCGGGCTGACGGTGCAGCCGTCCAGGCTGCGGGCCCTTGCCGTGAAGGCAACGACTCGACGTGAGGTTCGGCCCGTGCCTCCGCGCCGAGGCATCATCCGGCCCACGTCGACGGGCCTGCGGCTCCGGCTGCGGCTGGCTCCCGGCCAGGAACCGGCGGACGTCGCCGCCTCGGCGGAGCGACTACGGCACGCCTGGGGCGTCCACGCCGTGTACGTGCGGGACGTCAAGCCGGGTGTCGTGGAACTCCGGCTCGTCGGCTTCGACGTCCTGCGGAAGGTGCGGATGCCTCGACGGAGCGGCGGTGGACTTCTCCGGGTGCCGGTGGCCTTGAGGGAGGATGCGACCGCGTTCGTCCGCGATTACCGCGCCATTCCCCACCAACTCACCCTCGGCGCCACCTTGTCCGGGAAGTCCATGTACCTACGGCACCTGGTGGCCGGACTCGCCCCTCAGCCGGTCGCTCTGGTCGGTATCGACTGCAAGCGCGGTGTCGAGCTGACGCCGTTCGCCGCCCGGCTCTCCGCGCTGGCAACCGACCCCGAGCAGGCGGCCGAGCTGCTGCCCGTGCTGGTCAAGGAGATGGAAGACCGGTACGACCTGGTCAAAGCCCGGCAGGGCATCGCACCGAACACCCCGGATGAGGAGATCACCTCCGACATCTGGGGCCTGCCCGACAGCGAACGTCCCGTGCCGATCGTGCTGTTCGTGGACGAGGTTGCCGAACTCTTCCTCGTCGCCACGAAGAAGGATGAAGAGCGGCGGGACGAGATGGTTACCCAGCTCATCCGGCTCGCTCAGCTCGGCCGCGCGGCCGGCATCTATCTGGAGGTCTGCGGGCAGCGCTTCGGCGCCGAACTGGGCAAGGGCGCAACCATGCTCCGCGCCCAGCTCACAGGCCGTGTGTGCCACCGCGTCAACGACGAAGCCTCCGCGAAGATGGCTCTCGGTGACATCGCTCCCGAAGCGGTCATGGCCGCCTGCTCCATCGCCCCGGAACGGCCCGGCCTGGCCGTGGCAGGTGACACCTCCGGCGGCTGGTCCCGCATCCGCACGCCGTACCTCTCCCTCGCCGATGCTGCCCAGGTCTGTCGGGCGTCGGCACACCTGGTCCCCGCCGTGCCTGCGCTGAGCCGCTTCCGGCCCTACGCCCCCGTGCAGCAGGTCGGGACAGCCTCACCGGTTGTCCGTCCGCATCCGGCGACGGACTGACCCACTTCCCCCCGGCCGGCGTGACCATCTCGCGCCGTGTCCCTACCCCGGCACGTCCGAAATCGGAAGGAGCCGCATCATGCGCGCCCAACTGGCCCGCGTGGACGCGGTGCTCGTTCAGGCGCTCATTGCCGCCGCCCTGTCCTTCGCCCACCTGCATGACGTCGCTTCGGCGGCCGGGCAAGACGGGTGGAAGGCGTGGGCCTACCCCGTCTCCGTCGATCTGCTCCTGGTCGCTGCCTGGCGTCGACTGGGTTCCGGCGTCGCGAAGACGGCGGCCTGGTGCTGGTTCGTCATCGCCCTCACTGCGTCCCTGGGCGCCAACGTCGCCACCGCCGGCCTCCTTGATCTCGGCGACGTCCCGGCCTGGCTGCGCATCCTCGTCGCGGGCTGGCCTGCGGTCGCCTTCCTCGGGGGAACACTCCTCGCGCACTCGGCACCCAAGACAGCCGCTGATGCCGAGGACCAGGACGGCGAGCCCGTCATCGAGGCACAACCGGAACTCCCACCCGTACCGGTACCGGCCGCCCTCGTCGCCCACGCTCGCAAGATCGCTGCCGAACACCGTGCCCGGACCGGGGCGGTCATCGACACCTCAACTCTCCGAGCCCGGCTCGGCGTCCCGGCGCCGCTGGCCGAGGCCATCGCCGCACAGCTCTGAAAGGAGCCTCCATGCCCGCCAACCCGCGCTTCCGCAACGTCGTCCGCATAGGTCCCGTCCAGGTCGGCACGTACTACGACGGCCGGGGCCGCGAGAAGCACACCGCAGCCTGCACGGCCCCGCGCTGCGGCTTCTCGACCGACTACGACAGCCGTGCCGCCGCCGAACTGGCCGCTCGCAC
Source organism: Streptomyces sp. NPDC036984 (assembly GCF_055607665.1). Taxonomy (NCBI): domain Bacteria; kingdom Bacillati; phylum Actinomycetota; class Actinomycetes; order Kitasatosporales; family Streptomycetaceae; genus Streptomyces; species Streptomyces sp. NPDC036984. Next base: position 11,954 of record NZ_JBVJRL010000047.1, read on the forward strand.
CCACCGCTGCGCCGCCCGCTGAGGAGACCCCTGTGACCGTCTCGCTCCCGCTCGTCTTCGCCCTGGGAGTCATCGCCTGGGCCGCGATCAAGTTCCTCGGTGTCCGCCTCTGGGTCGCCGTCGTGATCGCACTGTTCGGCTTCTGGCTCTCCCACACCTTCCTCGCCCCCGCCATCGAGTCCGGCACCCGCTCCGGGGTCGACGTCGTCAACGGCACCCACAAGTGACAAGGAAGTCCGCCATGCTCCGCCCCAAGCTCCCTGACGTCCCGACCCTGCCGGCCACGACCGTCACGCCTCAGCAGAACCAAGCTCCGGCCCGCTACGCCAGCCGCCCCCTGACCCCCTACGTGGGCGTGGTCGCCACCGTGGTCGTCGTCGGGATCGTCCTCACCGCGCTCCTGGCCGCGGTCGCCGTCTCGGCCGTGTCCGTGGCCATCGCCGCCGTCGTCCTGCGCTCCCTCATGAGCAACGCGTACAAGCGCTGACCGGCCTCCGGGGCGACAACAAGCCGCCAAGCATCCCGTCGCCCCGGGGCCGCTCCTTCCCGACCGTCTCAACAGCCGAAAGGAAGTCCCATCATTACCCGGCAGACTCCGCCCCCGCTGGCGGAACTCTCCATGCTGGCCTCGCTGGGCACCATGCCGGAGCTGGCCCGACAACTTTCCGGCCTGGGTGGCTGCACCAACCCGGTACGCTTGGACGGCCACCGCACCGAGTACCAGGTCGACACCACGACCGGTGAGATCGGCCGCGTCCTGCACCACCTCGACTCCGGCACCCTGCCCGCCGGCCAGCTCCTGGTCCGCTGCAACAACCGCCGCGCCACCCGCTGCGCGGCCTGCGCCGAGACCTATCGCCGCGACACCTTCCACCTGATCACCGCAGGTCTCCGGGGCGGCAAGGGCACACCGGAACAGGTCGGCACACACCCGCGTGTCTTCGCCACCTTCACCGCCCCTGGCTTCGGGCCGGTTCACAACCGCCCCTCCGGCGGACGTGACTGCCGCTGCGGCATCCGGCACGACGAAGCGGATCCTGCCCTGGGCTCGCCCCTCGACCCGGACACCTACGACTACGAAGCGGCCGTGCTCTGGAACGCACACGCCGGAGCCCTGTGGCGGCGCTTCTCGATCTACCTCCGCCGCGAGGTCGCCAAGCGCGCTGGACTCACCCAACGCGATTTCTGCGAGCATGCCCGGATCTCGTTCGCCAAGGTCGCCGAGTACCAGAAGCGGGGCGCCGTCCACTTCCACGCGGTCATCCGCCTAGACGGCCCAGAAGGCGGCCACACACCTCCGCCGGCCTGGGCCACCACCGAGCTGCTGACGGACGCCATCCGCGCCGCTTCCGCTGCCGCACGCGTCGACGGCCCGGAGAGCGATGGCCGGTCACACTCGTTCGTCTTCGGCCGCCAACTCGACGTCCGCCCGATCCGCTCCGCCGACTTCAACGACGGCCAGGAGCTGACCGAGCGAGCCGTGGCGGCATACATCGCCAAGTACGCCACCAAGGGCGCCGAGACCGCGACCGGCACCGTTGACCGGCCGATCAGGTTCCTCGCCGAACTGGCCCAAGCCCGCATCACCGAACACGCCCGACGCCTGATCCGTACCGCCTGGACCCTCGGCGCACGGCCTGAGCTGGCAGACCTCCGGCTCCGTGCCTGGGCTCACATGCTTGGCTTCCGCGGCCACTTTTCCACCAAGTCCCGCCGCTACTCCACCACCCTCGGCGCCCTCCGCGACGCCCGCGCCGAATGGCGCCGCGCCCAGACGGCTCCGGCCGTCCCGCAGGACGGCGAAACCACCCTCGTCCTCGCCCACTGGGTCTTCGCCGGCACCGGCCTCAGCGCCGCCGAGACCTGGCTGACCGCCTCACTCGAACCCGCCCCCGGAACAGAAGGAGAACCCACGCATGCGTGACGACGAGCTGCTGACCGTGGCCGAGGTCATGGCTCGACTGAAGGTCGGGCGTTCGACGGTCTACGACCTGATCCGCACCCGGCGTCTGCCCTCCGTGTCCATCGGGCGGTGTCGGCGCATCCCCGCCTCCGCACTCGGAGAGTTCATTGCCGGGCAGATGGAGCGTGCTGCCTGATGACCAAGCGGCGGAGTCGCGGTGACGGCGGTCTGCACTGGGACGAGAAGAGACAGCGGTGGATCGCCACGGCGAACCTCGGCTTTGATCCCAGTGGCAAGCGGATCGTGAAGCGGGGGAGCGGCAAGACCAAGACGGAGGCGAAGAACAAGCTCAAGGAGGTGCTGCGGGACCACGAAGACGGCCTTGCCATCGCACCCACCAACTACACGGTCAAGGACGCCGTGACGGACTGGCTGGCGTACGGCTTGGCCGGTCTCGACCCCAGCACCGTGGAAACCGTGACGCTCCTGAGCGAGAAGCACGTGATCCCCTCGCTCGGCGCCCGCAAGCTGCGCGAGCTGAGTGCGGAGGACGTAGATCGCTGGCTGGCCACCAAGGCGAAGACGCTCAGCACGCGCACGCTCCAGGGAATCCACTCCTGTCTCAACCGTGCAGTCAAGCGGGCCATGGCGCGGGACAAGGTGAAGCGCAACGTCGTCGAGCTGTGCTCGGTGCCCCAGGGGCAGGCGGGGCGCCCGTCGAAGGCGCTCACCTTCGCTCAGGCCGAGGCTGTGCTCAAGGGCGCCGAGGGGACCTCGATGTACGCGTACATCGTCGTCGCCCTGCTGACCGGGGCCCGCACCGAGGAACTGCGGGCCCTCACCTGGGACCACGTCTTCCTGAAGGGCCGGCCGGACCTCGACCCGCCGCAGCCTCCGCACATCGCGGTCTGGCGGTCGGTCCGGAGGAGCGGGGACACGAAGACCCGGAAGTCCCGGCGCACGCTCGCCCTGCCGGCGCGCTGCGTGGACGCTCTCTGGCAGCAGTTCGAGGATCAGGGATGGGATCGGCTCGCCGCCGATGAGGAGTGGGAGGAACACGGCCTCGTCTTCTCCTCGGCCGTGGGCAAGCCTCTCGATGCCGCCAACGTCCGCCGTGCCTTCCGCCAGGCGCTCAAGGGCATCGACGGGATCAACGCCGACGAGTGGACGCCGAGGGAGCTGCGGCACAGCTTCGTGTCTTTGCTCTCCGACCGGGGTGTGCCACTAGAGGAGATCTCGCGGCTCGTCGGGCACTCGGGTACGGCCGTGACAGAGGAGGTCTACCGGAAGCAGATCCGGCCCGTGATCCAGACGGGTGCGGTAGTCATGGACAGGATCTTTGAGACCGACCACTGACGTGAGTCGGAGTCGCTACGCTCTGCGCTCCACAGCGTGCACTCACGGCACAGCCCAGGGGGGACCATGCCACGTGACCTGGACGGCTACATGTTGCCGGACCTACCCGACGGACCCGAGCGGCGTCGTACGACTTGGCGCCCTGAGGGCTTCGACCTGCATCACCGAGCGTGGGGGGAGGGGGAATGCCAGTGCCCATGTCGGCTGGCGCACCCGCACTACCTTGTTGAGGACTGCGAGGACACCGCAAAGACCGTCGCGATGGTGGGTGTCGGCACAGCTGGCATGAGCCAGCACATCCTGCAGCTATGTGCTGTTTGTTCCGCAGCCCAATTGCATGGACGTTGGCGTGAGGCCAGGTGGGAGCGCGATGGGTGGCGGTTCGCATGCGAGGGCATCGGCAAGTTCGCAGTCGTGGTGGCTGTGATCGGCACCTTCGTTGGTGCACCGCTGGGCTACAAGAGTGCTGGGTTGTGGCTGGGGGCTGGTGTCGGCATTGCTGCGGCATACACCGCCTATGAGCGATGGCAGTACCGGAGGAAGATGTCTCGCTGAGGCTGATCACTGCGGCGGCGTACACGGATTTCGTGTCGAGTGCCATGAGCGGTTCGCGGAGCTTAGTCACGCAGTTAGACACGCAGCAAAGCCAGAGGGCCCTCACCGAATCGGTAAGGGCCCTCTGACCTGCTACTTGGCTGTCGGGGTGGCGGGATTTGAACCCACGACCTCTTCGTCCCGAA
>NZ_JBVJRL010000048.1:0-15759 GCF_055607665.1 Streptomyces sp. NPDC036984
CGCCGCCAGGACCTCCCGGTCACCGTGCCGTCTACGACCGCCACCCTGCGGCCGCACCGGAGCCGGCGGCACCACCCGCTGAAACAGCTCCCACAGGGGCTGACCCGGCGGGAATTCCGGAATGCTGTTGTCTGCGGCAGCTTCCAGCAGTCTCTGGGCTACATCGAGGACGTCATCGCCCGTCTGCGCCAGAGCGGTACCGCGGTGCTGAGCCCTCCTTCCACGAGGGTCAAGCCGGAGACCGTGGGTACCGACTTCATCCTCTTCGACTACCAGGATTTCCTGAAGAACGAACGCGACACGTGGCGGCACAAGTACATGCACCTGGACGCGTTCAGGCGGGCCGACGCTGTGGTCGTACGCAACCCCGGCGGCCGCGTTGGAAAGGGAACCATCTTCGAGCTCGGCTTCATGTCCGCGCTTTCCAAGAGGGTCATCTTCACGGAGGAGCCCCAGGGCGTTTCTGTCCTGTTCCCCTGTGAGGTCGGCCTGGAATCTTGAGCGTTCCTGCCGAGCGCTGCGGCACCCTATCCCGCTCTTCAATCCCTGACCGGAAACAAGCGGCGTTCCGGCGCATGGATCAGGGGCGGGAGCAGGTCTCCGGTTCACTCTCGCTCGCTGTCTAACCAGGTCTCACTTCTCGGCTACGAAGATACGGAAAGGACCCCAGCCGGTGCGCGATGCAGAACCCATCGATACAGTCCTCGACAGGCTGCGAGAGATCGTGGCGTCTGTTCTCGAAGTCGAGAAGGAGGGCATCGAGTCCGGTGCCCTGTTCTACGAGGAACTCGGGATGAGCTCCCTGGAGAAGGTTGCGATCACGGTCGCGATCGAGCGCGAGTACGGAGCCCTGTCCGCTGAGGAAGCGGCAACCCTCACCAGCCTGGACGCCGCGGTGTCCGTGCTCAGCGAGCAGGCGACAAGCCTCCGCGGGGTCGACCTGCTCGACCACCTGGTGGCGGGTCATGTCTCCGCCGGCCGGGGCGAAAGGATCAGCTACCTCGACCCCCAGGCGGGGGCGATCACCTACGCCGCCCTCCTGGAGGCGGCACGGGGATACGCGGGCGCACTCAGGGCAGCAGGCGTGCCTGAGGGCGCCCGCGGCCTCCTGGTCGCCGACGACTCCGTGGCGACCGTCGTCGCCGTCCTCGGCCTGTGGTGGCACGGCTGCGTCCCCGTGGTGATCAGCCCGATGCTCAAGGACGACGAAGTCCGCTACATCGCCGAAGACTGCGCCGCCGCGACGGTGCACCTCGACGCAGCCCCCACGCGGCAACGCGCCCTGGAGAAGCTGTTCGCCACCACAACCCAGTTCGCCGGCGCGGACGTCCTCGCCGCTCTGGCCACGGCCGAGCCCGGCCCCGCACGCCGCCCGCAGGACGCCAGGCCCCCGGCCGTGTGGAGTGCGGGGCGTGAGGCGCTCGTGCAGTACACCTCCGGAAGCACCGGCATGCCCAAGGGAGTCCGGCACTCGGCGGGAGCGATCGCGGCCATGGCCGACGGCATCGGCACCGTACTGGCGCTGACCCCCGAGGACACCGTGCTCTCCAGCGCCCGGATGTCCTTCGGCTACGGATTCGGCAACTCCGTCCTGTGCCCTCTGGCGGCCGGCGCCCGCGTTGCACTCATCCGCGGCACGGTCGACGTCCACTCACTCACCGCCGCTCTGCAACACCACCAACCCACCGTGCTGTTCTCCGTCCCACGGCTGTACGCCGCGCTGCTGAACGCATCCGAGACGGCGGCGGTCGACTCCGTGCGGCTGTGCGTGTCGGCGGGCGAGAATCTGCCCGCCCCGCTCAGCGAGCGGATCCGCACCGCCTTCCAGGCCGAGCTGCTCAACGGTCTCGGCGCCACCGAGGTGCTCTACACAGTCGTCGGCACCCCGCCGGGAAACGAGCGTCCGGGCACCTTCGGGGTACCGGTGCCCGGGATAACCGCGACCGTCCGCGCTGCGGACGGCACGCCCGTCGCCGACGGGGAGGAGGGCCGACTCCACATCGCCGGCCCGACCGTCGCCCTCGGCTACATCGGCCGCCCGGAGGCCGCAGCGGCCACCTTCGCCGACGGCGGCGCCTACACCGGCGACGTGGTGCGCCGGGCGCCGGACGGCACGTTCACCCATCTCTGCCGCGTCGATGACCTGCTCAACCTGGGCGGCTACAAGGTCGCGCCGGGTGAAATCGAGAACGTCATCCGCGGCGCTGGCGGGGTCCAGGACTGCGCGGTGGTCGGCGGCCGGGATGCTGACGGCCTGGAGCAGGCCGTGGCTTACCTGGTTGCCCGGCCGGGATGCGACGAGGCCATGGTTCGGCGCGCGGTGAACGCCGCGATCCGCGGCGGTCTTGCCGCCTACAAGCGGCCCGCCCGTCTGGAGTTCCTCGCCGAACTCCCGACCACGTCAACCGGCAAGCTGGCCGCCTTCGAGCTGCGGAAGGCGGTTGCACAACCGTGACCTGGGACATTACGGGCATGGCCGCCGTCGCCAACATCGGTGCCAGCCCCGAAGAGATATTCGCCGCGCTGTGTGCTGGCCAGGAGAGCCGCACGCCTCTGCGAGCGTTCGACCCCGACAAGTACAGGGCGGGCTACGCCTACGAGATCGACGACCGGCCCGAGGGTGGTGGCGACATCCCGCGGCGCGCCACCCGCTGGCTCACCACCGTGGTCCGTCAGGCGCTCGCTGACGCGGGCCTGGGAGAGGACCTGTCCCAGGTACCTGTGCTGGTTGGGACCACCATGCGCGAGCAGCGCAGCCTCGAACTGTGGTGGCGTGACCAGGCGGACGTCGCCCTCGAAGAGCTGCACTTCGGCACCGCCCTGAAGCAGGCCTTCGGGGCGTCCACCACGTACACCTTCGCCAATGCGTGCTCAGCCACGCTGTACGCGCTCGGAATGGCTGCCGACATGATCGAGCTCGGCATGGCCGACACGGTCGTCGTCGCCGGCACCGACGCCGCTACCGAGAGCGGCCTCGGCGCGCTCGACAGGGTGCAGAACGACATCCCCTACGCGCTCCGACCCTTCGACATCAGGCACAGGGGCATGCTGAAAGGCAGAGCGGACCCGCGCAACCTCACCCGCACTTTCACCACACTCCTCCGCAAGGCCGGCCTCCGCCGCCTCCGCTCCACGACCTCCGCCACTCCTCCACCGCCACCCTGCTCCTGGAACAGGGCGTCGAACTCGTCGTGATCAAGGAACTCCTCGGCCACGCCCGCGTCGGCGTCACCGCCACCGTCTACGCCCACGTCCGACTCCGCCTCAAGCGAGACGCCATCGACACGCTCAGCACCTCGCTCGGCAGCTTGGAGATCACCGAGGCGGCCAACGGCGACGGCGACGAACCGCCACCCCGCGCGGCCCTCGTCCGCTGACGTTGCCGTCAACTACTGCCGTCAGGGGCTCCATCGGCACCTTCACCGATGGAGCCCCTGTGCGATTGCGAATGATCTTCTTTACTGCAGGCCCAGTGCAGCGTATCCGCTCACTGAGCGATGCCTATGAGGTCGATCCAGCTTCAGGATCTTGCACACGCCAGGCGTACTGCATTTGCACGTCAGGCTCCCAATTCTCAGGGCGCGCTGAGCTTTCCGCCCACCGGTACCCCGACTCCCTCCACTTCCTTCTAGCTCGGACGACACCCGCAGGGGTTGCGTCTTCGTACCCAAATTCGACCCCACAGCAATCACAGATCTCGTAACTCGGGGTCTTTCCGTCTTCCCCCCAGGGAGGATCACACTGCAGCAAGCCACAGACCCGACAGTGCAGGTCGCCGTCATTGAGCATTAAAGTAGTCCATATTCGTCGGGTATCCGTGAGATGCCGGGTCCGGCTTGAAGTATGTGCGTGGTACTCCAGAAGGATCCATGACACCGAACTCATCCGTGGCTGGATTAAATCGAATCACGTCTCCGTTTGGCCTCGTCCGCGTCAAAACATTCGGGTCAGTACTACGGAGAAACTTCGTCCCTGCCTCAACATATTCCTTGGCGTTGTTGAGGTTCGGGAACTCGGACTTGTGCTTCTGCCAGTGACCGTAGGCGTTCTCAACGGACGACTTCTTCTTCGTCGCGCTCCAGCAGCTTGCATTGTGAACGAGTACCGGCGTCTCCCCTGCCAGCACATAGTACGTGTGGAGGTCACTGACGGTGAGGTTGTACATGTCCGCCGAGCCGGCGCGCTTCTTGACGGCGGTGATCCGCACGTGCTTGTCGGAAGCGGTGTTGAGTATGTGGCCGGGCTTGAGCTTGCCGGCCTGTACCCAGGTGTGGGTGGTGTCGTCCCAGAAGGGGTGAAGGGAGGTGGTGCGGAGCGTCCGGGTCTTCCCGTCGAGGTCCTGTACCTGCACGTCGATCAAGTCGCCGTCGTGATTGACGAACGCGGCGGTGACCTTGCGCGGACCTTTGTGCTTTCCGCTGTCGGGGTCACCGCTCTCGACCCGGTCCCCCGGCTTCACCTTGACGATGGGCTTGGATGTGCCGTCGGTGAGGAGGACGAGGGTGTCGGGGTCGAAACTGCACGGGCCGCCTTCAGTCGACGCGCCTCGCCGGGCCCCCCGGCCGGCCACCCGGCCAGCTTGTCCATTACCTCCCACCAGGCCTGCGTTAACTCCAGCTGCCATCAAATCGGTGGGGTTGAACCAGTCTTTCCCGCAATCCCAATCTGAATCGCAGGAGAACATTTTCGCCTTGATTCGCTCGTATTCGGCGAGACCGTCTCCCACCATGCAGTCGTAGCGGTGGGGCCCACACTGGTATTCGACCCGGTGATTGAATCTTTTGGCGACTTCTTCGAGATGAGGGTTGTCGGCCGGGAAGTAGACACCCGGGTAGAGCTTGACGTGCCACTCATCATGGATTTTCACCATGTTGTTTGAGTCGCCATTGGCCGCAGCCGGGAGCGGACCCGGGTATCCAGCCCCGCTGGAGCGGGGAGCGCCTACTCCGCCGGCGCCGCGCGGGGCCTTCTTCACGTACTCCTTTTTGCGGCCGCCTGAGCCGGTGCCGCCGACGGGGTAGCCGATGCCGCATTGGTCGGCCATACACAGGCCGGACGGGTCGCTGCTCGTGATGGGGCTGTTGTTGGCGTAGGCGTAGGCGTTCAGGCTTTGTGGGTCGGTCGGCGTCATCAGTGGGTCGACGCTGATAAATCGGCCAGTCGTCGGGTCGTATTCGCGGGCGCCGAGGTGGGTGAGGCCGGTGTCCTTCGTGTCGTCGGTGCCGCCGACGAAGCCCTTGGTTCCGGGCCAGGCGGTCGGCTTGGCTCCTCGTATGTCGCCGAAGGGCAGGGTGCGGCGCTGGGTGAGTTTCTGTGTGTCTGCCGCGACGGCGAGTTGGGCGGTGCCGTGGTGGTCGGCGAGGGTGAAGGAGATGGTGCCGTCGTCCTGCTGGACGGCCTTGTTTCCGCCGTCGAGGTCGAAGTAGCGGGTCGCCTTGGGGGTGGTGCTGCCCTTGGGCAGGGTGATTTCGGTGGAGCCGAGGTAGAGCGTGGTTTCGGTGGGTGTGCGGGTGATGAGCCGGTTGCCGTCGGTGTCGTACAGGTACTCGGTGGTTTTGTCGTCGGCGGTCACCTTGGCGAGGTGGCCTTCCGCGTCCCAGGTGAGGTCCTGGTCGTCCCCGTTCAGGGTGCGGTTGGTGGTGTTGCCTGTCTCGTCGTACGTGTAGCTGTCCTGGATGGTGCTGGTGGGGCTGGTGGTGGTTACCGAGGACAGCGCGTGCGGCAGGGGCTTCCCGGGGTCGGGGTAGGCGTAGGTGCGCTTGGTGTCCTTGGAGGCGTCGCCCGTGGGGTCGTGCAGGGTCTCGGTGCGGCGGTTGCCGACCAGGTCGTAGGTGTAGGACTGCCAGTAAGGGGCGGTGCCGCCCAGGGCGTTGCCGCTGGGGGTGGTGGCGCAGGTGGTGGTGTTCTGGGCCCAAGCCTCCGTCAAGCGGCGCAGGTAGTCGTAGGTGAAGCACTGGGTGTCGGTGCCGTCGCGGGAGGCGTCCGACACGGACCGGACGTTGCCCGTCTCGTCGTAGTGGTAAGTGTTGCTCTGGTCGACGCCGGCGACGTTCTCTCGGTCTACGCGGGAGGAGGCCAGGCGCTGGGTGCCCCATTCGTAGGTGTTGGTTGCCCAGATCTTCTTGCCGCCGCTGTTGGACAGCTCGAACTGAAGAGGCTTACCAGTGAGGCTGTAGCTCGTGGTCGCCTTGATGCCCTGGCTGCCGTTGACCGCGGTCGGGCGCAGGGTGGCGTCGTCGTAGGTGTAGACGGCGGTTGCCGCGGGCAGGGCGCCAGCCCTGGAGTAGCCGATGCCGGCGGTGACCCCCGACGTCATATACGACGTGGTGGAGATATAGGTGCCCGCTAGTTCCTTCTCTGCGGCCGGGATGGTGATCTGCGTGCGTAGCGGCCGGTAGAGACGGTCGTAGGCGACAACCTTGCTGGTGTACGCGTTGGTGCCGTCGTAGCGGGTCGTCTCGGCGAGCTGTCCCTTGGCGTTGGTGACAGTGTCGTATACCCACTTGGCGCGCAGGGCGCCGGTGGACGACTTCTCCCTCACCTCGGTCTTGCGGCCGAGGTTGTCGTAGCCGTACCACAGCAGCGGTGTGTCCGGACGGTCGTCGGTGGCGCTGTCGGGTCGGGCATCGTCCGTGGTGGTCAGTTGGCCGCGGTCGTCGTAGGTGCTGAGGGTAGTGCCCTTGTCCGGGTCGACCGCCTTGATCTGCCGGCCGAGCAGGTCGTAGGTGTACGACCAGCTGTTGCCCGCCGGGTCGGTGACCTTCTTCAGCTCGCCGCGGGGTGTGTAGTCGTAGGCGGTGGTGTCGTAGGCGGCGTCGACGTTGCGGGCGTGGAGCTGGCGCAGTGCCGTGGTGTGGCCCCGTGCGTCGATGAGGGCGGTGGTGGCGGTGCCACCCTCGGGTGGGATCACGGTGGTGCGGTCACCGCCGTAGAGGGTCCTGGTGGTGGACAGCAGCGGTCCGCCGTCGCCATTACCCGCCATCTGCTTGGCTTCGGTCTGCCGGCCGAGGCCGTCGTAGGTGTAACGGCTCTGAGTCTCGACGTCGAGGGCGTCTTCCGGCTCGGCCAAGACCGTCGTCGGCGGCTTCACCGAGTAGTAGGCCGCGAACTCCTTGGCCACCAGGCCACGTTCGTCGTAGAAGGTGTCGGCCAGTAGGCTGCCGCCGCTCGGCCCGGGTCCCTGGCTCTGACGCGGCCGCAGAAAACCGTCGTAGAGGGCGTAGGAGGTGAGCTGTCCACCGTTGTTGCCGAGTGTCCTGGTACCGATCGCGACCGGCTTGCTGTCGCTGACGGTGTATGTGAACTCGTAGGTGGGTGTCTGGCCGGTGAGGCGGTCGGCCAGCCAGACCTTGGTGGAGCGGCCCAACGCGTCGTAGTCGAAGTTGGTCACCTTGCCGTTGGTGTCGGTCTGGGACTTCGGCAGGTTGCGCAGAACGTCGTACGTGACGCTCGAGGTCTGAGCGGTGGTCGCGTCGCCCGTCTTGGCCGGCGGTGTGGTGATGGTGACCTTGGTCGCGAAGCCGGTGGTGGGGTCCGGGGCGGTGGTGGTGGTCCGGCGGTCGGAACGCGCGGTGCGTGTGAGGGTTCCAGCGGCGTTGACCTTGACGTCCGCGGTCAGGTCGGTGCTGGTGCGCTGGCGTCCGTAGTCGTCGAAGGTGGTGCCGGACTCCAGGTAGACGGCTGTGGTGCCGTCGTACTGCTTGAGCACCGCGGTGTTGGTCGCATCTCCCTTGGTCGGAGCTGCGTCGTAGGCGCCGCCGTCGTAGGCCGTGCGTGCGTCGGAGATCACGTCGCCCGGACGGCTGACGGTGTCGGAGCAGGACTTGGCCACCGTCTCGGTGCGCGAGGGGAGAGTGAGGATGTTGGCGGTGGAGTTGGTGGCGTAGGTGGTGCGAGTGCAGGTGTTGTCCGCCTTGGTGCTGTTGTCACCGAAGTCGTCGATCTGTGTGGCGCGTCCGGCGACGATGTCGTAGGTCGTGGCCGTGGTCGTGGTGCGCCATGAGGTGCCGGCACCGTTGTCCAGGGAGGTCCAGGTTTTGGAGCTGGCGGTGCCGGTGAAGTTGGCGGTGACGGTGCCCCAGTCCCTCACCTTTTTCGCTGTCTCGTGGTGCCAGGGCCGGTTGACGGTCTTGGTGAGGATCTTGCCGTCGGGGCCGGAGTAGGTGACTGTCTTGTAGGTGAAGCCGGCCGATGGTGGCTCGTCGGTGATCGGGTCGCCTTCGCCGTCGCCGAGGGGGACGGTGACGGTCTTGGTGCCGCCGCTGGTGGTCTTCCGATCGTCGTCCATGCCGCGCAGGAAGTAGCTGTCCTGCTGGCTTTTCATGGCGGAGGCGCCGCCCTGACCGCCGGTGCGGACCCGGACATGTCCGTAGCCACGCCACTGGGACCAAGTCTTGGACTTTTCCTTGGTCAGTCCGTCGTCATCGTCGTAGTGCCAGGCCGCGCCGTCGAGGTAGTCGTACCGGGTGACCTGGTCGGGGGCACCGCCGGTGCGGTCGGTGGCGGTGACGGAGGTGACGACGTACTTGTTGAACCACTTACGCTCGGGGTCGTCGGTTGTGCCGCCGCCGATGTACTGCGGGAAGCAGCGGGTGGTGTTGGTCTCGGGTGTGGGCAGCGCGTCCCAGTCGCAGGCCGGGGCCGAGTAGTTGACGTCGATCTGGCCGCCGAATTCGTCGGCGACGGTGGACAGGCGGTCTTTGATGAAGGGCGGGTAGCCGTCGCCGGTTTTGTCCAGCCGGTTGGCCAGCTGGGTGTACGCGAAGGTGGTTTTGGGCAGGGTGACAGCCGGTTCGGCGCTGCGTCCGGTGTGCTGGACGGAGTCGAGCAGCAGCTGGTAGTCGGTGTCGGAGGTCCCCCAGCGGTGGGCCAGTTTCCAGGAGTCGACGTTGTGGTACGTGCTGCCGTTGTAGACCTGGGTAGTGACCTCGGTGAGCCGCTTACGGGTGAAGAACACCGGCGCGAAGCGACCCTTGTCGCAGTCCTTGCCAGTGTCGCAGTTCAGGTCCCAGGGTGTGTCGTACCAGTAGAAGGCGTCGGTGGAGATGTCCGAGCACGTGGTGTGAGCATCCGGCAGGCAGCGCTCGCTGTTGGCGAAGTCGACCTTGGCCAGGGCCTTGGTGCTGTACACGGACGAGGACTTCAGACCGTATTCGATGCGGTCCAGTGTTCCGCCGCGCACATAGCGTGTGTTGTCCTTGGCCTCGAGGTTACGGCCGTAGGAGTTGGTCTCCTTGTCGTAGTAGTAGGCGATGGCGTTGCCGTGTACGTCGACTGCGTAGTCGAGGTTCCATCGCCATGCCTGCTGGCAGTAGGAGTCGGCGAAGGCGGCGGCGTGGCAGGGCTCGCCGGAGTCGTCGCCGAAGACGGGGGCGGTCCAGGTGGAGTCGGTGGTTTCCTTCCCGTCGGCCCAACCTGGCAGGCGGTTGTAGCCGAAGTAGTACTTGGTGCCGTCCGGCGTGGTGAGGCGCCAGTACTCGTTGTCATTGTCGCCGTTGCTGCGGTCGCTGGACGTCAGGTGGTCGATCTCTGTGCCGTCGTCGTCCTTGAGCTTCCAGGAGTCCTTGCCGTCGGGGACGAGTTCGCCACCCTTGCCATTGAAGGTGATGAAGGCATTGTCGTAGCCCCAGCACTGGTCGCCCGGCTTGCTGCCGTCCGCGTGCTTGACGCCGTCGTCGGAGCATGGCTTGTACCGGCGCTCGATGTAGCCGGACCACAGGTCGAAGCCGTCACCCACCCAGGATGCCTGGTTGTTGGTATTGGCCGTACGTCCGTCGACCGATCCGGAGGAGTAGGACAGGCCGACCTTGGGGGCCAGTCCTCCGGGAACCTCGGGGGCCGGCATGTCGTAGGACCAGGTGAAGTCGCCGGTGTTGAGGCTCGTGTTCCAGGTCGCCGAGGGGGAAAGAGAGGTCGCCTTGTAGTCGCTCTGGGCGCTCTGTGTGTCGGAGACGGCTGCGAGCACCGTGGCGGAGCCGGCGTTCAGACCCACGTTCTGCGCGGTCAGGGTCTGCTTTTCCGCGTCGTTGACCGTACTGACCGGCTTGGTGGAGCGGCAGGCAGCCTTGTCCGGAGTGGTGAGTGCGCAGGCGGGGAGTTCCACCATGGTGAGGCGGGAGGCGTAGCCTCCACCGTAGGCGTCGGCAAAACCGGAGTAGTCGAGCCGGGCCTGGACGCGGCCCGCCTGCCCGGTTTTCGAGGTGGCTTTCGGTCGTAAGGTGAACAGCAGACCGTCGACGCCGGCTTTCCGCGCCGCTTGACGGCTGAGCAGGCGTGCCTCGACATCCCCGTGGTAGGGGTTCTTCCGCGCCATGCCCTGGGTGCCGAGCGTCAGCGGCAGTCCCTTGGCGCGGACGGATGCCGTGGAGGGCTTCGCGTTGGCCACGGGGATGTGCAGCAGCGTGGTTGCTGCCTTGGGCCAGGAGGTGTGAGGTACTGCGTTCGGGGTCCGCGGTCCCTTCATCAGGGTGCGTGGCCTGACCTTGCCGGTTGTGGTGGAAACCGGGTGCTCGGAGTCGGGCAGGGCAGGCCGCCCCTTGCCGTTGTCCGCGGCGAGAGCCGGCTGCGTCACTGCCTGGAGGAGCGTGCCCACCATGACCGTGGCCGCGGCCAGTGCGAGGCGTCGCCGGTACCGTGCCAGTCGCCTGCTCGTTCTGCCGTTCATCGTGTCCTGAATCCTTCGCTGCGGTGTTCCGCGTGCGTGCCGCTCACGGCGGAGCGGAAGTGAGGTTGGGATGCCGAGTCCGAGAAAGCCCGGCGGGCCCTGCAGAAGCCCGCCGGACGTTCAGTCGGTTCCGGGAATGTCGGTTGCCATCCCGGGCTGGCCCGTCGCGAGCGACTTGATCTGCTCGTCTGACAGTGCGCCCTGAAAGGCCCACACGTCGGAGACGGCGCCTGGCCAGTACTCACCCCAGGTGCTCGTTGCGGTCCTGGCCCGTCCCAGTTGCATCGGCTGAGCTACCTTGAAGGCCAGGACGTCGTCCGCCCACGAGAGCTTGTCCGTGCATGTGGAATCGTCAGCGTCGCCGTTGCCGTCGGAGTCCTGGCAGGCGGCTGCCTCCTCTTCGCCGTTGACGTACAGCGTCAGGTGCTTGGAAAAGCCGTCGTAGACGAGGGCGAGGTGTGTCCACTCGGTGGGGCTGTAGAACTGGCTGTTGTCGACCTGGGTGACGGTGGCGCTGCTGGTGTCGGCTGCAGCCATGGCAATCTGCCATCGGCCCGGGTCGGAGCCTGGTGTGTCGCTGGGTTCGTAGCGGACGGTGAAGGCACTCTTGGTCGTTCCGGGAACGCTGAGCAGGGTCACGCCTTTGCTGGGGATCGCCGCCGCCTGGGCCCATGCGGTGACGGTGAAGCTGCTGCTGGTGTCCACCGGCACGGTGGAGGTGGTGCCGTAGTCGTTCACGCCGTCGAGGGTCACGCCGCCGTCGACCCAGCCGGCATCCAGACGGGCACCGCCGTAGAGGGTCATGTTGTTGGCCGATGCGGAGGCGTCAGGAGTGATGAGGGGGGTTCCCGACGCCTTCTCGAACGTCCAGCGTCCCTTGACCAGCGGCCGCTGTCTGAACAGCTGCTGAACCTCCTGGCCAGACACCGGCCGGTCGTAGAGCCGGACATCATCGATCTGGCCGGGGAAGTACGACCCGGGCTGACCGTCATAGAGGCCTGCGCCGATCTGTACCGCGCCACCTGCGTACCAGTTGGCCTGCAGGCCTGTCTCGCCGGCCTTGACCCCGTTGATGTAGAGGATCAGCTTGTTGGCGACCGTGTCGTGTACTCCGACAAGGTGTGTCCATGTGTCGCCGTAGGCGGCCTGTCCGTCCGCTTGCATTGCACGGATGGGCGCGGCATCAGAGGAGTCGGCCGAGTACTCATTGACCGCCCACCGATCGAACGTCTTCGAGTAGTACAGCTCCAGACCCGCACGGTGTGTGCCCGCCTGGGTGGCGACGATCGCAGCGTGGTCGGGTTTGGTCTTCGGCAGTTTGGCCCAGGCCGAGATGGCGAAGCTGCTCTGGTTGTTCAGGATCGGACGGCCAGTGGTGGCGTAGTCATCGATCCCGTCGAATGTGAGCGCCTTGCCGGCGATTCCGGGCTGCCCGGCCTTGACTCCGTTTTTGAACGTGGCGTCCGGTAGCTCTGCTCGTCCGGTCAGCTGCGTGGTGGTGTTGCCCTCGGGGTCGGTGGCGGGTTCGTTCATCGGGAACACTGCCCG
The DNA here is from genome assembly GCF_055607665.1 of Streptomyces sp. NPDC036984. NCBI lineage: Bacteria > Bacillati > Actinomycetota > Actinomycetes > Kitasatosporales > Streptomycetaceae > Streptomyces > Streptomyces sp. NPDC036984. Next base: position 12,212 of record NZ_JBVJRL010000048.1, read on the forward strand.
TGCGGGACGACCCGTCGTGAGGGACGACTTGCCGTACAACTGGGTTACCTCGGCGCCCGAAAGCGATTTGTCGAAGATCTGCACCTCGTCGATGGCGCCGGGAAAGAAGTTGGTCCTGTTGCCGTTAAGAGTCGCCGCGCCGAATTGCAGGCCACGCCGGGCGTCCCATGGGGAGCTGTAAGTGGCTGTGCCAGCAATCTGGTTGTCGATGTACAGCTTCAGTTCGTCACTGCCGGAGCTGTACGTTCCCACCAGGTGGGTCCATTCGCCGACCTTCACGCCGCCTCCTGTGGCGGGCATGGCCTTGACACTGTCGGCTTCGGGGGTGTCGGAGGTGTGCTGGCTGAACACCCACCGGTCGTTGCCTGCCGAGTAGTAGATCTCGAAGCCCGGCGACTTGTTTCCGGGTTGCGTCACCGCGACTGCCGCGTGATCCGGTAGAGCGGAGAGCTTCACCCAGGCAGAGACGGAGAAGCTCCCTGAGGTGTCGATGACAGGGATGTCACTTGCGGCGTAGTCGTCCATGCCATCGAATGACACTGCTGCGTCCTTGGCGCCGGCCACGTGCAGCGTGGCCCCGCCGCCGACTTCCATCGTCCGGTCCGGAGCCGAGCCCGTTGCCTCGCTGACGCCTTCCGCGTCGTTCATCTGCCACATCGCCCGCTCGGGCTGCCCTGCCTTGACCCTGAACCGGTATCCGGTGGGCGGGGAGATATTTCCTGCTGCATCGACGGATGAAACGTAGAGGGTGTTCACACCGACTCTCGGCGGCAGCACCTTCAGTAGCCTGGATGCGCCGTCCGAGGTGGTGATGGCATTCTTTGACGAGGGGTCGACGTTGATGCCCCACAAGTACTTCACTGCCTGTGCATCGTTGCCGCCGACCGTGAACGTGCCGTACTTGCCGATGCCGTCGTACCACTCGTCGTCCGGGTTCTCCGTGTTGGAGCGAGGGTAGTCGCCCGAGGAGATGCTGGGCGACGCTGGCGCGTGCTTGTCGTAGGTGAAGTAGCAGGCGGTTGCACCGCCGGTCCACGACCATGGGGAGTACTGGCCGCCGTCGTAGGAGCGAACGAACCAGTGGACCTGCTTGCCCTCAGGAATGGACGATGGGAGGCCGATCGCAAAGTCGGATCCCGACTTCTTGTAGCCGGTCGCATCCGGGGTCCACTTGCCGCCGTCCCACTCGGCACGGAACTGCACCTTGATGTTGTCGCCGTCGGGGTCGGCGACGTTGTCGGCGTAGATCTTGCCCATGGAACGTACGCGTGGTGCGTCCGACGGCTTCTTGCAGGTACCTCCGTATTCCATGTCGAGCTGTGACATCTTGATCTGCTGGGGCGGTCGGTTGTACTTCACCCGCAGGTACGCATCGTCCGCAAACCGTTTCCAGCCGTACGCGTCGGATTCGTCACTGGCCCGGAGGCCGAACGTCATGGTCGGCCACTTCTTGTCCGCGGCTTGCTGCACGGCCGACTTGACGTTGAACTCGGCGTCCTTCGACCCACACCCCTCGAAGCCGTGAGCGAACGACTCGGTTGCCAGGTGGTCGATCCAGAACCCGGCCTCGCTCTGGGAGTTCCATGTCGTCGAGGACGAAATAGTCTTGGTGCGCCACAGCTGTACACCTCGCGCGCTGCAGGACGCCGACCAAGTGTTACGTACGACGAACTCGGCCGAGAGGATGTCTTTGCCCGCGTACTTCGTGACCGGGATCTGGTAGAAGAGCCGTTTCGTGTCGTAGGGCTTGCAGTAGTACCAACCGCAGTAGCCCATGCCGGCGTCCGGGTCACCGTTGAACTTCCACTGGGGAGAGGACGCCCAGTACTTCGACGCCACCGTCCATGCCGTGGCCTTGGGTGCGTCCCACTTCGGGTCGATGAACACCGGATACACCGTGTCCTTACCGTGAAGGACCTCGGCGTCCGGTGTCAGCACCAGCTCGTTCTGGCCAGCCGGGACCTCCACCCCGACCGGGGCCAGCTTGCCCGACTCCGCCGCACTCGGATCCGCGTCATCGCCGGAGGCTGTCGTCGCCCTCGGCGCCGCCAAAGGCTGTGCAGTGGCTCTCTTCTGCGTTGAGGCGCCCTTGCTGGAGTCCCACATCAGCGGCTGCGCGGCCTCGAACACTGCACTGCCGGCGCCTTTGTCCACGGCCTGCAGACCGCCGGCGCCGGTCTCCTTCACATTCATGCCGCTGGCGTCCAGTTTCAGGCGCAGTTCGGCCAGTTCCCTGCTGGAAGCGGCCTCGGCCGACTTGACGACCAGCAGTTGGGTGAAGCCGTCCTGCTGTGCCCCCAATCGCAGGTCGACCCCTGGCAGGACGTCCGGATAGGTTGCGGTGTCACCCCGAAGCTGCGGAGTGGGCAGCTTTCCCGGCCACGACAGGGCCAGCTCCCGACCCGCCTTCGTCATCCTCACCATCGGGACGTCACCGCCGCCGGAGAACTCCAGACCGATGGTCGTGACCTTCGGTGCGACCATCCCGCCGCCCGTCTGCACCAGGCCGGTGTCGATAGCCTTCCACACACCGTCCACCCGCGCCCGAACAGGGCGAACGTGCTCACGTGCCTGAAGTCTGCCATCCGGATTGGCGAAGACCTCGCTGCTCTCGCCCCTCAGGGAGGTGATCTCCACAGGCTGGCCCGACCTCTTGGCTCGGGCCAACGCCTCAGCCTCGCTGGCAGCAGCAGCCGACTCGGTATCCCCCTCAGTCGAGAAGTCCGACGCGTGGGCCACCGATGTGGTACTGCGCGTGGCCCCCACCGCATTCGTTGACGGCAGAAGGCCCAACCCCACTGCGGCACAGACCACTCCGGCAACGCACCATCGTCTCCCCGCAGACATGACACACCCTCCCCACAAGGTCTCCCCAGACCCTGCCCCCATGTGACCGACCTCTTACAGATCGTGCACACGACGGTAAACATGAGTTCGATGGGAGGTCCAGGTCCCCTGAAGGGGACATCGCACCGCGAAGAATGCAAAGAGCTCAGATCGACCAGTGACTTGGGCCACAGAATGCTGATTCTGTCGGGGATGGTCATTGGCAAGAATCACATCCCCACCGATACAGAATCGGCCACATAAAGCCCTGATTCGCTCTGGTGTCCCGCACCGTCCTCTGATCCGAAAATTAGACCGCCGGGCGCCGCGGAGGGTCGAGCCATGTCGGGCGAGAATCCAGGCCGTCGATACTCCGGGGTTGAGACTGTTGGGCTCGCATGTTGAGGTCTCGCGTATTCGCACGCCGCTCGACACACTGGGCACGGCGAGTGATCGCTTGGGCATCGTGGCGGACAAATGGGCCAGGCAACTACCGGAGCCAGCGGTCGAGGAACTCGGCCCACATGAACCCGTGGTAGCCGCCGAAGGCAGGTGGATAGATCTTCTTGAGTTTCGCCAGCGAGCATGCTGAGCTCAGCCAAAGCTTCGTACTCTCGGTCATCCGGGTCCGCTAACAGGCCATTTCATTTGGGGAGTCTGCGGTAGCAGATGAGGGCAGCTGCCAGCGCGGTGAAGGCCAGGAAGTGGCCGGGGTTGCGCTC
>NZ_JBVJRL010000049.1:0-12547 GCF_055607665.1 Streptomyces sp. NPDC036984
CCTGGCAGACGGCCGGATCGGCTTCCCAGTCGGGGTCGGTGAGTTGGTCGGCCGTGATGACGACGTGGTTGCCGTGGTCGGTGCGGACGACGACGCGGAACGTTTCGCCCCGGCTGTCCCGGCCGGCCAGGTGGGCGGCCAGGGCGACCCGCCCCAACTCGGCGGGGTCCGCACGGGTGGTCGCTCGGCCGAAGTCTTTGCAGATCCACACGCCGCTGAACCGTTCGTGCATCAGGATCTCCCACCGCACGCAAGCGGGCACGTCGTCGCGTAACACAGCCGCGATCATGCCCCCACCAACCGGCCTCCCGTACCGCTACCTGCGAGTACTGGCCAGAAAGCGCGCCTCCCGCACCGAGGACGAGGACGGCTGGACTTGCCAGGCCCGCCCGTCACGGGCGCGCCCCGGCCCGGGGCAGCAAAACGGCTACCTCGCGCGGCCCTTGCGTTCTACCGTTGCTGAGCATGAACACGCAGGCCTTCCGGGGCGCCTACCTTCTGCCGCTGTTCCACGTGATCGAGCAGGCCCGCGGTGATGGCGCCTACCGGCAGCTGCCCGCCCCCGACCCGGCCAGCAGCCTGGCCACCGACGACGCCCCCCTGGGCCCGTACGCCGGCGCGCACCTGATCCGCGCCTCCTACACCGCTGGCCTGGCCCACACCGACGCGCTGCGCCGCCTGACGGCGGCCGGGGAGGTCGACCCGACCAGCCCCTGGACGCTGCTGCGCGGCGCCCTGGAGAACTTCGCCACCGCCCTGTGGCTCCTCGACGGCCCGGGCCGGGCCGAACGCCGACGCCGCGCGCTGTCCCTGTGGGACGAGGACATGCGCAACCGCCACCAGCATGAACAGGACACCGGCCACCACCCCTCTGGCGCCGGCAAGACCGGCGCGCAGCGCCGCGCAGAGATACGCGGCATCGCCGACCGCCTCGGCCTGCCCCCGCTCACCCGACCCGCCACCCACCAGATCCTGCTCGCTGCCGCACCCTCGGCCGGCCTCACCGCAATCAAGGTGGGCGCCGCCTGGCGAGCAGCTTCCGGATTCGCGCACGGCCGCTACTGGCCCAACCTGCGGGCCTCCCAGCCCCGCGCCGCCATGGAGGGCGCCGACGGCATCCACACCATCGCCCTGGTCATCGACGAGGACCAGCACCGGCCACTGACCGAGTACTGCCACAGCATGCTGCGCCGACTGCAGGAGCACTACACCGCGCGCGCCCAGGCCCGCTGACAGAGCGGGCAGGAACGCCCCTGCCCGCCCCCGGAGCCTGGTGAACCGTTCCGCCTCACCACCACCCCTGCGACGGCCGCACTCAGCCCCACAAACCGCTCTCCGTCCTACGGGGGGCACCGCCGGTCCTTCGCGCCGCAGCCCGGGCCGGGCCTCCAGAGGTATCGGCTGCCGGCGCGATGTCGGGCGAGTGCGCGCACTTGCGCCGCCCTCGTTGGCACCGTGCCCGCAAGTACTGTCGGGCTCCACCGCGCGCGAGGAGGGGCCCGTAAGCCGGGCACGGGTCCGGGCCCCTCGTCTGCGCCTGCGTCCACCGGGGGGTTGCACGCGTGCCGTGCTCAACGCGTGCGCGTGCAGGAAGGTCACGCCGCCTCCCAGGTGTTGCAGCCAAAGTCGCCGTCGCGGCACACCCTGACCGTGCGATCCACCTCCCTGACGGGCGGGGCCCCACGCCCCGCGGCTCACGCCACGCCTCTGGACGGCGCGCAGGCACGAGTGCCTGCGACGGCTGTCGCCCGGCGTCCCGGTCTGGGACGGAGCAGCGGTAGCCGGAGCCGATGCTTGCGTCCCTGACTCGGGCAAGCCTTCGCCGAGCCAGAGCAAGCCTCGTCACCTCCCTGAGCCGGGCGGACACATGCCGCTTACCGGTCTGGTGGCGTCAGCGAGCTCAAATCCCCAGAACGCCGTCGAGGGTCCTGCATGATCCCTATGTGAGACGTGTGCCGAAGCAGGTCAGGCTGCTCTATGTCGTCCTGGTTGGCGCTTTCCTGGCGTGGTACATCGCAGGCGGCCACAAGGTCGACATTCTGGTCACCGTAGTCTCCGCGTTCACTGCCCTGCTCGCGCTGCCCGCCGCAGTAGTCGCCGTAATCCGCTCCGGCAAGACCGGGACGGCGCCCGCCCGTCCGGGGGACATGGCCGACCAGCTCGCCCACGCGGTACGCCAGCAGTGGGAGGCGGAGGCCCGGCTACGCCGCCTGAACGACCCTTTCCCGCTGCCGGTCGCATGGGAGGCGGCCGACGCGGACCTCGTCGAATCGTGGGCTCATCTGAAGGAGCTGGCCGAGGACTGGCCCGGAAAGTCCCCCGGAGCCGACTGCGCGTGGGCTCGCAGCCCGGCAGGGCTGGCCGGCAAGGGGGGCGACATCATCGAGGCCTTCGAGCGCGTACCCACCCGCCGTCTGGTGGTCCTCGGCGAGCCCGGTGCCGGTAAGACCGTGCTGCTCATCCGCCTCCTGCTGGGCCTACTCGAGCACCGCCCGCCCGGCGGCCCAGTGCCGGTCCTCTTTCCCTTGGCTTCCTGGGACCCGGCCCAGCAGGACCTGTACGCATGGATGGCCGACGAACTCGCCCAGGGCCACCCCGCTCTCCGCGCCCTCGTCCCCGCCGACCAGCCACAGGCCGCCACCAGCACCCAGGCGCGCGCCCTGCTTGCGCAGCGGCTGATCCTGCCCATCCTCGACGGCCTGGACGAACTCCCCGAAAGCCTGCGGGCCCGGGCGCTGCACGCCATCAACCAGGCACTGCCGGCCCGGCAGCCGCTGGTGCTCTCCAGCCGCACCGCCGAGTACCGAAGCGCCCTGGCCACACCGGCAGGGGTGACCGTGCTCCTCAACGGAGCTGCCGGCATCCGTCTCCTCCCGCTGGATGCAGTGAAAGCGGCCGCCTACCTGGAACGCGACGCCGGCGGCCCGGGCCCGAAGGCCACGGCCCGCTGGAGACGGGTCACCGCTTCACTGGGCACCACCGCCCCCGTCTCCCAGGCATTGAGCACCCCGCTCGGCCTGTTCCTGGCCCGCACCATCTACAACCCTCGCCCCGACGAACACCTGTCCGACCTACCCGACCTGTCCCACCCCGACGAACTCCTCGACCAGGCCCGCTTCCCCACCCGCCAGGACATCGACACCCACCTGTTCACCGCCTTCATCCCCGCCGCCTACCGCCCCCACCCCGACCAGCCCACGCCTTGGACGGCCCAACAGGCCCAACAGGCCCTCACCTTCCTCGCCCACCACCTCCAACAGCACCTCAACGGCACCCCCAACCTCGTCTGGTGGCAACTCCCCCTCGCTCTGCCCCGTCAGGCACTTGCGACAGGGCTCACTGTCGGGCTCATGGCCGGACTACCAAACGTTCTCAATGCCTGGCTGCAAGGCGAGCCTCTCTACGGGCTTCTGACTGGGGGCGTTATCGGGTTCATGTGCGCAGTGATGGCTGGGGTCATCGCCTGGTCCGTAAGAGACAGAAACCCAAGTTCAGGGATCCGCTGGAGCTGGAGAGGCAAATCCTGGCTCACCGCCGGACTCCCTTTCGGGCTCGTGTTCGGATTTTTTGCCTTCAGCGCAGTAGCGTCCGTGAGCGGGTGGGGGAACGGGGTCGTGGCCGGACTCCTCGTCGGGCTCCTGTTCGCGCTCATGGGCGGAGTCAGATCGGTACACCCCGACCTGGACAAGGCAGTGGGACCCGGCACGGTCCTGCGTCGGGATCGGCGCACCTTTTGGATCATCACGCTGGCGGTGGCGACCCTGGGCGCAATCGCGCATGTGATCGCAATCGCGTATGGGGTCGCCGGGCCGATTGGGATGCCAGTCTGGTCCCCGGAGTGGTTCCATTTGTTGCTCACAGCTGCGATTTCGGGGTTCCTGCTCGGACTCCCGCTCGGCTCCATGCTCGGACTCGCCCGGTCGGTGTGGATGCGGTTCCTGGCGGCTCGGACCGCATTGGCGGCAGCGGGGCGTGTGCCCTGGCGCTTCATGAGCTTCCTGGCCGACGCCCACGAGCAGCGAGGCGTACTACGCCAAGCGGGAGCCGTCTACCAGTTCCGTCACCTCGACCTCCAACGCCACCTCGCACAACGCCAACCATGATCGGCCGCGTTGTCTTGGGATCTTGTCCGCCTCCGTCGTGCGCTTGCAGGGAAGCCGTTGCCAAGGGCAGCGGATGGTCGAATCGTGGTGGCCAGCTAAGGCAACTGCATTGGCCGGGCCTGGCCCCCGGTACGGGCACGCCGCCCCGGGGCTGCTTGTCAGCAGCGGCTGAGAGGCTGATCGTCATGAACGGCGACGAGCAACTGCTGCGCGGCCGGGTCTACGGCTCGTTGACTGAACTAAGAGGAAAGTTTTCGCCCCGTCTTCTGCGGCCCAGGCCAAAAGGCCATCCATGCCTGAAGCAGAGAGCCCGGCCTCCACGAGCGGCCGGCGACTCGTCCCTGTCCGCCTGCACGCACGCACGCCGCCTGAGCGACCCCCGCGAGCGGAACGCTGGCGCTGCCCGGAGCGCCCGGCCAACTGTGATGTGCCGGTTTGGTGTCGGTGGGTGGGTGTCAGTGACGGCACATCAGAGTTGGGTGTTTTCGCTGGTCGGGTGTTGAGGACGGGCGTGGTCGCTGTCGTGGGGCGGTGCATGCGACGGCTGCGGCTGACACGCGGCGGTACACCCCGCTCCGTTCCACTGTCTTGAGAACGGCACTTCTGATCTTTCCGAGGGCTGCGCGGCGGCACGGTGGTCGGTGTCGGTTTTGCGCGGGCGGAAGGGGGCGGGGTGGGGGAGGCGGGCGCGTGGGGTGAGGTCACGGCGGGGTTGAGGGTGTCCAGACCGGTGCTGGTTGCGCGGCTGCTGGAGCTCGAGGCGGCTGGGGCGTTGACCACGGCGCATGTGCGTGCGGGCGCCCAGGTCGGCGGGGTGAATGTGCGCACGGTGTGGCGCTGGCTGGATGCGGCGCGGACCGAGGGCCGCATGGAGCGCAGGCCGCGGGCCCGGCTGGAGTTGTCCGACCAGATGTGGGAGGTGCTGGCTCAGGCGGGCGGGAACGTTGCGGCGCTGCACCGGCATCTGAAGGCGGCCGGGGGCGAGGTGCCTTCGCTGGCGTCGTTGCACCGGGTGGTGCGCCGGGACCTTCAGGCCGGCAGGCTCCTGCCGGACCGCGCGGTGGCGCGGCGGGAGCGGGAAGAGCAGCAAACGCGGCAGGCACTGGCTGACCTCGCTCTGGCCGGACCGAGTGAGGCAGGCGCGGCGAAAGTGGCTGCGCGCCGGCTGCCGCGTCTCGTACCAGAGGCGACCGGGAGCTTGCCGGTGGGGGAGAACGGTGCGCTGGCAGGTGTGGCGTTGCCGGCGGGAGCGCAGCTGGTGCGGACGTCGTCGGTGCGGGCCGTGGCCGAGGCGGTCGGGCAGGCGATGGCGACCCAGGGCGCGGTGCCGGGGGTCGTCGACGTGATGGTGGTGGAGCGTGGGGGAGAGGCCTTTTCTCCGGCTGGTGGAGGGCGGGCGCGCTGACTGGGACCCCGATGCCGGCGATGCCGGACAGGCACGGGACGTGTGGGTATTCCAGGCCAGCTGTGTCCGGGCGTTCGCCGCGACGTGGGTGGTGCGGGGGTTCGCCCCGACGACGATCGGCGCCTACACCTCCTTGCTTCCCCGGGTGCTGGCCCACTTCGACCGCCCGGTGTGGCAGATCGAGCCCGCCCACGTGGACGCGATGCTCCACACCCTGCTGCTCGAGGGCCGGACCGCGGGAACCAGACGCCGCTACCTGGACATGCTGCGCGCCTTCCACACGTTCGTACGCCTGCGCTACGCGAGTGAGATCCGCGCCCTGTACGGCACCGCCGTGGGTGATCCGCTGGACCGCTTCAACCGGCTGCGCCACGTCCGGGACGAGCCCGCGCACCGGCTGCCGCCCACCGCCGAACGCCTCACGGCCTTCTTCGCCCATGCCCGCGCCCGCCTGGCCACCGTGTCCGACTACCCGGCCGCGGCCCGGGACTACGCGCTGTGGCGCACCCTGTACCACTCCGCGCCGCGGCTGAGTGAAGCCCTCCGCCTGGAACTGTGCGACGTCCACCCCGAACTCGGCCCGTCCGGCAAGCTCCACGTGCGGTTCGGCAAGGCGGCCAACACCTCGGGACCGCGCCCGAGATGGGCCCCGATGCTGGACGGCCTGGACCGGATCCTTGCCTGGTACCAGAGCGACATCCGCCCCCTGTTTCCCGATACCGCCGCACTGTTCTGCGACGCCCACGGCGCGGCGCTGAAGCCGGAAACCGTACGCGACCGCCTGGCCCGCCTTCTGGACACCGAAGGCCGCATCGAAGGTGACCAGTTCACCCCACACGACCTGCGCCGCGCCTGCGCCACCCACCACTACGAACAGGGCATGGACCTGATCACCGTCCAGCAACTGCTCGGCCACGAGCACATCGCCTCCACCATGGCCTACGTCCGGCCCTGCCTCACCTTCGTCGAGGATGCCTGGCGCCGCGCCACGTCCCGAGCCCTGACCGGCCTGGCCGGCTGACCCCCGGGATTTCCCGTGACAACACCTCCTCTGCGTGCCGTGGAGACACCCGCCCCGCCACCGGTAGTGGAGTGGAAACTGCGCATGACTGCGGCACACCGCGGCATCTGGACCGGCACCGAACTGCGCCGTCTGCTGGCCGAGCGCGCCGGTCTGGAACTGTCCGCGGCATCGGTGTCCGCCCTTTTCACCAAACAGCCTTCCCAGGTGAAGCTGTCTACCCTGGCCGCACTGTGCGCCGCCCTCGGCTGCACCCCCGGCGACCTGCTGACCCTGCCCGGATCCACCGCACCCTCAATGCCTCCGCCGCGCCCCGACCCGGTCCCCGACCGGCAGCCTCCGCAGCAGCAGCCCACGTCCTGCCGCCGATCGCTGCCACCGCTGTGACCGCACCCGAACCCGCCGCGAACCCACCCGCGCCTTTTGCCGCTGCCGTACCCCGGACGGCCAGGGACACCTGCCCGGCCTGCCACCGCCTGCGCCCCGACACCGGCCGCTGCGCCTGGTGCTCACGGACCTGCGTCCTGTGCGGCGCTCCACGGCGATCCGCCCAGGACCTGTGTGCGGCCTGCCGGCACCGCTCGGAGGGCCGACGGGCACGGGGCCCGTGCCGGCACTGCGGGCGCCGGCGCACCCTCGACGCGGCGACCCGGCGCTGCCGGGCCTGCACCGATCCGGCCACCGCACCGCCCCCGGCATACTGTGAACGCTGTGGCACCAGCGGCCAGTGGGCCAAGGGCCTGTGTAAATGCTGCTACGAGCACTCACCGCACACCGTCATCACCCGTGCGGTCGGCTGGGCCGAGCGCATGCCTGCTGTACCACCCTGGTGGAGCGACTTTGCCGCACACCTCGCAGATCACCGCCACCCCATCTACGCGGCCGACGTCGTCGCCGCCACCGCACGTCTGATCACTGCGGTCGCGACCGGCAACCCCGGAGAGCTGCTCGCGCACGCCCGCAGCAGTGCACCCGAAATCGTGGGAGCGCTCACCGATTTCTTCTACACCCACGGCCGCCTCGCCCCGCCACCGGACCTCGCCGATCGGCGCGCAGCAGCCCGCCGCACCCGCCGCATCGGGGTCGTCCCCGGCCCACTGCGCCCCCAGGCCGCCGCCTTCGCAGATTTCCTGCTGCTCCAGCGCGAGCGAGCCCAGCAGCTCGGGCTGCGCCCGAACCGGCTGGAGACCGTTGAGATCCCTCTGGACACCATCCGCGACCTGGCCCTCCATCTTGAGGGACACAGAGCCTGGGCGAGCGTCACCACCGCAGACCTGGAGTCCTTCCTTGCCCTGGCCCCGGCCCGCCGCGCCTCCCACCTCGCGGGCATGCGTCAGTTCTTCGCTCACGCCCACTACTCCAGGGCCATCCTCCACAACCCCACGGACCCGATCATCGCCGTCCAGCAGAGGGGATTTCACGGACCCACCCTCACCCCGGCCAGGCAGCGCACCCTGTACGAACGGTGGGCCACCAACTACGACATCCACCCGCACGAGGCCTTCATCGGCCTCGCCGCTCTCCTCCACGCAGCAACCATCACCGAGCTGCGCCGGTTCACCGACGCCGACATCGACCCCGACCGCCACAGCGTCCGCTTTCCCGGCAGATCAGTGCATCTCCCACCTGGACAGCGCGACGTGGAAGGCGCTGCAGCGCTGCCAGGAGCACCGGCGCCGACTCGGTACGGGCAATCGCCACCTGCTCGTCACCAGGCTCACCCGAACACACCACGGACCTGCCGGCGCCGCCCATATCCGCGACAGCCTCGCGCCCGTCGGCCTGCTGCCCCGAGTTCTGCGCTCCACACGTCTGCTTGGTCTCGCCGACGAACTCGACGCCAAGATCCTCACTGTCTCCCTGGGGATGTCCTACGCGGGAGTCGCTCACTACCGGCCCTACCCAAAGCTCACCAGACCCGTGTGACGGTGGACTGTTCGTCACGCCCACTCGATGCCCCTGAACCAGGACCTCACCCGCCGGCTAGAGGAAGCCGCCTCAGAGAACGCCACATGCCGCGCCCGCATCAGCACCCTCGAAGAAGACCTGACCGCCGCCCGCACCTGCCTGCGCCGAATGATCCGCACCGAGAACGCGGCCCGGTGAAAACGAGATCACCAGCACGTGCCGGCCTCATGCCTCGATCTAACCTCCAAGCGGGTGAACCGCGACGGCATGGACCGGTGAGCGGCTGGAGTCGCATCACGTGCGAGCCCAGCGCAAGCCTCGAATCGCGTCCGTACGCACTTCGTACGGCATGTCGCACGCTAAAAGAACCCTCACAGTACGGTCGGCACGCGCGTTGCACCAGCGGCGGGGGCGGCCCGCTCACAGACAGGTCCAGCGCATGCCGATGGCGGAGAGCTGTTCGACGCGTTCGGGCGTGAGCGTCGCGGCTCTGCTGCGTTGATTGCTGATCCAGGCCCCGAGCTTGATCTGCTGTTTTTCCTGGTCCTGGCTGCTGCCGTCGTCCCCCTGGCCGCCGAGGACGATGGTCTCGACGTGTTTCCTGGGCACCTGCAGGTGTCCTTCGCGCTGGTAGTACTGCTGGGCAGCCGCCAGGCTCATGGCCCATTTGTCGGCCTGGGTGCGGCGTGGCCGGGGTTTCTCGTCGTCGGCTGCGGGCTGGATGCCGAGGACCTGCTCGCACAGCCATTGCTGGGCGCCGGTGAGGTTGTCCCAGCCGAGGCGGACGGAGCGTACCCATCGTCCGAGGTCCTTGCCTTGGTGCACGGCGGTGCCCGGCGTCATGGGTAGCTCGCCGCCGGCGTCGAGGTACTGTCGGGTGAGGTGGAAGGCGCGTTGCCATTCCACTGGCCAGGCGGGGCACCAGGCGGGGTAGATGTCCTCGAGCTGCTCGCGCCGCTCCTGCGACAGTGCCCCGGCCGACGACTCCACGGGCAGGCCTTCGGCTCGCTGCTGCTCGTTCACGGCCGCTCGCCGGGCGGCCGCCCGGGCGTTCTTCAGAAACAGCCCTACGCGGTATCCCTTGTAGGTGGCGTCCGTCGGGGCCAGGAGATGCCCGTTCTCCTGCGCCCATCCGCGGGCGGCGGCGAGGCCTTCTTCCCAGGCGACGTCGTAGTGTGACCAGACCATGTCCAGCTTTTCCAGCTGCGCGATGCGGTCGGCGTCCAGACGGCCGCGGGCGTAGAACCTTCTGGCGTCGGCGATCCATTGCCCTAGTGGGAAATCAGCGAGCGAGGCCGGCCACCCCTCGGCCTCTACCGCCTTGTCGTCGTGGCCGGGCACGCGGTGCGTGAACGGCACCCGCAGATCACCATGGAGCCGGTGGTAGATGGTGGCGGCTTCGATGCCGCGTCGCCAGTGGGCGTGTTCGGGGTTGAGGACGCGCAGGTTGATGAACGCCGCCAGCTGCGCGGGGTCCCGAGGCGTCGAAAACTTCAGCAGTTCCCGGGCCGGCACCGACAGCCGGTCGCTTCGGTCGCCGGCCTCATCTTCACCCTGGTCGCTGCCAGAGCGGGTCTGTACGCCCCTCACATGGCTTGGCGCCTGGGGCTGCGCCAGAGCCTCCACGACCCGGGTGTCGTGTGCCCTGAGCGCTTCTAGCAGCTTGGCCAGGCCATTGAAGGCCCGCGAGGTCAGCATGTTGTCGGCCGTCTCTCCGGGCCCTAGCAGGACGGGCACCACGAGCGAGGCGGTCTTGCCTTCGCCGGGGCGGATGCGCAGGGCGCGGCCGACGGCCTGGACGAGGTCGGGCATGGAGCCGCGGACGTCCGCGAAGTACACGGAGTCACATTCGCGGGTGTCGACCCCCTCGCCGAGCACGCGAACGGACCCGAGGAACGTCTTCTCCACGACCGTGCCGTCAGCAGCGATCCCTCGCGAGAATTCGTCCAGCACACGACGCCGGTGGAGCGCCCCGTGGTCGCCGCACAGCCAGTCGGCCCACACGGTGCGCGGGTATAGCTCCGGCTCGGCGGCGTGCAGCTGCTCGGCGACGTGGGGGAGGCCGGCCGCGAAGGCCTCGGCTTCCTTGACGACGTGGTGGAAGACGAGCGTCCTGCAAAAACCTTCCTCAGCTGAGGCCTTCACCAGCGCGGTCTGGAGCGCGGCGAGCCGGGCCCCGCGCACCTGCTCGGACCGTGCGTCCTCGCCCAAGAGCTGGGCGGCCTGGAGCTGGGTGTCGGCGATGTCCACGCACACCACCTGGTAGGGGGCACAGATGCCCCTGTCCACGGCCTCCGAGAGCGTCAGGGTGAAACACCTGGTGCCGAACGGCGAAGCCGGGTCGTCATCCATCGACGCGACAAGTTCGCCCGGCACGCCCGGCCCGGAGTCCTCGTCCGGCTGCCACAACCTTGGGGTGGCGGTCATATAGAGCCGGCGCAGGGCGGGGATGCGGGTGTTGTCGTGGACGACTGCCCACGGCTTGCCGATCCGCCCGGAAGTCCGGTGCGCCTCGTCCACGACGATCAGGTCCCACCCCGGGAGGCCCGCGGTGTGCGCGCGCTCGAGTGTGCCGAGCCCGAGCGAGGCATACGTGGCGAACACCGTGACCTTGTCGAGCGGCCGCACCCAGTCGACGAGCTCGCCCACGTCCGTGGTGTTCGGGAAGGACGCCTCCTCACCTCGCAGGGACGAGACCCCGATCATCGGGCCTGCGCGGCCGCCCTCGCGCCAGGCGGCCTCGGTCTGGGCGAGCAGGTCCAGTGAGGGCACGAGCACCAGGACCCGGCCCGCCTGCAGCTCCTCCGCGCTGCGCACGGCGACGAGAGTCTTGCCCGATCCGGTCGCCATGACCACCTGCGTCCGCAGCCCCCGCTCCGGCACGGTGGATCTTGCAGGCAAGTCGAGCACCCGGAGTACTGCGTCAACGGCTTCTCGCTGGTGAGGACGGAGTGCCTTCACCGTCATTTCGGTCCAACCTCTCCCGCGCTCCGGACGACAGTTTTCCCTCCGCGGATCACAATCAACTGGCCTCCAGGCGCCGGTTGTTGAGCCACAGTGTTTCCACCGAGACACCGGATCCATGCCCCGGCGCGGGATACAGCGGACCACCCTCGAGCGGGCCACACGCCCACAGCTCTAGAGCCGTCTAAGTCCAGAGTCTATCGCAGCTTCAAAATGAAGCAGCCTCGGTGAAGAATCGACACGGAAGCCACGGGTACTCCACAGTTATCACTGCCCACCGTCCGGGAGAGACCATGGAACAGAAGACCGAGAACAATCAAGGAAACCGGTTCTGCAAGGCCTGCGGTACGCCTGCCGAAGACGGGAAACTGTGCAGCCACTGCGGCGCCGTCCTGGATCTCCCGGATAGTGCAGGGCTGGTTGAAGACCAAGGAGCGGCAGTGCGACGCGACTTCGAGGGGCGCACCCAGCAGCAAGAGTAAAAGTGAACGAATCCGCAGAAGCAAACCCGGCCTGCTGAACCGCTTGCAGCGGGGTACACGGGCCGGCATGGCATCCACGACTGATCGCATCATGTCCCTGCGGGCCGTGCGGCAGCTGCGCCGGATCCGCACCTTCTACACGATGGGCGCCCTGATGTGGGCGGCATCGACGGGCTGGACCGGCTGGCAGTCTCCCGGGAGCCGGCAGATGTGGGTCTCCGTCCTCCTCCTGGCCATTTTCACCGGCCTGCTGCTCACGGCTTCCCTGTGGCTCCAGCGCCTTCAGAGCACAGACTCGACCGGCCTCGCGCACCACGCCGCACCACGGCGGGCGGCCAGGCCGCACCACGCGCATGTCTGACTCACCGCTTGGCATGGCCCGGGCGTCCGGGGTCTGTGGGAGCGATAGCCGGGCATACGGGCTTCACCCCCTTGTGGAAGGAGCTCGTCATGCTTGGCGTAGTCGCGGCAGTGCTGTTCTTCTTTGCGTTTTTGATCAACGCGGCTGATATCAGTACCAACGATGCGTTCTCTTCGACGAACGTCATGCTGCTGGGGCTGACAGCTCTGGCTTTGCATGTGGCCGGAGTCGGTGCCGGCTGGGCCCGCAGACGCTGACCCCCGGGGGTGTGGCATCCGATGACGGACCGTCATCGGATGCCAC
>NZ_JBVJRL010000049.1:12557-12870 GCF_055607665.1 Streptomyces sp. NPDC036984
GGGGCCAAACATTTTGTTTTTCGCTTGTGACCGGCGTCGGTCCCGGTGGCCCCGACACCTCCTCCCCCCGGGGTTTTTGGCCTCCGGGGCCGCCCCCCCGTCGGGCCCCCCACCCCGCCCTTCTCGTAGCCAGCTCGGCCCGCGTTAGCGGGCCCAACGGTTCTGGAGGCGCAGCCGGAAGGACCGTCAGGCGGGGGAGCGCAGCGGACCCGCCGATCAGGCTGGAGCGAAGCGCAAGCCGGATAGCGGGACGCAAGTCCCG
The DNA here is from genome assembly GCF_055607665.1 of Streptomyces sp. NPDC036984. Classification (NCBI taxonomy): domain Bacteria; kingdom Bacillati; phylum Actinomycetota; class Actinomycetes; order Kitasatosporales; family Streptomycetaceae; genus Streptomyces; species Streptomyces sp. NPDC036984. Next base: position 12,820 of record NZ_JBVJRL010000049.1, read on the forward strand.
TCCGCTCCGGGAGCGCAGCGGACGGAGCGTCATCCTGCTTGCGGAGCAAGC
>NZ_JBVJRL010000050.1:0-11060 GCF_055607665.1 Streptomyces sp. NPDC036984
GAAGCCGCGGGCTGCCGCACCACACGGCTGCACGTCTCCCACGCCTTCCACTCCCCCCTCATGCAGCCCATGCTCGACGACTTCCGCGAAGTCCTGGAGCAGGTCACCTACCAAAGCCCGACTCTCACCGCTGTCTCATCCGTGACCGGCGAGACCGTCACCGACGAATGGACCACCCCCGACTACTGGGTCCACCAGGTCCGCCAGCCCGTCCGCTTCGCCGACACCCTCACCACCCTCACCGACACCGGGACAACCACCCTCCTGGAGATCGGCCCCGACGCCGTACTCACCACACTCGCCACCAACCAACTCCCCACCACCGTCCGCCCGATCGCGACGCAACGCCGTAACCAGCCCCAGGCGACAGCGCTCCTCACCGCCCTCGCCACCACCTTCACCCACGGCCACACCCTCAACTGGGACGCCTACTACACCCCCGCACACCCCCACACCACACCCCTCCCCACCTACCCCTTCCAGCGTCAGCACTACTGGCTGGCACCGCCGGCCACCGTCGGCCTTGTCACCCTCAACCATCCCTTCCTCACCAGCGCGGTCAACCTCGCCGACGGCGGAGTGATTCTCACCGGGCGGCTGTCCCTGCACACGCACCCCTGGCTCGCCGACCACGCGATCCTGGGATCGGTGCTGCTGCCGGGTACCGCCTTCCTGGAACTGGCGCTCTTCGCCGCCGATTTCGCGCGGTGCGATCAGATCGACGACCTCACGCTGACGACTCCGCTGGTGCTGCCCGAGTCGGGGGCCGTGCTGGTGCAGGTCAGTCTGTCCGCGCCGGATGAGGCGGGGCGTCGGGAGATCGGCGTGCACGCGCGTCCCGAGCGGCGTGCGCAGGACGGTGACGAGGAGCCGGTCTGGACGCAGCATGCCGCCGGCGCCGTCTCGGCAGGCGGGGACGGACCCCGTCACCCGGACACGGACGGGGCGGAGGACGGCTCCACGGTCGATCTGGGCGGGGTGTACGAGCGGCTGGCCGAGACCGGCTATGACTACGGCCCGGCCTTCCGTGGCCTGCGTCAGGTGTGGCGGGGCGGCCACGACGCGCTGTCCGCCGATATCGGACTCGCCGGTGAGGAGGCCGGCCGGGGCGAGCTGTTCACCCTGCATCCCTCCCTGCTGGACGGCGCTCTGCATCCGCTGCTGCCCGGAGTGGTGGACGACTCCCGCCCCTCGGGGCTGCCCTTCTCCTGGTCCGGGGTGCGGCTGTACGCCACGGGGGCGTCCGATGTGCGCGTCGAGTACCGGTGGACCGGCTCCGACAGTGTTCGGCTGACGGTGCGGGACGCCGAGGACGGAGCGCCGGTGGTCGAGGTCGACTCGCTCGTGTGGCGCCCGCTGTCGCGGGATGCCCTGCGCTCGGCGGGGGCCGGGACGCGTCGTTCGCTGTTCCAGGTCGACTGGACGGCGCTTGCCGTGGAGCCGGGGGTGTCTGCCGGCGCGGACATGGCGGACGCCGTGGCGTGGGACGAGTGGGTTGATTCGGCCCTGCCGGCGGTGCCGCTGGTGCGCTTCGACGTCGTCCCCGCGGCGGCCGGCTCCGTGGCCGAGGCGGCCCGGTTGACGGCTCAGCGGGTGTTGGAGGTCCTGCAGCGCTGGCTGGGTGACGAGCGGGCCGAGTCCGGGCAGGAGCCGGGTCGGCTGGTCTTGGTCACGGCGGATGCGGACGATCCGGCGGTGGCGGCCGCCTGGGGTCTGGTGCGGTCCGCGCAGACGGAGAACCCCGGCCGGTTCGTTCTCGTGGAGGCGGCCGCCGGGGTGGCGGTGGAGCTGCTGTCCGCCGCGGTGGCGAGCGGGGAGCGGGAGCTGCGGCTGCGGGACGGCGCCGCCCTGGTGCCGCGCCTGGTGCGGGCGGCCGGCGGACTGTCCGAGCCCGGCCGGCTGGATGCCGACGGCACGGTGCTGATCACCGGCGCCGGCGGAACGCTGGCCCGGCTGTTCGCCCGGCATCTCGCGTCGGTCCACGGGGTGCGCGGTTTCCTGCTGGTCAGCCGTCGCGGGCTGGAGGCGCCCGGTGCGGCGGAGCTGGAGGCCGAGCTGCGTGATCTGGGCGCGGACGTCACCACCGCGGCCTGTGATGTCGCGGATCGCGACGGGCTTGCCGCGGCGCTGGCGCTGGTGCCTGCGGAGCGCCCGCTGACCGCCGTGGTGCACTGCGCCGGAACCCTCGACGACGGTGTGGTCACGTCCCTCGATCCCGAGCGCCTCGAAGCCGTACTGCGTCCGAAGGTGGACGGGGCATGGCAGCTGCACGAGCTGACCCAGGACCTGGCCCTGTCCGCGTTCGTGCTCTTCTCGTCGGTCTCCGGGCTGTTCGGTGCCGCGGGCCAGGCCAACTACGCGGCGGGCAACGCGTTCCTCGACGCGCTGGCCGCGCGGCGCCGGGCCGCCGGGCTGCCCGCCACCTCGCTGGCGTGGGGCCTGTGGGACCCCTCCGGCGGCATGGCGGAGCATCTGAGCAACGCCGACCTGGTGCGGATGGCTCGGCTGGGAGTCGGCCCGCTCGGGCACGCGGAGGGCACCGAGCTGTTCGACCTCGCCCTGGCGCAGGACCGGGCGCTCCTGGTGCCGATGCGGTTCGACGCGGCGCTGCTGGGCGACGGGCACGACGAGGTTCCGGCTCTGGTGCGGCAGTTGGTGCACAGGCCGGTGCGGGAGCTGCGCCGGGAGGCCCGCGTGCGGCCGGCCGGGGCGGCCCGGCAGTGGGCCGAGATCCCGGCCGAGGAGCGTGAGCGGACTGTACACCGGCTGGTGCGTGCGCAGGTCGCCGGTGCCCTGGGCCGCGGTGACGTGACGGCCGTCGATGACGAGCGGGCCCTGAAGGAGCTGGGGTTCGACTCGCTGATCTCGGTGGAGCTGCGCAACCGGCTGGCCTCCGCGACCGGTCTGCGGCTGCCCACGACGCTGGTCTTCGACCGGCCCACCGTGCGCGCCCTGACCGAGTATCTGGTGCAGGAGCTGTTCGGCGCCGAGCAGGAGGCGTCGGCCGCGTCCCCGTCCTCGTCGGCGGCCGTCGCTGCCGACGAGCCGATCGCGATCATCGGCATGGCCTGCCGTTATCCCGGCGGGGTGAGTTCGCCCGAGGATCTGTGGCGGCTGGTGGCCGACGGGGTGGATGCCATCTCCGGGTTCCCGACCACGCGGGGCTGGGACGAGGATCTGTACGACCCCGACCCGGACACGCCGGGCAGGAGTTACGTCCGGGAGGGCGGGTTCCTGCACGAGGCGGGCGAGTTCGACCCGGCGTTCTTCGGGATCTCACCGCGTGAAGCCCTGAGCATGGACCCGCAGCAGCGCCTGCTGCTGGAGACCGTGTGGGAGGCCGTGGAACGCGCGGGCATCGACCCGACGTCGCTGCGCGGCACGCAGACCGGCGTGTTCGCCGGGACGATGTACCACGACTACGCGCCTCCGGTCGGCACGATGCCGGAGGAGCTGGAGGGCATCCTGCTGACGGGCAACACCGGCAGTGTGATGTCCGGTCGGCTGTCGTACGTCTTCGGGCTGACCGGTCCAGCGGTGACCGTGGACACCGCCTGCTCGTCGTCGTTGGTGGCCATGCACCTGGCCGCGCAGGCGCTGCGCTCGGGCGAGTGCTCGATGGCGCTGGCCGGCGGTGTGACCGTGATGTCGACGCCCGGCACCTTCGTGGAGTTCAGCCGGCAGCGGGGGCTGTCGCCCGACGGCCGCTGCAAGTCGTTCTCCGCCGACGCCGACGGCACCGGCTGGGGCGAGGGTGCGGGCATGCTGCTGCTGGAGCGGTTGTCCGACGCGGAGCGGCTCGGCCATCGGGTACTGGCCGTGGTGCGCGGCTCCGCGGTGAACCAGGACGGCGCCTCCAACGGCCTGACCGCGCCCAATGGTTCGTCCCAGCAGCGGGTGATCCGCCAGGCCCTGGCCAATGCGGGGCTGTCCACCACCGATGTGGACGTCGTGGAGGCGCACGGCACGGGTACGAAGCTGGGTGACCCCATCGAGGCAGAGGCGCTCCTCGCCACCTACGGCCAGGGCCGGGGCGCGGACGAGCCGCCGTTGCTGCTGGGTTCGCTGAAGTCGAACATCGGCCATACACAGGCCGCGGCCGGTGTCGGCGGTGTGATCAAGATGGTGATGGCGATGCGCGCCGGGATGGTTCCCCGGACGCTGCACGTCTCGGAGCCCTCACCGTTCGTGGACTGGTCCGCCGGGGCGGTGGAGCTGGTGACCGAGGGGCGTGCCTGGCCGGAGACGGGCCGGGTGCGGCGGGCGGCGGTGTCGTCGTTCGGTATCAGCGGCACCAACGCGCATGTCGTCCTGGAGCAGCCCGCCGCCGCTGCGGTGGTGGCCGCCACGGCCGAGGAGAGCACGCCGTCCGAGGCCGCCGTGCCGCGGGACGGCTCCGCGCCGGAAGCCGTGTCCGGCGGTGATCTCGTACCGCTCGTCGTATCCGGGGTCGGCGAGGCGGCGCTGGCGGCTCAGGCGGAACGTCTGGCGCGCCTTCTCGAGGAGCGTCCGGAGCTGGACCCGGCCGATGTGGGCCGGGCGCTGGTCACGGATCGGTCGCTGTTCGAGCAGCGGGCCGTGGTCCTCGGATCCGACCGGGCCGGTCTGCTGGCGGGGCTGCGGGCGGTGGCCGAACCGGTCGTGCCGGCGAACGTCGTCAAGGGGAGCGCGGCGCGAGGCCGTGACAAGGTGGTCTTCGTCTTCCCGGGGCAAGGCGCCCAGTGGGCGGGCATGGCCGATGGCCTGCTGGCGGCCTCACCGGTGTTCGCGGAGTCGATGCGGCAGTGCGACGCCGCCCTGTCGCGGTACGTCGACTGGTCGTTGCTGGAGGTGGCGTCGGGGGCGCAGGGTGCTCCCGGCATGGAGCGGGTGGACGTCGTACAGCCGCTGCTGTTCTCGGTGATGGTCTCGCTGGCCGCCGTATGGCGTTCGCTCGGTGTCGAGCCGGCGGCGGTCGTGGGGCACTCCCAGGGCGAGATCGCCGCGGCCTGCGTGTCCGGAGCGCTGTCCCTGGACGACGCGGCGCGCGTGGTCGCGCTGCGCAGCCAGGCGCTGCTGGAGCTGGCCGGGCAGGGCGGCATGATGTCGATCCCGCTGCCGGCGGACACGGTTCGGGAGCGGCTGGCCGCCTTCGACGGCCGGCTGTCGGTGGCCGCGGTCAACAGCCCGGCGGTCACGGTGGTCTCCGGCGACCTCCAGGCTCTGGACGCGCTGCACGACGAACTGCGCGACGAGGGAGTGCGGGTCCGCAAGATCGCGGTGGACTACGCCTCGCACTCGGCGCACGTGGACCGGGTGCGTGACCGGCTGGCCGAGTTGCTCGGCCCCATCCGTCCCGAGCGGGCGCGGATCCCGCTCTACTCCACGTTGACCGGGCAGTGGCTGGGCGACGACCTGATGGACGCGGACTACTGGTTCCGCAACCTGCGCCGGACGGTGCGCCTGGAGCAGGCCGTGCGGGGCCTGCTCGACGAGGGCCACGACGTGTTCCTGGAGATGAGCCCGCACCCGGTGCTGGTGCCGGGCATCGAGGAGACCGTCGCGGACGCGGGGCGCGAGGCGCTGGTGACCGGGTCGCTCAAGCGTGACGGCGGTGGCCTCGACAGGCTTCTCGCCTCGGTCGCGCAGGTCTTCACCAGTGGTGTCCCGGTCGACTGGACGGCCGCGCTGCCGGCCGGTGGCGGCCTCCCGGTCGACCTGCCCACCTACGCCTTCCAGCGGCAGCACTTCTGGCTGGCGCCGGGCCGGCGTACCGCCGACGTCTCCGGCAGCGGCCTCGCCCCGACCGGTCATCCGCTGCTCGGTGCGGCGGTGGACATGGCGGACGGCGGCGGGGTGGTCCTGACCGGGCAGCTGTCGCGGCGTGCCCTGCCGTGGATCGCCGATCACGCCGTGTTCGGTTCGGTGCTGCTGCCGGCGACCGGCTTCCTGGAACTCGCCGTCCGGGCCGGCGACCAGGTCGGCTGCGGCACGGTCGAGGAACTGACGCTGTGGGCCCCGCTGGTCCTGCCCGAGACGGGCGAGGTCCAGGTCCAGGTCGTCGTGGCCGAAGCGGACGAGCGGGGCCGGCGGGAGCTGACCGTCTACTCCCGTCCCCAGGGCGGCGATCTCTGGACGCGCCACGCCGAGGGCATCCTGGGCAGCGATGCCGCCCGGCCGGAGCCGCTCACCGGGGCCTGGCCGCCGGCCGGCGCCGACCGGGTCGACCTGGAGGGGGTGTACGAGCGGCTGGCGGGTCTCGGCTACCGGTACGGCCCCGAGTTCCAGGGGCTGCGCGCCGCCTGGCGGGCCGGTGACGACGTCTACGCCGAGGTCGAGCTGGGCGGCCGGGAGGCCGACCGGGCCGGGGACTACGTGCTGCACCCGGCCGTACTGGACGCCGCGCTGCACCCGCTGCTGCCCGGCGTGGTCGACGGCGAGCTGCTGCCCGGCCTGCCGTTCTCCTTCGCCGGGGTCACCCTCAGGGCGGCCGGCGCGTCGGTCCTGCGGGTGCGGCTGACGATCACCCGTCGGGACGAGGGCCGCCCCACGGCGACGCTCGTGCTCGCCGACGGGTCCGGAGCCGTGGTCGGCTCGGTCGACGAACTCGTCCTGCGCCCGCTGGACGAGCAGGCCCTGCGTGACGCCACCGGGGTGGCCAAGGAGTCCCTCTTCCAGCTGGACTGGGCGCCGCTGCCCGGCACCGAAGCCCCGGCTCCGGCGTCCTGGGCGACGCTGGGCGCCCCGGTTCCCGGACTGGGCGAAGCGCACCGGGACCTGGCCGCGCTGGCCGCCGCCCTGGACGCGGGTGCACCGGCGCCGGACGCGGTGGTCCTCACCGCCCTGGCGCCGGCAGCGGCGGGGCCGGCCGCCGCACCGGACTCGGCGGCCGGGGACGGCCTGGGCGATGTGCCCGGCGCCGTCGGCGCGGCCACCCGGCGGATGCTGGAGGTGCTGCGGGGCTGGCTGGCGGAGGAACGGCTGGCCGGGTCCCGGCTGGTGGTGCTCACCAGCGGGGCGGTCGCCCGCCCCGAGGAGGCGCTGACCGACCTGGAGCACGCGGGTGTGTGGGGCATGGTGCGTACGGCGCAGACCGAGAATCCCGGCCGCCTGGTCCTGGTCGACCTGGACGATCCGGCGCGGGCGGCGGACGTACTGCCCCGGGCCCTGGCGGCCGGGGAGCCGCAGCTGATGGTGCGCGGCGAGGAGATGTTCGCGCCGCGGCTGGGCCGCGCCGTGCACACCGATGTGCGCACCCCGCCCTCCGACGTGGACGCCTACCGGCTGGTCCTCACCGACAAGGGCACCCTGGAAGGTCTGTCGTTCGTGCCCTGCCCCGAGGTGCGGGAACCGCTCGCGGAGGGCAAGGTCCGGATCGCGGTGCGGGCCGGCGGTCTGAACTTCCGTGACGTGCTGATCGCGCTGGGCATGGTCGACCAGCGGCACGCGCTGATGGGCGCCGAGGGAGCGGGCGTCGTGCTGGAGGTGGGGCCCGGCGTGGTCGATCTGCGGCCGGGCGACCGGGTGATGGGCTACTTCGACGGAGCGTTCGCCCCGGTGGCCGTGGCCGACCGGCGCCTGGTGGCCCGGATGCCACGGGGCTGGACGTACGCGCAGGCCGCTTCGGTTCCGGTGGTCTTCCTCACCGCGTACTACGGGCTGGTGGACCTGGCCGGGGTGCGGCCCGGCGACAAAGTGCTCATCCACGCCGCGGCCGGCGGCGTCGGTATCGCCGCCGTCCAGCTCGCCCGGCACCTGGGCGCCGAAGTCTTCGGCACCGCCAGTCCGGGCAAGTGGGACACCCTGCGGGCCCTGGGCCTGGACGACGACCACATCGCCAACTCCCGGACGCTGGACTTCCACGACGCCTTCCGGACCGCGACCGGCGGTCATGGCGTGGACGTGGTCCTCAACTCCCTGTCCGGCACGTTCGTGGACACCTCGCTGCAGCTGCTCGCCGACGGCGGGCGGTTCCTGGAGATGGGCAAAACCGACATCCGCGATGCCCGGCAGGTGGCGCGCTCCCATCCCGGCGTCACCTACCGGGCCTACGACCTGACCGCGCTCGCGCAGGTCGAACCCGGCGCGGAGGGAGCCGTACCCGAACGCCTGCAGGAGATTCTGGTGGAGGTGCTGGGCCTGTTCGAACAGGGGGTGCTGCGGCCGCTGCCGATCACCACCTGGGACGTGCGCCGGGCACCGGAGGCGTTCCGCTTCCTGTCCCAGGGCCGGAACGTCGGCAAGATCGTGCTGACCGTCCCCGCGCCGCTCGACCCCGAGGGTACGGTGCTGGTGACCGGCGGTACCGGCGGCCTCGGCGCCCTGCTCGCCCGCCACCTCGTCACCGAACACAAGGCCCGCCACCTGCTGCTCGTCAGCCGACGCGGACCCGCCGCCGAAGGCGCCACCGAACTACGCGAGGAACTCACCCGCCTCGGCGCCGACGTCGACATCACCGCCTGCGACGTCACCTCCCGCGACGCCCTCGCAGCACTCCTGGACACCATCCCCGACCAGCACCCCCTCACCGCCGTCATCCACACCGCCGGCATCCTCGACGACAGCACCCTCCCCCACATGACCCCCGAACTCCTCGACAAGGTCCTCCGGCCCAAGGTCGACGCCGCCTGGCACCTGCACGAACTCACCAAGGACCGCGACCTGTCGGGCTTCGTCCTCTACTCGTCCTTCGCCGGCCTCCTCGGCACGCCGGGTCAGGCCAACTACGCGGCGGCCAACGCCTTCCTCGACGCCCTGGCCCACCAGCGCCGCATGCTCGGTCTCCCGGCGACATCGCTCGCCTGGGGTCTGTGGGCCCAGGCAAGCGGCATGACCGGGCACCTGGACGACGCCGACATCCGGCGCATGGCCCGCAGCGGGCTGCTCCCGCTGTCCGCCGAGGAGGGCATGGCTCTCTACGACCATGCCGACCGGCTCGGCCGGGCCGTCCTGGCGCCCACCCGCCTGGACACCACGGCCCTGCGCACGCAGGGCGACCAACTGCCCGCGCTGCTGCGGAACCTGGTCACCGTGACGGCGCGCCGCTCCGCCACCGGCGGCGGCCGAGGCGAGCAGCCCGCGTCCCTGGCCGGCCGGCTCGCCGAGGTTCCGCCGGCCATGCGCCGCCAGACCCTGGTGGACCTGGTGTGCGACCAGGTCGCGGCCGTCCTCGGCCACGCGGACCCGAGCGCGCTGGACCGGAACCGGGCCTTCAAGGAGCTGGGCTTCGACTCACTGACCTCGGTCGAACTGCGCAACCGCCTCACCGCGATGAGCGGCCTGCGGCTGCCGACCACCTTGGTCTTCGACTATCCGACCCCCGACGAACTCGCCGAGTACCTGCTGGAACACCTGGAGGTGAACGGCGGCGACGGCCCGGCGCAACCGGCCGACGAGCAGCTCCTCGCCGAGCTCGACCGCCTGGAGGCCGGCCTGCTGGCCAAGCAGGCGGACGAACCGGTGCGGGACGAGATCACCGACCGGCTACGGCGGCTGCTGGACGCCGTGGGCGCGTCGGCCGCCGAATCGGACAAGCGCCGGCGCGAAGCCGAACTGGATGCCGCCAGCGACGACGAGTTGTTCGCCCTCGTCGACGAACTGGACTGACCGCCGCACCCCCGATGGCCGCACGCGGGGCGGAGTACGCCACCCGCCCCGCGCGGCCCTTCCCCCACCACTGCCGCATCTCACTCCTGGGAGCTGAAACCGTGTCTGACGAGGACAAGCTTCGGACCTACCTCAAGCGGGCCATCGCCGACGCCCAGGACGCGCGCGCACGGCTGCGCGAAGTGGAGGCGCGGTCGTCGGAGCCGCTGGCCATCGTCGGCATGGCCTGCCGGTTCCCCGGCGGCGTGCGCTCCGCGGAGGAACTGTGGCAGCTGGTCACGGCAGGCGGGGACGCGGTCTCGGCGTTCCCGACAGACCGGGGCTGGGACCTGGAGGCCCTCTTCGACCCGGACCCCGACCGTTCGGGGACGAGTTACGCATGGGAAGGCGGCTTTCTCCAGGAAGCGGCACACTTCGACGCGGAGTTCTTCGGCATCTCCCCGCGCGAGGCGCTGGCCATGGACCCGCAGCAGCGCGTCGTGCTGGAGACGGCCTGGGAAGCGGTGGAACAGGCCGGCATCAGCCCGGCGTCCCTGCGTGCCACACCGACCGGCGTCTACATCGGAGCCACCGGACAGGACTACGGCCCCCGTCTGTACGAGGCCCCCGAGGAGGTGGAAGGCGATCTGCTCACCGGCACCACGTCCAGCGTGATGTCCGGGCGGATCGCCTATCACCTGGGTCTGACGGGGCCCGCGGTCACCCTCGACACGGCCTGCTCGTCGTCCCTCGTGGCGCTGCACCTGGCCGCGCAGGCACTGCGGGCCGGCGAGTGCACCCTCGCGCTCGTTGGCGGGGTCATGGTGATGTCCACTCCCGGTACGTTCGTGGAGTTCAGCCGGCAGCGGGGACTGTCGCCGGACGGCCGCTGCAAGGCGTACTCCGCGTCGGCGGACGGCACGGGCTGGTCCGAGGGCGTCGGCATCCTGCTGGTGGAGCGCCTCTCCGACGCGCGGCGCAAGGGCCACCAGGTGCTGGCCGTGGTGCGCGGCTCGGCGATCAACCAGGACGGCGCCTCCAACGGCCTGACCGCGCCCAACGGCCGATCACAGCAGCGCGTGATAGGCCAGGCGCTCAAGGCCGCCGGTCTCTCGCCCTCCGAGGTGGATGTGGTGGAGGGCCACGGCACCGGCACCAAGCTCGGCGACCCCATCGAAGCCGAAGCCCTGCTCGCCACCTACGGCCAGAACCGCCCCGCCGACCGGCCCCTCCTCCTCGGCTCCATCAAGTCCAACATCGGCCACACCCAGCACGCGGCCGGCGTCGCCGGCATCATCAAAATGGTCATGGCCATGCGCGAGGGCGTGGTCCCGCGCACGCTCCACGCGGACGAACCGTCCCCGCACATCGACTGGACCAGCGGAGCCGTCGAACTCGTCCGCGAACAACAGCCCTGGCCGACCACGGACCGCCCACGCCGGGCCGGTGTCTCCTCCTTCGGCGTCAGCGGCACCAACGCCCACGTCATCATCGAA
>NZ_JBVJRL010000051.1:0-10773 GCF_055607665.1 Streptomyces sp. NPDC036984
GGCGCCAAAGCACGGGCGCACTCCTCGATCCGCTCCGCGAACACCGGCGAGGAATCCAGCAGCTCACGACCCATCCCCAGCCACTGCGAACCCTGCCCCGGAAACACCAACACCGTCCGCCCGGCGGACCGCACGGCGCCCGTCACCAGCCCGGCCGCCGACTCCCCGCGAGCCAGCGCCGCCAGCCCGGCCACCGCCTCCTCACGGGACCCGGCGACGACCACCGCCCGCTCCGACAACACCGCCCGACGCGCCACCAACACCCCGGCGACCTCCACCAGTGACGCGTCCGTGTCGCCGACGAACGCGGCCAGCCGCTCCGCCTGCCCGGCCAGCGAACCCTCCGAGGCCGCCGACACCACCAACGGCACCGGGCCGTCATACGGCGCCCGGTCGGCCGCCGGCTGCTCCGGTACGTGCTCGATGATCACGTGTGCGTTCGTGCCGCTCACGCCGAACGAGGACACTCCGGCCCGGCGCGGACGCCCGGCTTTCTGCGGCCACTCCCGGGCCTCCGTGAGCAGTTCGACCGCGCCCACCGACCAGTCGACCTGGGAGGAGGGGGCGTCGACGTGCAGGGTGGCGGGGAGGACGCCGTACCGCATCGCCTGGATCATCTTGATCACACCGGCGACACCGGCGGCGGCCTGCGTGTGCCCGATGTTCGACTTCAACGACCCCAGCCACAAAGGCTGTTCGCGGTCGCGTCCGTACGTCGCCAGCAGCGCCTGCGCCTCGACGGGGTCGCCGAGGGTGGTGCCCGTGCCGTGGCCCTCGACCGCGTCCACGTCCGCCGTGGTCAGCCGGGCGTCGGCCAGCGCCTTGCGGATGACGCGCTGTTGGGAGGGTCCGCTCGGGGCCGTCAGGCCGTTGGAGGCGCCGTCCTGGTTGATCGCGCTGCCACGGACCACCGCCAGCACGCGGTGGCCGTTGCGCCGGGCCTCCGAGAGCCGTTCGAGGACGAGGACACCGGCACCCTCGGCCCAGCCGGTGCCGTCGGCGGCATCCGCGTACGACTTGCAGCGGCCGTCGGCGGCCAGCGCCTGTTGCCGGGAGAACTCCACGAAGGTGCCCGGGGTGGCCATGACCGTCGCGCCGCCGGCCAGCGCCATGGTGCACTCGCCGTTGCGCAGCGCCTGGGCGGCCAGGTGCATCGCGACCAGGGAGGAGGAGCAGGCGGTGTCCACGGTCACCGCGGGGCCTTCGAGGCCGAGCACGTAGGCGACCCGGCCGGAGGCCACGCTGGACGCGGTTCCGGTGGTCACGAAGCCTTCGAGTACCGCGGGGACTTCGCCGCCGGTACCGTACTGCTGGCCCATGACTCCGGCGAACACGCCGACGTCGGTGCCCTTCAGCGACAGGGGATCGATGCCCGCCCGCTCCAGCGCCTCCCAGGACGTCTCCAGGAGCAGCCGCTGCTGCGGGTCCATCGCCAGCGCCTCGCGCGGCGAGATGCCGAAGAAACCCGCGTCGAACAGGCCGGCGTCCGGCAGGAATCCGCCTTGGGCGACGTAGGACGTGCCGGTCTTCTGCGGGTCGTGGTCGAAGAGACCGTCGAGGTCCCAGCCGCGGTCGGTCGGGAAGTCCGAGACGGCGTCCCGGCCGGCCGCCAGCAACTGCCACAGCTCGTCAGGCGAGTTGATGCCGCCGGGCAGTCGGCAGGCCATGCCGACGACGGCGATGGGCTCCTGCGGATCCGCGTCCGCGGTCGGCTGTTCCGCCTGGGCCGGGGTGTCGGCAAGGCCGAGGATCTCCGTGCGCAGATGGGCCGCCAGGTCCCGCGGGGTCGGGTGGTCGAAGGTCACGGTGGTGGGCAGCCGTAACCCGGTGTGCTCGGTCAGCCGGTCGCGCAGGGCGACGACGGCCACCGAGGTCAGGCCCAGGTCGCGGAAGGCGCGGCCGGCCGGCAGGGGGGCGGCGTCCGGGCCGTGGAGGACGGTGGCGGCCTGCTCGCGGACCAGGTGTTCGAAAAGGGCCAGTTGGGCTCGCTCGTCCAGGCCGGTCAGACGTGCGCGCAGGGCGGCGGTGACACCGGCGTCGGGGCGGACCTGCCGCCCGGGCGGCTCGGTGAGGGCGCGGAGGATCGCGGGTACCGGCCGGGTCGGGCCGGGCGGTGCCGGGCGCGGCGCGAGGAGGGCCGGGGCTTCGCCGGCCAGGAGGACGTCGAACGCGGCCAGGAGATCGGCGAGTCGGGCGGTGTCGTCGGCGGCGGCCCAGGCGAGGGTGGCGGCGGCCGGGCGGGCGTAGGTGACGGCCTCGGTGAGGGCGCCGCGTACCGCTCGGTCCGGGTCGCCGGGTGCGCCCAGGGTCGCGGTGCCGTCGGTGACGGCGATGAACCGTGCGGTGTCGTCCACGAGTTGGCCGAGCGTGCGGACCAGGTCGGGGTCGTCGGCGGTGTGCACCACCGCGGTCACCGCGCCGGCGTCCGCCAGGGCAGCGCGCAGGCCGGAGGTGTCGGCGGTGGCGCTGGTGGTGTGGGTGCCGGCGGGCCAGGCGTCCGGGTCGGTTTGTTCGGTCGTGCCGGGTGCGTGGACGAGCAGCAGGTGGGTGGCCTGGTGCACGGCGGCGAGGTGGTGGGCGAGCGCGGCGCCGAGGGGGGTGTCCGTGCCGGTGATGACGACGGTTCCGGGACTGGCCAGAGCCGGGGCGGGCCGAGGCCGGTCGTCCACGGGGGCGGGTGACAACCGGGGCACCAGCAACTCCGTACCGCGAACGGCAAGTTGGGGTTCTCCGGCGGAGAGTGCGGCGAGCAGCGTCTCCGCGTCCGGGGGCTCTGCGTCGAGGTCGATGACGGTCGTCTGCAGGTGTCCGCCGGCCTGGAGGGACCGCACGGCGGCCCACAGCGCGGCGCCGACGGGGTCGGGCGCGGTGGTGCCGGCGGGCGTGGCCGACCGGGTCAGGACCACCAGCTCGGCGGGGGCACCTCCGCTGGTCACCTGTTCGGTGAGGAGGCGGGCCTGGTTGCGGGGGTCGGCGGCGGGGGCCGGCGGCAGCAGGAGGATCGGGCCGGGGGCCGTACCGGCTGCGGCGGAGGCCAGGTCGGTGTGGAGTTCGGCGCGGACACCGGCCGCGCGCAGGGCGGCGACGAGTCCGTCCGTGTCCTCCCCGACCACGGCACACGCGGCCGGGCGTGCGCCGCCGGTGCCGACCGGTGCGGGGACCCACGCGATGCTGAGGAGTGCGGCGTGGTGGCCCTCGGCCGTATGGCGCGGCCAGTACGGCTGCGCGGCGAGCAGCCGGCGGACGATCTTGCCGGAGGCGGTGCGGGGGATGTCCGCGACCTCGTGGATCCGCTCGGGGATCTTGTATGCGGAGAGCCGGGCGCGGCAGTGGTCGAGCAGGGCGGCCGTGTCGAGGCCGGCCGGGCCGGGGACGACCCAGGCGACGGGGACCTCGCCGAGGGTGTCGTGGGCGGCCCCGGCGACCCCGGCGTCGGCGACTCCGGGGGCGGTGCGCAGGACCGCCTCGACCTCGTCGGGGTGGATGTTCTCGCCGCCGCGGATGATCAGGTCCTTGAGCCGGCCGCAGACGGTGAAGTAGCCGGCCTCGTCCCGGCGGGCCAGGTCGCCGGTGCGGAACCAGCCGTCGCGCAGGGCGGCGCGGGTCGCCTCGGGACTGTTGTGGTAGCCGACCATGACGTTGGGCCCGCTGACCCAGACCTCGCCCTCCTGTCCGGGGGGCGTGTCGTGCCCGGTGTCGGGGTCGACGATGCGGACGTCGACGCCGGGCACGGGCAGACCGCAGGAGCCCTCGACGCGGGCACCGTCCGGCGGGTTCATGGTGATCGCGCCGCAGGTCTCGGTGGAGCCGTAGGCGTCGACCAGCGGGACGCCGAAGGTCTCCTCGAAGGAGCGGCGCAGCTCGGAGCCGGTGACGGCGCCGCCGACGAGTCCGATGCGCAGGTCGGGCAGGGCCAGGCCGGTGCGGCGGGCGGTGGCGACGAGGTGGTGGTAGGTGGTGGGGACGCCGGCGAGGAAGGTGGCCTGCTCCGCGCGGAGCAGGTCCAGGACGTCGTCGGCTGAACTGCCGTCCGTGATGCGGGCGGTGGCGCCGACGGAGGTCACGGACAGCACGCAGGCGATGTGTGACAGGCTGTGGAAGAGCGGCAGCGGCCACAGCACCCGGTCGTCCTGGCGCAGGTCCGGGATGGGTACGTAGCTGGCGGCGACCGACCAGAGGCAGTTGCGCTGGGTGGACAGCACGCCCTTGGGGCGGCCGGTGGTGCCGGATGTGTAGAACATCCAGGCCACCTCGTCCAGGCCGAGGTCGTCGGGGGCCGGCGTGCCGGGTTCGGTGAGCGCGAGGTCGTCGTAGGAGTGGGTGCCCGACGGGACCGGGGCGGGGCCGGCGACCAGGACGGTCGCGTCCGGCACGGCGGACGACAGCATATGCAGAAACGTCACTGCACTGCTGGCCTCGGCGAGGACGAACCCCGCACCGCTGTCCGCGAGGAGGTACTCCAGCTCGGCCGGCGCGGACCGCGGGTTCACCGGCACGCCGATACCGCCGGCGCGCACGACCGCGAGATACCCCTCCACCATGGCGACGGAGTTGCCGAGACAGAGCGCCACCCGGTCGCCTCGCCGCAGCCCGAGGCGGACCAGATGTCCGGCGAGCCGTCGCGTCCGCGCCTCCAGTTCCGCGTAGGTGACCGCGCGCCGGTCGTCGGCGAAGGCGACCTTCTCCGGGATGCGGAGAGCGTGCTCGTGCAGCGTGACCGCAAGCGGTGTGACCAGGTCGGGACGCACGCCTCGGACTCCTTCCACAGGGCGGCAGCGGGTACCGGGAGCAGCGGGTCGGGGGCGGATACCGGACACGGCGCGGGCGGCTGTGCGGCATAGGACAGCCGGCCGTCGTCCGGAACGACGGGAGCAGACATCCCTCCGCCGCGGCGGTGCGCGCGGCGGTCAGGCGCCCGGAAGGGAGCGGGAACGGCCGGTCCGCGCCGCGTTGGCGGGCGAGGTGGCCGGTCCCACCGCCGCGGACGGCCGGGAGGCCGGCCCGGAGCGGCCGGAGCGGGCGGTCGGGGCCGGCCCGCGCACCGTCGCGCGGGTGGCCGCCGTACCGCCGGATGGTCGGCGAGGGGCGGGCGTACAGCCAGGTGACCGGGCGGCCTGCCGAGCGGCCGGCGGGCTTGCCCGGGCAGCGGAGGGCCTACCAGGAGAGCGGAGGGCTCACCAGGAGACCGGGAGGCTCTTCAGGCCGAAGACGGAGCCGCGCGTGCGCAGCGGGACCTCCTCGGCCGGGATGGCCGCCCGCAGGTCGGGGAAGGCCCGCAGCAGCGCGCGCAGGCCGGTACGGAGTTCGAGGCGGGCCAGGTTCTGGCCGACGCACTGGTGGATGCCGTGGCCGAACGCCAGGTGCCCGGCGGTGTCACGGTCGAGGTCGAGGTGCGCGGGGCAGCCGTACTTGGCGGGGTCGCGGTTGGCGGCCGGCAGCGACACCGTGACGGTCTCCCCCTTCTTCACCAGCTGACCGTCCAGCTCGACGTCCTCCAGCGCGGTCCGGAAGATCTCGTACTGGTTGACGGTGACGTAGCGGAGGATCTCCTCCACCGCCGTGTCGATGCGGGACAGGTCGGCGCGCAGGGCGGCGAGTTGCTCGGGGTGGTGCAGCAGCGCCAGGACACCGACGCTGAGCGCGCTCTCGGTGGTCTCGTAGCCCGCGAAGAGCAACAGGGCCACGATGTTGCCCAGTTCCTCGTCGGTCAGCTCGCCGGCGGCCAGGAGGCGGCTGATGATGTCGTCGCCGGGCTGCGCGCGCTTGCGCTCGATGGTCTCCCCGATGAGCGCGCCGACCTGCTGGTAGACCGCCATCGACTCCTCGGCGTCACCGTCCGGGTCGTGGGTGATGGCAGGCGCGTCGGCGTACCGTTCCCGCTCCTCGTAGGGCAGGCCGACCAGGTCGGACAGGACCCGCAGGACGAGCGGCTTGGCGAAGGTGGTGAGCAGGTCGGCGGGGGCGCCGTGCTCGCGCATCACCTCGATCTGCTCGACGGCTACCGTCTCGATGTGCGGGGTGAGTTCGGCGATGCGCCGGACGGTGAACTCCCGCGCCAGCATGCGGCGGAACCGGGTGTGGTCCGGCGGGTCCATGTGGATCAACATGCCGGGCAGCGCCGGGAACTGCGGGACGGTGGAACCGTACTTGGTGACGGGAAAGTGCCCGATCTCCAGGCTGTGGCTGAAGCGGGGGTCACTGAGTACCTCGCGGACGATCTGGTGGCTGGTGGCCAACCAGCCGATGTGACCGTCGGGATAGGCCATCCTCGCGAGCGGGCGTTCCTCCCGGAGCTTGTCGAAGATCGCGGGCGGATCGAAGTGATGGGTGCGTGACCAGACTTCCTCGTAGGAGAGCATCTCGCTCATGAAGCACCTTCCCCACAGTGTGTGCGAACGTACCTGGCCCGCGGATATCCGCACCCCTGAGCCCCGGGTGCGCCCGCCCGTGCATGGTGGTGCCGAAGGTCAGACGGCGAGCTTCCGCAGGGTCTCCCGGGCGTCCGCGAGGGACTTCTCGCCCAGTGGCTTCAGCTGCGCCATGGCGGGCACGATGGCCGCGAAGGTCAGCTCGGCGTGCACGAACCTCAGATGGTCGGCGAGGCCGATGGCGCCGAGCACGGCCCGCAGGTACGGCTCCTGGTAGTCCCAGCCCTCGCGCGGGGTGCCGGGGGCGTAGGAGCCGCCGCGCGCGGTGACGACGATGACGTTCTTGCCGCTCAGCGCGCCGGACTCGGCGCCCGGGGGCAGCATGTGCGCCGGGGTGACGAGCCGGTCGATCCAGGCCTTGACGGACGACGGGATGGTGTAGTTGTACATCGGGATGCCGAGCACGATCGTGGTCGCCTCGCGCACCTCGGCGTGCAGCGCCTCGGTGAGCGCCTGCTCTTCGGGGGTGACGCCGTGCAGGGCGCCGGCCGGGTCGAAGAGCCACTCGCGCACCTCGTGCGTGATGTGCGGGATCGGCTCGGCACCGAGGTCACGGTAGGTGTAACCGGCGTCGGGGTGGTACTGCCGCCACTGGGTGACGAACTCGGCGGTGAGCTGCCGCGTCACGGACTCGCCGGAGCGGATGCTCGCGTCGATGTGCAGAAGCTGGGTCATGACGTGTCTCCTGGCCAATCGGTGTGGCTGTTCCGACAACCCGCCCGGTCGTTTCCGGGCGGCGCATGCCGGCGGGACGGCACAACACGTGAGGAGCGGTGTTTCCCTCGGTCGAGGCTACGGCGGGAGACCGCCGCGGCGGCATCCCTCAGGTTGGTAGGGCCGGGGTGGTGGTGCGGGCGCGGAGCCGTCACCTGCGACGACGGTGCCGCGCCGACAGTGGCTAGACGGCCTGCCGGGCCATGGAGGGGCGGGCCAGGAAGCCGGGCTCGGGCTCGCCGGGGCTGTCGTCGGCCTCCTCCACCAGGATCCGGTTCCAGGAGCGGGCCAGTTCGACGCGGGAGGTCACGTCGAGCTTGCGGAAGATCTTCTTCAGGTGGAACGCCACCGTGTGGGGGGAGATGTAGAGCTGGCTGCCGACCCGCCCGTTGGTGAGGCCCTGGCTGACCAGCTCGGCCACCGCGAACTCGGTGTCGGTGAGCCGGCTGACCCGGGTCCGGCCCCTTGCCGGCCGGCCGCCGTGGTCGTCGAGTTCCCTCAGCCGGCTCTGCACCCGGGAGAGGTCCCGGGACGCCCCGGCGCCCAGGTAGGCGTCGGCCGCGCGCCGGAGCAGGTCGACCGCCTGGTCGCGTTCCGTGTCGCGCGCGGAGCGCATCCGGCTGGCGTCCTCCAGCGCGGACGCCCGGGCCCACGGGTCCAGGTGCCGCTCCGAGGCGGCCTCCAGGGCGTCCACGTCACGCTCGTACAGTCCGGCGGCGTGCTCGGACGCCGCCTGGATGCTGCGGAACCCGGGGTTGCCGCGGGCGAGTTGCCGCATGGTGCGGACGGTGCGCTCGGCCAGGTCGTCGTCGCCGAGGCGCTGCCCGGCCCGCACCAGCCAGGAGGCCGCCGCCGGCTGGGACACCAGCAGGTCGCACGCGAGCACCTCGTCGTGGATGATGCCCTTCAGCAGGTGGGCCACGCTCTCCAGCCCGTCGCGCGCCTCCAGGGCCTGGGCGGCGGCCCAGACGCACTGTCCCGGCATCAGGTTCTCCTGCCCGAGCAGCCCCGCGTCCCGCAGCCGGTTCGCGTAGAGCAGGCCGGTCGTCAGGTCCAGCGAGCGCACGGAGCACACGGCCAGGACCACGTGCCCGCGCGGGGGGAGTCCCCGGCTCCCGGCCTGGACCGCCAGCCGGAGACCCGCTTCGGCCGCCGCCGTCGCCTCGGTGAGTTTCCCCCCGGCGAGATGGATCTCGGCCTGGCACAGCAGCAGCGCGGCCTCTACCTCCGGTCGGTGCGGTCCCGGGGAGGCGGGTGCCTCGCCGGCGATGAGACGTTCGGCGGGCCTGAGGCCGCGGACGCGCGTCAGCAGCGTCGCGTACCAGATGCGCGCCTCCAGTACGGCCGCACGGCCGGCCCGTTCCCCCTGGGCCGGTTCCGTGGCGGCCGCGGCTAACTCGATGCTTTTGCCGAGCCGTCCGTCAAGCCAGAACAGCGCGGATTGTGCAAGAGAACGGCCTGGTTCGGTGGAGGATTCCAGAAGTATCTGCTCGGATATGGCTGAATATCGCGGGGGCACTACAACCTCTGCCTAGTAATCGGGTGGCGTGGTGAACTCGTGGGGTGTCGCTCGGACCCGTCGACCGTTTCTTCCGGACCGTGCGTACGCTGCTCATCGCATCCCCCTGTCGCGTACGTGGTCCGCCCGCTCGTGTCCGGCGGGGGTGCCCGGTCCCCCGGTAGGGCAGTCCAGGGCCTGGCCCAGGAGTGCCGAAAGGTGTCTTGCGTCCGCTCGCATCCGCTGTCCAGCACGATTTCGCGCCTCACAGACCGCGCGTCAGCGTCCGGTGCGCCACGCTCCGGGAACGGACGGTCTGCGAAACCCGCCCTGCCTCAGCAGTTGCCGCGTGGCACGGTCCGGATTGACGAAGGACATCAGGTACCCCCCCTGGCCTGTGACCCAGTTGTCCGTGTTGCCTACACGTGTGGTGAACCGCAGTCGCGCACGAACGTCACAAGGCTGGCGAGAAATAAAGCGCTCGCCACCTACTCATTCCTCCCTTCACAACCATACGTATTCATTCGGTGAAGTACCACGAATCGCTGTGACGCTCCCGTTAACGGTCATCAACGACTGCTCGGGAGCGCGCGCGGCCTCGGCCGCCGTTCACCATTCCCCCACACAAGTTCCGCCCCTGACCGCGCCGCAAGGCGGCTCGCCGTCGCACGGGTCTCAGGGGTTAGCCCTGCCCGTGTCGGCGCCGGTGTGAACGTGACCAACGCCACGGCGGAGAAGCACCGTTCACCAGGTGGAGGCACCGTCGGGGTTCGGCCACCGTGGCCGGACGGCTACGTCCCCGCGGGCCTGGCTCAGTGTGTTCGGCCCGCCGCCCGGCCGGCCAGCAGATCCCGCAGCTCCCTGGCGTTGCGCCGGCTCACGGCGAGGACCCGGTCGCCGATCCGGACGGACAGATTGCCGCCGTCCACGCGGAGTTCCTCGATCCGGCCGAGGGCGACGAGCCGGCTGCGGTGGATCCGTACGAAACCGCGCGAGCGCCACTGTTCCTCCAGCGTGGACAGCGGTATCCGCACCAGATGGCTCCCCCGCCCGGTGTACAGCCGCGCGTAGTCACCCTGTGCCTCGACATGGGTGATCTCGGCGAGGGGCACGAAGCGGGTGACCCCGCCCAGTTCCACGGGCACCTGGTCAGCGGGGGCGGAGGCCGGGGACGCGGGTACGGCGAGGGCGGCCGGGCGGGGCCCCTGCCCGGCCCGGACCAGCTCGGTGATCCGGCGTACGGCCTCGGCGAAGCGCTCCTTGCGGAGTGGCTTGAGCAGGTAGTCCACGGCCTTGAGCTCGAAGGCGCGTACGGCGAAGTCCTCGTGCGCGGTGACGAAGACGACCAGCGGCGGCGCGGCGAACCCGCCCAGCAGCCTGGCCAGTTCGAGACCGTTCAGGCCGGGGATGTTGATGTCGAGGAAGACGACGTCGAAGCCCTCCGGGCCGTCCGGGCCCTCCTCCAGCGCCCGGCTCAGCCGGCGCAGCGCCTCGGTCGCCTCCGCGGCCGGCACGACCGTCCCGACCCGCGGGTCCTCCCCCAGCAAATACAGCAGCTCGTCGAGCGCGGGTTGTTCGTCGTCCACGGCCAGGACGCGCAAGGGCACGTCATTCACCCTCATGTGCGGCAACTCCTCTCGCCCACGACCGCTCTCCCATGGTGATCCCGCCGGCCGTCGCGGTCAAGATCGCGGACGGGCCCTCTGCCGTGTTGCCCGACAGGTCTACGGTTCGTCCGTCGTCCTGTCCAGTGATGCGCGGAGGGCAGTCAGATGGCTCAGGCGCGCCGCGGTGTCCGGGTGTTCGGGGCCGAGCGCCGACTCGCTGATCCGCACCGCCCGCTCCTGAAGCGACAACGCCTCGGCAGGGCGGCCCAGAGCGACGTAGGTGGCGGCGAGGTTGCTCAGGCGGATGGCTGTGCTGGGGTGATCGGGGCCGAGCGCCGACTCGGTGATCCGCAACGCCCGCTCCTCCAACGGCAACGCCTCCGCATGACGCCCCAGAGCGCTGTACGTGTGGGCGAGGTTGCTCAGGCGAGTGGCTGTGCTGGGGTGATCGGGGCCGAGCGCCGACTCGGTGATCCGCAACGCCCGCTCCTCCAACGGCAACGCCTCCGCATGACGCCCCAGAGCG
>NZ_JBVJRL010000052.1:0-10385 GCF_055607665.1 Streptomyces sp. NPDC036984
GTGGGTGTGGCGGCGGTGTGGGCGTCGGTGGGTGTGGTGCCGGACGCGGTGGTCGGTCACTCGCAGGGTGAGATCGCGGCGGCGTGTGTGGCGGGTGCGTTGTCGTTGGCGGATGCGGCGCGGATCGTGGCCGTCCGCAGTCGGGTGATCGCCGGTGAGCTGGCCGGGCGGGGTGGTATGGCGTCCGTGGCCCTGCCTGAGGCTGAGGCAGCTGCCCGGATCACCGCCTGGGACGGGCGTGTTGAGGTCGCCGCCGTCAACAGTCCCTCCTCGGTGGTGATCGCGGGTGATGCGGAGGCGCTGGACGAGGCACTGGCCGCGCTGGAGGCCGATGGTGTGCGGGTGCGCCGGGTGGCGGTGGACTACGCCTCCCACACGCGGCACGTCGAGGCCATCGAGGGGGCGCTGGCGGAGGCGTTCGCCGATATCCGCGGGCAGGCGCCGGTGGTGCCGTTCTTCTCGACGGTGACCGGTGAGTGGGTCCGCGAGGCGGGTGTCCTGGACGGTGGCTACTGGTACCGGAACCTGCGCGGCCGGGTCCGCTTCGGCCCGGCCGTCAGCGCCCTGCTCGCCGAGGGCCACACGGTGTTCATCGAGTCCAGCGCCCACCCCGTTCTTGTCCAGCCGATCACCGAGATCGTCGACGAGACGCGTACGGACGCGCTCGCCACCGGTTCGCTGCGTCGCGAAGAGGGCGGGCTGCGGCGGCTGTTGACGTCGATGGCCGAGGTGTTCGTCAAGGGCGTCCCGGTCGACTGGACCGGAGTGCTGCCCGAGGGCGCCGGCGAGACCCACGTGGACCTGCCGACGTACGCCTTCGACCACCGCCACTACTGGCTGGAGATCGCGCCGGCCACGGACGCCGCCTCCCTCGGCCAGGCCACCGCCGGTCACCCGCTCCTGGGCGCGGTCGTCCCACTGCCCCAGTCCGACGGGCTGGTCTTCACCTCCCGTCTCTCCCTGCGCACCCATCCGTGGCTGGCCGACCATGTCGTCGGCGGGGCGGTCGTCGTCCCGGCCGCCGCCCTGGCCGAGATGGTCCTGCGCGCGGGCGACGAGGCCGGCGCCGCCACCCTGGGCGAGCTGACCGTCGAGACGCCCCTCGTGCTGCCCGAGGAGGGCGGCATACGCGTCCAGGTCGCCGTCGGCGGGCCCGACGACACCGGCGCGCGGACCGTCGACGTCTACGCGGCCGGCGAGGACACCGAAGCCGCGTGGACCCGGCACGCCACCGGACGCCTGACACCCGCACCGCTCACCGCCGCCGAGGCGAGCGCCGACCTGATGCTGTGGCCGCCCACCGGCGCCCGCCCGGCCGACACCGGCGAGCTCTACGACGACCTGCTCCGCCTCGGCCACCCCTTCGGACCCGCCTTCCGCGGCGTACGAGAGCTGTGGCGGCGCGGTGACGAGGTCTTCGCCGAGGTCGACCTGCCCGAGGAGCAACGCGCGGCCGCCGAGCGGTTCGGCATCCACCCCGCGCTCCTCGACGCCGCCGTGCAGTCCGGGCTGCGACACGCGGCAACGGCCGACCCGGACGGCACCGGGCAGCGGCTGTGGCAGCCCGCCGAGTGGCAGGGGCTGACGCTGCACGCAACCGGCGCGACCACGCTCCGCGTGCGGCTCGCCCCCTCCGGATCCGGCCGGCTGTCGCTGGAGGCCGCCGACGAGGCCGGTGGTCTCGTCGTGACCCTGGACGCCCTGGGCTTCCTGCCGGTCTCCGCCGACCAGCTGACGGCGGCCTCCGGCGACACCGGCCAATCCATGTACCGCGTCGACTGGACGGAACTGCCCTCCGCCGCCGCCGAGGAAGTGCCGCAGTGGGTGCCGCTGTTCCACGCGGACGAGGTCGAGATCCTCGCCGGTGCGGCGACCGGCCCGATGGTCGCCGTGGTCGAGGCCGTCACCCCCGACGGCACCGCCGAGGCCGCCCTGTCCCAGACCGACCGGATGCTGGCCATGCTCCAGGCGTGGTTCGCCGCGCCCAGCCTGGAGGAGTCCCGGCTGGTGGTCCTGACCCGGGGTGCCGTGCCCGCCGGTGGCGACAGCGCGGTCACGGACCCCGCCGGCGCCGCCGTCTGGGGCCTGGTCCGCGCGGCCCAGGCCGAGAACCCCGGCCGGATCGTGCTGATCGACACCGACACCGACCTGGACATCGCCTACGGCACCGCCGTCGAGCCGCTGCTCGCCACGGTCCTGGCCGCAGACGAACCGCAGGTGGCGGTGCGGGGTTCGGTGCTGTCGGTGCCGCGTCTGGTGCGGGCGGGCGAGGGCGAGCGGGCCGTCGCGTTCCGTCCCGAGGGCACGGTGCTCGTGACGGGCGGTACCGGCTCGCTGGGTACCTTGATGGCGCGGCACCTGGTGGAGCGGCACGGTGTACGGCACCTGGTGCTGGCCGGCCGGCGGGGTGCGGCCGCCGAGGGCGCGGGGGAGCTGGCGGCCGAACTGGCCGAGCTGGGCGCCGAGTCGGTGTCCCTCGTGGCCTGTGACGTCTCCGACCGGGCGGCGGTGGCCGAGCTGCTGAACGCCGTTCCGGCGGAGCACCCGCTGACCGGAGTCGTGCACACGGCCGGCGTGCTGGACGACGGCGTGATCAGCACGCTCACCCCCGAACGGATGGCAGGCGTCTTCGGCCCGAAGGCCGACGCCGCCGCGCACCTGGACGAGCTGACCCGCGGCCTCGACCTGACGGTCTTCGCCGTCTACTCCTCCGGCGCCGGCCTGTTCGGCTCGGCCGGCCAGGGCAACTACGCGGCCGCCAACGCCTACCTCGACGGCCTGATGGCCCGCCGCCGCGCCGCCGGCCTGCCCGCCGTATCCCTCGCCTGGGGCCTGTGGGAGCAGAGCACCGGCCTGACCGCCCACCTCAGCGAGACCGACCAGGCCCGCATGAGCCGGGGCGGCGTCCGCGCCCTCACCCCTGCGGAGGGCCTGGCCCTCTTCGACACGGCCCTCGGCGCCGACCAGGCCCTCGTCGTCCCGATCAAGCTCGACCTGCGGGCCGCCCGCGCCGACGCGGCCTCCGGGGGCACCGTGCAGCCCCTGATGCGCGGACTGATCCGGGTCACCCGGCAGGCCGCCCGGACGACCGCAGCGGACCGCAGCGGCGGCGGCCTGGCCGACCGGCTCGCCGGACTCGACCCGGCCGAGCAGGAAGCGCTGCTCCTGGACGTCGTCCGCGGCCAGGTCGCCACCGTCCTCGGCCACGCCGGAGCCGACCAGGTCAGGGCGGAGAAGGCGTTCAAGGACGCCGGGTTCGACTCCCTCACCTCCGTCGAACTGCGCAACCGCATCCGTGAGGCCACCGGCCTCAGTCTGCCGACGACCGTCGTCTTCGACTACCCGACGCCGCTCGCCCTCGCCCGCCACCTGCACAGCCACTTCGGGCGCGTCACCGCCGCCCCCGCCGCCCCGGAACCGGCCGTCGCCGCGGCCGACCCCGGCGAGCCGATCGCGATCGTGGGCATGGCCTGCCGGCTGCCCGGCGGTGTCACCAGCCCCGAAGGACTCTGGGAGCTGGTGGCGGAGGGCCGGGACGCCCTGTCCGGGTTCCCGTCCGACCGCGGCTGGGACCTGGAGGGCCTGTTCGACGCCGATCCCGAACGCGTCGGAACCTCGTACGTCGACCAGGGCGGATTCCTGCACGACGCGGGCCTGTTCGACGCGGGCTTCTTCGGTATCTCGCCGCGGGAGGCGCTGGCGATGGATCCGCAGCAGCGGCTGCTGCTGGAGACGTCCTGGGAGGCGCTGGAGCGGGCGGGCATCGATCCCCTCTCCCTGAAGGGCACCGACGTCGGCGTGTTCTCCGGCGTGATGACCCAGGGCTACGGCTTCGGCGGTGAACTCCCGCAGGAGCTCGCCGGGTTCACGGCCACCGGGTCTGCGGGCAGCGTGGCCTCCGGCCGGGTGTCGTACGTCTTCGGCCTCGAAGGCCCCGCGGTGACCGTGGACACGGCCTGCTCCTCCTCCCTGGTCGCCATCCACCTCGCCGCGCAGGCCCTGCGCAACGGCGAGTGCTCGATGGCCCTGGCCGGCGGCGCCACCATCCTCGCCAACGCGTACACCTTCGTGGAGTTCTCCCGCCAGCAGGCCCTCTCGCCCGACGGCCGCTGCAAGGCGTTCTCCTCGTCCGCCGACGGCACCGGCTGGGCCGAGGGCGCGGGCGTCGTCGTCCTCGAACGCCTCTCGGAGGCCCGGCGCAAGGGCCACCGGGTCCTGGCCGTCGTGCGCGGCAGCGCGGTGAACCAGGACGGCGCCTCGAACGGGCTGACGGCACCGAACGGTCCTTCGCAGCAGCGGGTGATCCGCAAGGCGCTGGCGAGCGCCGGTCTTTCGACGTCCGAGGTGGACGCGGTGGAGGCGCACGGCACCGGTACGGTCCTCGGCGACCCGATCGAGGCTCAGGCGCTGCTCGCCACCTACGGCCAGGACCGCGAAGAGCCGCTGTGGATCGGCTCGGTGAAGTCCAACCTCGGGCACACCCAGGCCGCGGCCGGCGTCGCCGGCGTCATCAAGACCGTCGAGGCGCTGCGGCACGCGGTGCTGCCGCCCACCCTCCACGTCGACCAGCCGTCGGCCGAGGTGGACTGGTCGACGGGCGCGGTCGAGGTGCTCACCGAGGCCCGGCCCTGGCCGGAGACCGGCCGCCCGCGCCGCGCCGGCGTCTCGGCCTTCGGTGTCAGCGGCACCAACGCCCACGTGATCCTGGAACAGGCCCCTGAGGAGCCGGCCGTGGCGCCGGTGGCCCCGGCCGACGGCGTACTGCCGGTCGTGGTCTCGGCGCGGAGCACCGCCGCACTCGCCGGACAGGCCGGACGGC
This sequence comes from Streptomyces sp. NPDC036984, assembly GCF_055607665.1. Taxonomy (NCBI): domain Bacteria; kingdom Bacillati; phylum Actinomycetota; class Actinomycetes; order Kitasatosporales; family Streptomycetaceae; genus Streptomyces; species Streptomyces sp. NPDC036984. The sequence goes on from NZ_JBVJRL010000052.1 coordinate 4,820, forward strand.
TGGCCGAGTTCGCCGGGGAGACCGACGCCCCGTTGGCGGCCGTCGCCGGAGCGCTCGTCGCCCGGCGGGCGGTGCTGTCCGAACGAGCCGTGATCGTCGCCGGCTCGCGGGACGACGCCGTGGCCGGACTCCAGGCGCTGGCCGCCGGAGAGTCGTCGCCGATCGTCGCCACCGGCTCGGAGAGCACCGGGCGCACCGTGTTCGTCTTCCCCGGCCAGGGCTCACAACGTCTGGGCATGGGACGCGGGTTGTACGACCGGTATCCCGTCTTCGCCGAGGCGCTGGACGAGGCGTGCGCCGCGCTGGACGCGCAGCTGGCCGGCTGGGCGGACCACGCCGTCAAGGACGTGATCTTCGGCGAGGTCGGCAACGCGGGCGGCGGTCTGCTGGACCAGACGGTCTTCACCCAGGCCGGGCTGTTCGCGGTGGAGGCGGCCCTGTTCCGGCTCCTGGAGTCCTGGGGCGTACGACCGGACGTGGTCGCCGGACACTCCATCGGCGAGGTGGTCGCCGCCCATGTCGCGGGTGTGCTGTCGCTGACCGACGCGGTGGTGCTGGTCGCCGCGCGCGGCCGGCTCATGCAGGCCCTGGCACCGGGCGGGGCGATGGTCGCGGTCGCCGCCGACGAGGCGGAGATCGAGGAGTACCTCGGCGCAGGCGTCGACCTCGCGGCGGTCAACGCGCCCGGCTCGGTGGTCCTCTCGGGCGACGAGGGAGCCGTCCTCGCCGTGGCGGAGAAGCTGCGCGAGCAGGGCCGCCGGACCAAGCGGCTCACCGTCTCGCACGCGTTCCACTCGATGCTGATGGAGCCGATGTTGACAGAGTTCACAGCGGCTCTGTCCGGCCTGACGTGGAACGAGCCGACCCTCCCCGTCGTATCGAACGTGACGGGCCGGCTCGCGGAGCCGGGTCAGCTCACCGATCCCGCCTACTGGGTGGACCACGTCCGCCGCCCGGTCCGCTTCGCCGAGGGCATCAGCGCCTCCGGCGGCGCGTTCTTCCTGGAGCTGGGCCCCGGCGGCGCCCTGACCGGCGCGATCGCGGAGTCCGCCGACGAGGACGCGGTCAGCGTGCCGGCGCTGCGCGACGACCGCGACGAGGCACAGACGCTCCTGCTGTCCGTCGCGGAGCTGTTCGTCCGCGGGACGAACGTGAACTGGGCGGCCGTCCTTCCCGAGGGCGCCACCGAGGCCCACGTCGACCTGCCGACGTACGCCTTCGACCACCAGCACTACTGGCTCCGGATGGCCCCCGCCACCGACGCGGTCGCCCTCGGCCAGAGCACGGCGGACCACCCGCTGCTCGGCGCGGTCGTGGAGGTGCCCGAGACCGGCGGTGTCCTGTGCACCTCCCGGCTCTCCCTGCGCACCCACCCGTGGCTGGCCGACCACGCCGTCGGCGGAGTGGTCCTGGTACCCGGCACCGGCCTGGTGGAGCTGGCCGTCCGGGCCGGTGACGAGGCCGGCTGCGGAGTGCTGGACGAACTCGTCATCGAGACACCCCTGGTCGTCCCCGAGCAGGGCGGTGTCCGGATCCAGGTCGCCGTCGGCGCACTGGACGACGCCGGCGTGCGGACCGTGTCGGTCTACTCGGCCCGGGAGAACACCGCCGGCGAGATCGGCACCGACGCCTGGACCCGGCACGCCACCGGCACCCTGACCGCCTCGGCCGAGGACACCCCCGCCTTCGACACCACGGTCTGGCCGCCGGCCGGCGCCGAACCGGTCGACCTCGACATCGCCTCCTTCTACGAGGACCTGGCGAGCCACGGCTACGCCTATGGCCCCGCGTTCCAGGGCCTGCGAGCGGTGTGGCGGCGCGGCGAGGAGATCTTCGCCGAGGTCGCCCTGCCGGACGCGCAGCGGGACGAGGCGGCCCGGTTCGGCCTCCACCCCGCCCTGCTGGACGCGGCCCTGCACACCGACGCCTTCGCCCAGCCCGCCGACGGACACAACGTCCTGCCGTTCTCCTGGAACGGGCTGGTCCTGCACGCCGCCGGCGCCGCCGCCCTGAGGGTGCGGATCGCGCCGCGCGGAACCGACGTCCTGTCCGTCGTCGCGGCCGACGAGAACGGCGGCCTCGTCCTGAGCGTCGACTCGGTCACCTTCCGTCCGGTGGACGTCGGGCAGCTCGACGCCGCCGCGACGGCCGGCGAGGGCCGCGACGCCCTGTTCGGCCTCGACTGGACCGAACTCCCCGCACCCGCCCAGGTGACGGACACGCCGCCCGTGTGGACGCGGGTCACCACCGCCGCCGACGTGACGGCGCTGCACGGCGAGGTGCCCGAAGCCGCCGTCCTGGAGCTCCAGGGCTCCGCCGACGGCGACGAGGAGGCGCTCGCCCGGACCGCCGCCGCCCTGGAGGTCGTCCAGGCGTGGCTCGCCGACCAGGAAGCGGAGGACGCGCGGCTGCTGGTGGTGACCCGGGGCGCGGTGCCCGCGGGCGGCGCCGCCACGGTGACGGACGCGGCCGGTGCCGCCGTCTGGGGCCTGGTCCGCGCGGCCCAGGCCGAGAACCCCGGCCGGATCGTCCTGCTCGACCTGGACCCGGCCACCGACGAACCCTTCGACGACCTGCTCGCCACGGTCCTGGCCGCAGACGAACCGCAGGTGGCGGTGCGGGGTTCGGTGCTGTCGGTGCCGCGTCTGGTGCGGGCGGGCGAGGGCGAGCAGGCTGTCGCGTTCCGTCCCGAGGGCACGGTGCTCGTGACGGGCGGTACCGGCTCGCTGGGTACCTTGGTGGCGCGGCACCTGGTGGAGCGGCACGGGGTACGGCACCTGGTGCTGGCCGGCCGGCGGGGTGCGGCCGCCGAGGGCGCGGGGGAGCTGGCGGCCGAACTGGCCGAGCTGGGCGCCGAGTCGGTGTCCCTCGTGGCCTGTGACGTCTCCGACCGGGCGGCGGTGGCCGAGCTGCTGAACGCCGTTCCGGCGGAGCATCCGCTGACCGGAGTCGTGCACACGGCCGGCGTGCTGGACGACGGCGTGATCAGCGCGCTCACCCCCGAGCGCCTGGCCCGGGTCTTCGCACCCAAGGTCAGCGCGGTACGGCACCTGGACGAGCTGACCCGCACCCTGGACCTCACGGCGTTCGCCGTGTTCTCCTCCGCGTCCGGCCTGTTCGGCTCGGCCGGCCAGGGCAACTACGCGGCCGCCAACGCCTACCTCGACGCCGTAGCCCACCAGCGCCGGGCGGCCGGCCTGCCCGCCACCTCGCTGGCCTGGGGCCTGTGGGAGCAGACCAGCGGCATGACCGCCCACCTGGGCGCGGCCGACCAGGCCCGGATGAGCCGGGGCGGCGTCCTGCCGATCGGCCCCGCCGAAGGCATGCGCCTCCTCGACGCGGCCCTGGCCACCGGCGCGCCGCTCCTCGCCCCCGTCAAGCTGGACCTGCGGGCCCTGCGCGCCGACGCCGCGGCGGGCCGCCCCGTACAACCCCTCCTGCGGGGCCTCGTCCGCACCGGCCGCCAGCCGGTCCGCGGCACGGCCGGGGACGGCACCGGCGGACTCACCCGCCGGCTCGCCGGACTCGCCCCGGCCGAGCAGGAGGCCCTGCTCCTGGACCTCGTACGCGGCCACGTCGCGACCGTCCTCGGCCACGCCGGGGCGGAGAACGTCGGCCCCGAGACGGCGTTCAAGGACGCCGGGTTCGACTCGCTCACCTCCGTCGAACTGCGCAACCGGCTCCGCGAGACCACCGGACTCAAGCTGGCCGCGACCGTCGTGTTCGACTACCCGAACCCGCTCGCTCTGGCCCGCCATCTCCACGCGGAACTGGGCACCACCAACGACGCCCTGTCGCTGGTGCACGAAAAGATCGAGGACATCGAGTCGCTGATCGCCGGACTGCTTTCCGACGAGTCCAAGAAAGCCGACATCGTGCTTCGCCTCCAGGGCCTGGTCGCGAAGTGCAACGGAGCAGTCGAGGAGACACAGGGTTCCGCCGTGGCGGAGCAACTGGAATCCGCTTCCGCAGATGAAGTCCTCGACTTCATCAACGACGAACTCGGAATCGTCTGACCGTCACGTTTCGCGGACCGTCAAACCCTCGGTGAGGAATGGAAGATGGCCACAGAGCAGGAACTCCTCAAGTACCTCAAGCGCGTCACGACGGAACTGCACGACCTGCGCCGGCAGGTCCGGCGCAGCGCGGACGAGCCGGTCGCGATCGTCGGCATGGCGTGCCGGCTGCCCGGCGGAGTGACGACGCCGGAGGAGCTGTGGCGCCTGGTCGCCGAGGGCCGGGACGCCGTGACCGACTTCCCCGCCGACCGCGGCTGGGACCTGGACACGCTGTTCGCCGACGACCCCGACAAGACGGGCACCACCTATGCCCGCCAGGGCGGATTCCTGCACGACGCCGGCCTGTTCGACGCCGAGTTCTTCGGTGTCTCACCCCGTGAGGCCCTGGCGATGGACCCGCAGCAGCGCCTGCTGCTGGAAACGTCGTGGGAGGCACTCGAACAGGCCGGTATCGACCCGCTCTCGCTGAAAGGCGCGGACGTCGGCGTCTTCAACGGAATCATGGGCGTCGACTACTTCTTCGGCGGAAACCTCCCGCCGGAACTGGAGGGCTACGCCGGCACGGGCGGTGCGGGCAGCGTGGCCTCCGGCCGCATCTCCTACGTGTTCGGCTTCGAGGGCCCCGCCGTGACCGTCGACACGGCCTGCTCCTCGTCCCTCGTCGCCATCCACCTCGCCGCGCAGGCCCTGCGGCGCGGCGAGTGCTCGATGGCACTGGCGGGCGGCGCCACCGTCATGGCCACCCCGCACACCTTCGTGGACTTCTCCCGCCAGCGCGGCCTCGCCGCCGACGGCCGCTGCAAGTCGTACGCGGACACGGCCGACGGTACGGGCTGGGCCGAGGGCGCCGGTGTGGTCGTCCTGGAGCGCCTCTCGGAGGCGCAGCGCAAGGGCCACCGGATCCTGGCCGTCGTGCGCGGCAGCGCGGTCAACCAGGACGGCGCCTCCAACGGCCTGACCGCCCCCAACGGGCCCTCGCAGCAGCGGGTGATCCGCAAGGCGCTGGCTGCGGCCGGGCTGACCCCGGCCGACGTGGACGCGGTGGAGGGCCACGGCACGGGCACGGTCCTCGGCGACCCGATCGAGGCACAGGCCGTCCTCGCCACCTACGGTCAGGACCGCGAACAGCCGCTGTATCTCGGCTCGTTGAAGTCCAACATCGGCCACACCCAGGCCGCCGCCGGCGTGGCCGGCGTGATCAAGACGGTGCAGGCACTGCGCCACGGCATCCTGCCCGCCACGCTGCACGCCGACGAGCCCAGCACCCGCGTCGACTGGGACGCGGGCGCCGTCCGGCTCCTCCACCACACCACGCCCTGGCCGGAGATCGACCGGCCGCGCCGGGTGGGCGTGTCCGGCTTCGGCGTGAGCGGTACGAACGCCCACGTGATCCTGGAGCAGGCGCCGGAGGAACCCGATGGCGAACCGGTGACGCCGGTCGATGGCGTGGTGCCGGTGATCTTCTCGGCGCGGAGTGTGGGTGCGCTGGCCGGGCAGGCGGGGCGGCTGGCCGGGTTCGTCGGTGAGACGGATGTGCCGCTGGTGGC
>NZ_JBVJRL010000053.1:0-9521 GCF_055607665.1 Streptomyces sp. NPDC036984
TGAGCAGCGGCAGCGATGCCGGGCCCTTCGAGGCCAGGGCTCTCGGCCCGTCCTGCGACCAAGCCTTGCGCCAACGCTGTACCGACCGGACGCTGCCCCGCAGGTCGTGAGCGATGACCGTGTTCTCGTCGCCCTGCCGGAAACGCTCGGCCGCCTCCAACGGAAAGCAGCCGTTCGTCGGTCAGCCCGCCCCCTTGCGCATACCTCATGCAGTCGGCATACCGCAGGGATCGCGAGACGTCAGCCCCTACGACACCACGCTTTGAAGGTCAGTAATCCAAGGTGCCCCCGGCAGGATTCGAACCTGCGCACACGGCTCCGGAGGGCGTTGCACCTCGCAGCATCCTTCCTGTTCAGCGCCTTACATGGGGCTGAGGATCGGATATCGGTCCACGAGTGGTCCACGGCTCCTAACGTGGTCGAGTGTGGTCGTTCGCGGATCCCTCCGTGACCCCGCCCGGTCGGGATGACAGCTGGGCTCAAGAGCAACGGTCCGTTCTGGCGCGACCTTGTCTGATCCTCTGCCCCTGTGCGAAGCACGACCCGCGCGACACTCCACGTTCTTCCTCAACGCCGCATGTCACGCTGAGACTTCGTCTGGATCTTCCTGGTGACCTGACATACCATCAAGTCGTGATCGGCAGTTCGTGGGGGGTGCGGTAGTGACGCAGGAGCAGTTCGGCTGGCTCTCGGAGGCCATATCAACCTTCGGCGCGTCGTGCAAGGACATGGTGAACGGCCCGGGCGACCCCGAGGCGTCCATCCGCCCGCCGATGCAGAAGCTCCTGGAGACTGTGGGCAGTCACGATGCCTTGGACGGCGTTCTGTGGCACTCCGAAACTCCTCTGCGTGACGTGGGTGTACGCCCCGACTATGCAGTCGAGGTGCATGGCGACATCGTCGGCTACATCGAAGTCAAACGTCCCGGTCATTCTGTTGACCCGGAAAAGTTCACGGGACGCAACAAGAGGCAGTGGGAGCGACTGCGTGACCTGCCGAACGTGCTCTACACCAACGGCACGGAGTGGCGACTCTTTCGCACCGGGGAACAGATCGGCACTCCGGTTGTTTTCGAGGGCGACTTGGCCAGTGCAGGACGGTCGCTAACCGCTCGTGAGCCCGCAGCGTTCAACAGTCTCCTGAGGACCTTCCTACACTGGGTTCCCGAGCCAATCCGCCATGCCTCGGCTCTGGTTCGGCGCACTGCGCCGCTGTGTCGCCTGTTGCGCGCGGCGGTCCTGGAGCAATTGGAGTTCGAGAGCAGGTATGCGGCGGAGGGCGCGCGTCCTGAGGAGTTGCGGTTCACAGGGCTGAAGAATGACTGGCGTAGGCTGCTCTTCCCGACGGCCGATGACGCCACCTTCGCCGACGGCTACGCCCAGGCAGTGACTTTCGCGCTGCTGCTGGCGCGCACCGAGGACATCTCCTTGAAGGGGGTGGGGCTGCATGAGGTTGGTCGGCGGCTGGATGCCGGGCATGCCTTGATGGGCAAGGCCCTTCAGCTCCTCACCGACAACATCACGGTGAGCTTCGAGGTCAGCCTCGATTTGCTCATTCAGGTGATTGACGCAGTTGACTGGGCGGCGATTCGTAAGGGCCGGCGGGACGCATATCTGCACCTATACGAGTCGTTCCTGGAAGTGTACGACGAGAAGCTACGGCAGAAGAGCGGCTCGTATTACACTCCGCGCGAAGTGGTCGAGGAAATGGTGCGTCTCACTGAGGACGTGCTGCGTACACGCTTAGGTCGCTCAGACGGATATGCGGACGAGAGTGTGCGCATCGTCGATCCAGCCATGGGAACAGGCACGTACCTTCACGCGGTCATTGAACATGTCGCCGCCTGGGCGGCAGAGAACATCGGCCCCGGAGCAACGCCGGATGCGATAGGTGATCTGGCGAAGCGCCTGATCGGTTTCGAGCTGCAGATGGGGCCCTTCGCTGTCGCTGAGCTGCGGACCTCGGATCTACTTAAGCGGTATCAAGCGATCGCACCGCCGGATGGGATGAAGCTTTTCGTCACAGATACGTTGGACGACCCGTATCTGGCTGAGGAAACCCTTGCCTCGACGTACGGAGTGATCTCGGAGTCTCGTAAACGGGCGAACCAGGTGAAGGCCAGCACGCCGGTCACCGTTGCGATCGGTAACCCGCCCTACGACGACAAGGCCAAGGGCCGCGGCGGCTGGGTCGAGAAGGGCACACCCGCGCAGGGCGTGGCTCCCATCGAGGCCTTCAAGTGGCCTGGCAACGGCCGCTATGAGCACGTGCTGAAGAACCTCTACGTCTACTTCTGGCGCTGGGCGACATGGAAGGTATTCGACGCCCATCCTCAGGATCAGCAAGGAGTCGTCTGCTTCATCACGCCCTCGGGCTTCACTACTGGGCCCGGCGGGCGTGGCATGCGGGATTACCTGCGGCGCACCTGTGACGAGGGCTGGATTATCGACCTGTCTCCGGAAGGGCACCGTCCAGATGTGGCCAGCCGGATCTTCCCGGGTGTCGCCCAGCCCCTGGCCATCTGCATCTTCGTCCGCAGTAAAGACACCGACCCCGAGCGGCCCGCCCGTGTCCATTACCGCGCCGTCCACGGTAAACGAGGCGCCAAGTACCGTCAGCTCAAAGAGATTCGACTGGACGACGACGGCTGGCAGGACACGCACACGGATGCTATTCGCCCCTTCCGCCCAACCACCGAGACGGGGTGGGAGGACTACCCTGCTCTCGACGATCTCTTCCGCTGGGGAAGTCCGGGTATCAAGGCCAACCGCTCCTGGGTCAACAGCCCCAGCAGGCAGGTGCTTGAGAAGCGATGGGCGCGTTTGATCCACGAGAATGATCTGGCTAAGAAGGCGGAGCTACTCAAGGAGACAAGAGACCGTTCGCTCCACGCCAGTAGGAGTCCTTTGGCCGGGCAGCCTGAGCACACCGAGGCACTCGCAGTTGAAAAAAATCTGGCGCCTGACGTAGTACGCATCGCCATGCGGAGCTTCGACCGACAGTGGTTGATCTCCGATAGCCGGGTCATCGACTTCGCCCGGCCGGCTTTGTGGGAAGCCATGCAGCCTGATCAGCTCTTTCTGAACCAGCAGTCGTCGCACGAGATTGAAACCGGGCCGGCGATCGTCGCCACTTCCCTGCTGCCCGACACCCACCATTTCAACGGCCGCGGCGGCAAGATCATGCCAATCCTCCATCCGGACGGCACTCCCAATGTGCATCCACGCCTTCTCACGTACCTCGCCGCCGAACTTGGCATCGAAGCCGTCACGGTGCACGATCTGGCTGCATATGTGGCGGCTGTTGCCGGGCACGCTGGTTTCACCAAGCGGTTCACCGAGGAGCTCCTCACTCCAGGCGTGCGGCTGCCGCTCACCCGCGATTGCGCCCTGTGGTACGAAGCGGTGCAGTTGGGCAAGCGCCTCTTGTGGGTCTCTACGTACGGGGAGCGCTATGCCGATCCGGAGGATGGCCGACCGGCCGGAGACGTCCTCTTTCCGCTAGGCGATGCGCGTCGGCTCCGTTACGACCAGCACATAGGGGCGGAAGTTCCCGCCGAAATCCGGTACGCCGAGATGACCGGCACGCTGCATTTGGGCGGCGGGCACGTCAGCCCTGTCCCCGCGGAAGTGTGGAACTACGACGTCGGCGGCATGCCAATCATTAAGAAATGGTTCGGCTACCGAAAGGCCAACCCCAACAGCCGCAAGTCCAGCCCCTTGGACGACCTGCATGTCGAGTCTTGGCCATCCGACTGGTCGCGGGAGCTCATGGAACTGCTCTCCGTGCTGCGCCGACTTGTTGACCTCGTGCCCGCCCAGCAGGACCTACTGGACCGCGTCCTCGCCGCTCCCACGATTACTACAGTTGACCTTGAGAAGGTCGGCATCCTGCCGGTCCCCGACAAGGCCCGCAAACCCCACCGCCGAGTCGTGCTCCCCACGGAGGCCGGCGAGGAAGCGTAAGGCCTGGTCAGCGAGCCCAACGCTCCACGTACGCCATCGCCTCCGTCACGCTCCATGCCCCTTCGGCGAGCTGGCGGAGCGCGTGCAGTTCTGCACTCAATGAGGGCGTGCGTCGCTGGAGGCGGTCGGCGAAGACGCTCACCTCGGCCAGGCGCGTCGAGAGCACGGCACACTCGGCTTCGAAGTGCGCTGCTCTTCCGCGCGGCGTGATGGCCAGGCGCTCACCTCTGACCTCCAACAGTCCCATCCAGCTGAGAGTTCGCACGTCGTCGGCGGCACTCGCTTCATCGAGATCCCGGACCGCCACCGAGACGGGATCCTTATCGGGGTGTGGAACCTCGGCGAGCATGAGGTGTTGCAGAAGCTGAAGCTGTGAAGGGGTGAGAGCTGAGTACACGGTGCATGTCTAGCAGCACAAGGGGTCAGTCCTGCGCATCGGGACCGACCTCGACCCAACTTCCACCTGAATCAGATCATTATCCCCGGTTCGCGCGGGGGGAGAGGACATCGAGGCAGTACCCGACCGCTGCGAGTTGCTCGTCATTAAGCAGGCCGAGCTGACGTCGGCCGGCCCAGTGAATGGGTTATCTGAGGGCACGGAGGACGAGCGCGGCGGCCTAACAGGCCAAGCGGTCGAACCTGAAGAAGATCCGCTGGAGGCTATCCCGACCGAAGGGTTCCAGCGCGTGTGGACTCGGTGAGCAGGTGGGACAACCACTTTAGGAGAGAGGCTGGGTGCTCTCGGCTCTGAGCTGTCCCTTTGGCGGCCGAGGAAACGAGCGGCTACTCGACCGCGCTGCACCGGTGTTGACCGTGAATGACCCCTGTATGTGGCACGGTTGTGGCACGAACCCCAGCCGACGACAGCCAGCCACGATGGCGGGCACGCCGACCGACCGGGCGCGCGTATGCCTCGCTTGACCCCCACTAACCTTCACCACGCTGCCATTGCCGTCGATCAGAGCAAGCGGCGACAGCCGGCACGTGCTGCTGAGCCCTCAGCTTGGGAAGCTAGGGGCGCTTAGGAGAGGTTGCCTGGCTGACCTGTGGCGAGGCCGAGTCGTAGCCAGGATCTCCGCCGGCCTGTTCCCCCGCTATTCCCCGTGGTTCCATGCAGGATCTGGCACGGGTCTGGCACGGCTACCTCGGCCTTCATGGTCAAGAGGTAGTGCACCTCAAGCTCACCTGTCGCTGAGAAGGCTGTCAGCAGCGTCCAAAGCTTGGCTCGCCAGCTTGCGAAAAAGCTCGAACTGCCGGTCGCCGGAGCGGCGCCTGTAGATGAACTCGCCATCCGGCATGCGGACCGGTGGAGGTGGCGGCACGCGCGGCGGGGAGACGAGGATCGTGCCTTCCCCCAGTAGGCTCCGCGCCCAACCGGCGTAGAAGGCTGCCGCTTCAGAAGCTGCTGACGAGACGTCCGGAGGGCCCTCCACTGATACGAGTGCTACTGCCTTCTGCATTGGGAGCCGAAGGGTCTCCGCTTGATCGAGCAGTTCTCTCAGCCGAGGAGTGGGCGGCTCGTGCTCTCGAAAGCAGGCCTGCGCCGCCTCAATGGCACTCACATACTCAGTGGTGGCCGTGATGAAGGCTGCGTACGCCTCTCGGCGCCCCTGCCTTCTCCATTGCTCATGTTGTGCTCGGCGCTGCGATTTACCTGTCAACCGTGCCGCACGCGTTGCTCCCAGAGCTCCCAAGGCTGCGCCGAGTACGGCTCCAGTTGCGCCGATGAGCGCTACGTCCCCCGCATCCATGGGCTCATTCTGCAGTATGACCACCCATGGGCCCACGACGTTTGACGAGGTAGCCCTGCCCGGGCTGTATCCGGGCGAGTGTTCACGGTGGGCGCGTGCGCGGTGTGACCTTGCCACGAGGCTAAGGGGGAGCCTGGAAAGAACCTCCTGAACTGGCCTTTCTCTCTGTGCGTCCAGCAGGATTCGGACTTCGGACATCCGCTTTAGGAGTTCGGTCTGACCTGCTGTCCCCTCCCCGTGCTGCGCGGGGCGGCCGTGGCAGTGTCAGACCGCACTGCGCCGCCGCTGTCCGCGTCGTTGATGTCAGCCATGGATGTCACCTCAACCGGCTGGGGTCACTTGCGCCGTTTGCGTGTCTTCGCCTTGCGTTCGGCTTCCTTGCGCTTCTCGATGGTGTACGACGACAACTCGCCACGGTGCAGGTTGCATCGCGACGCACCCACCATCGCCAGCCGCCGACACCGAGTGCCCTTCTCCGTGAGCGCTCCACACCTGGACTGCGTACGAGCCACGTCTACCACCCCCGGTCTCGACCGTCGTGCGGACCAGTGCAGGATCGCCGGGCACATGTCCTCTGCGGAAGGCGCACCGCTCCGCGCAGCGGTGCACGGCGGCCCAAGAGGTTGCTCAGGGGCGCACGCTTTCCAACCGTGGTGGTGGGGTGTTGGGGTGCGTGCAGGGGCGTCACCTGCGTTCATGCGAGGCTGGCCCCTGGCGTGGGGACGGCTCTGGGTCTCGCCTGAACGGCCCTGAACGGGGCTGAATGAGACGGGAACTGAGACGGAAGTGCACCCCGGGCGGTCCAAGCAAGTTTGCTGACCTGGTTGTCGTCTTCGCTAGCCGCCCTGATTGTCAGTGGTGCGGTAGATGATGGGTGGGTGACGGAAACACCTCCGGCTTCCGAGCCCAGCCAAGCACCTAACGCTGACCATGCCTGGAAGGCCCTGGGGTTGGTCATAGATTGGATCAAGCACGCCGAGACCAAGGCTGGGGCCACCCTTGCCGCCACCGGCGTCACGGGTGGAGTGCTCTACAACCTCATGAAGGACGTGACCACCCCGTCTAGCTGGCTGATCTTGAGTTCTATCCTCTGCGCGCTCGCGGTAGTAGGAGCTGGCTTCTGCGCTGGCTTGGTGATCTGGCCCCGCCTAAAAATGAGGGAAGAGCCGACGAGCTTGCTCTATTTCCACCACATTGCTCGTGGTCATTCGGCAAGTGATACATACGCCGCCTCGTTGATTTCTCTGACCACAGACATGGATGCGCTGGTTACGGAGATCGCTCGACAGGGCTGGGCCAACTCTAGAGTCGCACATGAGAAATACATGTGGGGTGGTAGGGCAATTCGCTTCCTTCTCTTCGCCCTGCTTGCCCTTTCCGTTACCGCAGGATTGCGTGTAGTTGATTGATCTAGGAGAGAGCTTTGGACAGCAACTACAAGGCATACGACCACGTCGCTAGCGCTCGCAGAATCAAGGAGTACCTCACCGGCGCACAAAGCAAATATGAAGAGGTCAACGCCTTGCCAGACAGGGACGACCTCACGTTTTCCAATGGCTTCTACGCCAACTGCTCGGCCATCTTCGTGGACATTCGGAAGTCTTCGGAGCTCCCTAAGCACTATAAGCGCCCACGGCTTGCGCGAATCTACCGTGCATACCTATCTGAACTGGTGGCAATCTTCAACGGTGACCCAAATACTCGGGAGATCAATATTGCCGGTGATGCGACTTGGGCTGTGGTCAATACCCCTTACAAGCGAGACGTCGACGCTGTGTTTAGCCTTGGCGCGAGGGCTAATTCCATGGCGAAAGTTCTCAACTATGAGATGAGCAATGCCTCGTATGGTCTCCCGATCGAAGTAGGGATCGGAATGTCGTGGGGGCGAGCCTTGATGATCAAGGCGGGCTACAACGGCAGTGGTATCAACGACGTTGTTTATATGGGAGACGCCGTAAATGAGGCGGCAAAGCTAGCCAACTATGGGAACAGCCGCTGGGATATTCCCGCAGTCGTGACTTCGTCTGCATTCTACGGAAACCTCAATGGAGACAACCAGGGTCTCCTTAACTACGACTATTCGCGCCAGTGTTATACGGGCTCGGTGGTCAATTCGGTTATGGAGGGATGGTTTAAAGAGAACTGCAAGTGAAAGGATCTTTGCGAGCATGGGGTGCTCCCTGTCAAAGTACGCCTAGGCGCCGACCTGGTCGGTGAGGTCGGATCGAGCACTTCTGGAGTCATCAGGGATGGACAGCAAGTCACCGAAGAAGCTAACCAGTCGACCCGACTCAGCCGCAAGGTTTGATGATTCCCCGCTTGCCTGCAACACGGAAAAATCGCAGATAGGAAGTTCGGATGGCAGAATCAGCAGAACACCAATTCTTATCTAAGTGCGTAACGGACATCTTGAGCCGCCTCTCGCAGAGCAATCTGTACGGCTATGTAGAAGCGGAACGTCGAAAGTTCGACTTCGCGTGTGAACTCCGACGTGACTGGTCTCGTCCTCTCGTAGGGCAAACACTCTGGAACCATACTGCTGGTGTTGATAAAGATGTCCGCACAATGCTCCTGGACGGGGAAGCAGAAATCTGCGCCTACGTGGCCAGGGATACCGTTAAGGCTCGGCGGCTGCTATCAGAAGCGGTACGGGATTTCAGAACCGCTAAAGATCTAGCCAGATCGCACCGCCTCCGCGTCTTTTGGGTTCCCCAAGACTTTGACGCTGACGATGAATCGCAGCGAGATCTAGTGAGTGAACTACTCACAGAGCAAGTCAGCAGAGACATTCTTATGAATGTGGTATTTGGTAATCTCACCGCCGAAGACGTAAGATTCTTCGTGCGAGCTAGCGGTCTTCCTGGCCTTCACCTGGCAATCTTGTTTTTCATCTCCACATCGCATGATGAGTTCTGCAGGATTCGTGATATTTCTGATCGTCTCGGGGTTTCGCAAGGTGCAGTGCGAGACCGCCTAATTCGACTTCTTGGCTGCGGCCTCTTGAGGCAATTCGGTGGTGGCGCGACCTTGGCCAGTGCCACCTCGAAGGGGCGATTGTTCCTGGATTTTTGCGGCGTACTGCGCAGCCAAGTTTCGTCTGATGATTTATCGGCGGAGCTGCTGCATGTAATGCGTTTGCTGGATATGCGATATGCGCCCTCTGCTGTGAAAAGCTCGAAGAAATCGCTGCACCTAGCCGGCCCAGCGCTGACAGAGATTCCGGAGATGGTCACTGGCCGCTTGGTGAGTACAGTTGAAGTCGCAGAGGCGCGCTGGGGTGTCGATCTGCAAGATATTCCGCATGTAATGCATGACGAGGATAGGGATTGGGGAATCGTGGGCTCGGCATGGATTGAGAGGCTACGCGAAGAAAGCCGACACTATTCTCCCTGAGGTCGGTGGAGCGGCTTTGGGGTGGCGCTGCTTTGGCGCGAGTGATCATGGCCCCGTAAGCTTCCGGCGCGTCGGGCAGTCTGTGGACCTGCCCGCTAAAGCACGACGTTGGGGCCATGATCTTCGAGGCTCACGCCAAAGTGGCTCCGTAAAGCCGTGGAGACGACCGCCCCAGCCACGACGCTCCCCTTCTACGGCAAGCGGCTGATTGCTGTGCGCGCGGCACGGGCGCCGGCCGGGCCGGAGCGGGGCGGAGACAGGAGCGCAGGCCCGGGCGGGGGCCGGGCCGCGCGCGGTGAGCGGAGCGAGCCGCCTTGAACCAGTAGAGAAAGTTGTAACTCAGTCTGCGGTGTGGGGAGTGAAGCCGTATGCGCAGGCTGGGAGTTCCACACCCTGGCGGTGGAGCAACGGC
>NZ_JBVJRL010000054.1:0-8252 GCF_055607665.1 Streptomyces sp. NPDC036984
TGGCGCTGTGGTGAGGAGATGGTGGCCGAGGTCGGGCTGCCCGACGGGGCGCTGGCAGGCGTGGCAGGGTTCGGGATCCATCCGGCACTGCTGGACGCTGCTGTTCAGGTGGCCGGGTTGCTGGCTTCGGAGGAGTGCCTGCCGCATGCGTGGAGCGGTGCCGCCCTGCACGCCCGGGGCGTGACCAGGCTGCGGGTGCGCATGACGCCCACCGACAACTCCACTACGACCGTCCGCCTCCACATGGCCGACGAGACGGGAACACCGGTCCTGTCCCTGGACTCACTCACCCTGCGCCCCCTGCCGACCGACGGACTCGGGACCGCCACCGGGCGCGGGACGCTGTTCGAAGTGCAGTGGGTTCCCTGCCAGGCGCGGGCTGATGGTGTCGTGCCGGAGTTTGTGGTGTGGGAGTGCCCGCGTGGTGAGGTCGCTGAGGTGAGCGCCGCCGCGTTGCAGGTGGTGCAGGAGTGGCTCGCAGAGGGCCATCCGGACCGTGCCCGGTTGGTGGTGGTGACGCGGGGGGCGGTCGTGACCGGCCCGGGTGAGGGTGTGGTGGATGTGGCGGGGGCGGCGGTGTGGGGGCTGGTGCGTTCCGCGCAGTCCGAACACCCGGACCGGTTCGTCCTCCTCGACCTCGACACCGACGACATCGGCGACGTCCCGGTCGCGGCCGCCCTGTCCTGCGGCGAGCCGCAACTGGCGGTGCGTGCCGAGCGGTTGCTGGCGGCTCGTCTGGTGCGTGTGCCGGTGCAGGCCGAGCTGGCGGGTGCCGTGTCGTGGGGTCGGGCCGGGACCGTGCTGATCACCGGTGGCACCGGCACTCTCGGCTCGGCCGTCGCCCGTCACCTGGTCACCACACACGGCGTGCGCCACCTGGTGCTGGCCAGCAGGCGCGGCCCCCACGCACCCGGAGCCGAAAACCTCACGGCCGAACTCACCGCCGCGGGCGCGACGGTCACGATCGAGGCATGCGATGTCGCCGACCGTGAGGAGCTGGCGGCGTTGCTGGCCCGGATTCCCGCCGACCGGCCCCTGACAGCCGTCATCCACACCGCCGGCATCCTCGACGATGCGACCGTCACCGGTCTGGACGCCGGACGGATCGGCCGGGTGCTGGGGCCGAAGCTGGAGGCGGCCCGGTATCTGGACGAGCTGACGCGGGAGATGGACCTGTCCGCGTTCGTGCTGTTCTCCTCCGCCGCCGGCGTCCTGGGCTCTCCCGGGCAGGGCAACTACGCCGCCGCCAACGCCGCTCTGGACGCGCTGGCCCACCAACGCCGCACCGCCGGTCTGCCCGCCCTCTCCCTGGCCTGGGGACTGTGGGAAGAGACCAGCGGCATGACCGGACACCTCGACACCGGCGACCACCGGCGCATCACCCGCTCCGGCCTGCACCCCCTCACCACCCCCCACGCACTCGCCCTCCTCGACACCGCCATGACAAGCCACCACGCAGCCCTCCTGCCCGCCGACCTACGCCCCACCCACCCCATCCCACCCCTACTCACCCACCTCACCCCCACCACCACCCGCCGACCACGCACCACCCACAACCGGCCGGTCGCCGGCGAGCACGACGCGACCCTCGCCGAACGCCTCGGCGCCCTCACCCCTGACCAGCAGCACGACACCCTCCTCACCCTCGTCCGCACCCACATCGCCGCCGTCCTCGGCCATCCCACCCCCGACACCATCCAGCCCGACCGCGCCTTCCGGGACCTCGGCTTCGACTCCCTCGCCGCCGTCGAACTGCGCAACCGGCTCGCCCGGACGACGGGACTGCGCCTGCCCAGCACCCTGGTGTTCGATCACCCGACCGCGGCCGCCCTCGCCCGGCATATGCGGACCCGGCTGCTCCCGGACAGTGCTGCCGCGTCCGCGACCTCTCCCGAGCAGTCCCTGCTCGTTGAACTCGGCCGACTGGAGGAGGCACTCTCCTCCGCCGTGTCGCCGCCCTCCGGCGGAGCCGCCCTGGACGAGTCGGCCCGCACCCGTCTGGCCTCGCGGCTCCGCTCGCTCGCCCAGACGCTCGGTGGAACGGAGGAGCTCCGCCCGGACCTCGCCGATACGACGGACGAGGAGGTGTTCGCGCTCATCGACGGCGAGATCGGCGCGGACTGACGCCCCGGCCCGCCCCCACCGGTGGCCGGCGCGGACTGGCACCGCGGCCCGCCCCGCCCACCGGTGGCCCACCGCCCTGGGCCCCGCCGCCCACTCCACCCCCACCCCTTCCGCAGCCTCACCCGGCTCTTCTCCCGTAAGGAGCAGCAGTGTCCGCGACTCCGTCGAGCATCCCCGAGGCGCCCGGTGCCTGGCCGGTCCTCGGTCACCTGCCGGCGCTCATCCGCAATCCGCTGGGTTTTCTGTCGTCCGTGGCGGACCACGGCGACCTCGTCCGGCTTCGTCTCGGCCCCCATACCGTCTACTTCGCCACGCACCCGGACCTCGTCCGGACCATGCTGGTGTCGAACGCGACCGACTTCACCCGGAGCAAGGGTGCGGCCGGCGCAAGCCGTTTCATCGGCCCGATTCTGGTAGCCGTGGCCGGGGAACCGCACCGCCGACAGCGGCGGTTGATGCAGCCCGGATTCCAGCGGGAGCAGCTCAAACGCTACGTCGTCGGTATGACGGCCGCCGCTCGGGAGACCGCCGACTCGTGGCGGCCCGGCCAGGTGGTGGATGTGCAGAAGACCGCCGGCGAACTGTCGTTGGCGATGATCACGAAGGCGCTCTTCCGGTCCGACCTGGGGGCGACCGCCGAGGCGGAACTGCGCGTCACGGGGCAAGACATCCTGAAGGTGGCCCGGCTGAGCGCGATCGCCCCGAAGCTCTACACCGTCCTGCCCACCGCAGCCAAACGCAACATGGGCCGCACCAGCGCGGCCATCCGGGAAGCGGTCACCGCCTACCGGGCCGACGGCCGCGACCACGGCGACCTGCTGTCGATGATGCTGCGCGCGCAGGACGCCGAGGGGCGCACCATGACGGACCAGGAGGTGCACGACGAGATCATGGGGCTCGCGGTCGCCGGGATCGGCGGACCGGCCGCCCTCACCTGCTGGATCTTCCACGAGCTCGCCCACGACGCCGTCCTCGAACAGCGCTTGCACGCCGAACTCGACACCGTCCTCGCCGGCCGGCTGCCCACCAGCGCGGACCTGCCGCTCCTTCCGTACACACAGCGCCTGGTGAAGGAGGCGCTGCGCTTGTATCCCGGCTGGGTGGGCTCCCGCCGCACCGTGCGGCCGGTCAGGCTCGGCGGACACGAAGTGCCGGCCGACGTGGAGATCATGTACAGCTCGTACGCGCTCCAGCGCGACGCCCGCTGGTACCGCGCCCCGGAGCGGCTGGACCCCGATCGCTGGGAGTCGAAGGAGTCGACGCGAGACGTGCCGAAGGGCGCCTGGGTCCCGTTCGCGCTCGGCACCTACAAGTGCATCGGTGACAACTTCGCCCTCATGGAGACGGCCGTGGCGGTCGCGGTGATCGCCTCGCGCTGGCGCCTGCGTCCCGTACCCGGCGACGTGGTCCGCCCGGTGGCCAAGGCCACCCACGTCTTCCCCAACCGCCTGCGGATGATCGCCGAACCCCGCACCCCGGCCACCTCGCACGACCCCGCCCCTGTCTCCGACTCCGACCCCGACTCCGCGACAGCGGCGTCCCGGGACTGACTGCCGAGGGTGCGGCACGGCACACGGAAGGGGCCCGCCAGCGGGCCCCTTCCGTGTGATCAGTAGGCGGCCGGTGGACCGAAGAAGCCCGGCAGCGCCGCAGGCGGTTGTCCGCCGACCAGCGACAGGATCGCCTGGAGGACGGAGTAGCCCAGCATCACCGTGTTGACGGCGCCCATCACGGCCAGGAACCGCACCCACGGCCGCACCCGGTCCGGCAGCAGCCACGTGCCGCGCTCCACCGCCGTCTCGTCACGTTCGTCGCGGAAGAACCGGAGCGCACTCAGCGAGCCGCTCGCCAGGCCCGAGCCCAGGAGCTGGTACAGCGGGAACTGGTACCACGCGCCGCTCCACAGGGTGACCGCCGGCAGTGCCCGCGACCAGACGGAGACTCCGACGAAGGAGACGAACGGCTCGGACAGGTCGAAGGCCACCGCCGCGAGGAAGGCCACTCCGACCAGTTGCCACGGCCGGACCCCGGGCCACCGGTCCCGGACCCGCGTCATGACCTGACAGCACCCCAGCACGCCCAGCAGCACCGTCGAACACAGACTGAACGTCACCAGTGGCAGCTCGGCCTCCTGCCCGGGCGGCAACCCCCGCCACCCCGGCACGTACGGGCCCCACGAGCCCACCGCGCCCCACACGTGGGTGTTGGCGATCAGCACGGGGTGGAACCAGTTCATCAGCGGGCTCAGCCAGCCCGCGAACAACACCCCGGTGAACAGCAGCGCGTCGAAGGACAGCCGACGCTCGGCCCGCCACCCCCGGACGAGCCAGAACCCCACCGCGAGGACACCCGCCGCCGACAGCGCCGGGAAGAGGACGTCCACGATCCGCCGGTGGCCGAGCTGCCCGCCGCCCGGGCCCGGCACGCCGACGAGGTGGTAGCCGCCGTCGGCGGCCCAGCGGACGAACACGTAGATCTGGAGGGCCAGAAACACCGACCCGGCCGCGGCCCATCCGAGCACGGGTCGGCGGCGGCCGGCGGACCACATCCGGTCCCGCTCCGCGGCGCCCTGATTGAGGCCGGGCGTCACGGCGGCCTGGCCGTGTGGGGGTAACTGCTGCGTCATGTATTCTCTCGCATCCGTGAACGTCGGGTCAGCCCTCGGACGGGGCCGGGTCGGCATCGGTACCGTCGTCGTGGGCCAGATCGATCAGGCTGTCGATGTCCATGGCGTCGATGTCCTCGATCGACACGGACCTCGGGGTGGGCTCTGCCGCCGCGCTGTCGGAGAAACCCGGTGCGGGGGCCGCGAGTTCGAGCAGGCGATCGAGCAGGCCCGCCTTCCGTAGCCGGTCGATCGGAATCGAGGACAACAGTCCGCGCAGCTCCGCCGCGCCCGCCGTGGACGCGGCGCTGTCCGGCGGAAGCAGCCGACTCCCCAGGTGCTCCGCCAGCGCCACCGGCGTCGGGAAGTCGAAGGCGAGCGTCGCCCGCAGGGCCAGCCCGGTGGCGACCTTCAGCCGGTTCCGCAGCTCCACGGCCGTGAGCGAGTCGAAGCCCAGCTCGCGGAAAGCCCGCGACTCGGCCACCGCCTCCGTGCCGTCGTGGCCCAGCACGGCCGCCACGTGCGAACGCACCAGCCGCAGCAAGGTGCCCCGGCGCTCGCTCTCGCTCTGCCGGGCCAGCCGCTCACGCAGCCGCTCCGCCTCGTCCGCACCACCCGGCCGCGCCCGGTCGACCGCTCCCCGAGCCTCGCGGGCGCCGGGTAGGCGGACCAGGCCGCGCAGCAGCGGCGGCAGCGGGCCGTATGCGGCCCGGGAACGAGCGGCGCGCAGGTCGAAACGGGCCGGGACGAGGAAGGGCTCCGCCGAGGACAGTGCAGTGGAGAACAGTTCCAAGGCGTCAGACGTCGGGAGTGGTGCCATACCCGCCCGGTTGAGCCGGTCGTGGTCGCCGCTGCCGAGATGCCCGGTCATACCGCTGCCCTCCGCCCACAGTCCCCAGGCCAGGGAGAGGGCGGGCAGCCCGGCAGCGTGGCGCCGGTGGGCGAGGGCGTCGAGGACGGCATTGGCGGCCGCATAGTTGCCCTGCCCCGGCGAGCCGAGAACGCCCGCCGCCGAGGAGAACAGGAGGAAGGCGGACAACGTGTGACGGCGAGTCAGCTCGTCCAGCAGGAGCGCCCCGTCCGCCTTGGCCCGCAGGACGGCCGCCAACCGGTCGGGGGTGAGCGAGGTCAGAACGCCGTCGTCCAGTACGCCGGCAGCGTGCACGACCGCACTCAGCGGATGCTCCTGCGGAACGCCGGCGAGCAAGGCTTCCAGCTGCGCCCGGTCTGCGGTGTCGCACGCGGCGACGCGGACCGTCGCGCCCCGTTCCCGCAGCTCGCTCGTCAGCGCCTCCACACCCTCGGCTGCCGGGCCGCGCCGACTCGCGAGCAGGAGATGGCGGACGCCGTGCTCCTCCACCAGACGCCGGGCGACCAGGCGGCCGAGCAGCCCCGTGCCGCCGGTGATCAGCACCGTGCCGTGGGCCGGCAGCGGCCGGGGAACGGGTGCGGTCGCGGTGCCTTGTCGCGGGCGGGCCAGCCGAGGCGCGTACAGCGTCCCGGCACGCGCGGCGAGCTGCGGCTCGCCGCAGGCGAGGACCGCGGCGAGCAGGTCCGGTGTGGCGGAGGTGCCGCTCGCGCAGTCCAGCAATGTGAGGCGGTCCGGGTGTTCCGACTGCGCGGAACGCATCAGACCCCAGACTGCCGCACCCGGTACGTCGGCCACCTCGTCCCCGGCTACGGCGGCGACGCTGCCGGACGTGGCGACCACGAGACGGCTGTCGGCCAGGCGTTCCTCCGCCAGCCAGGCCTGGACGACGGAGAGGGCCTGGGCGGCCACCGCCTGGACGGCGCCGACGGGGTCGCTGGTGGTGGCAGGATCCGGCGCCGGTCCCAGGACCACCACGGCGGGGACCGGGGCACCGTCGTCCAGGTCGGTGATCAGATCGTCGATGCCGTGGTACGGCCTCATGCCCGCGTGGGCCAGGCCCGCGACCCCCGCGCCGGTGTCGATCACGGCCCAGGGCAGTTCCGGTACGGAGGGGGAGTGGGCGGGGGGCGCCGTCGGCACCCACTGCACGTGGAACAGCGACCCCTGCCCGACGCCCCCTCCAGCCGCCCTGAGCTGGTCGGGCGAGACAGGCCGCAGGGCGAGCGACCCGACCGACAGCACCGGGCGACCGTCCTCGTCCACGGCCGTGATGGACACCGTGTCCCATGCGTCCGGCGTGCACGCCTCGACCCGTACGCGGAGCACCGTGCCGCTCCGCGTGAACAACGCTACGTCGGTCCAGACGAACGGCAACCGACCCTTCCCCGACGAGCCGTCGCCCGCGGAGTCGGCCGCCGACGCCAGCGCCGTCACATGCAGGGCGGCATCCAGCAGGGCCGGGTGCACCCCGAATTCCGACGCGTCGGCCGACGCCTCCTGCGGCAGACGCACCTCGGCGACGATGCCGTCGCCGTCGCGCCAGGCGGCGTGCAGCCCCCGGAACACCGGCCCGTAGGCCAGCCCGGCCTCCGCCATCAGGTCGTAGAGGCCGTCCAGCTCCAGCGGTTGAGCGGCCGGTGGGGGCCAGGCGGCGGTACCAGGAGCGGCGGAGGCGGTCGCCGCGGAGAGCGTGCCGGTGGCGTGGCACGTCCACGCGCGCTCCGACAGGTCTTCGGTGTCCGCGTCGGTGACGCCGTGCGAGTGGACGGTGAAGGCGCACCGGCCGTCGTCGTCGGGGGCCGCGACCGCCACTTGGAGCTCGACGTGACCGCAGTCGGGGATGACGAGCGGTGTGTGGAGGGTGAGTTCGTCCACCTGCTCGCAACCGGCCCGGTGGCCGGCATGGAGGGCGAGTTCGAGGAGGGCGGTGCCGGGGAGGAGGGTGGTGCCGGTGATGGTGTGGTCGGCGAGCCAGGGGTGGGTGTGGAGGGAGATGCGGCCGGTGTGGAGTCGGCTGCCGTCGGCGAGGTGGACGGTGGCGGCGAGGAGGGGGTGTTCGCTGGTCTGTACTCCGGCGGCGGTGAGGTCTGCTGCGCCGGGTGGGGTGTGGAGCCAGTAGTGGTGGTGTTGGAAGGGGTAGGTGGGCAGGTCGAGGTGGTGGGTGGGGTGGGGGTGGTGGGTGGTCCAGGTGACGGTGTGGCCGCTGGTGTGGGCCTGGGCGAGGGAGGTGAGCAGGCGGTGGGTGTCGTTGTCGTGGCGGCGCAGGGTGCCGATCGCGGTGAGGTGTTCGCCGTGGTCGGCGATGGCGGGGATGAGGGTCGGGTGCGGGCCGACCTCGATGAACGTGTCGTGGCCTTCGGAGGCGAGAGCGGTGATGGCCTGGGTGAAGCGGACGGGTGAGCGGAGGTTGCGGTACCAGTAGTGGCTGTTCAGGTGGGTGGTGTCCAGCCAGGTGTTGTCGACCGTCGAGTAGAACGGGATTGTGCTTGCCTTGGGTGTGATGTCCGCGAGTTGGTCGGTGATGTCGTCCTTGATGGCTTCGGTGTGGGGGCAGTGTGAGGCGTAGTCGACGGGGATGCGGCGGGCGCGGATGTCGGTGTCGGTGTAGTGGGTGAGGAGTTCGTCGAGGGCGTCGGTGTCGCCGGAGACGGT
>NZ_JBVJRL010000055.1:0-5821 GCF_055607665.1 Streptomyces sp. NPDC036984
GGTTCGAGGGATGCAGCGAGCCAGGCCTCGCCGTTACTCAGGCCGGTTCCGGCGAAGGCCCAGTGGGCGAGGACGAGCGTGGTTTCGCCGTCCTGGCGAGCGGCCGTGGGCGCTTGTGCGCGGCGCCATTCGGCGCGGGCGTCGCGGAGGGCGCCGAGGGTGGTGGAGTAGCGGCGGGACTTGGTGGAGAAGTGGCCGCGGAAGCCGAGCATGTGGGCCCAAGCGCGCAGGCGGAGGTGTTCGAGGTCCTTGCGTGCGCCGAGGAACCATGCGGTTCGGATCATGCGGCGGGCGTGGTCGCTGATGTCGAGCTGGGCGAGTTCGGCGGCGAACTTGAGCGGCCGGTCCAGAGCTCCCGTCGCGGTCTCCGCACCCTTGGTGGCGTACTTGGCGATATAGGCGGCAACTGCCCGTTCGGTCAGTTCCTGGCCGTCGTTGAAGTCGGCCGAGCGGATGGTGCGGACGTCGAGTTGGCGACCGAAGGTGAAGGTGTGCGTGCGGCCGTCGATGACCGGGCCGTCCACTCGGACCTTGACGGCCGCAGCACGGATGGCGTCCGTGAGCAGCTCGGCGGTTGCCCAGGCAGGGGGCGGGGTGTCGCCGCCGCTGGGGCCGTCGATGCGGATGACGGCGTGGAAGTGGACTGCGCCGCGCTTCTGGTACTCGGCGACCTTGGCGAAGCTCACGCGTGCGTGCTCGCGAAAGCGCCGCTGGGACAGGCCGGCGCGCTTGGCGACCTCTCGGCGCAGGTAGGTGGAGAAGCGTCGCCAGAGGGGACCTGCGTGGGCGTTCCAAAGGACGGCGGCTTCGTAGTCGTAGGTGTCCGGGTTGAGCGGGGATCCGAGTGCGTCGTTGTCCTGGTCGTGGTGGGTGCCGCAGCGGCACGGGCGCCCGCTGGAAGGGCGGTTGTGGACCGGGCCGAAGCTCGGTGCAGTGAAGGTGGCGAACACGCGCGGGTGGGTGGCGACGTGTTCGGGGGTGCCCTTGCCGCCGCGCAGGCCGGAGGTGATCAGGTGGAAGGTGTCGCGGCGGTAGACCTCGGCGCAGGCCGGGCAGCGGGTCGTGCGGCGGTTGTTGCAGCGGACGAGGAGCTGTCCGGCCGGGAGGCTGGACGAGTCGAGGCGGTGGAGGACGTTGCCGATCTCGCCGGTCACGGTGTCGACGTCGTACTCGGTGCGGTGACCGTCGAGGCGGATCGGGTTGGTGCAGCCGCCGAGTCCGGAGAGTTGGCGGAGGATACCCGGCAGCGTGCCCTGCGCGGCCAGGTTCGCGAGTTCCGGAAGTGGGGCCGGAGTAGTGCGGGTGAAGATGGCGATTCCCCTTCTGACTGGCTCGGTCGGGAGGAGCAGGCGCCGGGGCGGCGAGATGCTTGGTCGTGTGCCGCCGCCCCGGAGGCCAGCGCGGTTCAGCGGCGGTGGTGGTCGCGGAGCATGGAGCGCAGGACGACGGCGGCCACGGCAACGGAAATCGCTGTAACGGCGAGGGCCGCCAGGAGCGCGGTGAGGACGACCCCGCCGACGGCCAGGGCCACGACGGTCTTCTGATCGATGGGGACCGACGGGAGCGAGCGCCGTACGGGCGCCGTCTCGGTCGGGGTGTGGGTGTGCGCGGGCGGCGGGGTCGGGCTGTCGGGGTACTTCGGAAGGAACACGGTCGCGATCTCCTTATCTACTCGTCTAGGTGTGTGAGCCGTTTATGACGCTCACGCCAGAGCGCGTGCCGGACTCGATGGCGGGTGCGAGGAAGGTGCGGGAGAGCCAGAAGCCGAAGAGGGCGATCAGGACGACGATCCAGACGCGGACGCCGAGGAACCTGACTGCTCCCCAGGCGAAGAAGCCGAGGATGACGACAAGCGGCAGGCTGACAGTCACGGGCGAGGGTCCTTTCAGCGCACGGGACAACGGTGGGTGCGGGCGGCCAGCTCGGCGGCGGCGCGGCCGTCGTAGTCGGTGGAGAAACCGCAGCGCGGGGCGGTACAGGCGGCGGTGTGCTTCTCCTGGCCCCGGCCGTCGTAGTACGTGCCGACCCGGACGGGGCCGATGCGGACGACGTTGCGGAAGCGGCGGTTGGCGGTCACGCAGGTCTCCTTCAGAGGTGGGCGGCGATGGCTTCGGCCATGGGTTCGGGCACTCCGAGACGGGTGCGGAGGGTCGGGGTGTCGATGGGTGTTCCGGTGCGGGTGTGGTGTTCGGCGGCGACCTTGCGGGCGTGGGCGACCAGGGCGGCCGGTATGGGCAAGGCGGGACGCTCGGGCGGCTCCTGCTCGTCGGCCGGGTGGGGCGGGGCTTGTTCGGCGGACGGGTATGCAGGCGGCTCGGGATGGCGTTCTGGTGCCTCCGCGCGGTCGTGGACTTCGTTGTCCTTGTCGGGGTCGGCGGCCTGGTCGAGGGTTGTCGGCGCGGAGTGCGCGAGGAGCGTGCCGCCGAGGAGGGCGACCGCGGGCCAGCCCGCGACGAGGATGCGCAGCCAGGCCGGGACGTGGTTCATGTCGAGGAGGCCGGCGGTGGCGACGTTGGCTCCGAGGGAGGCGGTGAGCGCGATGACGAACCAGCACCACCCGGCCGCTTTGGCTTCCCCGGACCGCAGTCGGCGCCAAGCGGCGACGAGCAGCAGGTCGACGCTGATCGGGTAGGCCCAGGCTTTCCATCCGTCCTGCCCGGCCGCCGAGGCGATGTCGTGCAGGTGGGCGAAGGACAGCGCGGCGGCGATGACGGCTTGGATTAGCACCGCGTCAACGCGGGCCAGTTGGGCGCGCATGATGCGGCTCCTTCCGGATTCAGGCATGGGAGGGGTAGGGACTTGGCGTGAGGCGGTCACGCCGGCCGGGGTTTGTGGAGGGGTCAGCCGGTAGCCGGGCGAGGCTCGACGACCGGGGCCGGAGATGCGACCGGCCGTACGGCCACCTCTGGCAGGAAGGGCTTGAGCGCGGGCACGTCCGGCACCAGGTGTGCGGACTCTCGGCAGGCCGCCGCCGCATCGCTGAGGGACAGGTACGGCGTGCGGATGCGCGACCAGCCGCCGGAGGTGTCACCCGCGACGGCCAGGCCGGGGCGTTCAGGTGCGACGGCACAGGCAGCCGAGACCGCTTCGGGGGCGATGTCGCCGAGCGCCATCTTGGCGGAGGCTTCGTCGTTCACTCGGTGGCAGACGCGGCCGGTCAACTGGGCCCGCAGCATGGTGGCGCCCTTGCCCAGCTCGGCGCCGAAGCGCTGCCCGCAGACCTCCAGGAAGATGCCGGCCGCGCGGCCGAGTTGGGCGAGCCGAATGAGTTGGGTGACCATCTCGTCGCGCCGTTCCTCGTCCTTCCTGGTGGCGACGAGGAAGAGTTCGGCTACCTCGTCCACGAACAGCACGAGGGGGACAGGGCGTTCGGACTCAGGCAGTCCCCAGATGTCGGAGGTGATCTCTTCGGCCGGGGTTTCCGGAGCGATGCCTTGCCGGACCTTGATCAGGTCGTAGCGGTCCTCCATTTCCTTCACGAGCACGGGCAGCAGGTCGGCTGCCTGATCCGGTTCGGTCGCCAGCGCGGAGAGACGGGACGCGAACGGCGCCAGCTCCACACCGCGCTTGCAGTCGATCCCGACCAGGGCGACCGGCTGAGGGGCGAGTCCGGCGATCAGGTGCCGCAGATACATGGACTTGCCTGACAGTGTGGCGCCGAGGGTGAGTTGGTGGGGCACGGTGCGGTAGTCGCGTATGAACGGCATGGCGTCCTCCCGCAGGGCCACCGGCACCTGAAGGAACCCGGCGTCCACCTTGCGCGGCATCCGCACCTGCCGCAGCACATCGAAGCCGACCAGCCGCAGCTCAACCACACCCGGCTTGACCGTGGTCACGTACACGGCGTGAACACCCCAGGCATGCCGCAGCCGTTCCGCCGAGGCGGCGACGTCAGCGGGTTCCTGCCCCGGAGCGAGGCGGAGCCGGAGCCGCAGCCCGGTCGAGGTGAGGCGGATGATGCCCCGACGCGGCGGTACGGGCCGGACCTCTCGGCGAGCGGTGGCCTTGACTGCCAGCATCCGCAGCCGGGACGGAGCCACGGTCAGGCCGCAGGCTTCCATGACCGAGCCGTAGGAGCTGAGGAGCCGGGCCGTGGATATCGGCAGGCCGACCGTGGACCAGTACACCCCGGGATGCTTGGCCCGGGCGTAGGCGGCCCCGCCGCCAAGTGCGGCGACAGGACCACCCACCTCCAGGAGTGTCGTGAGATCGGTCATCAGGCAGCGGCCCCGGTGGCGGCCGGGAACGCGGCCGGAGTCACGGCAGCGGCGCGGTAGGCGATGCCGTGGCGCTGCTGCCCGTTGAAGACGCTCTCCCACGGCCGGGCCACCAGACCCGGCAGCGAGACCGGAGCCCCGAGCGTGAGCCCTTCGGACACTCCGCTCTCCGGAACGGTGACCTTGATCAGCGACGACTCACCGTCCTCCAGGTAGACGACGCCGATCGTCATCAGGGCCTCTCCGCTGGTGGCGTCCTTGGCGATCTCACCCGTCTGCCGGTCGCGGCCTTGGGCTCGGGCGCCTCGGTCAGCAGGATCGTTGCGGCGGAGGTCTCTACACGGATGGTGCGCAAGGCTTCTTCCCATCTACTCGTCTATACAAGATGCAGCGTTCGAACCCGATCTCCCGGAACGGCAACCACCTTGCCACACAACTTGCCCACTCGTCTATACGAGTAAGCCTCTTGAGGTGTACGAGTTGAAGAAGGAGCCATGTACCACCGCTTCAAGTCTCCGCTGTCAGAGCCATGAGGCAGGATCCGAGCATGCTGATTGCGACGGACGCCCGCGGGCACAGGGTCAAACGCCCCTCGAAACCGGCGATAGGCCGCATGCTGGCGAACCTGGGGCGCGGCAACGAGCACATGGTCGTTGAACGACAGGACGCGGACGTCGTTGGCGACTGGTACATCCAGGTCCTGTTGCGCGAGAACAACACGTACCAGCTTGAGTACCGGGACGGCGTTGCTACGAAGCACTACCAGACTCAGACCGTCTCGCAGGAGAAGGTGCTTCGAGCGCTGCTCGGTTGGGCGACTGGCACATCGGAATGGCGCGAGGACTTCATGTGGAACGACATCAGCTCGATGTTCGAGCCGCCCTCCGCCGAGGGCACCGCAGCGATCACCGCATAGCGCTGATCCCGCTCCTTTCCTCGCGCTCACGTCGCTGGCAGCTGGTACGACAGGACGTACGCGTCGGCCGCCATGACTGTGTCGCAGACCTCCACGGCCCGCCCCTCCTGGTCGAACGCGGTGCGGATCAGGTGAATGACCGGCACGCCGGAGGCCAGCCGCAGCGTGCGCACCTCGTCGGGCGAGGGCATCCGGGCGCGGATCTCTTCCTCGAAGTGGTCGAGGCGGTGCCCCAGCTCCTCGAGGCGTGCGTAGATGCCGCCGGGCCCGGGGTTGGGCTCGGCGATCGGTGTGCCCCGTGCGATGTCGAGGGGCAGGTACGAGGTGGCGAACTCCACCGGCCGCCCGTCCAGCAGATACCGGCGACGCCGGGCCAGCACCCGTCGCACGGACCCGAGCCGGGTGGAGACGTCCTGGCTGGCCTTCTCCTCCTTGACCTCGAGGCTGTCCACCTGCGGGTGACTGCCGGCTGCGTCGGCTTCCACGATGAACGCCGACTTCCCCTGCTCGCGGTGGCGCCGGGCGAACCGGTCAGAGGCGAGCCGTCGTACAGGCGGCCGTGGTCGCACGAAGACGCCCTTGCCGTGCTCGGCGTGGACCAGGCCCTCGCCCTGGAGGACAGAGAAGGAGTTTCGAACCGTCATTCGGGAAACCCCGTAATGCTCGACAAGTTCGGCCTCGGAGGGCA
>NZ_JBVJRL010000055.1:5917-7370 GCF_055607665.1 Streptomyces sp. NPDC036984
CGAAGACCGCACGATCGCTCGTGGGGTCGAGATCGCCGAGGAGGCCGGAGGAAAGAGAGGGCACGTGTACTCCTTTAGGTATCTAGACGAGTGGGCGAGCTTTGTTGCTACGGTGGAGAGCCTAGCCATCCGAGAGGGCAGAGGAACGTGAGCACCGACCGTCCGCACTCCGTGAGCGTCGCCGGAGTCATCGTCGACGACCAGGACCGAGCCCTCTTGATCAAGCGCCGCGACAACGGCCACTGGGAACCCCCAGGCGGAATCCTCGAACGCGAGGAAACCATCCCCGAGGCCCTCCAGCGCGAAGTTCTCGAAGAGACCGGCATCAAGATCGCGCTTCCCGCGACCCTTACCGGCATCTACAAGAACATGAAGGGCTTGATCGTCTCCATGGTCTTCCGCTGTGAGGCCGCCGACGGCACGCCCACCACCGGGGACGAGACCCGCGCACTGCGCTGGGCCACCCGCGAAGAGGTCATCGAACTCGCCGACGAGGCATACGCGATCCGCGTCCTGGACGCACTCGACGCGGTATCCCCGCCGGCCATCCGCGCCCACGACGGCGTGAAACTCGTCTAGCCCGAACCCGCTGCACATGGCGGCCTACCAGCACGAAGGAACTTGTATGCACGAGTATACGAGCACCGCCCGGGTCTGGGGACTCACTTGCCCAGGATTTCCGGAAGAGGTGAGCCGGGCCCGCCGCTGGACACGGGACATCCTGCGGGGGTCTCCCCTGGCCGACGATGCCGAACTGATCGTGAGCGAGCTGAGCGCGAACGCGATCCTCCACACGGCAAGCGGCGGGGAAGGTAGCTTCCACCTGGCCCTCGCGGTCTCCCCGAAGGTGGTGGCTCTGTCGGTCACCGACGAGGGAGGGACGGGCACCGCACCGAAGGTCGAGCGGCCGAGCGAGGACGCGGTTCACGGCCGCGGTTTGGGCATGGTGAGCGTCATCGCGCACCGGGTCGTCGTCCACGGCAGCCACAGCGGCTACACCGTCACCGCCGAGCTGTTCACGGACACCCAGCCGGGAGGACACCCGTGCTGATGGACAAGCCCCAGCGGGGCTTCTGGTGCGAGTGCTGGACGCAGGACGTCAACGACGAGACGGGGTGGCCGGCACTCCGGGCATCCTTCGACGCCTACTCAGCACCGCAGGCTGACAGATGGGTAGCGGTCGCCCTGCGCACCATCTCACCAGCACTCGACCCGGACGCCTCCGACGAGGCCTGGGCCTGGCTCTACGACGGCCGCATCGACGCGCGACGAGCCCTCTTGCGCATGGAACCCTGCACGATCTCGCTGACCCACGCCAGCACCCGCATCACATGGACGATTCGACCAGTCGTCTTCCTGCCGTTGCTCCACCGCCAGGGTGTGGAACTCCCAGCCTGCGCATACGGCTTCACTCCCCACACCGCAGACTGAGTTACAACTTTCTCTACTGGTT
>NZ_JBVJRL010000056.1:0-6798 GCF_055607665.1 Streptomyces sp. NPDC036984
TCACCGCCGGCACCTCACCGCCCACGGACACGGACGGCAGCTCACACCACTCCACCCGGAACAACGCATCGCCACCGGACACACCGGACGCCGCTTCGAGCTGCTCGGCGGAGACGGCCCGCGAGACGAGCGAGTCCAGGGTCAGGACCAGACCGCCGGTGTCGTCGACGGCCTCCAGTGACAGCGTGTCCGGGTCGGGCCGCAGCAGCCGTACCCGGATCGACGCGGCACCGGAGGCGTGCAGCGTCAGCCCGTTCCAGGCGAACGGCAGCCGCACCACCGCTTCGTCATCCGCCACGGCACCGTCGGTCACCTCGGCGGCCGCGTCCAGGATGCTCGCGTGCAGGGCCGCGTCGAGCAGCGCCGGGTGGATGCCGAACCCGGCGGCGTTCTCCCGCTGTTCGGGCGGTGCGACCACCTCGGCGAACAGCTCGGCATCGCGCCGCCAGACCTTCCGCACGCACTGGAACGCCGGGCCGTACGCGTATCCCGCGCGCGTCAGTTTCTCGTAGCCGTCGGAGATGTCGACCTGCCGGGCGCCGGGCGGGGGCCATGCGGTGAAGTCGAAGGTGTCGGTGGGCGTGACGGCTGCGCTCAGGGTGCCGCCGGCGTGCCGGGTCCAGGCGTCCGGTCCGCTCTCCGCACCGACGTCCTGGCGGGTGGAGTACACCTCCACACTCCGGGCCCCGGTCTCGTCCGGCCCGCCGACGGCGACCTGGACACGTACGGCGCCGTCCTCGGGGACGACCAGAGGCGCCTCGATGACCAGCTCGTCCAGCACCCCGCAGCCCACCTCGTCACCGGCGCGGACGGCGAGTTCGACCAGCCCGGTACCGGGGACCAGGACCACTCCCCCGATGGCGTGGTCCGCCAGCCAGGGGTGCGTGCGCAGGGACAGCCGGGAGGTGAAGACCAGCCCGTCCGACTGCGGGAGCTGGACCACCGCGCCGAGCAGCGGGTGGTCCGCCGCCCCTTGGCCCAAGGCGGTGGCGTCCATCAGGGGGCGAGGGGCCGGGAGCCAGTAGTGCCGGTGGTCGAAGGCGTACGTCGGCAGGTCGACGTGGGCCTCGGTGGCGCCCTTGGGGAGGACGGCCGCCCAGTCGACCTCGGCGCCGCGCACGAAGAGATGCGCCACGGCCGACAGGAGCGTCTGTGTTTCGTCGCGGTCGTCGCGCAGGGCCGGGACGCCGACCGCGTCCTCGCCCGCCGACTCCGCGATCGCACCGGTCAGCGCACCACCAGGACCGAGCTCCACGAACACCGAACCGCCCGAGGCGCTGATCCCCTCCGCGAAACGGACCGGGCGGCGGACGTGCTCCACCCAGTAGGCGGGATCCGTGAGCTGACCCGGCTCCGCCAGCCGGCCCGTCACGTTCGATACAACGGGGATGGTCGGCTCGTTCCACGTCAGGCCGGACAGCACCGCTGTGAACTCTGCCGACATCGGCTCCATCAACGCCGAGTGAAACGCGTGCGAGACCGTCAGCCGCTTGACCCGGCGACCCCGCTCGCGCAGCTTGTCCGCCACCGCCAGGACCGCGGTCTCATCACCGGACAAGACGACCGAGCCCGGCGCGTTCACCGCCGCCAAGTCCACACCCTCACCGAGGTGTTCGGCGACCTCCGCCTCACTCGCGGCCACCGCCACCATCGCACCGCCCACCGGCAACGCCTGCATCAACCGACCCCGCGCAGCCACCAACGCCGCCGCATCCTCCAGCGACAACACACCCGCCACATGCGCGGCGACCACCTCACCGATCGAATGCCCGGCCACCACATCCGGCCGCACACCCCACGACTCCACCAACCGGAACAACGCCGACTCCACCGCGAACAGCCCGGCCTGCGTGAACACCGTCTGATCCAGCAGACCCTCACCCGCCCCGAAGATCACATCCTTGACCGAATACTCCACCGAGCCGGCCAACCGCGCATCCAGCACCGCACACGCCTTGTCCAATGCCTGCGCGAAGACGGGATACCGCTCATACAACTCCCGGCCCATACCGACGCGTTGCGAGCCCTGACCCGGAAAGACGATCACCGTTGTCGCGTCGGCACCCGAGCCCGAGGTCACCGAGGGGGCCGTCTCTCCTTTGGCTAGTGCCCGCAGCCCGGTGAGGGCCTCGTCCCGCGATCCGGCGAGGATCACGGCCCGCTCAAGGTGCACGGCCCGTTGGGAGACCAGTGCTCCGGCGATGGTCGGCAGCGGGGTGTCGGTGTCGGCGACGAAGTCCGCCAGTCGTCCGGCCTGCCCGGCAAGGGTGTCGGTGCTCCGCGCCGACACCACCACCGGAAGCGGACCATCGACCGGTGCCACCGGCGGCTCGGCAGCGGACTCCTCCGGCGCCTGCTCCAGGATCACGTGGGCGTTCGTACCGCTCACGCCGAAGCCGGACACGCCCACCCGGCGCGGCCGGTCCACTCGTGGCCACTCGCGGGCCTCCGTGAGCAGTCGTACGGCGCCCGCGTCCCAGTCGACGCGGGGGGACGGTTCGTCCACGTGCAGGGTGGAGGGAAGCACGCCGTGGCGCATGGCCTGGATCATCTTGATCACGCCGGCCACGCCGGCGGCGGCCTGGGTGTGGCCGATGTTGGACTTCAACGAGCCGAGATACAGGGGCTGTTCGCGGTCCTGGCCGTAGGTGGCGAGGAGAGCCTGTGCCTCGATCGGGTCGCCGAGGACCGTGCCGGTGCCGTGGCCCTCCACCGCGTCCACGTCGGCCGGGGTCAGCCCGGCCACGGCCAGCGCCTTGCGGATCACCCGCTGCTGAGAGGGGCCGTTGGGGGCGGTCAGGCCGTTGGAGGCGCCGTCCTGGTTGACCGCTGTGCCCCGCACGACGGCCAAGACCCGGTGCCCCTTGCGCTGCGCCTCGGACAGGCGCTCCAGGACGACGACACCCGCGCCCTCGGCCCAGCCGGTGCCGTCCGCGGCGGACGAGTAGGCCTTGCAGCGGCCGTCGGCTGCGAGGCCGCGCTGCCGGGAGAAGTCGATGAACAGGCCCGGCGTGGCCATGACGGTGGCGCCGCCCGCCAGGGCCATCGTGCACTCGCCGCGGCGCAGCGCCTGCACGGCGAGGTGGATGGCGACCAGGGAGGACGAGCAGGCGGTGTCGAGGGTGACCGCCGGACCCTCGAAGCCGAAGATGTAGGAGATGCGGCCGGAGGCCACGCTGGACGCGGCGCCGGTTCCGGTGAAGCCCTCCAGCTCGGGCGGGACGCTGCCGCCGGCGAAGTAGTCGACGCCCATGATGCCGTTGAACACGCCGACATCGGTGCCCTTCAGTGACAGGGGATCGATGCCGGCCCGCTCCAACGCCTCCCAGGAGGTCTCCAGGAGCAGTCGCTGCTGCGGGTCCATGGCCAGGGCCTCGCGCGGCGAGATCCCGAAGAACTCCGCGTCGAACCGGCCGGCGCCGTGCAGGAATCCGCCCTGGTCGACGTACGAGGTGCCGGTCTTCTCGGGGTCGGCGTCCAGCAGGGTGTCGAGGTCCCAGCCGCGGTCGTCCGGGAAGCCCGACACCCCGTCGCGGCCCTCGGCGACCAACTCCCATAAATCTTCCGGGGTATCGACGCCGCCGGGCAGCCGGCACGCCATGCCCACGATCGCGATCGGCTCGCGCGACGCGCTCAGGAGCTGCTGGTTCCGCTTCTTCAGCGTGCCGACCTCTTCCAGCGACTTTCGCAGCGCCTCGACAAGCTTCTCGTAGGAAGCACTCACTTCACTGCCCCAATCAGTCGTGTGCCGCGTCAGCTTTCGAGGGATTCGCTGTCGTCGCCGAGCGCGAGGTGTACGAGGTCGTCGACGTCCAGGTCGGCCAGCGCACCCCGGGCGGGGTCCGGTTCGCCGGGTGCGGGTGCGCCGGGTTCCAGGGCGGCCAGTTCGACCAGCGCCTCCAGCAGGCCGGCCTCCCGGAACCGCTCCAGCGGTAGGGCGAGCAGCGCGTGGCGCAGCCGTTCCTCGTCCGCCTCGGCCGCCGTCCGGTGCCGCGCGCCCTCCGGGGCGAGTTCGCCGTGCAGGTGGCGGGCCAGGGCGAGCGGTGTGGGGTAGTCGAAGACCACGGTGGCGGAGAGGTTGACGCCGGTCGCGGCGCGCAGCCGGTTGCGCAGTTCCACGGAGGTGAGGGAGTCGAACCCGGCGTCCTTGAACGCCGTCTCGGCGCCGACGCCGTCCGCTCCGGAGTGGCCGAGCACGCCGGCCACATGTCCGCGGACGACATCCAGCAGCACGGCCTCCTGCCGGTCGCGGTACAGCCCGGCGAGCCGGCGCCGCAGGCCGTCCCCGCCGTCTCCCGCGGCGGCCCGCGCCGACTGCCGCCCGGCCCGGACCAGTTGGCGCAGCAGGGGCGGCACGCCGGCGCCCGTGGCCGCCTCGGCCCGTACGGCCCTGAGGTCCAGTTTGACCGGGACGAGCACCGTGTCGTCGCCGGCCAGGGCAGTATCGAGGAGGGCCATGCCCTCCCGCGGGGCGAGCGGCAGGATGGCGCCGCGCCGGTTGCCGCGGGTGCGGGCCGCCGCTTCCGCGCCGGCGGTCATCCCGGTGGTCTGCTCCCACGGGCCCCAGGCCAGGGACAGCGCCGGCAGACCGGCCGCCCGGCGCCGGGCCATCGCGGCGTCGAGCCAGGCGTTGGCGGCGGCGTAGTTGCCCTGGCCGGCCGAGCCGAACAGCCCGGACGCGGAGGAGAACACGGCGAACGTCGTCAGGTCCAGGGTGCGGGTCAGCTCGTCCAGGTGTCGTACGGCCGCCACCTTCGGCGCGAAGACGTGGTCCAGGCGTCGCCGGTCGAGCGTGCCGATCACGCCGTCGTCCAGGACGCCCGCGGTGTGCAGGACCGCGGTCAGCGGGTGCGCGTCGGGTACGGAGTCCAGCAGGGCGGCCACCGCCTCGCGCTCGGCGATGTCGCAGGCGGCCACCCGCACGCTCGTCGCCCCGAGCCCCGTCAGCTCGGCCACCAGTTCCTGCGCGCCCTCGGCGTCCGGGCCGCGCCGGCTCGCCAGCACCAGGTGCCGTACGCCGTGCCGCTCGACCAGGTGCCGGGCCAGCAGGGCGCCCAGCGAGCCCGTGCCGCCGGTGACGAGGACGGTGCCGTCGGGGTCCCAGCTCGCGCGCTCCGGGGCGGGACCCGCAGGGGCGGCCCGTACCAGGCGCGGGGCGCGGACGGCCGTACCGCGCACCGCGAGCTGCGGTTCGCCGGCCGCCAGAGCGGTCGTGGCGAGCGCGGCGAGGAACTCCTCGTCGTCTCGCGGCGCGTCGGTGTCGATCAGGACGATCCGGTCGGGGTTCTCCGCCTGGGCGGCCCGCACGAGCCCCACCACAGCCGCCCCCGCCGGGTCGGTCAGGGTGTCCTCGCCGGCGGCGGGCACCGCATCCCGGGTGACGACCACGAGCCGGGAGTCCGCGAGCGGCTCGGCGGCCAGCCATGCCTTCACGACGTCCAGGACCCGGGACGTGCGCTCCAGGGCTTCGTCGGGGCCGTCGGCCGGCAGCACCAGCACCTCCGGCACGCTTTCTCCGGCAGCCGGGCCGGTGAGATCAGCGGCCGTCACGACCCGTGCCCAGGCCGGCGCCGGGGCGCCCGCGCGGGCGGGCACGGACAGCTCGGTCCACTCCACACGGAAGAGCGCGTCCGCGCCGGGCGTACCGGCCGCAGCCTCCAGTTGCTCGGCACTGACTTCGCGGAACACGAGGGACTCGGTCGTCAGCACCGGCGCGCCGGTCTCGTCTGCGGCCTGCAGCGACACCGTGTCGGGCCCGGACGGCGCGACCCGCACGCGCAGCGCCGACGCTCCCGCCGCGTGCAGCGCCAGCCGGTTCCAGGCGAACGGCAGGACCGTACGCGGTCCGCCACCGGACTCGGACGGGTCGGCCGGGGCGACGAACCCGTTGGCGTGCAGAGCGGCATCCAGCAGCGCCGGGTGGATCCCGAACCGGGCCGCCTCCTCCCGCTGCGCGTCGGGCAGGGCGATCTCGGCGTACACCTCGCCGCCGCGCCGCCACACCGCCCGCAGCCCCTGGAACACCGGGCCGTACGTGTAGCCCTTCTCGATCAGGCCGGCGTAGAAGGCATCGGCGTCCACCTCGACGCGGTCCGCTCCGGGCGGGGGCCATGCGGTGAAGTCGAAGGTGGGCGTGTCATCGGCCGCGGTGGTCAGGGTGCCGGTGGCGTGCCGGGTCCAGGCGTCCGAGCCGATCTCACCGGCCGTGTCCTCCCGGGCCGAGTAGACCGACACCGTCCGCAGCCCCTTGTCGTCCACTCCGCCGACGGCGACTTGGACCCGGACACCGCCCTCCTCCGGCACGACGAGGGGTGCCTCGATGACGAGTTCGTCCACGACATCGCAGCCGACCTCGTCACCGGCGCGGACGGCCAGCTCGATGAGTCCGGTGCCGGGTACCAGGACCACTCCGCCGACGGCGTGGTCCGCCAGCCAGGGGTGCGTGCGCAGGGACAGCCGGGAGGTGAAGACCAGCCCGTCGGACTGCGGGAGCTGGACCACCGCGCCGAGCAGCGGGTGATCCGCCGTGCTCTGCCCGAGAGCGACCGCGTCGTTGGCCGGGGCCATCTGGAGCCAGTAGTGCTGGTGGTCGAAGGCGTACGTCGGCAGGTCGACGTGGGCCTCGGTGGCACCCTCGGGGAGGACGGCCGCCCAGTCGACCTCGGCGCCGCGCACGAAGAGATGCGCCACGGCCGACAGGAGCGTCTGTGTTTCGTCGCGGTCGTCGCGCAGGGCCGGGACGCCGACCGCGTCCTCGCCCGCCGACTCCGCGATCGCACCGGTCAGCGCACCACCAGG
>NZ_JBVJRL010000057.1:0-6644 GCF_055607665.1 Streptomyces sp. NPDC036984
ATTTCACGTAGGGGGCGTTCGAGGTGGCGGTCTAGTTCGGCGACCACGGTGTCGAACGCTTGGGCGTAGGCGGGGAAGGTTTCGTAGAGTTCGCGGCCCATGCCGGGGTGCTGGGCGCCCTGTCCGGTGAACAGCATCGCCAGCTGGCCGGGGGTGGCTTGGCCGGTGATGGGAGCGTCCCAGTCGCCGTCCAGGATCACGGCCCGGTGCTCGAACAGCGAGCGGGTCGTCACCAGAGACCAGCCCACATCCACCGGCGATGCGTCGGAGGCGTCCGTGAACTCCCGCAGCCGGACGAGCTGATCGCGCAGCGCGCCCTCACTGCGGGCGGAGACGACCCACGGCACCACAGTGGGGGGCGTGCCGGGTTCGGTGTCCTGGGCCGGCTCGGGGACAGGGGCCTGCTCCAGGACCACATGGCAGTTGGTACCGCCCATGCCGAAGGAGGACACGCCGGCGACCAGGGGCAGGTCGGGGCGAGGCCAGTCCTGGGTCTCGGTGACGACCGAGAGGGCGAGGTCGTCGAGGGGGATGTCCGGGTTGGGCTCGCGGTAGTTGAGGCTCGCGGGAATGCGACGGTGCCTGAGCGCGAGTGCCGTCTTGATCAGGCCGGCGATGCCCGCCGCGCCCTCAAGGTGCCCGATGTTGGTCTTCACGGATCCGACGCCCAGTGCGGGAACGTCACCCTGGCGGTGCTCGGCGCCGAGGACCGCGCCGAGGGCGGCCGCTTCGATCGGGTCGCCGAGCTTGGTGCCGGTGCCGTGCAACTCGACGTACTGGACGGCGTCGGGAGTGATGCCGGCCCGCTGGTAGGCCTCACGGAGTACGGACTCCTGGGCGCGCACGCTGGGCGCGGTCAGCGTCTCGCCCGTACCGTTGCCGATCGCGCTGCCGCGTATCACCGCGTAGATGTGGTTACCGTCGGCCACGGCCCGGTCGAGCGGCTTGAGCAGGACCGAGCCGACGCCCTCACCGCGTACGTAGCCGTTCGCCCGGGAGTCGAACGTGTAGCAGCGACCGTCCGGTGACAGACCGCCCCATTTGGCCGAGATGATGGAGCTCTCCGGCAGCAGGGCGAGGTTGACGCCTCCGACGAGGGCGGCCTCCGACTCGCCCGTGCGCAGGCTCTCGCAGGCCAGGTGCACCGCCACCAGGGAGGAGGACTGGCCGCTGTCGATGGTGAGGCTCGGGCCGTGCACGCCGAGGAAGTGCGACAGGCGGTTGGCGATGATGCTGCGGTGCAGCCCCGTGGCCGCGTACTGGCTGTCCGTCTGTTCGGCCAGGCCGTACCAGAGGTGGCCGTAGTCCTGCCAGATGGTGCCGATGAACACGCCGAGGGCGGTGCCGCGCAACGCATCGGGGACGATGCCCGCGTCTTCGAGTGTTTCCCAGCCCACCTCCAGCACGAGCCGCTGCTGGGGGTCCATGGCGGCCGCTTCCCGGGGTGAAATCCGGAAGAACTCGGGGTCGAACCGGTCGACGTCGTCGAGGAATGCGCCCCGGCGCGAGTTCATCCGGCCCGGCGCGGACCGGTCGGCGTCGAAGAGGGCGTCGGCATCCCAGCGGTCGGCCGGCACGTCCGTGACGGCGTCTGTGCCGGAGCTCAGCAGATCCCAGAATTCGGCAAGGCCGCCGGCGCCCGGAAATCGGCATGCCATGCCCACGATGGCAATGTCGAACGGCTGCTTCTCGTTCGCCTGGCCGGATTCGTGACCCGAGATGGATTCGTACGCCATGGAGCCCCCTCTTGTTCCGCCGGGAAAGCCAGGCCCGGATAACAGCATGACTCGCTGGATGCACTCGTTGACCCTGTCAGCGCGCATAGGGCAGCTTTACCAAGATCGTATGTGGATTCAGGGGCCACACAACCCCTGGGTTTCCCCTAGTGGCTAGGGGCTCCCGGCTCGTCCGGAAAACTGTCTTTTCGGCCTGTGGGAATAGGGGGAACGTAGGGGTTGCCCCTAGAGGGGAGATCATCAAGGCTGCGAGGCAAGGCCAACCGGGCCCCGCCGCACACCCGTTCGCGGGCGTATGCGCTCAATCACGTTGACGGACTCCGCCCGCCGGTCGCGTCCGTTTCAGGAAGAGGAGAGTAGGTTGGCACAGCTCACTCGTCGGCGCCTACTGGTCGGTATGGGCGCCACGACGGCCACTGCGGCTTCGGCCGTGGCCCTGACGCAGGTGCCCGCTCACGCCGTGCCGTTCGCCGTGGACGGGACGTCCGGATCGGCCGATCTGGGTCCCGTGGTGGTGACGCCCAGCGACCGCCGGTACCAGGATCTGGTCATCCGGGGCTACAACCGCCGTTTCACGGCGTCACCCGATTCCGTGCGTGTGGTCGGTACGACCCAGCAGGTCGTGGATGCCGTCAACACGGCGGTGCAGTCCGGTAAGAAGGTCGTCGTGCGCAGTGGTGGCCACTGCCTGGAGAACTTCGTCGACGCCGCCGAGAACAAGATCATCATCGACATGGTCGCCATGCGGCGCATCTCGTTCGACACGAGCAAGAACGCGTTCTGCGTGGAGACCGGCGCCACTCTCGGCGAGATCTACCGCACGCTGTACTACGGCTGGGGTGTGACGATTCCGGGCGGCTCGTGTCCGACGGTGGGTGCCGGCGGCCACTTCACCGGTGGCGGCTTCGGTGTCCGATCGCGTCAGCACGGTTTGGTCGCCGACCACATCTATGCCGTCGAGGTGGTGGTCGTCGACTCGACCGGTCAGGCCAGGGCGGTGGTGGCCACGCGTGACACGAGCGACCCCAACAACGACCTGTGGTGGGCGCACACCGGTGGCGGCGGCGGCAACTTCGGTATCGTCACCCGCTTCTGGCTGCGCTCCAAGGGAGCGACGGGAACCGACCCCGGCACCCTGCTGCCGAAGCCGCCGGGCGCGCTGATGAACGCGGCGCTGGCGTGGAAGTGGTCGGACATGACCAAGGACTCGTTCCGGAAGCTCTTCGCCAACTTCGGTGCCTGGCACGAGCAGAACAGTGCGCCCGGCGCTCCCGGCACGGCGGTGTTCTCGGCGCTGACGGCGCCCCGGGTCGACAAGGGGACGCTCAGCCTCTTCGCGCAGGTCGACCCGACGGTGGGCGGTAACCCGGATCTGCTGGACAGCTTCGTCCGGTACGTCACCGACGGCGTCGTGGCGCCGGCGTCGTCGACGAAGACCGGCTCACTGCCCTGGCTCACCACGACGCTCAACGTTCCCACGGAGGCAGCCCAGTTCGGGATCTCCGGTCCGCTGCGTTCGAAGTCCAAGGGTGCGCTGCTGAAGAAGGCGTACTCGGCCGACCAGGTCGGGCAGATATACGACCGGCTCACCGACCCGGCCTACGGGTACCCGGCGGCGATGCTGTCCCTGCTGTCCTACGGTGGCGCGATCAACAGCGTGGCCCCGAAGGACACGGCGACCTTCCACCGCAGCTCGGTCATGGCCGCGTCGTTCACGGCCTACTGGGACAATCCGGCGGACGACGCCAAGCACGACACCTGGCTGCGCGGCCTCTACCAGACCGTCTACGCCTCCACCGGTGGGGTGCCCACGCCCGACGCCAACAACGAGGGCTCGTACATCAACTGGCCGGACCGGGACTTCACCGATCCCAAGCTGAACACGTCGGGCGTGCCCTGGTACACCCTCTTCTACGGGGACAACTACAGCCGGCTGAAGACGATCAAGGCCAAGTGGGACCCGAAGAACGTGTTCAGTCACGCTCTGTCGATCCAGGCTTCCTGAATCTCTCCCGCGAAGGAAGTGGCCAGCTATGTCCGGTGAGTACAGCGGTTCGGTCCTTCTCGTCACGGCGGGGGCCGGCGGCATCGGGTCCGCCGTGGCGCGGCGGTTCGCTCGTGAGGGTGCCAAGGTGGTCGTGGTGGACCGCGATGCGGAACGCGCCCGGCAGGTGGCGGAGGCGTGCGGAGGCGTGCACTTCACGGCCGACCTCAGCGATCTGGAGGCCAACCGGAGTGCGGTCCGGTTCGCCGTCGAGACGTACGGAACGATCGACCTGGTACATCTCAACACCGGCATGCTCTGTGACACGGCGATCGGCGACGGCTTCGACGAGCGCAGCTATCTCCGGCTCTTCGAAGTCAACGTCAACTCCGTGGTCTACGGCATCCAGGCAGTGCTGCCGGTGCTGCGGGCGGGGGCCGGCGGATCGGTTCTCGTGACGGCCAGCACCACCGGGTTGCGGCCCTCGCCCGACGTCCTGTACTCGGCGAGCAAGCACGCCGTGGTCGGACTGGTGCGGTCGCTTGCTCCGAGCCTGGCCGACGAGGACATCACCCTCAACGTCCTGTGTCCGGGGGCCGTCGACACGCCGATGCTGGCTCCGCGTCGGGATGCGCTGGTCGCCGCGGGCGTGGGTCTGGTGTCGCCGGAGCGGGTGGCCGAGGGGGCGCGGGCGGCATTCTCGTCCGGCCGTTCGGGCGAGGCGTGGCTGGTGAATGCCGGCTTCGAGATTGCCCCGTTCGAGTTCCACGACATATCCATTGCCGGGGAGGAGCGTATCCGGCGGCCATAGCGAGTGATTGTCGGTGATGCCGCCCTGTACCCGGGGCGGCATCATTCATTCTGATTGTGCGGCGCCACTCGTTCCGTTTGTGACCCGGGTCACAGAACTGTGGAAGGTGCTGTGGTTGAATAGAAATGCTTCGGCTGGGATTCAACTCGGCGTCGTGGCAGATGAGCGTGCGCAAAAAGTAAGAAGCATCGCAAAACGGGGGTTTGGTGGCGGTGTGTCCGCATACCTTTGTTGAGTCTGGTCACCCGGCAGTGGGATTTCCTGCTCGGCAGCCCGCAGTCGGCCAGGAATTCGGCGCGCATGTGCTGCCGTTCCTTCGGTGCACCATCAGAGCTCCCCGTTCTTAGTCAGGTCACCTGACCGCCAACGACGTCGGCCACGTGCAGAAGTACGTGCCTGGCGGAACTAGTCTGTCAGGCTGAGCGATTCGCCTTGCGTGAGAAGATCTCGGCGGTTGGCACGATGCTGTGCGCTCCCGCTGGGCTCTGTCCGCTGTGACTAACTGGGGGGAGCGAAGTGCAGGAGCTTCACTTACTCGGGCGGGAAGAATTCGCACCCACACAACAGGCCGTGCGAACCCTGAAATCGGCAGGCAGGCCGCAGACGCTTGCGCTGCCGCCTCACTCGCCCGGGCCGTCAGAGGTGACTCAGCGCATCGAGAGTCAGCTGAACTCCCTCTCGCTGGATCGGACCGCACCCTTTTCGCCTGGGTGGACAGCGCTGGTGCTGGCGGCATGTGACTTTCCCGCCACATTGCCAACTGTAGTCAAAACAATTACGTCTGAGCAAGTGTTGAGCGAGCTCGATTCCATGCCGATGGGCCAGCAGAGCGCCGTCGCCCTGGTCAATTCCATGACCCGCGCATGGCCGGCCCTGGACAGTGCAGGCATGGCCCGCGAGGTACTGGAGAGACGAGCGGCCGACCAGAGCGGCGACGAGCACTACATCAGCTATACGGCGGCCAGGGTGCTGCTGCTGTCCGGTGACGCGGTGGCGGCCTCGGAGGAACTCCAGAGACTCATCGAGAACGCGGCCAGAAACAGTCAGAACGGCTGGCAGGCGCGCCTCGAGAGCATGAAGGCCCTCCTCGCGTTGGCGGGCGGCCATCTCGAGGCCGCGCTGGCCGGAGCGGAGACCGCTCTGCACCTGATGCCGCCGTCCCGCTGGGGCTACCGGATCGGCGGGTTGCTGGGAACCCTGATGCTCGCCCATCTCGGTATGGGGCGCCCGTCGACCGCGGAGCAGTACCTCGCGGCCGACGTACCCGAGCAGATGTTCCGTACCAGCCACGGTCTGGTCTACCGCTACTGCGTGGGGCACCTCGCCCTCCAGCTCGGCAGCTACCGGACCGCCCTCGCCCACTTCATGAGCTGCGGTCATCTCATGACCGGCTGGGGGGTCAAGCTGGAACGCATCATGCCCTGGCGGTTGTCGGCCGCCGCCGCGTACATCCTGCTGCACGAGCACGAGGCCGCGCTCGGCCTGATCGAGGCGGTGATCGAACAGCAGAACCGTTCGCTGATCAGCGCGCTGGCCTCCGACGAAGGCACGGCGGGGTGGTCCGAGGACCAGGTGTTCCGAGCCGCTCGGGAAA
The DNA here is from genome assembly GCF_055607665.1 of Streptomyces sp. NPDC036984. Classification (NCBI taxonomy): domain Bacteria; kingdom Bacillati; phylum Actinomycetota; class Actinomycetes; order Kitasatosporales; family Streptomycetaceae; genus Streptomyces; species Streptomyces sp. NPDC036984. Next base: position 6,126 of record NZ_JBVJRL010000057.1, read on the forward strand.
GAATGTTCGCGTGGCTGATCCAGGCGGCGGCCGAGCCGGACCTGTTCCTCTCCGTCGTCCGTCTCCAGCAGGGCGCGCGTGTGCGTCACGAGGGCATCACCATCACCCGTTACAAGATCGACGACCGCTACTCGCAGTACCTGTCCCGGCTGACCGTGAGCGAGCAGAAGGTGTCGGTGCTGGTCGCGGCCGGAAGTACGAACAAGTCGATCGCCAGGGAGCTGAGGGTCACGGTCAGCACCGTGGAACAACATCTGACGAAGATCTACCGCAAGCTCGGCATCAAGAACAGGAGTGAACTGCGCGCCCGTCTGGGCTGACGAGCGGAAACGGTGAACCCGGTGCGCGTGCCCCGCAGGACACGGCCGAGGCGGCGGCCTCCGCCGCAGGCCACGGCTGGTGCGCGCGCCGGGGCGGACCGCTCACTGCGGGGGGTTGCCGTGCTTGCGGGAGGGCAGGTCGGCGTGCTTGGTGTGCAGCATCGCCAGGGACTTGATCAGCACCTCGCGGGTCTCGGCG
>NZ_JBVJRL010000058.1:0-6444 GCF_055607665.1 Streptomyces sp. NPDC036984
CGAGATACGCGCCGATCTCCACCTCGGACTACTCCAACTCGCCTGCAGCATCATCTGCTTGAGACGAATCAGAACCTCATTTTGAAACGATCAGTTAGGCCGTTTCCTGCAGATCACCTTGCGGGCGGAGGCGTGGTTCCAGCAGGGGCGCCTCGGTGTGGTCGTGGACGAAAGGTGCGGCGGGGCGGGAGGGGGTCCAAAACCATCGCGCGGCCTGGCCGGATGGGTTGCTCACGGCACATGGAAGGGGGTCTGTGCGGGGGCGTGAACGGCTGGACTGACTCTCGTCAGGAGGAGCGTGGCGCCGACGCCTCCGCGGGGAGAGCGTCCACCGCCCCTCAGCCCCTGAACCGGCCGAGGGGCTCGGCAGCTAGTGTTCGCCCTGCTCCAGGCGTTCGGCATCGAGGGGGGGAGTGGCGCGCAGACGGCCCCGCAGCTGCACTGCCTCGTCCAGCGGGGCGCGGAACGCTGCCGGGCTCCGGGTGGCCAGAGTGCCGTAGATCTCTACGGCCTCCTCCGCTGCGGCCAGCGCGTCCTGCAGGCCGTGCTGCCGACTGATCCGCGCCCACACCGTGTTTATCAGCAGATCCGCAAGAGCGGGCTGGTGGGCGGCCGGGTCCTCCCGGGCGAGCTGCCGCTGCAGGTCGATGGCCTCCCGCAGGTGGCCCTCGGCCAGCTGCCAGTGGTCCGACCGCGCCAGCGGGAGCCCGAGTCCCTGGACCAGTCCCATGACGAGCGTCGGCTGGTGGGCGGCCGGGTCCTCCTGGGCGAGCCGCCGCAGGATGGCGACCGCCTCCTCCCCCCTGGCGAGGACGTCCTCATGCCGGTTCAGCTCGGCCAGTGGCAGCGTGAGCTTGATGAGGGAGAGGGCCAGTAGCTGATCGGCCTCAGGGTGGCTGAGGCGCCGCCAGAGTGCCACGATCTCTTCGTAGGTGCGGACCGTCTCTTCGTGTCGGCCGGTCGCCGTCAGCAGTCGGCCGAGCATGTCCAGGGCCACCGCCACATCGAACTCGTATCCCTCGTCGGCCTGCGCCAGGCACCGCCAGGCGTTGACCTCCTGCTCACCGGCCTCGACGGCCCGGTCAAGACGATTCAGTACCGCCAGGGGCCGCCCGAGGCTTCTGAGTGAGAGCGCCAGGCGGAGTCGGTGGGCCGCCGGGGCGGCCTGGGAGAGCCGCTGAAGGATGGCGACGGCCTGCGTTCCCTGTGCTATCGCCTCCTCGTGGCGCCCCACCCCGCTCAGCGCGTCGCAGAGGATCACCAGTGCCGCCGCCAGGTTCGGCTCATGCACGGCCGGGTCGCTCCTCGCCAGGGACTGCCGGATGGCGACGGCCTCCCGCGCCGCGGAGAGGGACGGCGCCCGCAGTCCTACCCCGCCGTACTCGCGCCCGAGGTTGGTGAGGGCATCGGCCAGGATCGGCAGGCCCGCGACGGGGTCGTCCTCGGCTGCCTCGCGGGCCAGATCGACCGCCTCCCGCAGGCACTCCACTGATGCGACCGGATCGTCCCGCCGAGTATGCCCGTTCCCCAGGTTCACCAACGCGCTGGCGAGTTTGCGGCGGTACACCACGGGACTGGCCGGGCCCAGCCGGCGGTACAGCCCGACGGCTTCCCGCGCGGCAGCCACGCATTCCTCGATCCGGCTTGTTGCCGAGAGGGTGAGGCTGAGATTCAGTAACGAGTCCGCGAGATCCGGCAGATGGTTCTCGAAGCCGCGCTCGACCAGTTCTCGAAACAGCCCGACGGCCTCCTCGGAATGGGGGACGGCCTTGTGGGGGGACCCCGACTTGCCGAGCCAGATACCCAGATTCATCACCGAACGAGCGAGCAACGGCAGATGGGCGGCCCGTCTTGTGGCGGCGAGTTCCCGGGACATGTCGACGGACGCGCCGCAGTACCGTACGGCTTCCTGTAGATGACCCGACTCGCCGAAACCGTCACCGAGGTGCAGCAAGGCGTTGGCCAGCGGAGGGCCCCAGGCTCCCGGGTTGTCCTCGGCGCCGGCGCGCAGAAGGCCGACCGCCTTCTCACCTGCCCGCAGAGCCTCCTGGTGACGGCCTTCGCCGCGCAGAGCGATCGCCAGGCCGTCGAGTGCGTTCGCCAGGTTGTCGAGGTGCGCCTCGGGCGCCTGCTCCACCAACTTCTCGTAGAGGGACACCGCTTCGGACTCTGCGGCCAGGGCCTCGCGGTACCGGTCGACCCTGGACAGCTGGCTCCCCAGATTGTGCAGCATTCCGGCCAGGTCGGGGCGGAAGTCCGCAGGATTCACCTCGGCCGTGTGCCGGGTGATCCGGACCGCGCTCTGCAGCAGCTGAAGACCCTCGGCGATGCGGCCCTGCTGGTCGAGCCGCAGAGACAGGGTGGTGAAGGCGACCGCGAGATTGGCGATCTTCTCGGGATGGCCCTGGGCGACGACCTTGGTGAAAAGCACTACGGCCGCCTCTGCCGATTCCAGCGCGGCCGGGTGGCGTCCGGTGAAATGCAGCTCGTTGCTCAGGCCGTTCAGCGCCCACGCGAGATCGGCCACCGCTTCCACGTCGCCGCTGCCTGCCAGCTCGCGGTGGAGCTGCACCGCCTCCTCGGTCGCATTCAGGGCCTCCTCGTGCCGACCCGAGTGGGACAGCCGCCCGGCTTTCTTCGCGTACAGGGCGGCCTTGACGGCAGGATCGGAGGTGGACTCGATCCGCTCGGTGCAGAAGCGCTCGGTGATGTCGGCGATCCCCACGTCGAGGTCGGGATCCCGCCAGGGAGCGGCCTCCTCGATGGCCTCCAGCGCTTCGAGGGGAAGCTGCTTGATACGGGCCAGGGTGGCCAGGGCGGCGTTGCCCGCGCGGAGCATGAGGCCGGGGTGCTCGGCGGCCAGGGGGGCCAGTTCGCCAGCAGCGAGATGGGGCCAGCGGGCGGCGGCGTTGATCAGCTGGGTGAGGACGTGCCGGCTCCACTCCGGAGCCGGGGAGCCGGCAGGGGCGTGCGCGGCGACACCGAGGAGACGAGCCGCCGCCTCCTCGGCCCAGGGGGTCGCCAGATGGCTGCCGACGGGCCCGGGCGTGCTGAGGGCGACGAAGTCCTCACCGAGGCGGTCGGGGCAGAGCGGTTCCAGGTACGTCCTCGGATCGTCAGCCGGATAACAGGCGGCGTGTTCCCGCAGCACCTGCGGATGCAACGCGGCATTCTCCACCTCGGCGGACTTCAGGGCGGTGATCGCCGCCCGGTAGCCCCTGGGCCCGGTGAGGGTCGCGGTGTACACGGCCTGGGCCATGACCTCCGCCGGTGCGGCGCAGGCGGGCTTGCGCTGCTCCAGCTTCGACCAGTGGCCGCGCTCACGCTCCAGCAGGTACGCCGACAGCGCGCCCGGCTCCCGTGGCGGTTCGTCACCGCGGATACGGGCGTCCACCGCCACCAGTGCGGCCATGTGGACGGTCAGCGTCAGTCCGTAGGCCGCATGGGCCAGATCCCCGGGCACCGCAAGGGACTCGGCGTCCTCCGCGGGCAGCCCGAGAGCGCCGGCGAAGCGTTCGCGGGCGACTGTGAAGGTCTGGAGCCGGGCGTCGATGTCTCCGTCGGGAAGCGGCCGCAACGGGTACTCGGTGTGCGCAAAGCCCCATTTTCGCAGGTCGTCGAGCAGATAGGACCACCAGCTCGTTGATCGGGCGATGAGGAGCACCCGGAGCGTTTCCCCGCGCTGGTCGGCCAGTCTCTCCAGCAGCAGCTCCAGCTCCCGGGCGGGCCAGCGTTCGGCGTAGTCGACCACTACCAGCGCGCGGCGGGCCAGCGCCGACCGCCTGCCGCGGCCGGTATCGGCCGCGGCCTGGTCCGCCCGGACGGCCTGCCACACCTTCCAACCCAGCTCGGCGGTACGGCGGGCCAGTTCGGTGGCCAGCCGGGTCTTGCCCTGCCCGCCGAAGCCGTGCAGCAACGCGACCGAGGCGGCGATCGGCTGGCCGTCCTGCGCGATGCCGTCCCGCCAGCCGGCCAGCGCGGCCAGGTCGTCCGCCCGGCCGGTGAACGGCACCACCTCATGGCGGGCCAGCAGCAGCTGACTCGGCTGCCCGCGCAGATCCGCCGCCAGCGGCTGCGCATCCTTCGGTGGGAAAGGCCGGAGGCCTGCGGGGTCTTTGGTCTCCGCTTCCCGGACCAGCTCCCACACCTGCTCGAGAGCAGCATGCCGGCTCTTCCACAACTTGTCCTCGAAGAGCTCAGGGATCTGCGGAATCGGCTGGGAGGCGATCGCCCTGCACGTCCTGACGAAGAGATCGACCAGGTCCCACTCCGGCGGTTTCGTGAACTCGGCCCTGAGAAGGAGGCTCACCGTGGAGGGGTGCAGTTTCGTTTTGCGGTTGCTCTGATCCTCACCCCGCTTTGCCAGTACCGCCAACGAAGGACTGTTCGCCGCGCGGTGCACTTCCGCAAGGAAGTACGCGAACTGCTTGCGGGCTTCGTCCCATGCCGTCATGTCGGCCACCCCCACTATGAGCCCGTTCAGAATCGTCCCGAGCGGCGCGCAGCCGCCCTTCGTGTGACCAGGCTGGATCGCTCGTGATGTACCGGATCGTCCGGCTGAGCCCGCTGCGTGTGCCGTCTCCTGGATCGTCTTCTTGTCGGCCGACACCACCCATCCGTGTCCAGCCATAAGGAGAACGATGAGCAGGCCCCGTACCCGCCGGCCCCGCCGGGGACAGACGCCCTGGGCAAAGACCGTGCTCGGTGCCGCTGTCAGTGGCACCGCCCGTGCCGTGGTCGCCTGGCTGCTCGACCACTTCCCACGCTGAGGTCCTGCCGCCACCGAGCCCGCCGACGCTCCGCTCGTGACGGGGGCGTCGGCGGCTCCCTACCGTCCGCCGGGCCTGCTTCGGCCCGGAACGCCACGAGGGTGTCCACCCCTCCATGACAGCACAGCGGCAACCGGCGTAGGGGCAGAACGGCAGAGCCCGGCGCGACCCCGCCCTCGGCTGCCAAGACCGACCCCGGCAGCGGCAGCATGGCTGACACGCCGATCGGCTCCAGTCCTCTGGCCGGCATGACAGTGGTCGTCACCGGCGCCATGAAGGAAACCTAGAACGGCTTACCCGCAACGAGATGAACGAACGAACTTATCGAACGGGCCGGAGGACGCTCCTCCTCCAGCGTCTCGCAGAAGACCAGCCTCGTCGTCGCCGGCCAAGGCACTGGTTCCAAGCGGGCCAAGGCCGAACAGCTCGGGCTCCGCCTCACCACCCCGGGCGAGTTCGCCGCCCTTGTTGCCAGCCTTCTGAACTGAGCAAAACCAGGACTCGAATGCTTGCGGCGGGCCCGATGGCGTTCCCGGTGATCGACGGCCCGTCCGCGCCTCCAGCCCCAACAGCTGTTCGCCCTCGATTCGTCGGCCGGGGGCCGCGCCCGGGCGACACCCGACAGCACCACTACGCCACTTGCACGCACCTCCAAGCGCCGAGCCGCCTTTCCTTGCAGAGTTGGAGCGGAGCCTGTCCGGGGCCCCTCGCACGTCGCCCCGGGCAGGCCACAAGCTGTCGGACCCACAACATGGGCCGCCATCAGACCTTGACCAAAAGCTCTCTGGGCCCGACGGGCCACAATCACGCTGGGTGGGCGCACTGAAATCCTTGGTGCGCTACTGAAATCTTCACTGAAATGAATCTTGCGCTACTGAAAGCTTCAGAGCCATCCGACAACCAAGCCCTCTGCAACACCCTTTCCACCGAGACAACGAGACCTGCGTCGTCACCGTCCAGGTCCCGGTCTTCCTGGGCATTGGCGCATTGGGCTTTGGGCATTGGGCACAAGGAGCCGGGGCCGCCTCGTCCTCGCCCGTGGCGCGACGGCATTCCAGGGTGCTTGCTCTTTCGAGCGCGCTGCAAAGTGAACGCTCGGTCGTGTCGGAGCAGTCACGAACAGACGATGCACACCGCGGACAGATACCCGCGCACTATCGAACCGGCCCGTGTGTAGGCCAGGCGGCGCTCGCCATCCCGGTAACCGCCCAGGCCGGCGTCGAGGACCGCGTGGGTGCCGATCTCCCGCGAGGACGACGGCGCGCACCTGCGGAAAGCCCAAGGGGGTGCCGGTGGTGGAGGGGCCGTCGAAAGTGTGCGGGGAGCGCTCCCAGTTGACGATGCGCAGCGGTTTGGTGAGGGGACCATCCCCGCACGCGCAGGGATGGCCCCGGCTGCCCCAGTTGAGTTGCCGGTGGATGATCAGGCAGCAGGCGAGTCTGAGGAACGCTTCGGGGATGTCGGCCCGTCGTTCGCCGCTTGGGCCGCTGCTGCCGCAGCGTGAGGATCCACGGCGACGTCCCCACCCCGCACCGAACGCTCAACTGCCGACCCGGACACGGCCATCAGCGCCGATACATCTCATTGAGTCAGCTGTTGTCAGCGGGCAACCGTCCAGAGGCGGATCTGGTTGTCGGCGCCGGCGCTGGCGAGGAGCTTGCCGTCGGTGGTGAAG
>NZ_JBVJRL010000059.1:0-5913 GCF_055607665.1 Streptomyces sp. NPDC036984
AAGCCGGAGATCACATCGCGCTGCTGGGCGACGACCTGCCACAACGCCTCGGGCGAGTCCACCCCGCCCGGGAAACGGCAGCCCATACCGACGATGGCTATCGGATCGTTGGTGCCGGCCTCCAGCTCGCGGACCCGCTGGCGGGACTGGTGAAGGTCGACGGTGAGGCGCTTGAGGTATTCGACCAGCTTGTCGTTGTCCGTCGTTGCCATGGTGATGATGCCCCCGTAGGCGTCGTGAAGCTGTGCATGTGTGCGCGCGGACCCGACATCGCTGTCCATGAGACGCGCCCGAGCGTGCCGCGTGAAGCGGCGGGGATGAGCAGGTGAGGTCCGGACGGTCACCGCGGAGCGCGGCGAACCGTCCGGCCTCGCAGCGGAGGGATCAGAGTTCGGAGTCGATGAACGCGAGGAGTTCGTCGACCGACGCCGACTCGACCCGCGCGGTCAGATTGTCGGAGTCGGTCTGGGTCCGCTGGGCCGGGATGCGGGCCAGCAGCGCCTGGAGCCTTTGGATGATCTCGGCCCTGGTGTCGTCGTGAGCGCCGTCGGACAGGCCGGCGAGCACCGCTTCGAGCTGCTCGAGTGCGGCCAGGCCGGGCCCGGCCGACGCGGTGCGGTCGTCGTGAGCGGCTTCGGCCGGGGCCAGTTCGGCGTGCAGGTGGGCGACGACCGCCGCGGGTGTCGGGCAGTTGAAGAGGAACGTGGCGGGCAGCCGCAGACCGGCGCTCGTCTGCAACCTGTTGCGCAGCTCCACGAGGGTGAGCGAGTCGCAGCCCATGTCCTTGAAGGGGCGGTCGGCGGGGATGCCGGCCGCGGACGACCGGCCGAGTACGGCGGCGGCCTGCACCCGGACCAGGTCCAGCAGCAGCTCGTCCTGCTCGGCCCGGCTCAGTGTGGTGAGCCGGTCGCGCAGGGACTCGCTCTTCGGAACGCCGGCGGCCACCGGCACGTGGGCCGGTCGCGGTGCGGCCGGGGCCAGGCCCCGAAGCACCGGGGACACCTGCGGGCCGGGCGCGGCCAGTGCGGCGCGATCCAGCCGCGCGGGCACGAGAGCGGCCGTGTCTATGCGCAGTGCCGCGTCGAGCAGAGCCAGGCCCTCCGCCCGGTCGAGGGGAGCGAGACCCATTCTGGCGAGTCGTCCCCGATCGGCTTCGGAGAGGGCACCCGCCATTCCGGCACCGGCTGTTCCGTCCGCGCCCGTACGTCCCGCGGTGTCCGCCCACAGGCCCCAGGCCAGGGACAGCGCGGGCAGCCGGCGGGCCTTGCGGTGCTGGGCGAGGGCGTCCAAGCAGGCGTTGGCTGCCGCGTAGTTGCCCTGGCCGGCGCCGCCGATGAGGCCCATGACGGAGGAGAAGAGGACGAAGGCCGCCAGATCCTGCTCGGCGGTCAGCTCGTGCAGATTGCGGGCCGCGGTGGCCTTGGCGGCGAGCACGGTGTCGAGGCGTTCGGGCGTGAGCGCGGTGATCACGCCGTCGTCCAGCACCCCCGCCGCGTGCACGACGGCGGTGAGCCGCACGCCGGTCAGCAGCTGCGCGAGCGCGTCCCGGTCGGCGGTGTCACAGGCCGCGACGGTGACCTCGGCACCCGACTCGGCGAGTTCGGCGGCGAGTTCCTTGGCGCCGGGTGCGTCGGGGCCGCGGCGGCTGACCAGCAGCAGGCGGCGGGCACCGTGCTCGGTCACCAGATGCCGGGCGACCAGTCCGCCGAGCGCGCCGGTGGCACCGGTGACCAGGACCGTACCGGCCGGATCGAGGGCCGTGGGCAGGGTGAGGACGACCTTGCCGACATGCCGGGCCTGGCTGACGTACCGGAACGCTTCCGGTGCCCGCCGGACGTCCCAGGTGCTGACCGGCAGCGGGGCCAGCGCCCCCGACGACAGCAACCGCAGGACGTCCGTGAGCAGTTCGCAGATCCGCTCGGCCGGCGTCTGGAGCAGATCGAAGAAGCGGTAGTCCACCCCCGGGTGCTCGGCCGCGACCTGCTCCGGGTCGCGCAGGTCGGTCTTGCCCATCTCGATGAAGCGGCCGCCGCGCGGCAGCAACCTCAGGGAGGCGTCCACGAACTCACCGGCCAGCGAGTCCAGTACGACGTCCATGCCACGGCCGTCGGTGGCCGCAGCGAACGCGGCCTCGAACTCCAGGGTGCGGGACGAAGCCAGGTGCGCTTCGTCCAGGCCGAGGGCGCGCAGCGCACCCCACTTGCCGGGACTCGCCGTGCCGTAGACCTCCGCGCCCAGATGCCGGGCCAGCTGGACGGCGGCCATGCCGACGCCGCCCGCGGCCGCGTGGACGAGGACGCACTCGCCCGCGATCAGGCCGGCCAGGTCGACCAGGCCGTGGTAGGCGGTCAGGAAGACGATGGGCGCCGACGCCGCCTGGGCGAACGTCCAGCCGTCGGGCATGGCGGCGATCCGCCGGTGGTCGGCGACGGCCACCGGGCCGAAGGCCCCGGAGAACAGGCCCATCACCCGGTCGCCGGCGCGGAAGCCGGTGACACCCGGCCCGACCTCGGTGACCACACCGGCCCCTTCGAGGCCGAGCAGGCCGGGATCGCCGGGGTAGAGACCGAGGGTGTTCAGTACGTCGCGGAAGTTGACGCCCGCCGCGCGCACCGCGATGCGTACCTCGCCCTCGGCGAGCGGCGCCAGGGCCTCCGGGCAGGGTTCGAGCGCCAGGTGGTCCAGGGTTCCGCGTTCGCGGACCCCCAGCCGCCAGGCGGCCGCCCCGGCGGGCGGGACGAGTTCACCGTCGGCCGTCGCGGGGCCGAGCCGGGGCACCAGCAACGCCCCGTCGCGGACCGCTAGTTGCGGCTCCGTGCCGAGCAGCGGCAACGCGAGCGGACAGTCGCCTGCCGACTCCACGTCCAGCAGCCCGACCCGCCCGGGGTGCTCGGTCTGCGCCGAGCGCGCCAGGCCCCATACGGCCGCGTCGTCGGGATCCGCCACATCGGCGTCCGATGCCGTGGCCACGGCACCCCGGGTGACGAGCACCAGCCGGGAGTGGGCGAGCCGGTCGTCGGCCAGCCAGGTCTGGAGCAACGGGAGCGCGCGGTGCACGGCGGGCCGGGTGTCGGCCGACGGGCCGCCCAGGAGATCCACGAGCGGTGCGAGGACCACCGCGGGGGCGGGCAGCCCCGCGTCGAGGGCCCGGCCCAGTGCGGCGAGGTCGGGGTAGTGGAGGCCGACGCCCAGGTCGACGGGTCCGAGTGCGGCAGCGATCGAGGGCGGTTCCCCGTCCGCGGCGACCGGCTTCCAGTCCAGCCGGTACAGCGACCGCGGGACGGCGAGGTCATCGCCCGCCGGGCGCAGCAGCAGCTCCTCCACCTCGGCGATCACCGCGCCGGACTCGTCCAGCAAGGTCAGCGACACGGCGTCCGGACCGGTGCCGGCGATCAGCACGCGAGCGGTACGCGCGCCGGGCTGGTGGATGGTCACACCGCGCCATGAGAAGGGCAGCAGACGACGGTCCGTGTCACCCAGCGCGGTCGTGACGATCGGGTGCAGGGCCGCGTCGAGCAGCGCGGGATGCAGGCCGTAGGAGGCGGCGTCGGTGACGGCCGGCGGCAGGGCGACCTCGGCCAGCAGGTCGCCGCCGTGCCGCCACGCGGCGCGCAGGCCCCGGAAGACCGGGCCGTAGACGTAGCCCGCGGAGGCCAGTTCGTCGTAGCAGCCGTCGAGAGGCAGCGGTTCGGCCTCGGCGACGGGCCAGCCGGCCGCGGTCGCCGGAGCTCCGCCGTGCGGGGCGAGGAGGCCGGTGGCGTGCAGGGTCCACGGCTCACTGCCGCCGTCCGGCGTCTCGGCGCGGGCGTGCACGGTCAGGGCGCGCTGTCCGTCGTCGTCGGGTGCGGCGACGACGAGCTGGACCTCGGCGCTGCCCTCCTCGGGGAGCAGCAGCGGTGCGGTCAGGGTGAGTTCGGCGACCTGCGGGGTACCGGTCTGGGCGCCCGCGCGGGCGGCGAGCTCCAGGAAGGCGGTGCCGGGCAGCAGAACCGAGCCGAGGACGGCGTGGTCGGCGAGCCAGGGCTGGGTCCGGCGGCCGAGCCGGGCGGTCAGCACGGCTTGCCCGGAGTCGGCGAGCTCCACGGCGGGCCCGAGCAGCGGATGGCCGGCCGCCCCCTCGCTGCCGTTCGCGGTCAGCCAGTAGCGTTCCCGCTGGAAGGTGTACGTCGGCAGGTCGGGCGTCTGACCCGGACCGAAGACGGCGTGCCAGTCCGGGCCACGGCCGCGGACGTGCAGGGCGCCGAGCGCGGCCGCCAGGGTACGGCGCTCGGACCGGCCGCGGCGCAGCACCGGGACGAACGCCAGCCCGTCGTCGTCCAGGCAGCCCTGGCCGAGTGCCGACAGCACACCGTCCGGACCGAGTTCCAGGAAGGTCCGCACGCCCAGATCGCGCAGTGCGGCCAGGCCGTCCGAGAGCCGTACCTCCCGGCGCACCTGCTGGACCCAGTAGTCGGCGGTGATCTCGACGGGCCGGCCGGTGACGGTGGACACCATGGCGATGTGCGGCGCCGCGTACCGGACACCCGCCGTGACGGCGGCGAACGCGTCGAGCATCCCGTCCATGCGGTGGGAGTGGAAGGCGTGGCTGACGACGAGCCGGCGTGTCTTGCGCCCCTCTGCGGCGAAACCGGCGGCCACCTGTTCCACGGCCTCGACGTCGCCGGAGACGACGACCGCCGCCGGACCGTTGACCGCGGCGATGCTCACCTCGTGCTCGCGGCCGTCCAGCAGCGCGCCGACCTCCTCCCGCGACGCCTGCACGGCCGTCATCGCGCCGCCGGGCGGCAGAGCCTGCATGAGCCGGCCACGCGCGGCGACCAGGGCACAGGCGTCCGGCAGGGTGAGGATCCCGGCTACGTGCGCGGCGGCGAACTCGCCGATGGAGTGGCCGAGTACGGCGTCCGGTACCAGACCCTGGTGCTCCAGCAGCCGGAACAGCGCGACCTGGAGGGCGAAGAGAGCACCCTGGGTGTGCTCGGTCCGGTCGAGTGCCTCGGCGTCGTGGAACATCACCTCGCGGATCGACGGCGTGCCGGCCATGGAACCACGGCAGGCGTCCAGTTCACGGCACACCTCGTCCAGGGCGGCGGCGAAGACCGGCTCGGTCTCATACAACTCACGCCCCATGCCGACGTGTTGGCTGCCTTGCCCGGTGAAGAGGTAGGCCAGCTGGTCGTCGGGGCGGGCCGCGCCGACGGCCAGCGCGGAGTGCGGCTCACCGCGGCCGAGCGCGGCCAGCGCCGCGACGGCCTCGTCGCGGTCCTCGGCGGTGACGGCCGCGCGGTGGTCGAGGGCGGAACGCGTGGTCGCCAGCGCACGGCCGAGGTCACGGGCGGACACCTCGTCCAGGGCGTCCAGAGCGCCGAGGAGCACGGTGGCCTGGGCGCGCAGCGCCGGTTCCGTACGGCCGGACAGCACCCACAGGGGTCCGGAGTCGCCCTCCAACGGCTCGCCCTCGGGTGTGGGTGTCTCGGTGGGTGCTTCGGCGAGGACGGTGTGGGCGTTGGTGCCGCTGATCCCGAAGGACGACACTCCGGCCCGCCGGACCTTGCCGTCGGCGGCCGGCCACGGCTTGGGTTCGGTGAGGAGTTCGACGCTGCCCGTGGTCCAGTCGATGAGTTCGCTGGGCTTGCTGACGTGGAGGGATGCGGGCAGTTCGCCGTGGCGCAGGGCCATGACCATCTTGATGATGCCGCCGACGCCGGCGGCGGCCTGGGCGTGTCCGAGGTTGGATTTCAGTGAGCCGACGAGCAGTGGCCGGCCGTCGCGTTCCTTGCCGTAGGTGGCCAGCAGTGCCTGCGCTTCGATGGGGTCGCCCAGGACGGTTCCGGTGCCGTGGGCCTCCACCGCGTCGACGTCGGAGGCAGCTACGCCCGCGTCGGCGAGGGCGGCCCGGATGACCCGTTCCTGTGC
>NZ_JBVJRL010000060.1:0-5422 GCF_055607665.1 Streptomyces sp. NPDC036984
ACCACCCGGACACCCTGACCGCCCGCGCCAACCTCGCCGTCTCCTACCGGAAGGCCGGACGGACCAGCGAAGCCATCCATCTGCTGGAGCAGGTGATCACCGACCGGGAGAGGCTGCTGGGCCACGACCACCCGGACACCCTGACCGCCCGCGCCAACCTCGCCGTCTCCTACCGGAAGGCCGGACGGACCAGCGAAGCCATCCATCTGCTGGAGCAGGTGATCACCGACCGGGAGAGGCTGCTGGGCCACGACCACCCGGACACCCTGACCGCCCGCGCCAACCTCGCCGTCTCCTACCGGAAGGCCGGACGGACCAGCGAAGCCATCCATCTGCTGGAGCAGGTGGTCGCCCATCAGGAGAGGCTGCTGGGCCACGATCACCCGGACACGCTGACCGCCCGCGCCAACCTCGCCGCCTTCTGCTGGCAGGCCGGACGGACCAGCGAATCCATCGAGCTGCTGGAGCAGGTGCTCACCGGCCGGGAGCGGCTGCTGGGCCACGACCACCCCCACACGCTGACCATCCGAAGCGTGCTTGGCCGGTGGCAGTCGGCACAGGATGGCGTTGATCCCGCCCACAAGTGACCGACAGCCGGCCGGGACAGGCATGACGGGTCGACGTCGAGCCGCTCCGGGTCGGTGAACCGCACGAGGAGATGTTCAGCCGGTGGGAAGACCCAGCCAGGATCATGGCAGTCGGCACTGACAATCGGAGGGGCCGGTCCTCATCCACCCCGGGCCGCCCCGGTGTTCGCCACCAGAGGCTCGGGGCTCATGACGAACGGAGCGCCGGCACCCACGCGGGACCGGTCGGTCGATGGCCGCCGCGCGCTCGCGCTGATCGACGAGACTTCAGCATGCGCAACGGGGCCGGGACGAGGCCGGCTCCGTGACCGCGCGGCTATGCGGCTCGCTGGGAGGCGGCGGCGTCAGGGTGCAGGTCGTCGAGGGTGAGCTGGTGTGCTGGCGGATCGGGCAGGATCACCCGGCGGTCGGTGTGCAGGTCGGGGCCGACGTGCACGAGTTCGCCGGGCGCCATCGCGTGCCAGTGGGGGTTGTCGTCCATTGGTTCGCTGGCGACGATGACGGCGGGGTGGCCGGCCAGATGGGCGGAGTGGACGCGCATGCGGCCGTGACTGCCGCTGTGGTCCAGATGGCGGCTCCCGTGCGGGCCGCCCGCCGGGCGCTCAAGGACGTACAGCTCATGGGTCTCCGGGTAACGCAATGCCCACAGCTGGTCGGGGGTGACGAGGATCAGGTTGAGGGCGTAGACGGGCAGGTTCCGGGCGACCCAGCGAGCGGCGTGCTCCATTCCGGCGGTGACGTCGCCACCGTGCTTGCGTGTCTCCTTGGTGATCAGGGCGAAGAACCGCTCGGAGTCGGTGTCGCCCCTGACCAGTGACCGGTCATCGCCCAGGTGGTCATCGAGCTGGTCCAGGCCCTCGATGACTCCGTTGTGCGCGAACAGCCGTCCCTCTTGCTGGAAGGGATGGGTGTTGCGGGCCTCCAGGCTGCCCGTGGAGGCGAAGCGCACGTGGGCGAGGAAGGTGGCGGACTGCACCTGCCGGGCGTCCTGGGCGAAGGCGCGGTCCCGATAGGCCGCGATGGGGGCCTTGTCGACGTGGGGGGTGCCGTCGCCGGCGAAGTACCCCAAGCCGGTGCCGTCGGGGTCGCGATGGCTCTGCCGGCTGAGGCTGTCGGGTGCGTCGAGGAGCCAGAAGGTGGCGCGGGTGCGGTTCGGGGCGCTGCTGAGGCCGAACAGGCGGCACACGGGGTCCTCCTCGATCGCCGGACATGACGATTGTCGCCGGTGGCGGGGCACGTCGACCACTTCGGCGTCCTGCATCGATCAGCTTCGTGGATCCATCAGCGGGCCGAGTGGAGGCGGGCAGCCGGGTGCGATCGGCGTGTTGAAGCCCGTGCAAGAGGGGCGGGGCAATGCCGGCTCGCTCGGCGAACAAATAATGGGTTGCCTGTCGGCGATGGTGGTGTATGCAATGGCCAGCATGATCACCCAGGTGCGCCCGCCGGCCACGGCGAGATGAGACGAACGCGTACTGCGGGGCCTTGCCACTTAGCGATCCGGGCGAAGCGGCAGCCGAATCGCCACACGGGAGACACCCACGGATGAATACGCCACCATCGCCGCTTGGAGCGGAACGGACTGATGGTTCACCCGTCCGGATCGGCGCACTCGTTCCGCTGACTCGGCCTGGCTGGGTCGAGGCAGGCCAGCACTTGCTCGCTGGACTCGAGCTGGCCGTTGGCGAAGTCAATGAGGCCGGCGGGATCGCCGGCAGACCACTGGAGCTGGTGGTCCGAGACACCGCGGCTGATCCTCAGAGGGCCGCGGCGGCCGTGGACGAATTGGCTCGCCTGGGCGTGGCTGCGCTGGCTGGGGAGTATCACAGCGTCGTCGCTCGCGCCGCTGCCACCAGGGCCGGCACCCTCGGCCTGCCGTTCCTCTGCTCGTCGGCGGTTCTCGACGCGCTCACCGAGCAGCCGACGGAATGGGTCGCGCGCCTCTCCCCGCCGCAGTCCCGCGGCTGGCAGATCTACGCGGACTTCCTCCTCAGCGCGGGCCACAGTCGTATCGCCACAGCCGCCGTGCCGAGTGTCTACTGGGCATCCGGGACCCGCATTCTGCACGACCATCTCGCTCCACGCGGCGGCACCGTCATCGAACTCGACATGCGCGCGCTCACCCCCACGGCCGTGTGCGACGCACTCGTCGAGAACCGCGCGACAGCCCTCCTCCTTCTGGTCGGCCACCCGGAGCCGGCCGTGTCGATAGTCAAGTCCGTCCGCCGCGACCAGCGCCTCGCCGAGGTCATGATCGGTGCTCCGGCCGGGCAACCGGAGTTCCCCGAATGGGGCGCGCTGCTGGGCGACGACAGCACCGCGATCCCGTTCTTGCGCTACCTGCCCGAGCGCCTCAGCCCACTCGGTGCACGGGTCGAGACGGCCCTGCGCGAGCGGCTCGCCGAAGCGCCCTCCTTCGTCGCCTTGGAGGGCTACGACACGATCGCCGTCCTCGCGGATGTGCTGCGTTCTCACGGCACGGACCGGGCGCGCATCGCCGAATCCTGGCCGCGCGTTGCAGTCGAGGGCACCCGCGGGCAGATCCGGTTCTCCCGCACGCCGGGCATCAGCGTTTGGCAATGGGCGTCGACGCCGATCCAGGTCGTTGACCGAGATCCGGCGACACCCGATCGCTTCCGGATCCTTCACGCCGGCTGAGGAGAGAGCACGGAGGTCCGACTGCCCAGATCTGTCGGGCGTCAAGCACCGGCATACGACAGCTAGGACCTGTCCGGTCGATCAAGCCGGGCTCGATGTTCGGGAAGCCGCACCGCCAGGGTGCTACGGATGCACCTCTGTCGGATCAGGCGGCGACCGGTTTGCGGTAGCGGGCGTACTCGTTCTGGCGCCGGAACCCTACGCTTTCGTAGAGGTCGTAGGATCGCTGGGGATTCGCGGTCCCGGTGTACAACCGGGCGGTCTTCGCACCGTGCTTGCGAAGACATCGCAACCCGTCCAGCAGCAGGGCCCGTCCAAGGCCCAGACGCCTTGACTCTGCCCGGATGCTCAGTTCTTCGACTTCGCCCACAGTTGGGTCGTGCCGACGGATGGAGCACAGGGCGACCCCGGCCATGCTTCCCCCGTCCCAAGCAGCCCGCCAGCAGGTCGGGTCGGCCGTGGCGAGGAAGCTCTCGAACGTCCACTTCTGGGTGGAAGCGGCATCTGCATATGAATCGACGACCGTCTTCCAGGCCGCGCGGTAGTTACTTGGATCGACCGCATCGATTCGGATGCCGGCCGGCAACGGCTTGCCGTCGGGGAGCTGTCGGAGATCGGCCAGCTCCAGCTCTACCAGGCTGAAGACACGCCGGTATCCCGTTTCGAGCAGCAGCGCCGTTGCGTCCTGTTCAGAGGCCATGGCGTTCGCGCCGAACACAGCCGTCTGTGTGGTTCCATGCTGCTGCACGAGCTGGCGGATACGGCTTTCTGCCCAGTTGAGCATGGCTGAGCCGATGCCCTGGCCGCGGTGCTCGGGCAGTAGGTAGCCGCGGTGCAGGTACAACCACGTTCCGTCCCGCTCCTGCCACCACCTGATCGTCGAGTAGCCGACGACGCCACCGTTGTGCTCCACCAAGACCTGGTTCTGGGACGGGTCGTCGAGCTTGGCGGAGGCTTCGGCGATCTCGGCTGCCGTCGGGATTCCTTCCACAACCGAGCGGGCGTCGGTCCGATCCCGCTGTGCACAGCCCAGCCGCACAGCGGCCATCGCGTCATGGTCGTCGTGGCCGCGATACGGCCGGAAGACATAGCCAGGCAACCGTTCCCGCGATGCAGGGCCGCTGCCGCTGTTCACGTCCACATCAAGACCCCCGTTACGTTGGATATGCGGTGTCATCGATCACGGAAGCGTAGGCTGTGACGATCACACGGCAGAACTCGTTTTCCGCAGCATGACCGTTCGCGGGGACTTGACGGACGAGGCGTGGAACCGGCTGCGGCCGTTACTGCCCATGAGTAACGGCCGGTGTGGCAGGTGGCGGGACCACCGCCAGGTGATCGACGGCATCCTGTATCGGGTACGGACCGGGGTGCAGTGGCGTGACCTGCCGGAACGCTTCGGACCGTGGAAAACGGTCTATGAACGGCACCGGCTGTGGTCGGCTGATGGGACCTGGGAGCGTCTGCTTCAGCAGGTCCAGGCCGCAGCCGATGCAGCTGGCGAGATCGACTGGGACATCTCCGTGGACTCCACCATCGTGCGCGCGCACCAGCACGCTGCCGGCGCCCGCACCGACCCGCCGCCGACCCTGCATCAAAGGGGGCCACAACGGCAGAACACCAGGACGAAACGCCGTGGCAGAACCTGCACGGCCACCTGGTGGAGGTGGCGCATCGGGTGAGGGCCTGGGCCGCTCGCGCGGCGGCTTCACCACAAAAGTCCATCTGAGCGCGGACGGACGCTGCCGCCCGCTGTCCCTGCTCGTCACGCCGGGGCAGCGGGCGGACTGCACCCAGTTCACATCGGTCCTGGAGAAGATCCGCGTCCCACGACACGGGCGCGGCAGACCGCGCAAGAAGCCTCAGAGCGTCGCGGCCGACAAGGCGTACAGCAACGGGCCCTGTCGCCAGTACCTGCGACATCGAGGCATCCGGCACACCATTCCGGAGAAGGCAGACAGCCAGGCCGCCCGCCTACGCAAAGGCTCACGCGGCGGACGGCCCCCAGGTTTCGACGAAGAGCGGTACAAGAAACGCAACACCGTTGAGCGAACGATCAACCGACTCAAGCAGGCACGAGCAGTCGCCACCCGCTACGACTGTGAGGATGTTGGGGTGCCGCCTTGGGTGGTGGTCTGGCCCGCGATACGACTGGCCCTGGTGCCTTGCGTTTGATCTGC
>NZ_JBVJRL010000061.1:1886-5139 GCF_055607665.1 Streptomyces sp. NPDC036984
GTCGGGCACGCTGTTGGGTGTCTGAGGGAATGAACTTCCTCAGTCGCCGGCCCCGGTAAAGCATCGCGTAAGCGGTGTGTGACGGGTGGCTGGTCGTTGTTTGAGAACTGCACAGTGGACGCGAGCATCTGTGGCCAAGTTTTTAAGGGCGCACGGTGGATGCCTTGGCACCAGGAACCGATGAAGGACGTGGGAGGCCACGATAGTCCCCGGGGAGTCGTCAACCAGGCTTTGATCCGGGGGTTTCCGAATGGGGAAACCCGGCAGTCGTCATGGGCTGTCACCCACTGCTGAACACATAGGCAGTGTGGAGGGAACGCGGGGAAGTGAAACATCTCAGTACCCGCAGGAAGAGAAAACAACCGTGATTCCGGGAGTAGTGGCGAGCGAAACCGGATGAGGCCAAACCGTATGCGTGTGAGACCCGGCAGGGGTTGCGCATGCGGGGTTGTGGGATCTCTCTTCTGTTGTCTGCCGGCAACAGGACGAGTCAGAAACCGTTGATGTAGGCGAAGGACATGCGAAAGGTCCGGCGTAGAGGGTAAGACCCCCGTAGTCGAAACATCAGCGGCTCGTTTGAGAGACACCCAAGTAGCACGGGGCCCGAGAAATCCCGTGTGAATCTGGCGGGACCACCCGCTAAGCCTAAATATTCCCTGGTGACCGATAGCGGATAGTACCGTGAGGGAATGGTGAAAAGTACCGCGGGAGCGGAGTGAAATAGTACCTGAAACCGTGTGCCTACAAGCCGTGGGAGCGTCGGAGCAAGGCTTGCCTTGTTCTCGTGACTGCGTGCCTTTTGAAGAATGAGCCTGCGAGTTTGCGGTGTGTTGCGAGGTTAACCCGAGTGGGGAAGCCGTAGCGAAAGCGAGTCCGAATAGGGCGTTTTTAGTAGCACGCTCAAGACCCGAAGCGGAGTGATCTAGCCATGGGCAGGTTGAAGCGGAGGTAAGACTTCGTGGAGGACCGAACCCACCAGGGTTGAAAACCTGGGGGATGACCTGTGGTTAGGGGTGAAAGGCCAATCAAACTCCGTGATAGCTGGTTCTCCCCGAAATGCATTTAGGTGCAGCGTCGTGTGTTTCTTGCCGGAGGTAGAGCACTGGATAGGCGATGGGCCCTACCGGGTTACTGACCTTAGCCAAACTCCGAATGCCGGTAAGTGAGAGCGCGGCAGTGAGACTGTGGGGGATAAGCTCCATGGTCGAGAGGGAAACAGCCCAGAGCATCGACTAAGGCCCCTAAGCGTACGCTAAGTGGGAAAGGATGTGGAGTCGCACAGACAACCAGGAGGTTGGCTTAGAAGCAGCCACCCTTGAAAGAGTGCGTAATAGCTCACTGGTCTAGTGATTCCGCGCCGACAATGTAGCGGGGCTCAAGCGTACCGCCGAAGTCGTGTCATTGACATATATAGCCCCAACGGGTGTGTTGATGGGTAGGGGAGCGTCGTCTGCCGGGTGAAGCGGCACTGGAAGGTAGTCGTGGACGGTTGACGAGTGAGAATGCAGGCATGAGTAGCGATACAAACGTGAGAAACGTTTGCGCCGATTGACTAAGGGTTCCTGGGTCAAGCTGATCTGCCCAGGGTAAGTCGGGACCTAAGGCGAGGCCGACAGGCGTAGTCGATGGATAACCGGTTGATATTCCGGTACCCGCTGTGAAGCGTCAAACATCGAGCATCGTGATGCTAAGGCCGTGAAGCCGTTCCGGACCCTTCGGGGAAAGGAAAGTGGTGGAGCCGCCGAACCAAGCGGTTAGTAGGTGAGTGATGGGGTGACGCAGGAAGGTAGTCCATCCCGGGCGGTGGTTGTCCCGGGGTAAGGGTGTAGCCCGAGTGGTAGGCAAATCCGCCACTCATGCAGGGTGAGACCTGATGCCGAGCCGATTGTGGCGAAGTGGATGATCCTATGCTGTCGAGAAAAGCCTCTAGCGAGTTTCATGGCGGCCCGTACCCTAAACCGACTCAGGTGGTCAGGTAGAGAATACCGAGGCGTTCGGGTGAACTATGGTTAAGGAACTCGGCAAAATGCCCCCGTAACTTCGGGAGAAGGGGGGCCACGTCTGGTGAGAGGATTTACTCCTTGAGCTGGGTGTGGCCGCAGAGACCAGCGAGAAGCGACTGTTTACTAAAAACACAGGTCCGTGCGAAGCCGTAAGGCGATGTATACGGACTGACGCCTGCCCGGTGCTGGAACGTTAAGGGGACCGGTTAGCTTCACTTCGGTGGGGCGAAGCTGAGAACTTAAGCGCCAGTAAACGGCGGTGGTAACTATAACCATCCTAAGGTAGCGAAATTCCTTGTCGGGTAAGTTCCGACCTGCACGAATGGCGTAACGACTTCTCGACTGTCTCAACCATAGGCCCGGTGAAATTGCACTACGAGTAAAGATGCTCGTTTCGCGCAGCAGGACGGAAAGACCCCGGGACCTTTACTACAGTTTGATATTGGTGTTCGGTTCGGCTTGTGTAGGATAGCTGGGAGACTTTGAAGCAGCCACGCCAGTGGTTGTGGAGTCGTCGTTGAAATACCAGTCTGGTCGTGCTGGATGTCTAACCTGGGTCCGTGATCCGGATCAGGGACAGTGTCTGATGGGTAGTTTAACTGGGGCGGTTGCCTCCCAAAGGGTAACGGAGGCGCCCAAAGGTTCCCTCAGCCTGGTTGGCAATCAGGTGTTGAGTGTAAGTGCACAAGGGAGCTTGACTGTGAGACCGACGGGTCGAGCAGGGACGAAAGTCGGGACTAGTGATCCGGCGGTGGCTTGTGGAAGCGCCGTCGCTCAACGGATAAAAGGTACCCCGGGGATAACAGGCTGATCTTCCCCAAGAGTCCATATCGACGGGATGGTTTGGCACCTCGATGTCGGCTCGTCGCATCCTGGGGCTGGAGTCGGTCCCAAGGGTTGGGCTGTTCGCCCATTAAAGCGGTACGCGAGCTGGGTTTAGAACGTCGTGAGACAGTTCGGTCCCTATCCGCTGTGCGCGTAGGAGTCTTGAGAAGGGCTGTCCCTAGTACGAGAGGACCGGGACGGACGAACCTCTGGTGTGCCAGTTGTCCTGCCAAGGGCATGGCTGGTTGGCTACGTTCGGGAGGGATAACCGCTGAAAGCATCTAAGCGGGAAGCCTGCTTCGAGATGAGGACTCCCACCCACTTGATGGGGTAAGGCTCCCAGTAGACGACTGGGTTGATAGGCCGGATCTGGAAGCACGGTAACGTGTGGAGGTGACCGGTACTAATAGGCCGAGGGCTTG
Source organism: Streptomyces sp. NPDC036984 (assembly GCF_055607665.1). NCBI lineage: Bacteria > Bacillati > Actinomycetota > Actinomycetes > Kitasatosporales > Streptomycetaceae > Streptomyces > Streptomyces sp. NPDC036984. The sequence continues at coordinate 5,137 of NZ_JBVJRL010000061.1, forward strand.
TCC
>NZ_JBVJRL010000062.1:0-4377 GCF_055607665.1 Streptomyces sp. NPDC036984
TGTCACTACATGCGGCGTGGCCACCCGTTGGGGCGACACACCGGCAAAGACCGTCCCACCTCCACCAGCACACCACTACACTCCCCACTCCCAGAGCCCTGACCAGCCAAAATGGAGAAGTACTGCTGGAGTACTAGGCCTTGTCCGACGAGTCGAGTGACTCACCTGGCGGTGGCTCGTTCCGGCTGATGTGGGGCAGGGTGATCTATCGGACGACGAGTGGGCTCGACTCGAACCGCACCTGCCCAAGAACCTTGGACGGGGCGGACGTTGGCAGTGTCACCGGCGCGTGATCAACGGGATTCTGTTCCGGCAGCGCACTGGCCTGCCGTGGCGTGATCTTCCGACCCGCTTCGGGAAGTGGAAGACGGTCTATGACCGGCATCGCAGGTGGTCCGCGGATGGCACGTGGGAGAGTCTCCTGCGGACGGTCCAGGCCGACGCCGATGTCGAGGGGCGGATCGACTGGAGTGTGGTGAGCGTGGATTCGACGGTCTGCCGCGCCCATCAGCATGCGGCTGGGGCTCATCACCGCTTGCCCCGGGTGCTGGGGCGCTGGCGCCGTCCCGCCGAACATCGCCCCGATGAGGCGCTCGGCCGTTCACGGGGTGGCCTCACGACGAAGATTCACCTGGCGAGTGACGGCAGCTGCCGCCCATTGGCCGTGCTGATCACCTCCGGTCAGTGGGGTGACGCGCCACAGTTGATCAAGGTTCTCGATCGCGTTCGTGTCCCGCGCCCAACTGGCGGTCACCCGCGGACGCGACCGGACCACGTGTGTGGCGATAAGGAGTACAGCTCCCGCCGGAACCGCCGCTATCTGCGGCGACGCCAGATCAAGCACACCATCCCCGAGCCGAAGAATCAGAAGGTCAACCGCCAGCGGCGCGGTAGCCACGGCGGGCGGCCGACCGGCTTCGACAGCACTACCTACAAAAGGAGGAACGAAGTCGAGCGTTGCTTCAACGCGCTCAAGGGCTCCAGAGCAGTGGCGACCCGCTACGACAAGAGGGCCTACGTCTTCCACGGCACGGTCACTCTTGCCGCGATTCGGCTGTGGCTCCGCTACTGATATCAGCCACTGCCGCGGATGCCCCGGTAGTTGGCTCAGTCGTCGACCGCGACGACGAGGGTGATCTGCCCAGCCGAGCGGTCGATGAGCACGAACTCGTGGAAGTAGTCGTGCACACGTCCCCAGTCGTGAATCGCCTCATCACCGAGCTCGCTGAGGTAGTAGATGCCATCGGCTGCAGCCAGGCGGTCGAACACCTCCCGCTGCAGATCTGCCTCCAGCTCGGTGGGCACGTCCCAGAGCGGATCCACCCACTCCCGCAGGATCTGCACGGCCTTCTCCTGGCTGATGGGCCCGTAGAGGTCGGGAGTGATCAACCGCAGCCAATACGGACCATGCCTGGGCCCGCCCGGCAGCACTCCACCACCTGCATAGTCGTCCCGGAACTGCTCATGCCCAATCAGTGCGGCAAGCAGCCCTCTATCGTCCAGGGCCCCCGCGGAGAAGCGGAGCCGCTTGATATCGACCCACCGAAACCCGTGCTCCTTCGGATCCGGGACGTAGTGTCGAAAATTGATGAAGGCGCTTCCCTCGTGAGCGAGCCCGTTGTCCATGGCGCCAGCCTAGAAGGCGGGCAAGGGGACCCCGCCGACCCACCGGATAGCCCCTAAGCCGTGGGGACGAGCATCGACGTGACATCGATTAGCACGTACTGTCACGTTGGCGATCTTGTGGCGGGGTCCTGTCGCCTCGCTGACTGGCGAGCGCACCGCGGGAGACGGCGCGGGCAATGTGCTTCGTCAGCTGGCCAGGATCACGGAGGCGACCGTCCGCCATCCCGCGTCGGTACGGGCGGCCAGGTAGAGCACACGGACACGCTGGAACTCCCGCCCCTGGCTGTCTTGGCGCGCCCAGGTCACCTCGATTTGCGCGGCCCGCTCGTTGAGCACGCGCACCACCGGGTCGAGGGCCTTGCTGCCGCCGTAGTCGGCGTCGCGCAGTGCGCGCAGCTCGTGTGCGAGTCCCTGGGAGAGCGCCTCGGCGGAGGTCAGAGCGGTGTGGGCCGTGCCCGTGGTCATGCTGATCGGCACCGAGAAGTAGTCGAGGAGCGGCGCGGGATCGGTGCTCCCCTTTGCTGCCAGTCCGATGAACGTCTCGACGTAGCTGTCGAACCATGCCTGTGCTTCGTTCGCGACGGCGGCCAGAGCGGTGTGCGTCATGATTTCGTGGCCCTTCTTGCAGAGATTTCAGGTGCGGGTTTCTTGGGGAGTGCGCTATGCCGTCGTGTCACCGGTTCGCGAACGCGTTGGTGCCGGTCAGCTGGGCGGACAGGGTCCACAGGCGTGCGGCCTGTTCGGGGTCGACCGCGTAGGGCCTGACTCCGGGTGCGTCGTCCTGGGAGAGCGGGGCGATGTCGCAGTCGTTCAGGTAGACGCCGCCGGTGTAGGCCAGCTGCGGGGAGGTTGCCGCCCAGACCTGGGTAGCGGCACCCTGTTCGGGGGTCTTGAAACTGGGGGCCGTGTTGCCCTGGTCGTCGATCCAGCCGAAGGCGATCATCTCCTCGCGGGTCATGTGCCGCTGGAGCGGGGTCATGACGGCACCGGGGGCGACGGCGAAGGCCCGCACCTGGTGCTCGCGGCCGAGCGCGTCGAGGTGGACGGCGAACAGCGCGATCGCGGTTTTGGACTGTCCGTAGGCGACGGCCTTGTCATAGTCGTTTGCGAACATGACGTCGTCCCAGCGGATCGGCGAGTAGCGGTGTCCGGCAGAGCTGAGCGCGACCACGCGCGCGCCGCCGTCGGCTGCCAGGGCGGGCCACAGCCGGTTCGTGAGTGTGTGGTGGCCCAGGTGGTTGGTGGCGAACTGCGCCTCCCAGCCGGGTCCGAGGCGGGTCTCGGGCAGGGCCATCACGCCGGCGTTGTTGATGAGGATGTCGATGCTGCGGCCGCTTGCCAGGAACTCGTCCGCGAAGGTGTGCACGCTGGCCTGGTCACCCAGGTCGAGACGGCGCACCTCGACCCCGTCCACTGCGGTGAAGGCTTCCGCGGCCGCTTCCGGGCGGCGGACGGCTGCGACGACAGTCGCGCCGGCGCCCCGCAGGGCGCGTGTGGTCTCCAGCCCCAGTCCGGAACTACCGCCGGTCACGACTGCGAGCTTTCCGGTGAGGTCGAGGCCGGCCAGGACGTCGGCCGTGGTGCTGCGGGCCCCGAAGCCGGAACCGATGGGCTGCTGTGCTGTCATGATCGCCATTCCTTGTGCGTGAAGCGTCACGGCCAACGCCGTAACCGGGGAGTTCCCCGGTTAGTCATGACGGTAAACGGGGAACTCCCCGGTTGTCCAGATAGACTGATCCCCTGACGAAGGGAGCAGCCTTGACCACCAAGCCGAGCGTGTTGCGCGCCGATGCCCGCCGCAACCGCGAGCGCATCCTCGAAGCGGCCGTACGCGCCTTCTCCGAGAAAGGCCCGGACGTCGCGATCGACACCATCGCCAAAGCCGCGGGCGTCGGCTCGGCCACGCTCTACCGCCACTTCCCCACACGCGAGGCACTCATCGAGGCGGCCTACCGCAACGAGCTGGCCCGTGTCTGCGACAGCGCCACGAACCTCCTCGCCGACCATGCGCCGGACCGGGCGATCCGCCTGTGGATGGACGACTTCATCGACTACCTCACTGCCAAGCAGGGCATGGCGGACGCACTGCGGGCCGCGGCCGCATCCGGTGCGGACCCCTTCGCCGAAACCCTCGACAAGCTCGCCACCGCGCTGGGCACCCTGCTGCACGCCGGCGCCGACGCCGGTCTCCTGCGCCCGGGCATCGACCCCTTCGATGTCGGCTTCAGCCTGGCCGGCATCGGGCTGATCACCAGCGCTCCCGACCAGCGCGAACGGGCCGGACGCCTCCTCGACCTGCTCCTCGACGGCCTCCGGTACGGAGCGGACGGATCGGCGTCCAGCTCGTGACCCGGCTTTGGCCGCAATCCTCGCCGGCTTTGTGATGTCAGCGGTCCAGCAGCCCCGACCGCGTTGCGGAGCGCGAGCCACTGACACGGGTCAGGAAATGTGAAACAGGCACTGAATCGGTTTCGGACCCATCGGACAGGCCCTAGTAGTGCTTGGTCAGGTTGGTGTGAGGTCTGGTGTGTCGCGGTGACAGGTGGGGCAGGCGCCGGTCCAGACCGCGAGGAGTATCTGGAGTTCGCGGGCGACTCGGTAGAGGCTCAGGCCAGCGCCGTCTCTTTTGGGGACCGGGTGATGCGCTGGAGGGTGCAGAAGGCGTGGGCGACGGAGACGAGGGTTACGTGGTGGTGCCAGCCTCTCCAGGTGCGGCCTTCGAAGTGGGCCAGGCCCAGGGCCTGTTTCATC
>NZ_JBVJRL010000063.1:0-4361 GCF_055607665.1 Streptomyces sp. NPDC036984
GCGCCCGTCACCAGCCCGGCCGCCGACTCCCCGCGAGCCAGCGCCGCCAGCCCGGCCACCGCCTCCTCACGGGACCCGGCGACGACCACCGCCCGTTCGGACAGCAGGGCTCGCTGGGTGACGAGCGCGGTGGCGATCTGCGCGAGTGGCGTGTCCGTGTCAGTGGCGAAGGTCGCGAGGCGCCCGGCCTGACCTGCGAGCGCTCCTTCGGATGCGGCCGAGACCACGAGCGGAACCACGCCGTCGGCCGGGGGCACCGGGTCCTCGGCGGGCTCGTCCGGAGACTCTTCGAGGATGAGGTGGGCGTTGGTGCCGCTGACGCCGAAGGAGGAGACGCCGGCCCGGCGGGGCCGCCCGGTCTGGGGCCATGCACGCTCTTCGGTCAGCAGCTCGATGGCGCCGGCCGACCAGTCGACCTGGGAGGAGGGGGCGTCGACGTGCAGAGTGGCGGGGAGGACGCCGTACCGCATCGCCTGGATCATCTTGATCACACCGGCGACACCGGCGGCGGCCTGCGTGTGGCCGACGTTCGACTTCAACGACCCCAGGAACAGGGGTCGTTCGCGGTCCTGGCCGTAGGTGGCGAGCAGCGCCTGCGCCTCGATGGGGTCGCCGAGGACCGTGCCGGTGCCGTGGCCCTCGACCACGTCCACGTCCGCCGGGGTCAGTCCCGCCTCGGCCAGCGCCTTGCGGATCACGCGTTGCTGGGAGGGGCCGTTGGGGGCGGTCAGGCCGTTGGAGGCGCCGTCCTGGTTGACGGCGGAGGCGCGGACGACGGCCAGGACCCGGTGGCCCTTGCGGCGGGCGTCGGAGAGCCGTTCGAGTACGACGACACCCGCGCCCTCGGCCCAGCCGGTGCCGTCGGCCGCGTCCGCGTACGACTTGCAGCGGCCGTCGGCGGCCAGCGCCCGCTGCCGTGAGAACTGCATGAACATGCCGGGGCCGGCCATGACGGTGGCACCGCCGGCCAGGGCCATGGAGCACTCCCCGCGCCGCAGCGCCTGGGACGCCAGGTGCATCGCGACCAGGGAGGAGGAGCAGGCGGTGTCCACGGTCACCGCGGGGCCTTCGAGTCCGAAGACGTACGAGATGCGGCCCGAGGCCACGCTTCCGGTGGTGCCGGTTCCGGTGAAGCCCTCCAGCTCGGGCGGGACCGGGCCGCCGGTCGCATAGCCCTCGTTGATCACACCGACAAAGACGCCGACGTCGGAACCCTTGAGCGTCGTCGCGTCGATGCCGGCCCGCTCCAGCGCCTCCCACGACGTTTCCAGCAGCAGCCGCTGCTGCGGGTCCATCGCCACGGCCTCACGCGGTGAGACACCGAAGAGACCGGCGTCGAACAGGCCCGCCTCGTGCAGGAACCCGCCCTGGTCGACGTAGGACTTGCCCGTCTTGTCGGGGTCGGTGTCGAAGAGCTCCTCCAGGTCCCAGCCCCGGTCGGTCGGGAACTCCGAGACGCCGTCGCCGCGTTCGCGAACGAGCCGCCACAGGTCCTCGGGGCCGGTCACCCCGCCGGGCAGCCGGCACGCCATGCCCACGATCGCGATCGGCTCCGCCTTCTCGGCCTCAAGTTCGCGGACGCGTTGCTGGGAGCGGCGCGCGTCGGCGAGAACACGCTTGAGATAGTCACGAAGCTTGCTTTCATCCGCCATTGCGGGTCAGCTCCTAGTGGGGCTAAGGCGTCAGGTGGACTGCGGGCGGGGGTGGGGGTGTGGGTGCGGCCGGTGCCGGGCTGACCGGCCGGTGGCCGGTTAGTGGCCGAACTCGGTGTCGATGAGTTCGAAGAGTTCGTCGTCGGAGGCGGAGTCGAAGTCGAGGCCGTCCTCGGCGTCCTGCTCGGTGCCGTTCGCCGTGGACCAGGTGGTCAGCAGGCCCTGGAGCCGGGTGGCGACCTGGGCGCGGGTGGCGTCGTCGGGGGCGGTGTCGGCCAACAGCGTTTCCAGCTTGCTGAGTTCGGCGAGCAGGGGGTGGGTGGCCGGAGTGACCTCGCCGCCGCCCGGGGCCAGCCGTTCGAGCAGGTAGCGGGCGAGGGCGAGCGGGGTCGGATAGTCGAAGACGGTGGTGGCGGGCAGGTTGAGTCCGGTGGCCTCGCGCAGGCGGTTGCGCAGTTCGACCGAGGTGAGGGAGTCGAACCCGGCGTCCTTGAAGGCGGATTCGGGCCTGACCTGGTCCGGCCCGGTGTGGCCGAGGACGGTCGCCACTTGGCCCTGGACCAGCTCCAGCAGCAGAGCCTCCTGCTCGGCCGGGGACAGCGCGGCCAGTCGGCGGGCGAGTCCGCCGGAGTCCCCGGCGCCGGTCCGCGCGGTCTTCCGGCCGGTCCGCACCAGCCCCCGGAGCAGCGGCGCGACTCCGCCGCCCAGCGCGGCGTCGGCGCGCAGCGCCCGCAGGTCCAGTTTGACGGGCACCGCCAGCGCCTCGCCGGTCGGCAGGGCCGCATCAAGCAGTTCCATCCCCTCCGCGGGCGTGAGCGGTACGACACCTCCGCGCCGGCCGGTCCGGTTCCATGCGGCCTCTCCGGCGCCGGCGCCCTGGCCGCCCGCCGGCTCCCACGGTCCCCAGGCCAGCGAGACGGCGGGCAGCCCGGCCGCCCGGCGCTCATGGGCCACCGCGTCGAGATAGGCGTTGGCCGCCGCGTAGCCGCCGGTGCCCGCGCCCAGGAAGACGGAGGAGGCCGAGGACAGCAGGATGAACGCGTCCAGTTCCGGGGCGAGTTCACGGGTCAGCTCGTCCAGGTGCCGTACCCCGGTCACCTTCGGGGCGAAGACCCGGGCCATCCGGTCCTGGTCCATCTCCCCGATCACACCGGCGTCGAAGACGCGTGCCGCGTGGACGACGCCGGTCAGCGGATGTGCGTCCGGTACGGCGGCCAGGAGCGCGGCGACCGCGTCCCGATCGGTGACATCGCACGCGACCACCGACACGTCGGCGCCTCGCTCCTCCAGTTCGGCGACGAGCTGAGCCGCGCCCTCGGCCTCGGGACCACGCCGGCCGGCCAGCACGAGATGCCGTACCCCGTGCCGTTCCACCAGATGCCGGGCGACTTCGGCGCCCAACGTCCCGGTGCCGCCGGTGACCAGCACCGTGCCCTCCGGATCCAGCACCGGCTGCGCCGAGTCCGCCGGGGCCACTCGCGCCAGCCGCGGCACGTACCACGCCGTACCCCGCACGGCCACCTGCGGCTCACCCGTCGCCAGCACCGACCCCAGACCGGCCACCTCGCTGTCCGTGTCGATCTCGCTGTCCGTGTCGACGAGGACGATCCGATCGGGATGCTCCGCCTGCGCGGCACGCACCAGCCCCCACACCGCCGCACCACCCGGATCGGTGACGGCAGCGTCACCACCGGCCGGCACCGCACCCCGAGTGACCACGACCAGCCGGCCCTCCTCGGCGACCTCGTCCGCCAGCCACCCCTGCACGGCCGCCAACACCCGGCCCACCAGCACCACCGGAGCCTCCCCGCCGGAGCGGGCCTCGACCACCGTCACCGCCGGCACCTCACCGCCCACGGACACGGACGGCAGCTCACACCACTCCACCCGGAACAACGCATCGCCACCGGACACACCGGACGCCGCTACGAGCTGCTCGGCGGAGACCGGTCGCAGTGTGACGGCCTCGGCGGTCACGACCTTGCCACCGGTCTCGTCGGCGGCCTGCAGCGCCAGGACACCGGAGGCGGACCGCGCCAGGCGCACACGCAGCACCGTGGCACCCTCCGCGTGCAGCATCAGCCTGCTCCACTCCAGCGGCTGCCGGACCTGAGCGCCGTCGGCCGCCGTGACGTCGAGCAGCGCGGGCTGCAGGGCGGCTTCCAGCAGCGCAGGGTGGATGCCGAACCGGGTCGCCGCGTCACGCTGCCCGTCCGGCAGGGCGACCTCCGCGAACAGCTCGTCGCCGCGCCGCCACATCGCCCGCAGCCCCTGGAAGACCGGGCCGTACTCGTAGCCGTGCCGGAGCAGCCGCTCGTCCGCGCCGGAGAGGTCCTCCGCCTGCGCTCCGGGCGGGGGCCAGGCGGTGAAGTCGAAAGCGGGCGTGTCCCCGGCCGCGGTGGTCAGGATGCCGGTGGCGTGCCGGGTCCAGGCGTCTGCACCGATCTCGCCGACGGCGTCCTCCCGGGCCGAGTGGACGGCCACCGCACGGCGGCCCTCCGCATCGGGCGCCTCGACGGTGACCTGCACCCGTACCCCGCCCTGCTCGGGCACGACCAGCGGAGCCTCGATCACCAGCTCGTCCACGACATCGCAGCCGACCTCGTCACCGGCCCGGACGGCCAGCTCGATGAGTCCGGTGCCGGGTACCAGGACCACTCCGCCGACGGCGTGGTCCGCCAGCCAGGGGTGCGTGCGCAGGGACAGCCG
>NZ_JBVJRL010000064.1:0-4247 GCF_055607665.1 Streptomyces sp. NPDC036984
GTGAGGCCGTTGGAGGCGCCGTCCTGGTTGATCGCCGAGCCGCGGACCACGGCCAGCACCTGGTGGCCGTTGCGCTGGGCGTCGGAGAGGCGCTCGACCAGGAGCAGACCGACGCCCTCGGACCAGCCGACACCGTCCGCCGACGCGGAGTAGGACTTGCAGCGGCCGTCGGGCGACAGCCCCCGCTGCCGGCTGAACTCGATGAACGTGCCCGGCGTGGACATCACGGTGACACCGCCCGCGAGGGCCAGGGAGCACTCGCCGTTCCTGAGCGCCTGGACGGCGAGGTGGAGGGCGACCAGCGACGAGGAACAGGCCGTGTCCACCGTGACCGCGGGGCCCGTGAGCCCCAGGTTGTAGGCGATCCGCCCGGAGGCGACGCTGCCCGCGCTGCCGGTCAGCAGGTATCCCTCGAAGTCCTTGGGTGCCTCCTGGAACCGGAGTCCGTAGTCGCCGTACATGATCCCGGTGAAGACGCCGACGGGCTGCTCCCGCACGGACAGGGGATCGATGCCGGCGCGCTCGAAGGTCTCCCACGCCACCTCCAGCAGCAGGCGCTGCTGCGGGTCCACACTGAGGGCTTCCCGGGGGCTCATTCCGAAGAACGCCGGGTCGAACTCGGCGGCGGTGTGCAGGAATCCGCCTTCGTTGGAGTAACTCGTACCGGGATGTTCGGGGTCGGGATCGTAAAGGCTTTCGGGCCAGCCACGACCGGTCGGGAACGGGGTGATCGCGTCCTGGCCGTCGACGACCAGGCGCCACAGGTCTTCCGGCGAGTTCACGCCTCCGGGGTAGCGGCAGGCCAGGCCGACGATGGCGATCGGTTCACGGTCCCGCTGCTCGTTCTCCTGGAGCTGCTGACGAGCCTGGTAGAGGTCCGCGGTCACCTTCTGCAGGTAGCCCAGAAGCTTCTTTTCGTTCGACATTTCCTTCTTCCCACCCTCAGTGCGTGTTGGAGGCCGTTAATCGAGCGAAATCCCGAATTCCTGCCCGATGAATTCGTAGATCTCCTCCGCGGACGCTTCCTGCAGTCCTTCGACGACTTCCGCGGTCTCGGTCGCGTCCTGCTCGTCGTCCCAGAGCGACAGCAGCGCCTGGAGGCGCCGCCTGGCGTGCGCGCGATCCGCCCCGTCGAGCCGGATGTCCGAGATCGACTCGCTGAGCTTGCCTATCTCGTCCAGGACGAAGGTGACCGGCTCGACCTCCTGAGCGATCAGTTCCGAGCGCAGGAGATCGACGATGGACTGCGGAGTCGGGTGGTCGAAGATCAGTGCCGCGGGCAGCTTCAGACCGGTGGCCGCCCCCAGCCGGTTCCGCAGATCGACCGCCGTGAGGGAGTCGAAGCCCAGCTCGCGGAACGGCCGCGTGGGATTCAGCTCCTCCGTGGACGCCATGCCCAGCACGGTGGTGATCTGACCGTTCACGACCTCCCACAGCAGCCGGTCCTGTGCCTCGGCCGGCAACTGCGAGAGCTGCTGCGCCAACGTCGCCGCGTCCCGTACGGCGGTCTGTCCCGCCGAGCGGCGCGGACCGGCCGGCACCAGCTCCCGCAACAGGGGGGAGAGCCCCTCTCCCATGCCCCGAAGCGCCTTGAGATCGAGCCGCATGGGCAGCACCCAGGCCCGGCTCTGCGCCAGCACGGTGTCGAACAGCGCCAGCCCCTCCTCCTCGCTGAGGGGAACCAGCCCGGCGCGCGCCATGCGCTGGAAGTCGGCCTCGGAAAGGTGCCCGGTGATACCGCTCGCCATGGCCCACAGTCCCCACGACAGCGTGGTTGCCGGCAGGCCGTTCGTCCGGCGGTGATGCACCAGCGCGTCGAGGAACGCGTTCGCGGCGGCGTAGTTGCCCTGTCCGGGCGCGCCGAATACCGAGGCGGCCGAGGAGAACAGCACGAAGGCGGACAGGTTCAGGCCCTCGGTGAGCTCGTGCAGGTTCCAGGCCGCGTCGACCTTCGGACGCAGGACCGCGTCCACGCGCTCCGGGGTGAGCGACTCGATCACTCCGTCGTCGGCCACTCCCGCCACATGGACGACGGCGGTGACCGGATGCGCCTCGGGTACCGAGCCGAGCAAGGCGGCCAGGTCGGCGCGGTCGGCGGCGTCGCAGGCCGCGATGGTGACCTCGGCACCCGACTCCGTGAGTTCGCGGAGCAGATCGTCCGCACCGGGGGCGTCCATACCGCGGCGGCTGGTCAGCAGCAGGTGCCGTACGCCGTGCCCGGTCACCAGGTGCCGGGCGAGCGCCGCGCCCAGCACACCGGTACCGCCGGTGAGCAGCACCGTGCCCTCCGACGGGAACGACACCTCCTCCGGGGCGGCGACCGGGCCACCGTCGACCCTGACCAGCCGGGCGGCGAGCACGGAGTCACCCCGCACCAGTGTCTGCGGTTCACCACCGGCCACCACCGCGGGCAGCATCTGCCGGGCCGATTCGCCCTCGTCCAGGTCGACGAGCACCAGCCGGCCGGGGTTCTCGGTCTGGGCCGAGCGCAGCAGCGCCAGGGACGTCGTGATCGGAAGGTCGTTGACCTCCTTGCCGTCGGCCGGAACGGCACCGTGGGTCGTCACGACCAGCCGCGACGACTCGAACCGGTCGTCGGCGAGCCAGGACTGGGCGAGCCGCAGCGCTCGCCGGACCGCCGTATGAGCCTGCTCGGCGACGTCGCCGGAACGCTCCGGCAGACCGAAGGAGGTCACCACCACCGACGGCACCCGGCCGTCCGCACCGACGAACTCGTCCAGCGCAGTGGACAGGGAACCGTCGAGCGGCAGGTCCAGCACGGCCCAGTCCTCCGGATCCGGCGCCGGTGACCCCACCGGCACGGGCGTCCACTGCAACCGGAACAGGGACTCCTGATACGACGTGGCCGCGGCCCGCAGCGCGTCGCCGGACACCGGCCGCCACACCAGGGACTCCGCCGTGGCGACCGGTGTACCGGCGCCGTCCGCGAGGACGACCGACACCGTGTCCTGCGCCTTCGGCGAGAAGCACACCCGCAGGGTGGACGCCCCGGCGCTGCCGAGGTTCACCCCGTTCCAGGCGAACGGAAGCGCCGGCTCCGCCGCCCCGTCCAGGGCGTCGAGCATCGCCGCGTGCAGCGTGGCGTCCAGGAGCGCCGGATGCAGCAGGAAGGAAGCCGCCTGCGAACCCAGCCCGGACGGCAACGCGACCTCGGCGAAGATCTGCTCGCCGCGGCGCCAGGCCCGCCGCAGCCCCTGGAAAGCGGGGCCGTAGCGGTAGCCCTGGTCGGCCAGCCGTTCGTAGGCATCGTCCGTGGCCAGCTCGACGGCGCCGGCCGGGGGCCACTCCAGCAGCTCCGCGCTGTCCGGGAGAGCGACGGCGGCCGTCAGCGTGCCCATGGCATGCTGCGCCCAGGGCAGATCGCTCCCGTCCGGCCGTGCGTGCACGGTCAGTTCACGCCGCCCCTCGTCGTCGGGGGCTGTGAGCCTGATCTGCACCTGGACGGCCGACCGCTCCGGAAGCACCAGGGGTGCCGTCAGCATCAGTTCCTCGATGCGGTCCAGCCCCACCTGCGCCGCCGCACGAGCGGCGAACTCCAGGAACGCGGTGCCGGGCAGCAGGACCGCACCCGCCACGGCGTGATCGGCCAGCCACGCATGCTCGGCCAGCGACAGGCGTCCGGTCAGGATGACACCGCCCTCGGCCGACTCCACCACGGCACCCACCAGCGGATGCCGCGCATCCACGAGCCCGGCCGAGGCGACGTCGGCGTTGCGGGTGACGGGCAGCCAGTAGTGCTGGTGTTGGAAGGGGTAGGTGGGGAGGGGTGTCGTGTGGGGGTGTGCGGGGGTGTAGTAGGCGTCCCAGTCGATGGTGTGGCCGTGGGTGAAGGTGGTGGCGAGGGCGGTGAGCAGCGCCGTGGGCTGGGAGTGGTTACGGCGCTGGGTGGCCACTGCCGTTACCGAGCCGGGCACTTGGCCGGTGGCGAGTGTGGTGAGTACGGCGTCGGGACCGATCTCCAGGAGCGTGGTCGCCCCACCGTCCGTGAGCGTGCTGAGGGTGTCGGCGAAGCGGACCGGTTCGCGGACCTGGTGGACCCAGTAGTCGGGGGTGGTCCATTCGTCGGTGATGTTCTTCCCGGTGACGGACGACACGATGGTGATCGTGGGGGTCTGGTAGGTGACCTGCTGGAGGACTTCGCGGAAGTCGTCGAGCATGGGCTGCATGAGGGGGGAGTGGAAGGCGTGGGAGACGTGCAGCCGTGTGGTGCGGCAGCCCGCGGCTTC
>NZ_JBVJRL010000065.1:0-4025 GCF_055607665.1 Streptomyces sp. NPDC036984
AGCGCCTGCGCCTCGATCGGGTCGCCGAGCGCCGTGCCGGTACCGTGCGCCTCCACCACATCCACGTCCGACGGCGCCAGGCCGGCGGTCGCCAGCGCCCGGCGGATCACCCGCTGCTGCGAGGGACCGTTCGGGGCCGTCAGGCCGTTGGACGCGCCGTCCTGGTTGATCGCGCTGCCGCGCAGCACGGCGAGGACGCGATGGCCCTTGCGGCGCGCCTCCGAGAGGCGTTCGAGGACGACCACACCGGCGCCCTCGGCCCAGCCGGTGCCGTCCGCGGCCGAGGAGAATGCCTTGCAGCGGCCGTCGGGAGCGAGTGCCCGCTGGCGGGAGAACTCCACGAAGGTGGCCGGTGTGGCCATGACAGTGGCGCCGCCGGCCAGCGCGAGGGAGCACTCGCCGTTGCGCAGCGCCTGGGCGGCCAGGTGCATCGCGACCAGGGAGGAGGAGCAGGCGGTGTCCACGGTCACCGCGGGGCCTTCGAAGCCGAAGACGTACGACACCCGGCCCGAAGCCACGCTCACCGCGGTGCCGGTGGCGGTGAAGCCGCCCAGCTCGGGCGGGATGTCGCCGCCGATGCCGTAGCCCTGGGTCATGACGCCGGAGAAGACGCCGACGTCGGTGCCCTTCAGGGCGGACGGGTTCACGCCGGCCCGCTCCAGCGCCTCCCAGGACGTCTCCAGGAGCAGCCGCTGCTGCGGGTCCATCGCGAGGGCCTCACGCGGCGAGATACCGAAGAAGCCCGCGTCGAACAGGCCCGCCTCATGGAGGAAGCCGCCCTGGTCGACGTAGGACGTGCCGATGTTCTCGGGGTCGACGTCGATGAGGTCGCTCACGTCCCAGCCGCGGTCGACGGGGAAGCCGGAGACGGCGTCGCGGCCTTCCGCCACCAACTGCCACAGTTCCTCAGGGCTGTTGACGCCACCGGGCAGGCGGCAGGCCATGCCGACGATGGCGATCGGCTCGTCCGGGTCGGCGACGACGACCGTGGGGGCCGCCGTATTGGTGCGGTTGCCGCTCAGTCCGTCGAGTTCGTCGCCGAGGAAGCGGGCGAGGGCGAGCGGGGTCGGGTAGTCGTAGACGAGGGTCGCCGAGAGGCTGAGGCGGGTGGCCTCGCGGAGCCGGTTGCGCAGTTGGACGGCGGTCAGGGAGTCGAAGCCGGCGTCCTTGAACGCTTTCTCGGCCTTGACGTTCTCGGGGCCGGCGTGGCCGAGGACGGTCGCGACGTGGGTGCGGACCAGGTCCAGGAGCAGGGTCTCCTGCTCGGCCGGGGCCAGGCCCGCGAGCCGGCCGGCCAGGCCGCTGCCGCGGCCGGCGATGCGGGCGGCGGCGCGTCGGCTGTGGGGTATCAGCGTGCGCAGCAGGGAGGGTATGGCGCCACCGGCCGTGGCCTCGGCGCGTATCGCCCGCAGGTCCAGTTTGATCGGGACGAGCAGGGCGTCACCGGTGCGCAGGGCCGCGTCGAACAGGTCCAGGCCCTCGTCGGAGGTGATCGCCTGGAACCCGCCGCGGTTCATACGTGCCTGGTCCGCGTCGTTCAGGTGGGCGGTCATGCCGGTGGCCTGGTCCCACAGACCCCACGCCAGCGATACACCCGGCAACCCGGACGACCGCCGCCGCTGCACCACCGCGTCCAGATACGCGTTCGCCGCCGCGTAGTTGCCCTGACCCGCCGAACCGAACACCCCGGCCGCCGACGAGAACACCACGAACGCACCCAGATCCGGTACGAGTTCCCGGGTGAGTTGGTCCAGATGCGTGACCGCGCTGACCTTCGGCGCGAACACCCCCGCCAGACGTTCGGGCGTCAACGCACCGATCACACCGTCGTCCAGCACACCAGCCGTATGCACCACACCCGACAACGCACGCTCCGCCGACACGGAACCCAACAGCTCCGCCACCGCCGAACGATCCGACACATCACACGCCACCACCGACACCGACTCCGCACCCAGCCCCGCCAACCCGGCCACCAACCCCGCCGCACCCTCAACCGCCGAACCACGCCGACTCACCAACACCAGATGCCGTACCCCGTGCCGCACCACCAGGTGCCGTGCCACCAGCGCGCCCAGCACGCCCGTGCCGCCGGTGACCAGCACCGAGCCCGCCGGGTCGAAGGCAACCCGGGCGGCGGTGGGTTCGGGGCGGGTGAGGCGGGGCGCGGACAGGGTGGTGCCCCGGGCGGCGACCTGGGGTTCGCCTGTCGCGAGCGCGGCGGCGAGCAGGGTCCCGAAGGTCTCGTCGTCCTGCGGCTCGTCCGTGTCGAGCAGCACGATCCGGTCGGGGTTCTCCGCCTGGGCGACCCGGACCAGGCCCCAGACGGCCGCGGCCGCCGGATCGGTCACGGCCGCGTCCCCGCCCGCGGGCACGGCGCCCCGGGTGCGGACGACGAGGGGTGTTCCCTCGAGCCTCGGCTCGGCCAGCCATGCCTGGACGACTTCGAGTGCCCTGCTGGTCAGCGCGAGCGCCGCGATGTCGTCCCGGCCGTCCGCACCGGCCGCGACACAGTCGAACACGGCGACGGCCGGCTGCTCCGCGCCGTCGAGCAGGGCAGGCACCCCGCTCGGGTCGGACAGGGCGATCCAGTCGGGTGCCGCCGCGGCCGACCGGCGCGCCGGCAGCTCGGTCCACACCACGTGGAACAGCGCGTCGTCCGCGCCCGGGGCGGTGTCCGCCGCCGCCAGGTGGTCGGCGGACACCGGTCGGAGGGTGACGGCGTCCGCCGTCAGGACGGGGCCGCCCGCCTCGTCGGCGGCCTCGACCGAGAGGACGCCCGGGGCGGACCGCAGCAGCCGGGCACGCAGTACGGTGGCCCCGGTGGCGTGCAGGACGACCTTGTTCCACTCCAGCGGCTGCCACACCTGAGCGTCATCGCCGGCGACGGCCTCACGGACGGCCGGGTGCAGGACGGCGTCCAGCAGCGCCGGGTGGACGCCGTACCGGTCGGCCTCGGTCTGGTCCTCCTCCGCCAGTGCGGCTTCGGCGAACAGCTCGTCCCCACGCCGCCACAGCCCGCGCAGGCCCTGGAAGAGCGGGCCGTAGGCATGGCCGTGGGCGACCAGCTCGGCATACATGTCGTCCGTCTCCGCCGGCTGCGCGCCGGGCGGCGGCCAGGCGGTGAAGTCGAAGGTGCCGGTCGCAGCCTCGGAGCCGAAAGTGCCGGTCGCGGCCTCGGGGCCGAAAGTGCCGGTCGCGGCCTCGGGGCCGAAAGTGCCGGTCGCGGCCTCGGAGTCGAAGGTGCCGGTGGCCGCCTCGCCTGCTGCCGGCGCGAGGATTCCGGTGGCGTGCCGGGTCCAGGTGACCGGCCCGTCGGCCACGGCGGTGCCGTCGGGGGCCGCGTACACCTCCACGCTGCGGGCGCCGGCCTCGTCCGGCCCGCCGACGGCGATCTGAACGCGTACGGCGCCCTGCTCGGGGACGACCAGAGGCGCCTCGATGACCAGCTCGTCCAGCACCCCGCAGCCGACCTCGTCACCGGCGCGGACGGCCAGCTCCACCAGCCCGGCACCGGGCACCACGACCACCCCGCCCACGGCGTGGTCGGCCAGCCAGGGGTGCGTACGCAGCGACAGCCGAGACGTGAAGACCAGCCCGTCCGACTGCGGCAACGGCACCACCGCACCCAGCATCGGATGCCCGGCACCGGCCAGCCCCAGGGCCGCCGCGTCGACGATCGACTCCGACATCCGAAGCCAGTAGTGCTGGTGGTCGAAGGCGTACGTCGGCAGGTCGACGTGGGCCTCGGTGGCACCCTCGGGGAGGGTCGCCGACCAGTCCACCTCGGCGCCACGCACGAACAGTTCCGCGAGGGAGAGCAGGAGCGTCTGCACCTCGCCGCGGTCGTCGCGCAGGGCCGGGACGCCGACCGCGTCCTCGCCCGCCGACTCCGCGATCGCACCGGTCAGCGCACCACCAGGGCCGAGTTCCACGAACACCGAACCGCCCGAGGCGCTGATCCCCTCCGCGAAACGGACCGGGCGGCGGACGTGCTCCACCCAGTAGGCAGGATCCGTGAGCTG
>NZ_JBVJRL010000066.1:0-3888 GCF_055607665.1 Streptomyces sp. NPDC036984
CACACCCGCACCCTCGGCCCAGCCCGTACCGTCCGCCGCATCCGCATACGACTTGCAACGGCCGTCCGAAGCCAGACCCCGCTGCCGCGAGAACTGGACGAATGCGCCGGGGCTCGACATGACGGCCGCGCCGCTCGCAAGAGCGAGGGAGCATTCGCCGCTGCGCAGGGCCTGCGCGGCCAGGTGCATGGCGACCAACGAGGAGGAGCAGGCGGTGTCCACGGTCACCGCGGGACCCTCGAAGCCGAAGACGTACGAGACGCGGCCCGAGGCCACGCTGCTGCCGGCGCCCGTGGTGACGAATCCCTCCAGTTCGGCCGGGACTTCGCCGCCGGAGCCGTAGCCCTGGCCCATGAGGCCGGAGAAGACGCCGACATCGGTGCCCTTCAAAGCCAGGGGGTCGAGGCCGGCCCGCTCCAGCGCCTCCCACGACGTTTCCAGGAGCAGCCGCTGCTGCGGGTCCATCGCCAGCGCCTCGCGCGGCGAGATGCCGAAGAATCCCGCGTCGAACAGGCCCGCCTCGTGCAGGAATCCGCCCTGGTCGACGTACGACGTGCCCGCCTTGTCGGGGTCGGAGTCGAAGAGGCCCTCCAGGTCCCAGCCCCGGTCGTCCGGGAAGCCGGACATCGCGTCCCGGCCCTCGAACACCAACTGCCACAGTTGTTCAGGGCTGTTGACGCCGCCGGGCAGGCGGCAGGCCATGCCGACGATGGCGATCGGCTCGTCCGGATCGGCGAGCGTGACCGCCGTGGCCGGCGTCGGGACGCTCGCCACCGTCTCCCCCAGCTCGCCGCGCAGATGGCGGGCCAGGGCGAGCGGGGTCGGGTGGTCGAAGACGACGGTGGCGGGAAGCTTGAGGCCGGTCGCCTCGCGCAGCCGGTTGCGCAGCTCCACCGAGGTGAGCGAGTCGAACCCGGAGTCCCGGAACGCCGTGTCCTGCCTGATGCCCTCGGGGCCGGCGTGACCCAGCACGGTCGCCGCGTGCGTCCGCACCAGGTCCAGTAGCAACGCCTCTTGCTCCGTAGGCTCCAACGCGGCCAGGCGCCCGGTGAGTTCGCCGGTGCCGTCGGTTGCGGCGGCTGCCCGGGCCACCTGCCGGGTCACCTTGACCAGGCCGCGCAGCAGGGGCTGTACGCCGCGTCCGGTCGCGGCGTCGGCGCGCATCGACCGCAGGTCCAGTTTGATCGGGACGAGCAGGGCGTCACCGGTGCGCAGGGCCGCGTCGAACAGGTCCAGGCCCTCGTCGGAGGCGATGGTCTGGCTGCCGCTCCGGCTCACCCGCGCCTGATCGGCGGTGTCGAGGTGGGCGGTCATGCCGGTGGCCTGGTCCCACAGACCCCACGCCAGCGATACACCCGGCAACCCGGACGACCGCCGCCGCTGCACCACCGCGTCCAGATACGCGTTCGCCGCCGCGTAGTTGCCCTGACCCGCCGAACCGAACACCCCGGCCGCCGATGAGAACACCACGAACGCACCCAGATCCGGTACGAGTTCCCGGGTGAGTTGGTCCAGATGCGTGACCGCGCTGACCTTCGGCGCGAACACCCCCGCCAGACGTTCGGGCGTCAACGCACCGATCACACCGTCGTCCAGCACACCAGCCGTATGCACCACACCCGACAACGCACGCTCCGCCGACACGGAACCCAACAGCTCCGCCACCGCCGAACGATCCGACACATCACACGCCACCACCGACACCGACTCCGCACCCAGCCCCGACAACCCGGCCACCAACCCCGCCGCACCCTCAACCGCCGAACCACGCCGACTCACCAACACCAGATGCCGTACCCCGTGCCGCACCACCAGGTGCCGCGCCACCAGCGCGCCCAGCACGCCCGTGCCGCCGGTGACCAGCACCGAGCCCGCCGGGTCGAAGGCAACCCGGGCGGCGGTGGGCGCCGTCGCGCGGACGAGCCTCGGCGCGAACAGGCGGGTCCCCCGGGCGGCGACCTGGGGTTCGCCGGTGGCCAGTACGGCGGCGAGCAGCGACTCCACCTCGGTGCCCGCGGGGGTGTCCGTGTCGAGCAGCACGATCCGGTCGGGGTTCTCCGCCTGGGCGACCCGGACCAGGCCCCAGACGGCCGCGGCCGCCGGATCGGTCACCGTCTCCTCGCCGTCAGCCGGCACTGCACCCCGGGTGACGACGACCAACTGGGCCGCCTCCAGGCCGGGACGGGCCAGCCACGCCTGGATGATCTCCAGCACCCGGCCCGTCAGCGCCAGCGCCGCCTCGTCGTCCGTGGCCTGCGCCGCCCCGGTTGAACCGGCTTCCAGGATCACGACCGGGGGCACACCCGAGCCGTCGGTCAGCGCGGCCACATGAGTCGGCGCGGTGATCGGCACCCAGGCGGGAGGCAGGTTCGTACCGGGCTCCGCGGTGCCGGGCAGTTCCGTCCACTCGACGCGGAACAGGGAGTGCCGGCTGTCGTCGGCCGCCGCGCCCAGCTGGTCGGTGGAGACCGCCCGGGAGACCAGCGACCGCAGCGTGAGCACGGGGGTTCCGGTCTCGTCCGCCGCCTCCAGGGACAGGGCGTCGGGCGCGGGCCGGGTCAGGCGCACGCGCAGCGCGGTGGCACCGGCCGCGTGCAGGCGCAGCCCGTTCCAGCCGAACGGCAGGTGGACGCTGCCGTCGTCGGTCCGGTTCTCGCCCTCGGGGTCGGAGAGCGCCACATCGAGCATCGCGGGGTGCAAGGCGGCATCGAGAAGCGCCGGGTGGATGCCGAACCGGGACGCGCCGGCTCGCTGGTCCTCGGGCAGGGCGACCTCGGCGAAGAGATCGTCACCGCGCCGCCACAGCGCCCGTACGCCCTGGAAGACCGGTCCGTATCCGTAACCGGCCGTGGCGAGCAGGTCATAGCCGCCGGAGACGTCCACCGGCCGGGCACCGGTGGGCGGCCACACGGTGAGGTCGGCGGCCGGCTGAGCCGGTTCGGCCGGGCCCAGGGCGGTGAGGGTGCCGGTGGCGTGCCGGGTCCAGGCTTCGACACCGACGTCTCCGGGGGTGTCCTCGGGTGCCGAGTACACGGCGACCGTACGGGATCCCATCTCCTCCGGGCCGCCGACGGCGACCTGCACCCGCACCCCGCCCTGCCCCGGCAGCACCAGCGGCGCCTCGATGACCAGCTCTTCGAGGACCCCGCAGCCCACTTCGTCACCGGCCCGCACCGCCAGCTCCACCAGTCCGGTGCCGGGGACGAGCACCGCCCCGCCGACTGCGTGGTCCGCGAGCCAGGGGTGCGTGCGAAGGGACAGCCGGGAGGTGCACAGCACCCCGCCGGTCTCAGGAACTTCGACCACCGCACCGAGCAGGGGGTGATCGGCGCCCGCCTGCCCGAGAGAGGCCGCGTCCGCCGCGGGAGCGGTCTTCAGCCAGTAGTGGCGGTGGTCGAAGGCGTACGTCGGCAACTCCACCTGCGCGGCATCGGCACCGGCGGGCAGGACACCCGTCCAGTCGACCGGCACACCCCTGACGAACACCTCGGCCATCGACGTCAACAGCCGCCGCAGCCCTCCCTCCTCGCGACGCAGCGAACCGGTGACAACGGCCTCGGCATCGGCCTCGTCCACGATCTCGTTGACCGGCTGGACAAGAACGGGGTGGGCGCTGGACTCGATGAACACCGTGTGGCCCTCGGCGAGCAGGGCGCTGACGGCCGGGCCGAAGCGGACCCGGCCGCGCAGGTTCCGGTACCAGTAACCACCGTCCAGGACACCCGCCTCGCGGACCCACTCACCGGTCACCGTCGAGAAGAACGGCACCACCGGCGCCTGCCCGCGAATGTCCGCGAACGCCTCCGCCAGCGCCCCCTCGATGGCCTCGACGTGCCGCGTGTGGGAGGCGTAGTCCACCGCCACCCGGCGCACCCGCACACCATCGGC
>NZ_JBVJRL010000067.1:0-3510 GCF_055607665.1 Streptomyces sp. NPDC036984
CACACCCGCACCCTCGGCCCAGCCCGTACCGTCCGCCGCATCCGCATACGACTTGCAACGGCCGTCCGAAGCCAGACCCCGCTGCCGCGAGAACTCCACGAAGGTGCCCGGGGTCGCCATGACGGTGGCGCCGCCGGCGAGGGCCATCGAGCACTCGCCGCCTCGCAGGGCCTGGGCCGCGAGGTGGATGGCGACCAGGGAGGACGAGCAGGCGGTGTCGACGGTCACGGCGGGACCCTCGAAGCCGAAGACGTAGGCGACGCGCCCGGAGGCGACGCTGCCCATGCCTCCGGTGCCGGTGAAGCCCTCCAGCTCGGGGGGCACCGGGCCCGACGTGCCGTAGCCCTGGCCCATCAGGCCGGAGAAGACGCCGACATCGGTGCCCTTCAGAGAAAAGGGATCGATGCCCGCCCGCTCCAGCGCCTCCCACGACGTTTCCAGGAGCAGCCGCTGCTGCGGGTCCATCGCCAGCGCCTCGCGCGGCGAGATTCCGAAGAAGGCGGCGTCGAAGAGAGCGGCGTCGTGGAGGAATCCGCCCTGGCTCGCGTACGAGGTGCCGGCCTGGTCCGGGTCGTCGCTGAAGAAGCCGGTCAGGTCCCAGCCCCGGTCGTCCGGGAAGCCGGACATCGCGTCCCGGCCCTCGAACACCAACTGCCACAGTCCTTCAGGGCTGTTGACGCCGCCGGGCAGGCGGCAGGCCATGCCGACGATGGCGATCGGCTCGTCCGGATCGGCGAGCGTGACCGCCGTGACGGGTGCGACCGCGGTCGTCACCGCCTCGCCCAGCTCGCCGTGGAGGTGACGGGCGAGGGAGAGGGGGTTCGGGTGGTCGAAGACGACGGTGGCGGCCAGTTTCAGGCCGGTCGCCTCGCGCAGCCGGTTGCGCAGCTCCACCGAGGTGAGCGAGTCGAACCCGGAGTCCCGAAAGGCGGTCTCCGGCTTGACGCCCTCGGGGCCGGCGTGACCCAGCACGGTCGCCGCGTGCGTCCGCACCAGGTCCAGCAGCAGCGCCTCCTGCTCCGCCGCGCCCAGCCCGGCCAGCCGGTCCGCCAAGCCGCCACCGCTGTCACCGGCCGCGGCCCGCACGGTCTGCCGTCCGGTGCGTACCAGCCCGCGCAGGAGCGTGGGGATCGCCCGGCCGGCAGCGGCGTCCGTGCGCAGTTGCCGCAGGTCGAGTTTGGCCGGGACGAGCAGTGCCTCGCCGGTGCGCAGGGCCGCATCGAAGAGGTCCATGCCCTCGTCGGGGGTCATGGGGAGCACACCGCCTCGCCGGTTCATCCGGCTACGGGTGAGGTCGTCCATGCCGGCCGCCATACCGCCGGTGGCCTGGTCCCACAGACCCCAGGCGAGCGAGGTTGCGGGCAGGCCGGCGGCTCGGCGCCGGTGGGCGATGGCGTCGAGGTAGGCGTTGGCCGCGGCGTAGCTGCCGGTGCCCGCGCCGAGGAAGACGGAGGAGACGGAGGAGAAGACGACGAACGCGGCGAGTTCCGGAGCGAGTTCACGGGTCAGCTCGTCCAGGTGCCGTACCGCTGTCACCTTCGGTGCGAACACCCGCGCCACCTGCTCGGGCTGGAGGGTGCCGATGACTCCGGCGTCGGCGATGCCCGCGGTGTGCACGACTCCGGTCAGCGGGCGTCCGCCTTGGCGCACCCGGGCCAGCAGGGCGGCGACGGCGTCACGGTCGGTGACATCACAGGATGCCACCGTGACCGCGGCGCCGAGTCCGGTGAGCTCGGCCACCAACTCAGAAGAGCCTTCGGCGGCTTGGCCGCGGCGGCTGGCGAGCACGAGGTGGCGGATGCCGTGCCGGGTGACCAGGTGCCGGGCCAGCAGTCCGCCGAGCGAGCCGGTACCGCCGGTGATCAGGACCGTGCCCTCCGGATCCAGCGCGACGGGCACCTTGGGCGTCGTGACGGCCTGGTCGAGGCCGGCGGCGGAGGCCCGAGCGAGCCGGGGTATGTACAACGTCCCGTCGCGCAGGGCGAGTTCGGGCTCCGCGTCGATCAGTGCCCGGTGCAGGGCGCGGGCCAGGGCGCCGTCGGCATCCGGCTCCGGGGCGGTCCCGGGCGGGGTGCCCGGTTCGAGGTCGAGCAGCACGATCCGGTCGGGGTTCTCGGACTGTGCGGCCCGGATCAAGCCCCACACCGCGCCGCCCGCCGGGTCGGTCACGGCACCGTCGGCGCCGGCCGGCATCGCACCCCGGGTGGCGACGACGAGCCGGGTCGACTCCAGGGCGGGGGCGGCCAGCCACGTCTGCACCGCCGCCAGCACCCGGTTCGTCAGCGCCGGTGCGGGGTCGTCCGCGCCCTCGTCCTGGTCCGCGAAGGCTTCCAGCACGATCAGCTCCGACAGCTCCGCTGCCGTGGCCGCACCCTCCGCCAAGGCGGTGACGTCGGCGGCGGAGCGCACCCCGGCCCAGGACGGTGACTCGTCCGGCGTCGCGTCGGCCCCGAGCAGCGCGGTCCACTCGACGCGGAACAGGGAGTCGTCGCTCGCGGTGCCCGCAGCGGTCTCCAACTGCTCGGCGGACAGCGCCCGCAGCTCCGCCGACTCGGCCCGCAGCACCAGCCCACCGGCCTGGTCCACGGCCTCCAGGGCCAGGGCGTCCCGGCCGAGCGGCGTGATCCGTACCCGCAGCGCCGTTGCCCCGACGGCGTGCAGCGCGAGACCGCGCCAGGTCAGGTACTGCCACACCCGGGGCCCGCCGTCGGCACCGGCCGCATCCAGGAGCGCCGGATGCAGGGCAGCGTCCAGCAGCGCCGGATGGAGCCCATACCGCCCGGCCTCCTCGTGCTCGTCCTCGGGTACGGCGACCTCGGCGACGGTCTCCTCACCGAGCCGCCAAAGCCCTCGTACGGCCCGGAAGAGAGAACCGTACGCATAGCCGCGCCGGGCCAGACCGCCGTACAGCGCCTCCACGTCGACGCGCTGGGCATCGGGCGGCGGCCAGGCCACGAAGTCGCCCCGCGGGCTCTCGCCCGGCTTGGGTGTCGCCGTCAGGACACCGGTGGCGTGCCGGACCCAGCCCTCCGCCCCGCTGCCTTCGGCGGCATCCTCCCGCGTCGAGTAGACGGCGACGGTACGGCAGCCGCTCTCGTCCACTCCGCCGACTGCGACCTGGACGCGCACCCCGCCCTGCTCCGGCAGCACCAGCGGCGCGGTGACGGTGAGTTCGTCAACCGTCCCGCACCCCACCTCGTCACCGGCCCGGACTGCCAGCTCCACCAGTGCCGCGGCCGGGACCAGCACCAGGCCGCCGACGGTGTGGTCCGCGAGCCAGGGGTGCGTACGCACCGACAGCCGAGAAGTGCACAGCACCCCGCCGGTCTCCGGCACTTCGACCACGGAGCCGACCAACGGGTGATCCGTGGGCGCCTGCCCGAGGGCGGTGGCGTCGGTCGCTCCGTTCAGCCGGAGCCAGTAGTGGCGGTGGTCGAAGGCGTAGGTCGGCAACTCCACCTGCGTGGCATCGGCACCGGCGGGCAGGACACCCGTCCAGTCGACCGGGAC
>NZ_JBVJRL010000068.1:0-3493 GCF_055607665.1 Streptomyces sp. NPDC036984
CGCCCTCGGACCAGCCCGTGCCGTCCGCCGACGCGGAGTACGCCTTGCAGCGGCCGTCCGGCGACAGTCCCCGCTGCCGGCTGAACTCCACGAACAGCGCGGGAGTGGACATGAGCAGCGCGCCGCCGGCCACCGCGAGCGAGCACTCACCCGAGCGCAGGGCCTGCGCGGCCAGGTGCAGCGCCACGAGGGACGATGAGCACGCCGTGTCGAGGGTGACCGCGGGCCCCGTCAGCCCCAGGTGGTACGCGATCCGGCCCGAGGCGATGCTGTTGGCGCTGCCCGCGAGCAGTTGTCCTTCGAAGCCGGGCACACGGGCGAGGACCGTGCCGTGATCCTGGCCGCTCACACCGACGAACACGCCGGTCTGGCTGCCGCGCAGCGAACGAGGGTCGATTCCGGCCCGCTCCAGGCTCTCCCACACGGTCTCCAGCAACACACGCTGCTGCGGGTCCATGGCCAGCGCCTCACGGGGCGAGATGCCGAACAGCTCCGCGTCGAACCGGTCGATCCCGGAGACGAACCCTCCCTCACGCGCGTAGCTGGTGCCGGGATGGTCCGGGTCGGGGTGGTAGATACGGTCGAGATCCCAACCCCGGTCGGTGGGGAAGCCGGACACGGCGTCGACACCGTCGTACACCAGACGCCACAGATCCTCCGGCGAGGCCGCGCCCCCCGGAAGGCGGCAGGCCATGCCGACGATGGCGATCGGGTCGTCCTCGGCCGAAGAGGAGACGGTGGTCACCGTGGCCGACGCCTCCTGCTCGGCACCCGCGAGTTCGGCGGCCAGCAGGTCGGTGATCGCGGCCGGCGTCGGGTGGTCGAAGACCAGAGCCGCCGGCAGACGCAGGCCGGAGTCGGAGGCGAGTTGGTTGCGTAGCTCGACGGCGGTCAGCGAGTCGAACCCGAGCTCCTGAAACGCGCGATCGTCACCGATCGCGGCCGGGTCCGAATGGCCCAAAACCTGGGCGACCCGCCCGCGGACCAGATCCAGCAGTACGCGCCGCTGTTCGGCGGCGGACAGACCCGCAAGTCGCCGGGCCAGTTCGGAGAAGCCACCCGCCGGGCCGCCCGCCGCGCCGCGGTGAGCGGACGGCGTGCGCACCAGCGCCCGAAGGAGCGGGGGCAGCCCAGCACCCAGAGCGCGCAGCCGAGCGGTCTCCAACCGCATCGGGAGGATCATCGTGGGATCGAGACCCAACGCGAGGTCGAACAGCGCCATGCCCTCGTCCTGCGCGAGGGGCGTCATACCCGCGCGGGCGATCCGGTCGACGTCCTGCGCCGACAGGTTCTCGGTGATGCCGCCGGCCTGCGCCCACAGACCCCACGCCAACGACACGGCGGGCAGTCCGCGCAGCCTGCGATGGTGGGCGAGGGCGTCCAGGAAGGCGTTGGCCGCGGCGTAGTTGGCCTGGCCGGGCCCGCCGAACGTGGCGGCGGAGGAGGAGTAGAACACGAACGCGGAAAGGTCGAGCCCCTCGGTCAGCTCGTGCAGGTTCCAGGCCGCGTCCACCTTCGGGCGCAGTACGCGGGTGAGCTGTTCGGCGGTCAGGGCGGTGGCCACCGTGTCGTCCAGGACGCCGGCGGTGTGCACCACGGCACGGATCGGATGCTCGGCCGCCACACCCCCCAGGGCCGTCGCCAGCGCCTCACGGTCCGCGACATCGACCGCGGCCATGGTCACCTCAGCGCCCAGGGCACCGAGTTCGGCTACGAGGTCCTCGGCGCCCGGCGCGCTCATGCCCCGCCTGCTCAGCAGCAGGAGGTGCCGCACACCCCGCTCGGCGACGAGGTGCCGGGCCAGCAGCGCGCCCAGTTCACCGGTCGCCCCGCTGACCACCACCGTGCCTTCGCCGTCCCACGGCATATCGTGGGTGGCCTGCCGGACATCGGCCCGCCCCAGCCGTGGCACGAGCAACCGACCACCCCGCACCGCGAATTGAGGTTCACCGGACGCGACCGCGGTGCGCAGCAGCGCGGCACCCGGCTCCTGAGCGGCGGCATCGGCGACATCGGCGGTTTCGAGATCGATCAGCACGATGCGGTCGGGGTTCTCGGTCTGCGCCGTACGCAGCAGGCCCCAGGCGGCGGCGAGCGCCGGTTCCACTCGGGCGTCCGGCGCGACCGCCATGGCGTCATGGGTCAGCACCACCAGCCGGGAGCGGGTGAAGCGCTCGTCGGTGAGCCAGGCCCGCGTCAGGCTCAGGACGTGCAGCAGCGTCTCATGCACACACGCCACGACGTCGTCCGCGTCGGTCGGCCGCAGCTCCGCACACACAACGTCGGGTGCCTGGGCACCGTCCTCGATCGCGCGGCCCAATTCCTCCAGGCCGCTCCAGAGCCGACCGGGTATGGCCGGGTGCGGAGGCTGCGAGCCGACGAAGGCCCACGTGTCGTGCTGCTCTCCCCTCGGGGAGGGATCGAACGGAGTCCAGTTCACCTGGAACAGCGCGTCACGGTACTGCGCTCGGCCGCCGGCGCCCCGCAGCGCGTCGGCGGACACCGGCCGCGACCGCAGCGCCTCCACTGCCGCGGTCACCGAGCCCAGCTCGTCGAACGCGGTGAGCGCCACAGTGTCCTCACCGGTGGGAACCAGGTGCACGCGGAGCTGCCATGCTCCGGAACGGTGCACGCGGACCCGGGACCACGAGAACGGCAGCCCCCCGGCGCGCGTCGAGTCCACCACGCCGGGCAGCAGCGGGTGCAGCGCCGCGTCGAACAGTGCCGGGTGCAGCGTGAAAAGCTCGGCGTCGGACCGGACCGCCTCCGGAAGACAGACCTCGGCGAAGACCTCCTCACCGCGCCGCCATACCCGTGACAGCCCTTGGAACGCCGGGCCGTAGCCGTGGCCGTTGGCGGTCAGCTCGGCGTATGCCTCGGCGACGTCCACCTCCGTCGCGTCGGTCGGCGGCCACTGCGCGAACGGTGCGATCGGTTCGGGAGCGTCCGCCGTGAGCACACCGGTGGCATGCGCGGTCCACTCTTCGACGTCCTCGTCCAGATCGTGAGCAGGCCGTGCGTACACCGTCAGGCCATGACGGCCTGCGGCGTCCGCGGATTCGACCACCACCTGGATGTCCACCGCGCCCTCGGCCGTCAGCACGAGAGGGGCGGTGAGCGTCAGCTCTTCGACCTGGTCACAGCCGACTCGCTGGCCCGCGTGCAGCGCGAGTTCCAGAATCGCCGTGCCGGGGAGCAGGACCGTGTCGAGAATCGCGTGGTCCGCAAGCCAGGGGTGCGACTGGAGAGACAGCCGGCCCGTCAGCACGACACTGTTCCCGGCGGCGAGGTCCACGGCGGCCCCGAGCAGCGGATGGCGCGCGGCCCGCAGACCTGCGGAGGCGACGTTGGTGCTGCTGGAGGGAGCCGTCAGCCAGTAGTCCTGGTGTTGGAAGGGATAGGTGGGGAGGGGTGTGGTGTGGGGGTGTGCGGGGGTGTAGTAGGCGTCCCAGTTGAGGGTGTGGCCGTGGGTGAAGGTGGTGGCGAGGGCGGT
>NZ_JBVJRL010000069.1:0-3491 GCF_055607665.1 Streptomyces sp. NPDC036984
GTCGGTGCCCCACAGGATTTCACGTAGGGGGCGTTCGAGGTGGCGGTCGAGTTCGGCGACCACGGTGTCGAACGCTTGGGCGTAGGCGGGGAAGGTTTCGTAGAGTTCGCGTCCCATGCCGGGGTGCTGGGCGCCCTGTCCGGTGAACAGCATCGCCAGCTGGCCGGGGGTGGCTTGGCCGGTGATGGGAGCGTCCCAGTCGCCGTTGAGGATCACGGCCCGGTGCTCGAACAGCGATCGGGTGGTGATGAGTGACCAGCCGATGTCGACCGGCGATGCGTCGGAGGCGTCGGTGAACTCCCGCAGTCGCTTGAGCTGGTCACGCAGCGCGCCCTCACTGCGGGCGGACACCACCCAGGGCACCACCACTGGAGCAACGCCCGGCTCGGTGTCCTGCACCGGCTCGGCTTCCGGAGCCTGTTCGATGATGACGTGGGCGTTGGTTCCGCTCGCCCCGAAGGATGACACACCGGCCCGGCGTGGGCGACCCGTTGTCGGCCAGGGCCGCTCTTCGCAGATGAGTTCGACGGCGCCGCTGGTCCAGTCGACGTGCGGGGACGGTTCGTCCACGTGGAGCGTGCGCGGGACGACGCCCTCGCGCATGGCCATGACCATTTTGATGATGCCGGCGACGCCTGCGGCGGCCTGGGTGTGGCCGATGTTGGACTTGATGGATCCGAGGAGGAGGGGCCGGTCGGCGGGGCGGTTCTGGCCGTAGGTGGCGAGGAGGGCTTCGGCTTCGATGGGGTCGCCGAGCTTGGTGCCGGTGCCGTGGCCCTCCACCACATCCACCTCCGACGCGGCCAGACCGGCGCTGGCCAGGGCCTGGCGGATCACCCGTTGCTGAGACGGGCCGTTGGGCGCGGTGAGGCCGTTGGATGCGCCGTCCTGGTTGATCGCCGAGCCGCGCACCACGGCCAGCACCTGGTGGCCGTTGCGCCGCGCGTCGGAAAGGCGTTCCACCAGCAGAACACCGACGCCCTCGGACCAGCCGGTGCCGTCCGCCGACGCGGAGTACGCCTTGCAGCGCCCGTCCGGCGACAGCCCCCGCTGCCGGCTGAACTCGATGAACGTGCCCGGCGTGGACATCAAGGTGACACCGCCCACCAGGGCCAGGGAGCACTCGCCCGACCTGAGCGCCTGACCCGCCAGATGCAGCGCCACGAGGGACGACGAGCACGCCGTGTCCACCGTCATCGCCGGTCCCACGAGACCGAGGGTGTACGAGATGCGGCCCGCGACCACGCTCGCGGCGTTGCCCGTCATCAGATATCCGTCAACGCCCTCGGGTGCTCGAGTCATCATCGAGGCGTAGTCGTTGCCGTTCCCGCCGATGAACACCCCGACTTCCCGGCCGCGTACCGAGTCGGCCACCACACCGGCGCGTTCGAGGGCTTCCCAGGCGACCTCCAGCAACAGGCGCTGCTGCGGGTCCATACCGAGGGCCTCGCGCGGCGAGATACCGAAGAACGCCGGGTCGAAGTCCCCCGCGTCGTGCAGGAAACCGCCGTCGCGGGTGTAGCTGGTGCCGGAGTTGCCGGGGTCCGGGTCGTACAGCTCTTCCAGGTTCCATCCCCGGTTGGTGGGGAAGGCGGAGATGGCGTCCGTACCCGTGGCCACCAACCGCCACAGGTCCTGCGGAGAGGTCACGCCACCCGGGTACCGGCAGGCCATCCCGATGATGGCCATCGGCTCGTCACCGGGTGCGACGGTGAGAGCCGGCACTGTGGCGGAGTCGGTGCCGGTGCCGAACAGTGCGCCGAGCAGGTACGTCGTGACGGCCTGCGGCGTCGGACAGTCGTAGGCCAGGGTGGTGGGAAGGCGGAGCCCCGTCGCCGTCTCCAGCCGTTTGCGCAGGTTCACGGCGCCCATCGACCCCATGCCGAGGTCGCTGAAGGCCTGCCGTGACCGTACGGCGGTGTGGTCGTCATGGCCGAGTACCGCCGCCGCTTCCTTCTGTACGACGGTGAGCAGCGCGCGTTCCCGTTCCTCCGGCGAGAGGGTGGCCAGCTCACCGCGTATGGCCGCACCGTCCTGGCGCGCATCGGACCGGCCGGCGAGGGCCTCGCGTATCTCGGGCAGATCCTGGACGACCGCCAGGAGACGCTCCGGAAGCTCGGCAGCGGCCACCGCGGCCCAGTCGATGTCGGCGACGACGACGCACGGCTCGTTCTGGCTAGCCGACAGGGCCAGTGCCTCGATGGCGGTGTCGGCGGACATGGGCAGCAGACCGCCGCGCCGGTCGCCCGCATCGGACGGGCCGAGCGCGATCGAGGTGGCGGGCAGGCCCGCCGCGTGCCGGATCTGGGCGATGGTCTCGGCACAGGCATGAACGGCGGCCGCAGCGCCTTGGTCCGCGCCTCCCAGTACCGCCTCGGCAGAGGACACCAGCACGAAGGCGGAGAGGTCCCACTCGCCGGTCAGTTCATGCAGAAGGCGCATCTCCTCTACCGCCAGACCGCCTTCGCCGGTGTGCACGACGGCGGTGAGGGACGGATCGGCGAGTGCGTCCTCCAGAGCCGGGCGATCCTCGAGCCCGCCCGACCGCGCAGTCACCCCCTGCTCCGTGATCCATGCCGCGACGCGTTCCGCCAGTGCGCCGGAACCGACGACCAGGACGGTGCCCTGCGGGGCCCAGGCGGGGTGGCTGCCCGGGGCCGTCCGCATCAGCCGTCGTACGAAGACACCCCCCGCACGTACCGCGAGCTGGTCGTTCGGGGCCGCGCCGCCGGTGAGCACCGCGGCCAGACGAGCCACGACCACCTCGTCGAGCTCACCAGGAAGATCGATGATCCCGGCCCACCGCACCGGCCGCTCCCGCGCCCACGCCCTTGCCAGGCCCCACAGTCGTGCCTGATCGGGCGTGGCGATCCGCTCGGACGGCGAGGTCGACACCGCGCTCGTCGTCACGGACCAGACAGGAGCGTCCACGAGGTCCAGCAGTGACTCGGGGTTGGAACCGAGCGTGAGCACTCCCTCCAGCGGCGGGAGTTCGGGCAGCTCAGCGGCGGCCGGCGCCACGATGACATCGGCGCCCTGCGCCTCAAGCGCACGAGCGAGGGTCTCGGCAGTCTGCGTTCCCTCGTCGGCCCCGACGACCAGCCAGTTCCCGGTGAGCCGCGGCGCCCCGGAAACGGGGAGCGGCCGCCACACCACCCGGTAGTACCGCTCATCAGACGGCGAAGCGTCACGGTGCCGCGAGCTGCCCGGGGCGAGCCAGTAGCGGTCGTTGTGTTGGAAGGGGTAGGTGGGGAGGGGTGTCGTGTGGGGGTGTGCGGGGGTGTAGTAGGCGTCCCAGTTGAGGGTGTGGCCGTGGGTGAAGGTGGTGGCGAGGGCGGTGAGCAGCGCCGTGGGCTGGGGGTGGTTGCGGCGCTGGGTGGCCACTGCCGTTACCGAGGTGGGGAGTTGGTTGGTGGCGAGTGTGGTGAGTACGGCGTCGGGGCCGATCTCCAGGAGGGTGGTTGTCCCGGTGTCGGTGAGGGTGGTGAGGG
>NZ_JBVJRL010000070.1:0-3320 GCF_055607665.1 Streptomyces sp. NPDC036984
CAACCCGGTTGAGGGCATCTGGTCCGTCCTGCGACGCACCACCGTGGCCAATCGTGCCTTCGCCGACCCCGATGACTTGATCACTGCCGTCCGACCCGGCCTTCGCCAGCTCCAGTACCGCCACGACGTCCTCGACGGCTGCCTCACCGGCACCGGCCTCCGACGCCAGCCACCATGACGACATCACGCATTCAAGGTCAGTAGATCTGGGAGTTTCAGCGGCCACGAGTGTGCGGCGAGCGCATTTCGTGACTGTTCGACGGGGGACCACATGACGCAGCAGGGGATCATCGCGATAGAGCTCATGGACGGACCGGCCGCAGTGCAGGCCGAGGACGCGTACAAGCTGATCTACGCCGAAGCGTTCGCCGAGCCTCCCTGCAACGAGACCGAGGACGACGTCGTCGCCGCCTTCCGCCGCTTCCCCGTGCAGGCTCGCAATCGGACCTTTCGCGCAGCCTTGGCCCGCACCGAGGAGGGCGAGCCGATCGGCATGGCGTACGGCTACCCGCTCGCGCCCGACACGGTGTGGTGGGACGAACTGACCGAGCCCGTGCCCGACCACATGCGGCGCGAGGACGGGCACCGCACCTTCGGGCTCATGGAACTCGCCGTGCGCGGACCGTGGCGCGGACAGGGTGTTGCGCGGCGTTTGCACAAGACGCTGCTCGACGGCATCGGGGCCGAGCGGGTGCTGTTGAACGTCCACCAGGCGAGCAAGGCTGCGTCGGCCGCTTACCGGGCGTGGGGATACCGCAAGATGGGCGAGGCGCGGCCATGGGGCGAGGGAGCGGACCTCCATGACGTGATGCTGCTCGGTCTGCGCTGAAAGCGGTCTGTGAACTCGTAGCCTGGAGCCAGCCGTCCACATCCACATCCAAAGAGAAGCACCTCATCGCCTAACTTGATCTTTAACGTCCGGCGTCGAATCGTGCCTCGAACTTGATCACTCGGTTCGGTAACCGCCGTACGCCAAAGCGGCCTTCGGCTGAACGTGTGCTCCGACCAAGGAACACACACGTTCAGCACGAAGGCCGTGAGGATGAGTCTGCTGCATCGCGATGGCCGGCAAGAGCCGGTGGCAGAACTGTCATGCTTCCGGGGCGAGTTCTACTCCTGCCTCACCGCTCGTTCGGATGCCTTGTTCGAGCTGGCTGACGCCATTCTGTGCAGTGACGGGCCGGTGCGATCGCTGGCCGAACTGTCGCTGGTCGGCGAACACCGCCGCGGTCATGGCGGGCTCTACGCCGCCGTCGCACGTGGCCGGGTCGATACTGGCCGGCTGCAGCGGGCCCTGGCGGCGGTGCCACTGCCACGGGCTGTCGACGGCCGGCTGGTCCTGGCCATCGACATCACCTGCTGACTACGCCCCGATGCGCACACCTCACCGCAGCGGATCCTGTGTCACACCTACGGTCGGGGCAAAGACCAGCACATTCCTGTCCCCGGCTGGCCGTACTCGATCATCTGCGCGCTCGAGCCGGGCCGCAGTTCATGGACCGCGCCCTTGGAAGCGCTCCGCCTGGCCCCCGGGGCCGACACAGCCACCGTCACCGCACGGCAGCTGCGTGATGTGCTCCA
The DNA here is from genome assembly GCF_055607665.1 of Streptomyces sp. NPDC036984. NCBI lineage: Bacteria > Bacillati > Actinomycetota > Actinomycetes > Kitasatosporales > Streptomycetaceae > Streptomyces > Streptomyces sp. NPDC036984. Next base: position 1,582 of record NZ_JBVJRL010000070.1, read on the forward strand.
TCGACTGATCACCGCCGGGCAGTGGCAGGACGGCGACCCGGACGTTCTCGTTATCGCGGATGCCGGATATGACGCACCCCGCCTTGCAGTCCTGCTGAAAGACCTGCCGGTCCAAGTCCTCGCCCGGATGCGCTCGGACCGGGTCCTGCGCCGGACCGTCCCGTCCCGGCAGCCACACACGATGGGCCGGCCACCCCGGCACGGCAGTGAATTCGTCTTCGGACAGCCCGATACCTGGGGCATCCCGAACACCGAGACTGCCACCGACACACGTCTCTACGGCACCGCCAGGGCCCGCTCCTGGGACCGACTGCACCCCAAGCTGACGCACCGCTCCTCCTGGGCAGCCGCCGACGGCACCCTCCCGATCATCGAAGGGACCGTGATCCGCCTGGACATCAGCCACTGCCCAGCGGAGCAACTCCGAAGCCGGTCTGGCTGTGGTGGTCAGGCACCGACGCCACCCCGGCAGACGCCGACCGTCTCTGGCAGGCGTACTTGCGGCGCTTCGACATCGAGCACACATTCCGCCTGTTCGAGCAGACTCTCGAGGGGATCATGTGCTGGTTCGTGGAGCAGGCGGCCGCGCAGATTGAATGCTGCCGCTTGGACCGTGTCCTATGTGGTGAGGCGGCATACGGCCACGGAGCCTCCGCAAAAACCCGTTGGCGGACCACGGCGACCACTGCTACTTTTCCGGAGGCCGTGCGAGAGAACGAGGAGGTGGTACCCGTGAACGCAGTATCGACATGGGTGCTCCCCTCCGGGGTCACGGTCGGGCGATAGGTCGTCCGGGAGCGCCGTTCAAGAGCACTCCCGAAAGGCACGGCACGACCATGGGATTCACTTCTGAGCAGCGTCTCGACGAGGGCGTCCTCGAGCGCGAATTCACCCTCGGCGAGATCCCCGGCACCCTGTGGACGCCCGGATCCGCGTCGGCCCCGCTGGTCCTGATGGCCCACAACAACGGCCTGCCCAAGGCGGAACCCCGGCTGGCGGCCCGGGCCCGGTACACCGCGGCGCGCGGCTACGCGGTGGCCACCATCGACGCCGCCGGGTGCGGTGACCGTCCCCGTTCCGCCGGCGACGAACAGGCCCGCGCCGACCTCCGCCGGGCGATGCAGGCCGGCGAGCCGGTCGACGAGATCTTCGAGTCCTTCATCGGCCCGCTGGTCGAAAACGCGGTCCCGGAATGGCAGACCACCCTGGATGCCCTCCTTTCGCTGCCCGAGATCGACGGCCCGGTCGGGTATTCGGGGTGGACCGCCCTCGGCATCCGGCTGGCGGTGGTCGAGCCGCGCATCGCGGCCGCAGGTTTCTTCGCCGGGGGCTACGTGCCCCGCGCCCAGCGCGAGGAGGCCCGGCAGGTCACCATTCCGCTGCTGTTCTTGCTGCAGTGGGACGACGAAGGGAACCCCCGGCAACGGGCCCTTGACCTGTTCGACGCCTTCGGCAGCAAGGAGAAAACGCTGCACGCCAATATGGGCGGTCACACGGGCACCCCGTGGTTCGAGCTGGAGGACGGGGACCGGTTCTTCGGCCGGCACCTGAAGTGAGGCCGGGTCGTCTGGCGGGCAGCAGACGGTAGGCGGTGTCGGCCAGCAGCCCGGTCATCCAGCAAGTCAAAGATCAATAACGGGATACTAGTAGTGCTTGGTCAGGTTCACTCGCCGGTGGCGTGTCCGTTTGATCGGGTGTGTCGTTGACCGGGTGTGCTGGGTGGGGAGTTGGCTGCGGTC
>NZ_JBVJRL010000071.1:0-3191 GCF_055607665.1 Streptomyces sp. NPDC036984
GGCACCACCCGCTGAAACAGCTCCCACAACCCGTCCGGCACCATCCGCTCGACCAACTCGCTCGACACGCGAACAGCATGCCGCAAGATCACACCGAACGAAATGAGCTGTTACCCGGGCCGGAGCCGGACGAAGACGTCCAGCGCCGCCGAGGGCGGGGTCAGTGAACAGCAGATGTCCTCGTGCGGGAACGCACGGTGCACGCACGTCACCGGGCCACAGTCGATGTCCGAGCTGCCGCCGCCGTGCAGCGCGTGCGCCGCGAAGAGCACCGGATCTCGGCCCATGAGCACATACCGCGAGCCACGCATGAGCGCCCGACACAGCCTCACTGCGCTCACCGCCAGACGGTGGTGCCACGGTGTTCACGGCCGGTGGTTGGCGCGGTGCCACCGTGGGCGTGCGTCGGCGCAGCGCGGGCAGACGCGCCGTACCCGGTCCGCCGCGCCGCCGGATTCCGGGAACGCGTCGGTCCAGGCGACGTGCGGGAAGCGGATCAGCTGGGAGCGATGGAGCGAGAGGCCGCAGACGGTTTGGTTCAGCCCCGGCTGCCAGGCGTGGACCTCCCCGGCGGGTAGCCGACGGCGGCCCTCCTCCTTGTCGGTCCACTGTCCGCAGGCGGCGACGGCGTAGTGCTTCGAGCGAGCCATGGCATGCGCGGGCCGGCGATCAGCCGACCGCCTTGCCGACGCCGGCCCCCGGGTTCCCCACCGCCCGTCGTGACCGGCCGTCCGGGGCACCAGGTGCGATTTCCGCCTTGCTCGTGCGTGCGTGGTGGAATGGAGTGGCTGGGGTCATCACCGCACCATCCCGGGCTCGGGTTCGTACACCGTCCCGCGTGCCCGCCTGGCCGCAAGCCAAGCCCCAGGCGGGTCAGGGCGGGCGCGCTGTGCGTACCGTCGTCGTGACCTGTACGAGGCAGGGCCTGCGCGGCGTGGAGCCGAAGCCGAACCGTACGGGCGGCGCCACAGCGGTGAGGGAACCGAGGTCCCGGCCCCCGAGGACGGCGGTCGCTGCCGTGATCAGGTGCAGATCGTGGGCGCCGTACCACTCGTACCGGCCGCCGCCGGCGGTCCCCCGGGTGCGCACGCCCAGCAGCAGCCGGGCGAGCGGGTCCGTCACCGCCGTCCAGCAGGGCTGGGCGGCCAGGACGCCGGGGACCGCCCGCAGCAGCAGACCCGGCAGGCCGCGTCGGCCGACGGTGAACCGCAGGTCGAGCAGCGGGCCCGCGGTGACCGCCCAGTGATCGTGGGCGACACGGACGCGTACGGGTTCGATCCGGGCCTCGTCGAAGGCGTAGGTACCGGCGATGAAGTCCGCCGTCCGCCGGGTGGGCGCCAGCAACAGGCGATGGCCGTCGGCCCGTTCGAGCATCACATCGCTGAACGGCCCGAAGGGGGACAGGGGCCAGTGGCCGATGACCAGGCGGGTGCCGGACGTCGTGCCGATCCCGGCGATCCAGCCGTCGAACCGAAGCCGGGTGCGCCGCGCGGATCGGCGCATCAGGGCGCCTCGGCGGCTGTCCGGCTCATTCGCCCGCGCCCGCGCCCGCTGCGGACCCGAGCCGTCCGCACCGGCGCCATGCCAGGAGCCACCCGGCCTGCATTACCGCGTCCAGCAGACAGGTCGGACGCACGAGAGGCTGTTAGGCGCTCCGGTCCATACGACACCACGCGCACCGACTCCCCCGGACGCCCCCGCCGAAACCCGGGTGCGAGCCGACGCGACTCGGCGGCGCGAGACGGGACGGGGTCTCCTCACCGCTGCGGACGGACGCCCCCGGCGGAGGCGAGGAGCACGCGCCGAGCGCCCTGGGCACCGAGCCGGCATGGCAGGCGCGGCCGTGGCTGCCACCTGACTGACCCACCCGGGGGAATCAGCGACGCCCCCGGAGGTCAGCGGTGGCCGGAACATGTCGGTGGCGCCCAGACTCGATGACGGCCCCGTGCCCGCCTTCCCCTGCGGGGTACCACTCGGTACCCGGGCGCAGGGGATCCCGGACGCCGTCTCGGCGCGCTGCCGTACCCCTGTGTGTCCGACGGACCACGGCGACACGCCCTGACTACGCAACTCGGGTCTGACTGTCACGCGATCGGCCGCACGGCAACCCCTCAAGGTGGCATACGTGTCCCCGGCACGGCCAGGATGGCGCCTGACCGGCGACGCGAACCGCGAGCATCGGGAGAAACCCACCAGTGAGCATCCTCAATGAACCCCACGGTGCTGCGGCAGCCGAGGACTCGTACGAGAACGAGCTGCCGGTCCGGCGCAAGCAGCCCGGCAATGTCGTGGTCAAGTGGCTGACGACCACCGACCACAAGACGATCGGCACACTGTATCTGGCGACGTCTTTCGCGTTCTTCCTGATCGGCGGCGTGATGGCGCTGCTCATTCGCGCCGAGCTGGCCCGTCCGGGCCTGCAGATCATGTCGAACGAGCAGTACAACCAGGCGTTCACGATGCACGGCACCGTGATGCTGCTGATGTTCGCCACCCCGCTGTTCGCCGGCTTCACCAACTGGATCATGCCGCTCCAGATCGGTGCCCCCGACGTGGCGTTCCCGCGGCTGAACATGTTCGCCTACTGGCTGTACCTGTTCGGCTCGTCCATCGCGGTCGGCGGCTTCCTCACCCCGCAGGGTGCGGCCGACTTCGGCTGGTTCGCCTACACCCCCCTGTCGGACGCGATCCGCACTCCGGGCATCGGCGCGGACCTGTGGATCATGGGTCTTGCCTTCTCGGGTTTCGGCACGATCCTCGGCGCGGTCAACTTCATCACCACGATCATCTGCATGCGCGCCCCGGGCATGACGATGTTCCGCATGCCGATCTTCACCTGGAACGTGCTGCTGACCGGTGTCCTGGTCCTGCTGGCCTTCCCGGTCCTGGCGGCCGCGCTGTTCGCCCTGGAGGCGGACCGCAAGTTCGGCGCCCACGTCTATGACGCGGCCAACGGCGGCCCGTTGCTCTGGCAGCACCTCTTCTGGTTCTTCGGACACCCGGAGGTGTACATCATCGCCCTGCCGTTCTTCGGCATCATCACCGAGGTCATCCCGGTGTTCGCCCGCAAGCCGATCTTCGGGTACATGGGCCTGGTCGCGGCGACCATCGCGATCGCCGGTCTGTCCGTGACCGTGTGGGCCCACCACATGTACGTCACCGGTGGTGTGCTGCTGCCGTTCTTCTCCTTC
>NZ_JBVJRL010000072.1:0-3096 GCF_055607665.1 Streptomyces sp. NPDC036984
CTTAGCCTCGGCCTTTCACGAGGGTCTTGTCCGGTCCTTGATCAAACAAGTGGAGAGTACTGCTGACCTGCAACGATGGGACTCGCCTAAGGTCCGGTCAGTTGCAAGGAAAGAAGCACTCTCCGGGTGAGTATTGGTATCGGGTTGTCGCGGGTCCGTGTCCTGGGCGACGGGGGCGCGGTGGCCTCGCAGGTATCCTGCCGTCCGCGGCGCCGCCCCGTAGATCCGCAGCCGCTATGACCCGGCATGCACAGTGCTGCCCCGCGGCGGACACAACGGTAGCTGGAGCGGGGTGGCGGATCAGCCGGGGCCCGACGGGAATGCCGGGGCCCGGATCACGCGGCGCGACGGGCAGTCTCGCGGTCCGGGGCCCTCACGCGTGCGACGCGGTCAGCCACGCTCTGATGCCGGCCATCGCGCGGGGGCCGTAGTCCCAGCCGACGCCCTGGACCGGATCGGCGATCGAGTTCGGTGAATGCAACGCCCGCATATGGCGATATGCCATATTGCAGACATACCCGCCAACGAAAGGTATGTCATGAAGTTCGCGGTCATCGGCGGTACTGGGCTGATCGGGTCGCAGGTCGTCAAGAATCTGAACGCCGCCGGGCACGAGGCGGTACCGCACTCGCAGTCCACCGGAGTCGACGTCATCAGCGGCCAGGGACTGGACGAGGCGGTGGCGGGAGCCGACGTCGTCGTCAACCTGACGAATTCCCCGACCTTCGACGAAGCCTCCCTGGCCTTCTTCCAGACCTCGATGGACAACCTTGTGGCCGCGGCCCGGAAGGGCGGCGTTGGCCACTTCGTCATCCTCTCGATCGTCGGCGCGGACCAGGTGCCGGAGCTGGACTACTACCGGGCCAAGGTACTCCAGGAGAAGATCCTCGCGGCCGGGCCGATCCCCTACTCGATCGTCCAGGCGACGCAGTTCATGGAGTTCATGGACGCCGTCCTGTCCTGGACCGCCGACGCCGACACCGTCCGGTTGCCCGCCACGCCGATCCAGCCGATCGCCTCCAAGGACGTGGCCAACGCGGTGGCGGAAGTCGCCGCGGGCGCCCCACTGAATGGCATTCGCAAAATCGCCGGACCCGAGATCTTCTCCCTGGACGAGCTGGGCCGGATCACCCTGTCCCGCAAGGGCGACAACCGTACCGTCGTTACCGACCCCACCGCCGGCATGCTCGCCGTCGTCAAGGGTGAGGTCCTCACCGACAAGAACGCCCACCTCGCCCCCACCCGCTACGCCGACTGGCTCTCCTGAACCGCTCGTGCCCTCCCCAGGCGCGCTGACCGCAGAAGCTAGGACCTGGCCGCCGTGCGTGCCAACAAGAAGCCAGCACGGCGGCCAGCAGTGGTCCGCAGCTCCGGGTCACTTCGACTCGAGCTGCACGATCCTGTGGATCCCCCCACTTCTCTAACCTCGGGCTTTCACGAAGCGGGTGTCCAGAGGGTGATCAAATAGAAGGAGAGTGCTCCTAACCTGGGAAGGGGCTTGTCGAAGGCTCTGCCCGCCGCAGGAAAGAAGGCACTCTCCAGGTGAAGAAGCGTATCGGGTCCTACCCGCGTGTCCGTGTCGAGGGCGGCAGTCATGGGGTGGTCACTCAGGCCGGGGCCGTGCTGCTGGTGGAGACGGCCCGCAAGACAGGGCTGGATCAGGCGATATCGGCGGCACTGTCGCCGTGGCGTAAGGCGCGGGCGGTGCACGATCCGGGCAAGATCCTGCTGGATGTGGCGCTCGCGGTCGCGCTCGGCGGGGACTGCCTCGCGGATGTGGGCATGCTGCGGGCGGAGCCGGGCGTGTTCGGGCCGGTGGCCTCCGACCCGACGGTCTCCCGGCTCATCGACACGCTGGCCGGGAGCGGATCGAAGGCCCTGGCGGCAATCCGCGCCGCGCGGGCCGAAGTGCGCGAGTATGTTTGGCAGTTGGCCGGTCCGTCGGCGCCGGATGCCGGCGGGCAGGTGATCGTGGACCTGGACGGGGTGCTGGTGATCGCTCACTCCGAGAAGCAGGACGCCGCCGCGACCTGGAAGAAGACGTTCGGACACCACCCGATCATGGCCTTCGTCGACCACGGCAGCGGTGGCAGCGGGGAGCCTGTGGCGGGTCTGCTGCGGCCGGGCAACGCGGGGAGCAACACCGCTGCCGATCACATCGAAGCCGCCCAACTGGCGCTGGCCCAGCTGCCGAAGACCTACCGGCGCGGGCGGCGGACACTGATCCGTACCGATTCCGGTGGCGGCACGCATGAGTTCGTGGTCTGGCTCATCAAGCGCGGGAGGTGGCTGTCGTACTCGGTCGGCATGACCATCACCGAGGCCATCCATCAGGCCGTCCTCAAGGTGCCGGCCTCCACGTGGACGCCCGCGATCGAGCCGGGCGGCGGTATCCGCGACGGCGCCTGGGTCGCCGAGCTCGACGGCGACTGCCTCAAGGGCTGGCCCAAGGGGATGCGGCTAATCGTCCGGAAGGAACGACCGCACCCCGGTGCGCAGTTGCGCTTCACCGATGCCGACGGGATGCGGCTGACCGCGTTTGCCACCAACACCACCGGTGTCCCGATCGCCGCCCTCGAGTTGCGACACCGCCAACGCGCCCGGGCCGAAGACCGCATCCGTGCCGCCCGTGCCACCGGCCTGCGCAACCTCCCCCTCCACGAGACCGCGCAGAACCAGGTCTGGCTGGAGATCGTCCAGATCGCCCTCGAGCTGCTGGCCTGGATGCCGATGCTCGCCCTGACCGGCACCGCCCGGCTGTGGGAACCCCGCCGGCTGCGGCTCCGGCTGTTCTCCGCTGCCGCCCAGCTGGTCACCACCGCCCGCCGCCGCCACCTGAGATTCACCCACCACTGGCCCTGGACAACCGTGATCACCAGCGCGATCCAGCGGCTGCAGGCCCTGCCGAACCCCGGCTGACCAGCGACAACGACCTGTCCCTGCGAGCAGCATCACTTCACCGGAGCCGTGGAACCCGGCGCCCACCCGGCGCGACGCCGGGCCATCGGCCTGCTCGCGCGCCGAAAACAGCACCGAGGAACAGGGAAGAACGGCCCATCGGCAAGCTGACAGCCCATCACGCAAGATCGAGGTTAG
>NZ_JBVJRL010000073.1:0-2993 GCF_055607665.1 Streptomyces sp. NPDC036984
TCGATCCGGACCTGCCCCTGAACCGCCTGGACCTGCTCGACCCGGCCGAACGCCACCAGATCCTGACCACCTGGAACGACACCACACACCCGGTGGACTCCGGAACGCTCCCGGAGCTGCTGGAGGCACAGGCCGCACGGACGCCCGAGGCCACCGCGCTGATCTATGAGGGCCACGTTGTGTCGTTCGGTGACCTGAATGCGCGGGCCGGTCACCTGGCGCGGCGCCTGATCGCGCACGGTGTGGGGCCGGAGACGGTCGTCGGGGTGATGGTGCCCCGCTCGGTGGAAATGGTCGTGGCACTCCTGGCAGTGCTGAAGGCGGGTGGGGCCTACCTGCCGATGGACCCCGGGGATCCGGCCGATCGCCTCGCCTTCCTGCACGCCGATGCCCGGCCACTGATCGTCGTCACCACTTCGGACAGCCCGTCGCTGGAAGGGTGCACTCGGCTCTTGGTGGACGATCTTCCGGCACCGACGGCGCCGGAAACGGCCGATCTTGCTGACGCCGAGCGGCTCGCTCCGCTGGCTTCGAGGCACCCCGCCTATGTGCTGTACACATCCGGTTCCACGGGACGGCCCAAGGGGGTGGTGATCGAGCACGCGGCGATCGTCAACCGACTGCGGTGGATGCAGGACGCCTACCGTGTGGGCTCCGGAGACCGCATTCTCCAGAAGACTCCGCTGAGCTTCGATGTCTCGGTGTGGGAGGTCTTCCTTCCGCTGATCACCGGCGCCACCCTGGTCGTGGCGCAGCCGGACGGTCACCGAGATCCGGCCTACCTGGCCAAGACCATCCAAGAAGCCCGGGTCACCGTGGCGCACTTCGTGCCGTCGATGCTCCAGGCGTTCCTGCAGGAGCCGGCGGCGAGGGACTGCACGAGCCTGCGTGAGGTCATGTGCAGTGGCGAGGCGTTGTCCCCCGAGCTACGCGACCAGTACTACGCCGTCCTAGGAGCGACGCGGCTCAATAACCTCTACGGCCCGACCGAGGCCGCGGTCGACGTCACCGCGACGCCGTGCCCGCGGGCCGAGACCGAGCCCGTCACGATCGGCCGCCCGGTGTGGAACACCCGGCTCTATGTCCTCGATGCCCAACTCGCCCTTGTAGCCCCGGGAGTGGTGGGTGAGCTGTACCTCGCGGGTGATCAACTGGCCCGTGGCTACGTCAACCGCTCCCCACTAACAGCAGAGCGGTTCGTCGCCAACCCCTTCGGGGCGCCGGGGAGCCGGATGTACCGCACCGGAGACCTGGTGCGCTGGAACCACGACGGCGAGGTGGAATACGCCGGCCGGGTCGACGACCAGGTGAAGATACGCGGCGTGCGCATCGAACCGGGTGAGGTCGAGCAGGTGCTGGGAGCGCACGCGGCGGTCGAGCGCGCCGTGGTCGTCGCTCGTGCGGCACCGAGCGGGGACCAGCAGCTCGTGGCCTACGTGGTGCCCGAGCGCGAGGTGGCCCCGGCGGTGGTGAACGTGTCTCGCATGCGGCGCGAGGGCCGGCTGGACGGTCTCGAACTGCACGAACTGCCCAATGGAATGCCGGTATGCGCGCGTAACCGTTCCAATACGAAATTCCTGTACGAGGAGATCTTCGAGCGGAACGAGTACCTGCGTGCCGGAGTCTCCTTGCCCGAAGGCGCGTGTGTCGTGGACGTGGGCGCCCACGTCGGCATGTTCTCGCTCTTCGTGAAGACACAGCAACCGGACTGCAAGATCTTCGCTTTCGAGCCGATGCCCGAGCTGGCCGCGATGTTCCGGATCAACGCCGAGCTGCACGGCATCGACGCCGCCGTGACCACCTGTGGCATCGCCCGCGAGGCCGGTCACGCCACCTTCACCTACTACCCGGACATGTCCCTGCTCTCCGGGCGGTTCGCGGACGAGCGCGAAGAGCGCGCGATGCTCGAGCGGGTGATCCGCAACGAGCACGACCCTGCCCTCGGCGCCTCGGAGGCGCAGGTCGGGGACGAGGCGCTGGACGAGCTGCTGACCGACCGGCTGCGGAGCGTCCGCCTCGACGTCGAACTGCGCACGTTGTCTCAGGTGATCCGGGAGAACAACATCTCGGCGATCGACCTCTTGAAGATCGACGTGGAGAAGGGCGAGCTGGACGTGCTGCTTGGGGTCGAGCCCCAGCACTGGCCGCTCATCCGGCAGCTCGTGGCCGAGGTCCATGACATCGACGGCCGGCTGGAGGTCATCCTCGAGCTGCTGCACCGCCATGGCTTCGAGACGTCCGTGGAAGTCATGGACGAACTCGTGGGCACCGGCATGTACTCGATTTGTGCCACGCGTCCCGAGTCGGTACGACGTCCCGCCACCGCCCCGGCCCACAGTATGCCGTCGCAGCAGTGGTACAGCCCGGACCGCTTCGCCGACGAACTCCGTGGCTACGTGAAGTCGGCGCTGCCGAGCTCCATGGTGCCGTCCGCCTTTGTTGTTCTGGACACCCTGCCCCTTACGTCGAGTGGGAAGTTGGATCGGCGTGGGTTGCCGGTTCCGGATTTTGGGGTGGTGGTGTCGGGGCGTGGGCCGCGGGGTGTGTGGGAGGGGGTGTTGGTTGGGTTGTTTGCTGAGGTGTTGGGGTTGGAGGGGGTGGGTGTTGAGGATGATTTCTTTGCGTTGGGTGGGCATTCGTTGTCGGCGACGCGGTTGGTGAATCGGGTGCGGTCGGAGTTGGGGGTGGAGGTTCCGATTCGGTGGGTGTTTGATGCGCCGAGGGTGTCGGAGTTGGCGGTGTTGGTGGCGGGTGCTTCGTCGGGGCGTGTGGTGTTGGGGCGGGTGGTGGAGCGTCCTGAGCGGGTTCCGTTGTCTTTTGCTCAGCAGCGGTTGTGGTTTGTGGATCGGTTTGTGGGGCCGTCGGCGACGTACAACGTTCCGTTTGTGGTGCGGTTGCGTGGTGGGGTGGATGTGGAGGCGTTGCGGGGTGCGGTGGGGGATGTGGTGGGGCGGCATGAGAGTTTGCGGACGGTGATTGGTGAGGATGGGCGG
>NZ_JBVJRL010000074.1:0-2887 GCF_055607665.1 Streptomyces sp. NPDC036984
CCATCACCCACCCCCACCACCAACACCACCTCACCATCCGCAACCACACCACCCACACCCGACGCCTCACCCCCACCACCCTCCCCACCACCACACCACCACCCACACCCCAAGGCACCACCCTCATCACCGGCGCCACCGGCGCCCTCGCCACCCACCTCACCCACCACCTCACCACCCACCACCCCCACCAACACCTCCTCCTCACCACCCGCCAACCCACCAACACCCCCCACCTCCAACAACTCAAAAACCACCTCACCCAACAACGCATCCCCTTCACCATCACCACCTGCGACATCACCAACCCAGACCAACTCACCCACCTCCTCAACAACATCCCCACCCAACACCCCCTCACCACCGTCATCCACACCGCCGGCACCCTCGACGACGCCACCCTCACCAACCTCACCCCCACCCAACTCGACAACGTCCTCCGCGCCAAAGCCCACACCGCCCACCTCCTCCACCACCACACCCGCCACCTCCCCCTCCACCACTTCGTCCTCTACTCCTCCGCTGCCGGCACCCTCGGCGCCCCCGGCCAAGCCAACTACGCCGCCGCCAACGCCCACCTCGACGCCCTCGCCCACCACCGCCACACCCACAACCTCCCCGCCACCACCATCGCCTGGGGCACCTGGCAAGGAAACGGCCTGGCAAGAGGCGACATCGGCGAGCACCTGCGCCGTCGCGGGATGAATCCCATGGACCCCGAGTCGGCTATGCGCGCTTTCGATCGAGCACTCGCAAGCGGTCGGCCCAGCACGTTCATCGCGGACATCGACTGGCCCACGTTCAGCCGCAACAGCTCCACCGGGCTCCGCGCCCTTTTCGAGGACATCCCCGAGGCGCAGCAGCCCGAGTCCACGCCCGCGGGCAAGGCCGACCCGCTCGCCGAACCCGGAAACCTCCGGGAGCTGCTCGCCCTCCAGCCTCCGGCCGAACGGCTCGACGCCCTGCTGACGCTCGTCCGCGCTCAAGCGGCCACCGTCCTGGGCCGTGATCAAGCCGACTCCATCGCGACCGAACACCCTTTCAGGGAACTCGGATTCGACTCGCTCTCCGCCGTCGAACTCCGCAATCACCTCGCCGGGGTCACCGGGCTCGTGCTCCCGACGACGCTCGTGTTCGATCACCCGACGCCGGCCAGGCTTGCGACCTTTCTCCACACCGAGCTTTTCGGTGCCTCACCGGACGGCACCGCCGCCACCCAGGCGCCCCGGGCCGAGGCTGACGAGCCGATCGCCATCATCGGCGTGGCCTGCCGCTTCCCCGGCGGGGTCGCCTCACCCGAGCAACTCTGGGATCTTGTCGCCTCCGAACAGGACGCCATCGGCACATTCCCCACCGACCGTGGCTGGGACCTGGCCAACCTCTACCACCCCGACCCCGACCATCCCGGGACCTCCTACACCCGGCACGGCGGATTCCTGTACGACGCCGGGGAGTTCGACGCGGACTTTTTCGGCATCAGCCCCCGCGAAGCCCTCGCCATGGACCCCCAGCAACGGCTCCTCCTGGAGACCGCCTGGGAAGCCGTCGAACACGCCGGCATCAACCCCCAGACGCTCCAAGGTACGTCGACCGGCGTCTTCACCGGTATCAACGCCCAGGACTACGCCGCACACGCCCACGCGACCCATGACACCACTGAGGGGTATGTCCTCACGGGGACCGCCGGCAGCATCGCCTCCGGCCGGGTCTCCTACACCCTCGGCCTCGAAGGCCCCGCCGTCACCGTCGACACCGCCTGTTCCTCCTCCTTGGTGGCCCTGCACCTGGCCTGCCAGGCCCTGCGCACCGGCGAATGCACCATGGCCCTCGCGAGCGGCGTCACGATCATGGCCAGCCCAATCACGTTCACCGAGTTCTCCCGTCAGCGGGGGCTCGCTCCCGACGGACGCTGCAAGCCCTACGCCGCAGCAGCCGACGGCACCAGCTGGAGCGAGGGTATCGGCACCCTCCTCGTCGTACGACTCTCCGACGCCCAGCGGTTGGGACACCGCGTCCTCGCGGTGGTGCGCGGCAGCGCGGTCAACCAGGACGGTGCGTCGAACGGCCTCACCGCCCCCAACGGGCCGTCGCAGCAACGGGTGATCCGCCAGGCCCTCGCCAACGCCGGACTGTCAGCCGCAGACGTCGACGTGGTCGAGGGCCACGGGACGGGCACGAAGCTGGGCGATCCGATCGAGGCCCAGGCCCTCCTTGCCACCTACGGCCAAGAGCACGGCCATGAGCGGCCGTTGTGGCTGGGCTCGGTGAAATCCAACCTCGGCCACACTCAGGCAGCAGCAGGCATGGCCGGCCTGATCAAGATGGTGATGGCCCTCCAGAAGGACCTACTACCAGCGACGTTGCATGTGGACGGGCCGTCACCGCACATCGACTGGGCCACCGGTGCCGTGCAGCTGCTGACGGAAGCGCGGCCGTGGGATGCGCAGACCGGCCGGCTACGACGGGCAGGAGTGTCCTCCTTCGGGGTGAGCGGGACCAACGCCCACGTCATCCTGGAGGAAGCATCCCAGCCGGAGCCGGCCGTGACCGACGGGGAGGCGGAGCCTGCGGGCGGGGATGCGGGCCGGCCGGTGGTGTGGGTGGTGTCCGCGAAGACCCAGGCCGCGCTCCGCGCCCAGGCCGGCACCCTGCACACCCACATCAGCGACAACCCCCACCTGGATACGGCCGCCATCGGTCACACCCTGGCCCATGCCCGCGCCCTGTTCGACCACCGGGCCACCATCATCGCCACCGACCGCGACCAAGCCCTGGACGCGCTCGCGGCCCTGGCCGCCGGAGAGTCACACCCCAACCTCGTCACCCTCACACACGACAAGACGGCAGCGGGCGGGAAGACCGCGTTCATCTGTTCCGGGCAGGGCAC
>NZ_JBVJRL010000075.1:0-2860 GCF_055607665.1 Streptomyces sp. NPDC036984
TGTCGGTGAGCAGGCGGTGCAGGGCGACCTGGAGAGCGAACAGCGCGGGCTGCGCGTAGAGCGTCTGGGCGAGCAACGCCCCGCGATCGATACCGTCCCCGCTGTCGCTGTCGCTGTCGCTGTCGCTGTCGCTACCGGTCCCGGTCGCGCTGCCGGTCCCGGTGTCGGTCCCCGTCCCGGTGTCGATGCCGCTGTCGCTGTCGCTGTCGGTGGTGCCGGTCCGGCTGCCGGTGTCGGTCTCGCTGTCAGCCCCGGTCCCGATGCCGCTGCTGCTCCCAATCCCGGTTTCGGTGTCGGGGTTGAGGAGGAGGTCGCGCAGGGGGTGGTCGAGGTGTTCGGTGAAGTGGGCGCAGACTTCGTCCAGGGCGGCGGCGAAGGTGGGAAAGGCTTGGTAGAGGCCGTGGGCCATGCCGGGGTACTGGGTGCCCTGCCCGGAACAGATGAACGCGGTCTTCCCGCCCGCTGCCGTCTTGTCGTGTGTGAGGGTGACGAGGCTGGGGTGTGACTCTCCGGCGGCGAGGGCCGCGAGCGCCTCCAGGGCCTGGTCGCGGTCGGTGGCGATGACGGTGGCCCGGTGGTCGAACAGAGCGCGGGCATGGGCCAGGGCGTGACCGATGGCGGCCGGATCCAGGTGGGGGTTGTCGCTGATGTGGGAGTGCAGGGTGCCGGCCTGGGCACGGAGCGCGGCCTGGGTCTTCGCGGACACCACCCACACCACCGGCCGACCCGCATCCCCGCCCGCAGGCTCCGCCTCCCCGTCGGTCACGGCCGGCTCCGGCTGGGATGCTTCCTCCAGGATGACGTGAGCGTTGGTCCCACTCACCCCGAAGGAGGACACTCCTGCCCGTCGTAGCCGGCCGGTCTGCGCATCCCACGGCCGTGCTTCCGTCAGCAGCTGCACGGCACCGGTGGCCCAGTCGATGTGCGGTGACGGCTCATCCACATGCAACGTCCGCGGCAGCAGCTCCTTCTGGAGGGCCATCACCATCTTGATGACCCCGCCCACACCCGCCGCGGCGACCGAGTGGCCGATGTTCGACTTCAACGCCCCGAGCCAGAGCGGGCGGCCGTCGGGCCGGTCCTCGCCGTAAGCCTCTTGCAGGGCTTGGACTTCGATGGGGTCGCCGAGCCGGGTCCCGGTGCCGTGGGCTTCGACGGCGTCGACGTCGGCGGGGCCGAGATGGGCGTTGGTCAAGGCTTGGCGGATGACCCTGCGTTGCGAGGGGCCGTTGGGCGCAGTAAGGCCGTTGGACGCACCGTCCTGGTTGACCGCGCTGCCGCGTACCAGGGCGAGGATCCGACGGCCGTGGCGCTTGGCGTCGGAGAGGCGTTCAAGGAGGAGCATTCCGGCGCCCTCGCCCCATCCGGTGCCGTCGGCCGAGGCGGAGAATGCCTTGCACCGGCCGTCGACGGAGAGGCCGTGATGGCGGGCGAACTCGACGAAGACCAGCGGGGTGGACAGCACCGATGCGCCGCCCGCGAAGGCCATGGTGCACTCGCCGGCGCGCAGGGCCTGGCAGGCCAGATGCAGTGCAACGAGGGATGAGGAGCACGCGGTGTCGATGGTGACCGCGGGCCCTTCGAGACCGAAGGTGTAGGAGATGCGACCGGACGCGATGCTGGCGGCCGCCCCGGTCAGCAGGTAGCCCTCGACATCCGAACGCCGCCCGTGCTGATCGGTCGTGTAGTCCTGCGGGTTGACGCCCGCGAACACTCCGGTTTGGCTGCCGCGGACCGAGGTCGGGTCGATCCCGGCGTGTTCGAGCGCCTGCCAAGCGGACTCCAGGAGGAGCCGTTGCTGGGGGTCCATCGCGAGCGCCTCACGCGGCGAGATACCGAAGAACTCCGCGTCGAAGTCCCCGGCGTCGTACAGGAATCCACCGTGCCGGGTATACGAGGTGCCGGGACGGTCGGGGTCGGGGTCGTAGAGGCTCTCCAGGTCCCAGCCGCGATCCGTGGGGAACGTACCGATCGCGTCCGTTCCCGAGCTGACGAGTTCCCAGAGATCCGCAGGCGACCCGACCCCGCCCGGATAGCGGCAGGCCATTCCCACGATGGCGATCGGCTCCTGTTCGCGTTCGACGACCTCGTACAGACGTCGTCGGGTCCGGTCCAGGTCGGCGGTCACTCGCTTGAGGTACTCGAGGAGCTTCTGGTCGTTCGCCACGTCTAGTTCACGTCCTTGGAGAGAACCCGTTGCGCACGGGGGATCCGCGTCGGTCCGGTTCAGGAGAGGCCGAGGTCTCGGTCGATGAATTCGAGGAGTTCATCCGCGGTCGCCGACGCGAATCTGCCGGAGTCGTGCGTGCCCTCGCTCGTGGGCTGCCGAGATCCGCTCCACTTGAGCATCAGTGACTGCAATCGCAGAGTGACCCGTTCGCAGGCGGTGTCATCCCTGTCCAATGTCTCGAGCGCGGATTCCAGTTTGTCCAGCTCTGCCAGTACCGGGGCGACGCTGCTGTCGCCGTTGGCGGTGAGGAGGGTGGTGAGGTGGTGGGTGAGGGTGGTGGCGGTGGGGTGGTCGAAGGCGATGGTGGTGGGTAGGGGTAGGCCGGTGGTGTGGGTGAGGTGGTTGCGGAGTTCGACGGTGGTGAGGGAGTCGAAGCCGAGGTCGCGGAAGGCGTGGTCGGGGTGGATGGTGTCGGGGGTGGGGTGGCCGAGGACGGTGGCGATGTGGGTGCGGACGAGGGTGAGGAGGGTGTCGTGTTGCTGGTCGGGTGTCTGGTCGGCCAGGCGTGCGCGCAGGGTGGTGGTGGTGTCGGGTGGGGTGGTGCGTGGTCGGCGGGTGGTGGTGGGGGTGAGGTGGGTGAGTAGGGGTGGGATGGGGTGGGTGGGGCGTAGGTCGGCGGGCAGGAGGGCT
>NZ_JBVJRL010000076.1:0-2686 GCF_055607665.1 Streptomyces sp. NPDC036984
CCCTCCTCACCCCCTACCACCCCCACACCACCGAACTCCCCACCTACCCCTTCCAACGCCAGCACTACTGGCTCGACCCCACACCCACCGCGACCGACGCCCGTGGGCTGGGCCTGACGGCGGCCGGGCATCCGCTGCTGGGCGCGGTGGTCGAACTCGTGGAGCAGGACCGGCTGGTGTACACGGGGCGGCTCGCCCTCGACGCTCAGCCGTGGCTCGCCGACCATGCCGTGCACGGCACCGTACTGCTGCCCGGCACCGCGTTCTTGGAACTCACGATGGCGGTGGGCGCGAGGCTGGGCTGGGGTCGGCTGGCCGAACTCACCCTGCAGACGCCGCTGGTGCTGGAGCCGGACACGGCCCTACAGCTCCGGGTGACCGTCGAGCCGCCGGCCGCGAACGGGCAGCGGGAGCTGACCGTGCACTCCCGGCCGCAGGACGCCGACCCGGGCAGCCCGTGGACACGGCACGCCGGGGCGCTGCTCGGCATCGACGACGACACCGCCGACTTCGACCTGATCGAGTGGCCGCCGTCCGGCGCCCAGGAGATCGACGTCGAGAGCCGCTACGACACCCTCACCGAGGCGGGGTACGACTACGGGCCCGCCTTCCAGGGCCTGCGGGCCGCCTGGCGTACCAACGGCGACGTCTACGCCGAGGTGAGTCTGCCGGCCGAGCTGGACGGCACCGCCTTCGGCCTGCACCCGGCGCTGCTGGACGCAGCCCTGCACGCGGTCGGTCTGCTGCGCGAGGACGGCGGCACCGTTCTGCCCTTCTCCTGGTCCGGCGTCACCCGCTACACCGAGGGCGCGGGCACGCTGCGGGTGTGGCTCAGCGCGACCGGCAAGGACGGCGTGACCCTGCGTGCCGCCGACGGCTCGGGAAAGCCCGTGCTGTCCGCGGAGGCCGTCACGATGCGGCCGTTCGCGGCCGACCCGGCCGCCGGACGCGGTGCCGACTCGCTGTTCCGGCTGGAATGGCAGCCGGTCGGGGCCGCCGTGGCCGACGTCGACGTGTGCCTGGTCGCGGACCTGGCCGACGTCCCGGATCCCGTACCGCACGTGGTCGCCCTGCGATGTCCGGTCGCATCGCAGGACTCGGACAGCACGGGAGCCGACCTCGCGCGGGACGCGCACCGGGCCGCGGAGTGGGCGCTGGGCGTGGTCCAGGAGTGGCTGGCCGATTCCCGCTTCACGGGCTCCCGGCTGCTGGTGCTGACCGAGGGCGCCGCCGGTCCCGACATCAAGAACGCCGCCCAGGCGACCGTGTGGGGCCTGATCAGGACCGCACAGTCCGAACACCCCGACCGCTTCACGCTGCTGGACGTGGACGCAGCACACCGGGCCGACTCGGTGTCGGCTGCCGTCCTCACCGAGCCGCAACTCGCGTTGTGTGGCAGTACGTTGCTCGCGCCCCGGCTGGTGCGCCACACCGGCAGCGCCGGTCCGGCCGGTGCCGGACGGATCGACCCGGACGGCACCGTGCTCGTCACCGGCGGCACCGGAGTGCTCGGCGCGGCGGTCTCGCGGCGCCTGGTCACCGAGCACGGTGCCCGCCGCCTCCTGCTGGTCAGCCGCCGCGGCCCCGACGCACCCGGCGCCACGGAACTCACCGCTGAGCTGACCGGGTTGGGTGCCGACGTCACCGTCGCGGCCTGCGACACCGCCGACCGGGACGCGCTCGCGCAGCTGCTGGCCGGCGTACGGCTCACCGCCGTCGTACACACCGCGGGCCTGCTGGACGACGGCATGGTCGGGTCGTTGACCGCGGACCGGCTGGCCGCCGTACTACGGCCCAAGGTGGACGCGGCCGCGCATCTGGACGAACTGACCGCGGAGCAGGACCTCGCGGCCTTCGTCCTGTTCTCCTCGGTGGCGGGCGTACTCGGCAACCCGGGCCAGGCCAACTACGCGGCGGCGAACGTCTTCCTCGACGCGCTCGCCGCCCGCCGCCGCGCCGCCGGGCGCCCCGCGGCCTCGCTCGCCTGGGGCCTGTGGGCCGAACGAACCGGCCTCACCGGGCACTTGGACGACGACACCCTCTCGACGCGCGGCATCGCCCCGCTGTCCACCGAGGAGGGCCTCGAACTCCTCGACCGGGCGCTCGCCGACGACAGCGCGGCGCTCGTACCGGCCCGTCTCGACCTAGCCGCACTGCGCACGGACGCGCTCGCCGGGACCCTGTCTCCGGTGCTGCGCTCGCTGGTGCGGGTCCCGCAGCGGCGCCCCGGCGAGTCCGGCCTGCGCCGCAGGCTCGGCCGGATGTCGCAGGAGGAGGGCCGCCGGCTGCTGCTCGACCTGGTCCGCGCCCAGCTCGCCGCGGTCATCGGCCGCGAGTCCGCGGAAGGGATCGACCCGGACCAGCCGTTCAAGGGCTTCGGCGTCGACTCGCTGCTCGCGGTGCAACTGCGCAACCGCCTGAACTCCGTCACCGGTCTGCGCCTTCCGGCCACCCTGGTCTTCGACCACCCGACGCCGGCCGCCGTGGCCGACTTCACGCTCGGACTCGCTCGGGAGCGCACCGAGCGTGCCGCCCGGCCCGCCATCGCCGTCGTACCGCGTACGGACGAGGATCCGATCGTGATCGTCGGCATGGGCTGCCGTTTCCCGGGCGGGGTGGACTCGCCCGAGGCGTTGTGGCAGGTCGTCGCCCAGCAGCGCGATGTGATCTCCGGCTTCCCGGCCGA
>NZ_JBVJRL010000077.1:0-2282 GCF_055607665.1 Streptomyces sp. NPDC036984
CGCGGGACGACGCCCTCGCGCATGGCCATGACCATTTTGATGATGCCGGCGACGCCTGCGGCGGCCTGGGTGTGGCCGATGTTGGACTTGATGGAGCCGAGGAGGAGGGGCTGGTCGGCGGGGCGGTTCTGGCCGTAGGTGGCGAGGAGGGCTTCGGCTTCGATGGGGTCGCCGAGCTTGGTGCCGGTGCCGTGGCCTTCGATGACGTCGACATCGGAGGTGGTGAGTCCGGCGCTGGCCAGGGCTTGGCGGATGACGCGTTGCTGGGAGGGGCCGTTGGGTGCGGTGAGGCCGTTGGAGGCGCCGTCCTGGTTGATCGCCGAGCCGCGGACCACGGCCAGCACCTGGTGGCCGTTGCGCTGGGCGTCGGAGAGGCGCTCCACCAGCAGGATGCCGACACCCTCGGACCAACCCGTGCCGTCCGCCGATGCGGAGTAGGCCTTGCAGCGGCCGTCCGGTGACAGCCCACGCTGCCGGCTGAACTCCATGAAGACCGTGGGCGTCGGCATGATCGTGACGCCACCCGCCAACGCCAGGGAGCACTCGCCGTTCCTGAGCGCCTGGATGGCGAGGTGGAGGGCGACCAGCGACGACGAGCAGGCCGTGTCGAGGGTGACCGCGGGACCAGTCAGCCCGAGTTGGTACGCGATCCGTCCGGACACGACGCTGCCCGCGCTGCCGCTCACCAGGAACCCTTCGAGCTCCTCGGGCAGGTTCCGGTGCTGGAACGCGTAGTTCTGGTACATCGTTCCGACGAACACGCCGGTCGGTGTGGCACGCAGAGATGCGGGACTGATACCGGCTCGTTCCACCGTCTCCCACGCCGTTTCCAGCAGCACCCGCTGCTGCGGGTCCATGGCCAGCGCCTCGCGCGGGGAGATGCCGAAGAATTCCGCGTCGAACGCACCCGGCGCGTCGAGGAATCCGCCTTCTCGCGCATAAGTGGTACCGGGCCGATCGGGGTCCGGATCGAAAAGCGCTTCCAGGTCCCATCCCCGGTCGTTCGGGAAATCGGTCACAGCGTCTCCGCCGGAAGCGACGAGCTGCCACAGCTCCTCCGGGGAGCGGACGCCCCCCGGGAAACGGCACGCCATGCCGACGATCGCCACCGGCTCCGCCGCACGTGCCTCCAGTTCGGCGACGCGCTGGCGCGAACGACGCAGGTCCGTCGTGGCCTTGCGCAGGTATTCAACGACCTTTTCGTGCTGATCATTCTGAGTCATCGTCTCGCTCCTCGTCATGCATCGGTCCGGCAGTCCGGCAGGGAATTCACGAGACCTCGGTTTCCTGGTCGATGATGTCGAAGAGCTCGTCGACGGAGGCCGTACTCAAATCGTCCTCGGCGGGCCCGACTCCGGCGGCGACCCGAAGGCTCTCTGCCATCCGCTCCAGCCGGGCCGCCAGGGCGACGGGATCCGAGGAGTCCTGCGCGTGAGCGCGCAAAGCGGATTCCAGCCGGTCGATTTCCTCTTCCACGGACCGAGGTGCGGGAAGCGATGTGGAATAGAACCGGTCGATGAGGAATTCGGCCACCGCGGTGGCAGTGGGGTGGTCGAAGACCAGTGCCGCGGGCAGCGGAGCCCCGACGGCGGTGCTGAGACGGTTGCGCAGTTCCGTCGCGCCCAGGGAGTCGAAGCCCAGCTCGCTGAACGGCCGGGAGGGGTCGACGTTCTGTGTCCGGGCATGGCCCAGAACCTGGGCGACATGGGAGACCACGACGTTGAGCACGATGCGGCTCCGCTCGTCCTCGGACACCCCGGCCACCTGCTGGGCAAGTGAGCCCGAGCCGGCCGCCTGGGCCTTGGCCGGCGTCGCGACGACACCGCGCAACACGGGCGGCACTGCGGCCAGTTCACCGAGCGCCTGAGCGTTGAACCGTACCGGTGCGACGTACGCCTGGTCCTGCGTCAGGGCGGCGTCGAACAGTGCCATGCCCTCGCGTGCGGTCATCGGCGCCACCGCGCCGCGCTCCACCCGCTCCCGGCTGTCCGCGTCCAACTGCCCGATCATTCCGCTGTCCTGGGCCCACAGGCCCCAGCCGAGCGACAGCCCCGGCAGCCCGCAGGCACGGCGGTGGTGGGCGAGCGTGTCCAGGAAGGAGTTGCCCGCCGCGTAGTTGGCCTGGCCGAGCGGGCCGAGCACGCCCGAGATCGACGAGTAGAGGACGAAGGCGGACAGGTCGCGGCTCTTGGTGAGTTCGTGCAGGTGCCAGGCGGCGTCGACCTTGGGCCGGAGGACCTTGTCGAGGAGTTCGGGGGTCATGTGGGGGAGGGTGCTGTCGT
>NZ_JBVJRL010000078.1:0-1999 GCF_055607665.1 Streptomyces sp. NPDC036984
CCCCCACCACCACCCGCCGACCACGCACCACCCCACCCGACACCACCACCACCCTGCGCGCACGCCTGGCCGACCAGACACCCGACCAGCAACACAACACTCTGCTCGCCCTTGTCCGCTCGCACGTCACCACCGTCCTCGGCCACCCCGCGACGGAGGCCGTCCCGATGGACTCGGCTTTCCGCGACCTGGGCTTCGACTCCCTGACGGCAGTGGATCTACGGAACCGCCTGAGCGCCGAGACGGGCTTGCGGCTGCCGGCAAGCCTGGTTTTCGACCAGCCGAGCCCAGCGGCCGTGGCCCGCTTTCTCCGGGCGGAACTGGTCGGGGAGGACACCGAGGCCGCCGTAACGCCGGTCAGCCGGCCGACGGCCGTCGGCAATGACGAGCCGATCGCCATCATCGGAATGGCGTGCCGCTATCCGGGCAGGGTGCGCTCGCCGAAGGGGCTGTGGGAGCTGGTCGCCTCGGGCGGGGACGCGATCGGGGAGTTCCCGACGGATCGCGGATGGGACCTGGAGCGGCTCTTCGACCCGGACCCGGCGCGCACCGGGACGACGTATACCCGGCATGGGGGATTCCTGTACGAAGCCGGGGAGTTCGACGCCGAGCTCTTCGGTATCAGCCCGCGCGAGGCACTGGCGATGGACCCGCAACAGCGGCTGCTACTGGAAGTCGTGTGGGAGGCCCTCGAACACGCATGCCTCGACCCGGCCGCCGTACGCGGATCGCAGACGGGCGTGTTCGCCGGCGTGATGTACCACGACTACGCCTCCCGCCTGGTCGCCGTCCCCGAAGGAGCCGAGGGCTATATCGGCAACGGCAACGCAGGTAGCGTCGCTACCGGCCGGGTCGCTTACACGTTCGGCCTCGAAGGCCCGGCAGTGACCGTCGACACCGCCTGCTCCTCCTCTCTGGTCGCCTTGCATCTGGCTTGCCAGGCGCTGCGGGCTGGGGAGTGCTCGATGGCGCTCGCGGGGGGTGTCACGGTGATGTCCTCGCCGGGCACCTTCGTGGAGTTCTCGCGGCAGCGGGGGTTGTCGGCCGATGGCCGGTGCAAGGCGTTCTCCGCCGCGGCCGACGGCACGGGCTGGGGCGAGGGCGTGGGCATGCTGTTGGTGGAGCGGTTGTCGGATGCCGAGCGCAATGGTCACCGGGTGCTGGCGGTGGTGCGTGGCAGCGCGGTCAACCAGGACGGTGCGTCGAACGGGTTGACGGCCCCCAACGGGCCGTCGCAGCAACGGGTGATCCGCCAGGCCCTCGCCAACGCCGGACTGTCAGCGGCGGACGTCGACGCCGTCGAAGCCCACGGCACCGGCACCACCCTCGGCGATCCGATCGAGGCCCAGGCCCTCCTCGCCACCTACGGTCAAGAGCATTCAGAGGACCGGCCGTTGTGGCTGGGCTCGCTGAAGTCGAACATCGGCCACGCGCAGGCCGCGGCAGGCGTGGGCGGCATCATCAAGATGGTCATGGCATTCCAGAAGGAGCTGCTGCCGCAGACACTGCACGTGGACGAGCCGTCACCGCACGTGGACTGGTCGGCCGGTGCCGTACGACTGCTCACACAGGCGCGGCCGTGGACTGCGCAGACCGGGCGGGTACGGCGGGCAGGGGTGTCCTCCTTCGGGGTGAGCGGAACCAACGCCCACGTCATCCTCGAAGAAGCTCCGACCGCCCCAGAAGCCGAAGAAACCGTGGCCGACGGTGATCTGCCGGTTGCGTGGGTACTCTCGGCTCGCTCCGACGCCGCGCTTCGCGCACAGGCCGGATCACTGCGGGACTTCACCCGATCCGCCCCCGAAGCACAACTCACCGACATCAGCGCCGTACTGGCTCGGGGACGGGCGGTTCTGGAGCACCGTGCGGTGATCGTCGCCTCCGAACGCGAGGAGTTCGCACGAGCACTGGAAGCGGTCGCTTCGGGCGAACCCCACCCGGCCGTCACCCAAGGAAGGGCGGAAGACCGGCGCGGTGGTGTGGTGTTCGTGTTCCCCGG
>NZ_JBVJRL010000079.1:0-1911 GCF_055607665.1 Streptomyces sp. NPDC036984
GCCAACGCCCACCTCGACGCCCTCGCCCACCACCGCCACACCCACAACCTCCCCGCCACCACCATCGCCTGGGGCACCTGGCAAGGAAACGGCCTCGCCGACTCCGACCGCGCCCGTACGAACCTCGACCGCCGAGGTTTCCGCCCCATGCCCACGAAGCTGGCCACAGCCGCAGCGGTCCGGGCCATCGCGAGCAAGCGACCGGCCGTGGTCATCGCCGACATCGACTGGACCAGGATCGAGGACACCCCTGACGTCGGTGATCTCGTCACCTCGGCCACCGGCGCCAAGGCAGGCAGCGACAGGCGAGAGCCCACGACGGCGGACCTCCGCAGTACCCTTTTCCGGCAGTCCACCGCCGACCAGCAGGCCGCTCTGCTCGACCTGATCCGCTCGCAGGCCGCCGTGGTACTCCGGCACGCAGACGCGAGCGCGCTCGCACCCGACCACGCCTTCCGGACGCTTGGCTTCGACTCGCTCACGGCCGTGGACCTCCGTAACCGGCTGGCCAAGGCGACAGGCCTCCATTTGCCCGTCTCCCTGGTCTTCGACCACCCCACCCCGGCGAAGCTCGCCGCCTTCCTGCGGGCCGAGTTGGTCGGGGCGCCATCGGCCGGCGTCGCCGCCCCTGTCCCGGCGCCTCGCATCCAGGCCGACGAGCCGATCGCCGTGATCGGCGTGGCCTGCCGCTTCCCCGGCGGTGTGAGCTCCCCGGAGGACCTGTGGGAACTGCTGGCCTCGGGCAGTGACGCGATCGGTGAGTTCCCGGCGGACCGTGGCTGGGACCTGAGCAACCTCTACCACCCCGACCCCGACCATCCCGGGACCTCCTACACCCGGCACGGCGGATTCCTTTACGACGCCGGGGAGTTCGACGCCGGGTTCTTCGGTATCTCACCGCGCGAGGCGCTCGCGATGGATCCCCAGCAACGGCTCCTCCTGGAAGCCGCCTGGGAGGCCGTCGAACACGCCAGCATCAACCCGAAGACGCTCGAAGGTACGTCGACCGGTGTCTTCACCGGCATCAACGGGCACGACTACGCCGGACACACTCACGCGGCACCGGACCGCACCGAGGGGTACGTCCTCACGGGG
This sequence comes from Streptomyces sp. NPDC036984, assembly GCF_055607665.1. NCBI lineage: Bacteria > Bacillati > Actinomycetota > Actinomycetes > Kitasatosporales > Streptomycetaceae > Streptomyces > Streptomyces sp. NPDC036984. The sequence continues at coordinate 1,096 of NZ_JBVJRL010000079.1, forward strand.
ACCGCCGGCAGCATCGCCTCCGGCCGGGTCTCCTACACCCTCGGCCTCGAAGGCCCCGCCGTCACCGTCGACACCGCCTGTTCCTCCTCCTTGGTGGCCCTGCACCTGGCCTGCCAGGCCCTGCGCACCGGCGAATGCACCATGGCCCTCGCGAGCGGCGTCAGCATCATGGCCACGCCGCGCGTCTTCACCGAGTTCTCCCGTCAGCGGGGACTCGCTCCCGACGGACGCTGCAAGCCCTACGCCGCCGCGGCCGACGGCACCAGCTGGAGTGAAGGGGTCGGGATGCTGTTGGTGGAGCGGTTGTCGGATGCCGAGCGCAACGGTCACCGGGTGCTGGCGGTGGTGCGCGGCAGCGCGGTCAACCAGGACGGTGCGTCGAACGGGTTGACGGCCCCCAACGGGCCGTCGCAGCAACGGGTGATCCGCCAGGCCCTGGCGAATGCGGGCCTGTCAGCGGCGGACGTCGATGTGGTCGAGGGCCATGGGACGGGAACCAAGCTGGGTGATCCGATCGAGGCGCTGGCCCTGCTCGCCACCTACGGCCAGGAACGCTCCGAAGACCGGCCGTTGTGGCTGGGCTCGGTGAAATCCAACATCGGCCATACCCAGGCAGCAGCAGGCATGGCCGGTTTGATCAAGATGGTGCTGGCGCTGCGTCACGGGGTGCTGCCGCGGACGTTGCATGTGGATGAGCCGTCACCGCACATCGACTGGGCCTCCGGTGCCGTGCAGCTGCTGACGCAGGCGCGGCCGTGGGATGCGCAGACCGGCCGGCTACGACGGGCAGGAGTGTCCTCCTTCGGGGTGAGCGGG
>NZ_JBVJRL010000080.1:0-1793 GCF_055607665.1 Streptomyces sp. NPDC036984
TCCTGGTTGACCGCGCTGCCACGCACCACCGCCAGCACCCGGTGACCATTGCGCTCGGCATCCGACAACCGCTCCACCAACAGCATGCCCACGCCTTCACTCCAGCCCGTGCCGTCGGCGGCGGCCGCGAAGGACTTGCACCGCCCGTCCACCGACAACCCCCGTTGCCGCGAGAACTCCACGAACGTCTCGGGGGAGGAGAGCACCATGACGCCGCCGGTGAGCGCCATCGAGCACTCGCCCGAACGCAGCGCCTGGCAAGCCAGATGCAAGGCGACCAGGGATGACGAACATGCCGTGTCGACCGAGACGGCGGGCCCCTCCAGTCCGAGGGTGTAGGCGACCCGGCCGGACGCCACGCTTCCTGAACTTCCGGTCAGCGCGTATCCCTCGACGTTGTCCTTGGCCTGACGGAGATGCCCGGCGTAGTCCTGGGCGTTGATGCCGGTGAAGACGCCGGTGGATGTTCCGTGCAGTGTCTGGGGGTTGATGCCGGCGTGTTCGATGGTTTCCCAGGCGGTCTCCAGGAGGAGCCGTTGCTGGGGGTCCATGGCGAGGGCTTCGCGCGGGTTGATTCCGAAGAACTCGGCATCGAAGTCACCTGGGGCGGTGAGGAATCCGCCGTGCCGGGTGTAGGAGGTCCCGGGATGGTCGGGGTCGGGGTGGTAGAGGTGCGCGAGGTCCCATCCGCGGTCCGTGGGGAATCCCTCGATCGCATCGGTCCCCGACGCCAAGAGGCCCCACAATTCCTCGGCGGACCGCACCCCGCCGGGGAACCGGCAGGCCATGCCGACGATGGCGATCGGTTCGTCGTCGGTGGCCGGTTGGCGGTCCCTCTCCTGGCGCAGTGGCGTGAGGTCGTCGCTCCCGCCCAGCAGTTGAGTTTGTAGCAGGACTACACAGTCCGCAGGCGTCGGATGGTCGAAGACCAACGTGGCGGAGAGCTGAAGGCCGGTGTCCCTGGCAATGAGCCGGCTGAACTGGGCGGACGTGAGCGAGTCGAAGCCCAGATCGTGGAAGGCGCGGTGCTCGTCGAACTCCTCTGCCTCGTGACGGCCGAGCACCTCGCACATGTGCGTCCGTACCAGACGGAGGAGTTCCTGGCGTTGCTGCGTGGCGGTCAGGCCGGTGAGCCGTTCGCGCAGGGGCTGGGTGTCGGAGGCGGTGGTGGTGGCGGCCTCGGCCGCCTCCTTCTCGCGTGCCAGTCGCCGCCGAACCTCGGGAATGTCCTCGATCAGGGGGCTGTCGCCGCGCGCGGTGAACGTCGGGACGAAGCGGCCCCAGTCCATATCGGCGATGACGAGGTTGGTGTTCGGGCGTGCGCGGAGCGCAAGGTCGAAGGCCTTGACGGCAAGCCGAGGTTCCATCGGAGGCACGCCGCGCTCCCTGAGGTACCGCTGGGCGTCCTCGCCGGCCGACATTCCGGCGCCGTCCCACGGCCCCCACGCGATCGACATGCCCGGGAGCCCACGAGTCTGGCGGTACGCGGCCAGGGCGTCGAGGTATGCGTTCGCGGCGGCGTACGCACCAAGGTTGCCGCTGCCCCATGCGCTGGCTCCGGAGGAGAACAGGACGAACTGCTGCAAAGTGTCGTGGTCAAGTAGCAACTCATGCAGGTGCGCCGCGCCTGCCGCCTTTCCGGTGAGGACGGACGCGAGCGCGGCTTCGTCCGTCTCCGCGAGGGGCGCGAAGAGGTGAGTGCCGGCGGTGTGGATGACGGTGGTGAGGGGGTGTTGGGTGGGGATGTTGTTGAGGAGGTGGGTGAGTTGGTCTGGGTTGGTGATGTCGCAGGT
>NZ_JBVJRL010000081.1:0-1706 GCF_055607665.1 Streptomyces sp. NPDC036984
GCCCTCGCCACCACCTTCACCCACGGCCACACCCTCAACTGGGACGCCTACTACACCCCCGCACACCCCCACACCACACCCCTCCCCACCTACCCGTTCCAACACAACGACCGCTACTGGCTCACCACCCCCACCACCACTTCCGACCTCACGGCCATCGGCCTCGCTGCCGTCCCTCATCCCTTCCTCACGGCGGCAATCGATCTGGCCGACGGCGGAGCGGTTCTCACCGGGCGCCTGTCCCGGCACACGCACCCCTGGCTGGCCGCCCGCACCATCGGTGGAGCAGCGGTTCTGCCGGGGAGCCTCGTGCTGGAACTCGCCGTCCAGGCGGGCCGGCATGTCGGCCTCACTCATGTGCCGGAGCTCAGCCAGACAGCGCCGGTACTGCTGCCCGAGCGGCGCAGTCTGCAACTTCAGGTGACCGTGTCGGCTCCGGACGAGGACGGCGGGCGGCGGTTCAGCGTGGCGGCACGAGCGGAGGACGATCCCGCCGAGACGTGGATCGAGCACGCCACCGGGCTGTTCGGCGTCGCGCCGGCGACCGCCACTGCCGATCTGGCCGTGTGGCCGCCCGCGGGCGCGCAGGAGCTCCCGCTCGGGGATCTCTACGACGTGCTCGCCGCCGACGGCCACCATTACGGGCCGGAGTGGCGCATGCTGCGGCGGCTGTGGCGCAGCGGCGAGGAGTTGTTCGCCGAGGTGGCCCTGCCCGACGACCCGAGCTCGGCGACGGCCGCCTTCGGGGCGCACCCGGTGGCTCTCGATGCCGCCGTACACGCCCTGCTGCCCGGTGTCGTACCGGCGGACACGGCGCCTGCCGGAACTCCTGTCGCCTGGTCCGGGCTCACCTGGCACCAGCCGGCCGGAGCCGATCTCCGGGTCCGTCTGACAGCTGAATGCGCCGACACGGCAGGGCTTCTGGTCACCGACGCGACGGGAGCGCCGGTGCTGCACGCGGAGTCGGTGCGGCTGAGCGAGATGGGGTCGGTGCGACGCGGCAGCGCTGCCCTGGCCGTCCGTGACGCACTCTTCCGTCTGGACTGGGCTCCGATGGCCGGCTCCCCCATGTCGACCGCGCCGGACGACTGGGCCGTACTGGGCGAGGACAGCCTCGGAGCGCTCACCGGTCTGGCCGGTATCCGCCGACACCCGACCCTGGCGTCCATGATCGAGTCGGATCAGGGTGTGGCCCGCGTTCTGCTCGTCCCGATGCCCGGCATCGACCCCGACGCCTCCTCCGATGTGGCCGAGGAGGTCCGTGCCAAAGCGCAGTGGATCCTCAGGCTGGCCAAGCACTGGCTCCGCGACGAGCTTTTCGCCTCCTCCCAGTTGGTGGTCGTCACCCGCGGGGCCATGGCCGCTCGGGCCGACGAGGCGGGAGACCTGGCGCTGGCCGCGGTCTGGGGCGTCGTCCGGTCCGCCATCTCCGAGAACCCCGGCAGGTTCGGGCTGGTCGATCTCGACGGTGACGAGAGGTCGGCCCGTGCCTTCCCCGCGGCGCTGCTGGCGGGCGAGACCCAGCTCGTGGTGCGGGAGGGTCAGGTGACCACACCGAGGCTGGCCCGGGCCTCCGTCGCGCCCGACAGCGACTGGCAGGCCGACTGGGATCCCGAGGGTACGGTGCTGGTGACCGGCGGTACCGGCGGCCTCGGCGCCCTGCTCGCCCGCCACCTCGTCACCGAACACAAGGCCCGCCACCTGCT
>NZ_JBVJRL010000082.1:0-1687 GCF_055607665.1 Streptomyces sp. NPDC036984
GTGCGGGTGCGGGTGCGGGTGCGGGTGCGGGTGCGGGTGGGGTTGAGTGGGTGTTGGTTTTGGTGGTGCATCATATTGCGGCTGATGGGGAGTCGATGGGGCCGTTGGGGCGGGATTTGGCGGCGGCGTATGCGGCGCGGGTGGCTGGTGGGGATCCGGTGTGGCCTGAGTTGGGTGCGCAGTATGTGGATTACACGTTGTGGCAGCGGGAGTTGCTGGGGGATGAGGCTGATTCCGCGAGTGTGATGGCGCGGCAGTTGGAGTATTGGCGGGGTGAGTTGGAGGGGTTGGTGCAGCCGTTGGTGTTGCCGTGGGATCGTCCGCGGCCGGCGGTGGCCAGTCATCGGGGTGCGGTGGTGGAGTTCGGGGTGGATGCGGGGTTGATGGCGGGTGTGGAGGGGTTGGCTGCGGGGTGTGGGGTGACGGTGTCGATGGTGTTGCAGGCGGCGTTGGCGGTGTTGTTGCGGGGGTTGGGTGCTGGGGATGACGTGGCGATCGGGTCTCCGATCGCGAATCGGCGTGATGAGGCGTTGGCTGATTTGGTGGGGTTCTTTGTGAATACGTGGGTGTTGCGGGTGGGGATGGAGGGTGAGCCGTCGTTCCGTGAGGTGCTGGCGCAGGTGCGGGAGAAGGCGCTGGCGGCTTATGACCATCAGGATGTGCCGTTCGAGCGGTTGGTGGAGGCGCTGAATCCGGAGCGGTCCACCGCGTATCACCCGTTGTTCCAGGTGATGTTCGCCTGGCAGAACATCAGCCATGGCACGTACGGATTCCCGGGACTCGAGGTCGAATTGCAGACGGTCTCCACGGAGACTGCCAAGTTCGATCTGTACTTCATCATGTCCGACATCCCCGGGCGTGGTGTGGTGGGACATGTCGAATACGCCACTGATCTGTTCGACCGCGCCACAGTGGAAGGTCTCGCGGACCGGTTCCTCCGAACTATCCGGCAGTTGGTGGCCGAGCCCGAGGCTCCGCTCGGCGAGCCCGACGTACGACAGGACACGGCGAAACTCACGGTCGGTGGGATAACGATCGATCCGGCTGAGGTGGAGTCGGTTCTGTGTGCGCATCCCGAAGTGGCGCAGGCGGCGGTGATCACCCATGTGGTGCGTGGCCTTGGCCGCCGGCTGGTGGGCTACGTGGTCCCGGCGGCAACGACGGATGCCGCCGGTCGCGCGGAGGACCTCGTGGCCGGGGTGTCGGTGGGAGAGCTGCGGGCGTTCGCCGCGGAGCGGCTGCCGGAGCACATGGTCCCTGCGGTGTTGATGGTGGTGGACGCACTGCCGCTGACGTCGAGCGGAACGCTGGATCGGGCGGCAATGCCGGAGCCGGTGTACACGGGCGGCGAGTACCGGGCTCCCGAGGGCCCGGTGGAGGAGGCCCTGGCCGAGGTGTTCGCCACGGTGCTGGGCGTCGACCGGGTGGGCGCGGACGACGACTACTTCCTGTTGGGTGGGGACAGTATTCGTTCGATTCAGGTGGTGGCGCAGGCGCGGGCTCGGGGTGTGGTGGTCAGTGCGCGGGAGGTGTTCGAGCAGCGGACGGTGGCGCGGCTGGCCAGCACAGCGAGCTCGAAGAGCGACACGCTCGGCGGGGTGTTGGAGGAGTTGCCGGGTGGGGGTGTGGGGTGGTTGCCGTTGCTGCCGGTGGCGCGGTGGGCGGTGGAGGAACTCGGTACGGCGGG
>NZ_JBVJRL010000083.1:0-1611 GCF_055607665.1 Streptomyces sp. NPDC036984
ACACACCACCACGCCGCAACCCGCCCTCCGGAACGGCAGGCAGCACCGCCGGCAACCACCGCTGCGCATACCAACACCCCGACCGGAACGCCAGGCCGTGACCGGTGTGGTTGGCCGGGATGCGCCGCAGCTCCTGCGCCGGCCAGGTGTCGGACAGCGGCAGGTCGACCAGGCGTACCTGCCAGTGCGGGTACTCCTTGAGCAGCGCGCCGGTGAATCCGTGGACGGCGGCGTGCGCCGGCTCGCAGGGTTCGTCCGGGGAGATCTGCTGGGTCTGGTGGGTCAGCACGGTCAGGTGCAGCTCGCGGTCGCCGTAACCGGCCGACAGCAGGGACTTGACCAGCCGGAACAGGGCGAGCACGCCGTCGTCCTGGGCGTCGGCGGACGCGATGCCGCCCTGCGCGGGCGGAGCCGCCCAGACCACGTGACCGAGTGGACCGGCGGTGCCGTCGCCGATCGCCCGCACCGCGGACTCGGCGTCCAGCACCCGGGCAGCGGGCCAGGCCCGGCGCAGTCGCTCCTCCGCGATGGAGGCGACGAGCAGGTCCGGAGCCGGTGCGGAGGGCTCGGCGGGCAGTGTGGTCGGCTCCCAGGCCGGGACGGCGTACACGCTCTCGGCGTCCCGTATGCCGCCCTCGCGCAGGTGCAGTCCCTGGATCCGGACGCACACCGTGCCGTCGTCCGCGCACAGGTCGATGTCGTACGTGCCGGGGCCCCGGGTGCCGCGTCGGGTGCGCACCCAGATCCGGTCCGGGCAGCGGCGGAACACCTCGACGGTGTCCACGGCGAAGGGCACGCCCGCGGGCGCCCCGTCCGGCCCGGCCCCGAGGGTCAGCCCGGCGACGGTCTGCAGGGCACCGTCCAGCAGGCTGGGATGCAGGTGGCACTGCTCCAGCGCGGGTGCGGCCGCGGGCCGGGCGAGTTCGGCCAGCACCTGGCCGTCGCCGAGCCGGATCCGGCCGAGTGCCCGCAGGCTCGGGCCGTGCTCGATACCGCGCGCCCGCAGGGCGGCGTAGATCTCGTCGGCCGGAAGGCCGTCGCGGTGGATGGTCGCCCGCAGTCCGTCGAGATCGAGCCGGGGCGCGGTGGGGTCGCCCAGCTCGGCGACGCCCTGGCAGTGCACCGCCGAGGCGTCGCCCAGGATGCGGTCACCGCTGTGCACGGTGAAGTAGACGGCGGAGCCGTCCCGCTTCTCCAGCGTGATGTGCAGCTCCGTGCGGCCGCCGGGTGCGGTCAGCGGCTGCGGCCAGACGATGTCGCGCAGCCGCAGGCTGTGCTCCGCCGCGCCCAGTTCTCCGAGGCCGAACTCGACTGCGGCGCGGGCCATTTCGAGGGAGACGACGCCGGGCAGCAGGGACCGTCCGCCCACGTTGTGGTCGGCGAGGAAGAACTCCGCACCGGTCAGCGTGGTGGTGAAGCGGTACGCCTGCAGGTCGGAGGTGTTGCTGTGTACGAGGGGATGCAGGGCGTCGGCGGCGGCGAGGCTCGGTGTGGCCGGCTCGGCCGCCTCGCGTACCCAGTAGCGGCGGCGGGCGAAGGGATACGTCGGCAACGGCACCCGACCGAAGCCACCCCCCGCGAACAGCACCCCGAAATCGAAGTCCTGCCCCT
>NZ_JBVJRL010000084.1:0-1599 GCF_055607665.1 Streptomyces sp. NPDC036984
ACACACCACCACGCCGCAACCCGCCCTCCGGAACGGCAGGCAGCACCGCCGGCAACCACCGCTGCGCATACCAACACCCCGACCGGAACGCCAGGGTGGCGTCGCCGGCGGGCAGAGTGGACAGGTCCCGCACCGGCCACGGGCCGTTCGCCGGCAGGTCGACCAGGCGCACCTGCCAGTGCGGGTACTCCTTGGCGAGCGAGCCGGCCAGTCCGTGCACGCTCGCGTGCGCGGGCTCGTTCGGCTCGTCGCGGGTGACGGCCTGGGTCGCCACGGTGGCGACGGTCAGGTGCAGCTCGCGGTCGCCGTAACCGGCCGACAGCAGGGACTTGACCAGCCGGAGGACCTCCAGTACGCCCCGGCCCTGCTCCTCGGCCGGTGCGCCGGCCGGCTCGGGCGCGACCCAGAGCACGTGTGCCAGGCCGTCCCGGCCCGCGCTCGCGGCGGAGTCCGCGGTCTCGGCATCGGGGAGTGCGGCGAGCACCCGGCGCCGGTACGGGCCGTCCTCGCCGACCACCAGCACGGTGCCCGCGGGCACCGGGTCGGCGGCCCGCAGTTCCTCGGTGGGTACGGGCGTCCAGCTCGGGACCAGGAACACGCCCTCGCCCTCGTCGGCGCCGTCCCGGTCCGCCGGTGCGGCGGAAGGTGCCGGGAGCGCGGGGGCGGTCGCGGGCCGGTCGAGTTCGCGCAGGGTCAGCCCGCCGATCCGGACCCGGACCGTGCCGTCCGCTGCGCACACGTCCACATCGAAGGTGGACGCACCGGTGGCCCGGGCGATCGCCACGGGACGCTCCGGGCAGGGCCCGAACACGGCGACCTCGTCGACCGCGAACGGCACGGCGGAGGCCGACGCGCCCGTGCCGGCGCTGAAGGCGACGACGGTCTGGAGGGCGGCGTCCAGCAGGCTCGGGTGGAGCCAGTAGTCCCCGGAGGCGACGTCCGGCGGCGGCAGCAGGGACGCCACCGCCCGGTCGGCGCCGAGGTGGACGTCGGTGAGGGCACGCAGGCGCGGCCCGTGCTCGATGCCCCGGGCACGCAGCGCGGCGTAGTTCTCCTCAGCGGTGATCCGGCGTCCGGCCGGCGGGGCCGGGTCCGCGGTGGGCGCGGGGCGGGTCAGTCGCTCGGCCTCGCCCTGGCAGTGCGTCTCCCCGTCCTCGCCGTGGACGGCGAAGCCGATCGCCCCGGACGGCGTGGTGGAGAGCGTGATCCGCAGCGTGACCGGGGAGCCGTCCGAGACCACCGGGCGGGGCCAGGTGACGTTGCGCAGCCGGAGGGACTGCTCGCCCTCGTCGAGGGCGAGGCACACCGCCGCGCGGGCCATTTCGAGGGAGACGACGCCGGGCAGCAGGGACCGCCCACCCACGATGTGGTCGGCGAGGAAGAACTCGTCACCGGTCAGCGTGGTGGTGAACCGGGTCGTGCCCAGGACCGAGGTGTTGCCGTGGACGAGCGGGTGCAGGTGCTCGTGCCCACCGGCCGTCGCGCGCTGTTCGGACTGCACCGGCCAGTAGCGGCGGCGGGCGAAGGGATACGTCGGCAACGGCACCCGACCGAAGCCACCCCCCGCGAACAGCACCCCGAAATCGAAGTCCTGCCCCT
>NZ_JBVJRL010000085.1:0-1576 GCF_055607665.1 Streptomyces sp. NPDC036984
TCCCACACACCCCGCGGCCCACGCCCCGACACCACCACCCCAAAATCCGGAACCGGCAACCCACGCCGATCCAACTTCCCACTCGACGTAAGGGGGATCTCGGCAAGGCGCACCACTGCCGCCGGCACCATGTATTCCGGCAGTCGTGCACGGAGGTGACTGCGCAGTTCGTCGTCGGCCGGCTCAGCCCCTTGGCTGGGCACCACATAGGCGACCAAGCGCTGGTCACCGGGCCGATCCTCGCGTGCCACCACCACGGCCTGAGCAATCCGAGGGTGTGACTTCAGCGCGGCCTCGACCTCGGCCGGCTCGATGCGCAGCCCGCGCACCTTGACCTGGAAGTCCACTCGCCCGTCGTAGACGATCGCCCCGTCCGCCCGCCAGCGGACCAGGTCCCCCGTGCGGTACATACGCTCACCCGGAACGAACGGATTGGCAACGAAGCGTTCGGCAGTCAGTGCCGACTGGTTCGCATAGCCTCGCGCCAGTTGGGTTCCGGCAAGGTACAGCTCTCCAGCCACACCAGGCGGGACCGGGCGGAGAGCTGAATCGAGGACGTAGACCTGCGTGTTCCACACCGGTGCGCCGATCGGTACGGCTGTAAGCCCCGGCTCGGGTCGGTACTGCCACGCCGTGACTTCTACCGCCGCTTCCGTGGGGCCGTAGAGATTGTGCAGCTCCGCACCCGGCAGTACCTCGGAGAACCGCTCGGCGAGGTCGGCCGCGAGCGCCTCGCCGGCAGCCTCCACGCGCCGCAGACTGGTGCATCCACCGACGCCCGGTTCGGCGAGAAACGCCGTCAGCATCGAGGGAACGAAATCGACGTCGGTGATGCACTGCTCCTGGATCAGCCGCACCAGGTAGGCCGGGTCTCGATGCCCTTCCGGCCGCGCGATCACCAGCGTCGCCCCGACCATGAGCGGCCAGAAGAGTTCCGGCACCGAGACGTCGAACCCGACGGACGTCTTCAGCAGCATCCGGTGGTTCTCGCCCATCCCGTAGCGGGCCTGCCCCCAGACGAGACGGTTGGTGATCGAGCGGTGCGAGACCACGACGCCCTTGGGGCGGCCGGTGGAACCCGACGTGTAGATCACATACGCGGCGTGATCGGCGTGGACGTCAACGCCTGGATCAGTGCCGGGATATCCGGTGACGTCCGGCAGTTCCGTGAGCAGGACGGCCGAGGCTTCCTCGACCATGTGCTTCACCCGTTCTTCCGGAGTGCCGGGCTCGATGGGCAGGTAAGCCGCTCCTGACTTCAGTACGCCGTAGATCCCGATCAGCAGATCGAAGGAGCGCGGCATCTGGAGAGCGATCACCCGCTCGGGTCCTGCTCCGCGTTCCATCAGCCAGTGAGCGAGCCGATTGGCACACTCGTTGAACTCGCCGTAGGACAGTGTCTGGTTCTCGAACACCAGGGCCTGCGCGGACGGACGCGCCCGCACTCGTGCCTCGAACGCCTCGGTCAGGGTCGCTTCACGCACCGGGTGTGTGGTGTCGTTCCAGGTGGTCAGGATCTGGTGGCGTTCGGCCGGGTCGAGCAGGTCCAGGCGGTTCAGGGGCAGGTCCGGATCGA
>NZ_JBVJRL010000086.1:0-1521 GCF_055607665.1 Streptomyces sp. NPDC036984
GGGACAACCACCCTCCTGGAGATCGGCCCCGACGCCGTACTCACCACACTCGCCACCAACCAACTCCCCACCTCGGTAACGGCAGTGGCCACCCAACGCCGCAACCACCCCCAGCCCACGGCGCTGCTCACCGCCCTCGCCACCACCTTCACCCACGGCCACACCCTCAACTGGGACGCCTACTACGCCCCCGCACGCCCTGAGACCACTTCCCTCCCCACCTACGCCTTCCAGCACAACGACCGTTACTGGCTCACTTCGTCTCTGACCAGTGGCCTGTCACGGACGCTTGCCGTCTCGAAGACGCCTCGGCCGGAAGCTCCGGCTGCTCCGGTTGTTCAGCCTGTGACCCGAGACACCACCCAATTCGTTCGTGAAACGGTCTCGGTGCGCCTCGCGGCCGCACTTGGGTATGAAAAAGACCGTGCGCTTGATTTCCGGCGCCAGTTCCATGACCTGGGATTCGACTCGATCACAGCCGTTGATTTCCGTAATTCACTTGCCAAGGATCTTGGTATCAATCTGCCCAGCGGGCTGCTGTTCGACTACCCGACTCCGGAAGTCCTGGTCGAATATCTGGTATCGCGCATAGCGGGGTCAGACTCCGTCGCATCCGACGAAGAGCACTTCGAGTTCGTGGACGAGCCGATCGCCATCGTCGGAATCGCCTGCCGGTTCCCGGGTGGCATTTCCTCCGCTGAGGATCTCCTGCGCGTCACGACCGAGGGCCTGGAGGTGCTGTCGCCCCTGCCCGAGAATCGTGGGTGGGATCTGGAGGGACTTCGTGCGGAAGAGAAGATAGCCACGACCTCGGGCGGTTTCCTGCTGGATGCCGGCCAGTTCGACGCGGAGTTCTTCGGCATCTCCCCGCGCGAGGCCCTGGGGATGGATCCGCAGCAGCGCCTGCTGCTGGAGACCTCCTGGGAGGTCTTCGAGGGCGCGGGACTCGATCCGGAGTCGTTCCGGGGCAGGCGAGTCGGTGTCTTCTTCGGCGGCACGACCCACGACTACGGCCCGCGCATGCACGAAGGCCAGGCCGGCGCGGAGGGACATGTCCTGACCGGTACGACGGCCAGCATCATGTCGGGCCGGGTCGCCTACACCTTCGGCTTCACGGGTCCTGCGGTGACGGTGGACACGGCGTGCTCGTCGTCCCTCGTGGCGCTGCATCTGGCGGGCCAGGCACTCAGGTCGGGCGAGTGCTCCCTGGCCCTGGCGGGCGGCGTCACCGTGATGTCGAGTCCCGGCATGTTCGTGGAGTTCAGCCGGCAGCAGGGCCTGTCGCCGGACGGCCGCTGCAAGGCCTACTCCGCATCGGCGGACGGCACGGGCTGGTCCGAGGGTGTCGGCATCCTGCTGGTGGAGCGCCTCTCCGACGCCCAGCGCAACGGCCACCAGGTGCTGGCCGTGGTCCGCGGCTCCGCCGTCAACCAGGACGGCGCCTCCAACGGCCTCACCGCACCCAACGGCCCCTCCCAGCAACGCGTCATCCGCCAAGCCCTGGCCAGCGCCGGACTCACC
>NZ_JBVJRL010000087.1:0-1455 GCF_055607665.1 Streptomyces sp. NPDC036984
GTGGGTGGTTCGGTGGTGTCGTTGGTGGGGGGTTGGGTGGGTGTGTTGGGTGGTGAGGTGGCGGTGGTGTGTGGGGGTGAGGTGTTGTCGTGGGGTGAGTTGGATGTGCGGTCGGATGTGGTGGCGGGGGTGTTGGCGGGTTTGGGTGTGGGGGTGGAGTCGTGGGTGGGGTTGGGTTTGGGTCGGTCGGTGGATTTGGTGGTGGGGATGTTGGGGGTGTGGAAGGCGGGGGCTGGTTATGTGCCGTTGGATGTGCGGTATCCGAGTGAGCGGTTGGCTGGGATTGTGGGGCGGGTGGGTCCGGATGTGGTGTTGGTGGATGGGGTGGGTGTGGGGGTGTTGCCGTTGGGGGTGGGGCGGGTTGTGGTGTGGGAGGAGATTGATTTTGGTTCGGGTGTGGGGGCGCCTGGGGTGGTGGTGCGTCCGGGGAATGCGGCGTATGTGATGTTCACGTCGGGTTCGACGGGGGAGCCGAAGGGTGTGGTGATTACGCATGAGGGTGTGGTCAATGGGGTGCGGGGTCTTGCGGGTGTGGTGGGGGTGGGTCGGGGTTCGCGGGTGTTGGCGGGTGCGTCGGTGAATTTTGATGTGTCGGTGTTTGAGATTGTGACGGGTCTTGCGGTGGGGGCGCGGGTGGAGATCGTGCGGGATGTGCCGGCGTTGGGGGAGGTTGATGGTGGGGTTGGGGTGGGTCGGGGTGTGGTGAGTGCGGTGCCGTCGGTGTTGGCGGGGGTGTTGGAGGAGGTTGCGGAGCGGGTTGCTGCGGATGCGGTGGTGTTGGCGGGTGAGGGGTTGGGGTGGTCGTTGGTGGAGCGGATTCGGGGGGTGTGGCCGGGTGCGCGGGTGGTGAATGCGTATGGGCAGAGTGAGAGTTTTTATGCCACGACGCATGTGGTTGGTCCCGCTGAAGGTGGGGGCGCGGGTGGGGGTGTGGGGATTGGGCGTCCGTTGGGTGGGATGCGGGTGTATGTGTTGGGTGGTGGGTTGGGTTGGGTTCCGGTGGGTGTGGTGGGTGAGTTGTATGTGGGTGGGTTGGTGGGGCGGGGTTATGTGGATGGGTTTGGTTTGACGGCGTCGCGGTTTGTGGCGGATCCGTTTGTGGGTGGTGGGGCGCGGATGTATCGGACGGGGGATTTGGTGCGGTGGCGGGTTGATGGGGTGTTGGAGTATGTGGGGCGTGTGGATGAGCAGGTGAAGGTGCGGGGGTTGCGGATCGAGCCGGCTGAGGTGGAGTCGGTGTTGTGTGGGCATCCGGGGGTGGCGCGGGCTGCGGTGGCGGTGCGGGAGCGTGCTGGTCGGGGTGTGTTGGTGGGGTATGTGGTTCCGGCTGGTTTGGCGGGTGGTGGGGGTGGGGTGGACTTGACGGCTGGGGTGTCTGTGGGGGAGTTGCGGGTGTTTGCGGCGGAGCGGTTGCCGCAGTACATGGTCCCGGCGGTGTTCATGGTGGTGGACGCA
>NZ_JBVJRL010000088.1:0-1365 GCF_055607665.1 Streptomyces sp. NPDC036984
CCCGTTCGACGCACCGTCCTGGTTGACCGCGCTGCCGCGCACCACCGCCAGCACCCGGTGACCGTTGCGCTCGGCATCCGACAACCGCTCCACCAGCAGCATGCCCACGCCCTCGCCCCAGCCCGTGCCGTCGGCCGCGGCGGAGAACGCCTTGCACCGGCCATCGGCCGACAACCCCCGCTGCCGTGAGAACTCCACGAACGCGGTAGGGGTGGACATCACCGTCGCGCCGCCGACGAGCGCCGAACTGCACTCCCCAGCCCGCAGCGCCTGGCAGGCCAGATGCAGAGCCACCAGAGACGAGGAACACGCGGTGTCGACCGTCACGGCAGGGCCTTCAAGACCCAGCGTGTAAGCGATGCGACCCGACGCGATACTGCCTGCGCTCCCGTGCCCAAGGTAGCCCTCGTAGCCAGCCGGTGCGGTGAGGAACCGGCCCGCGTAGTCGTGGTAGATGAGCCCGGCGAACACGCCGGTGGACGTACCGCGCAGGGACTCCGGGTTGACGCCGGCGCTCTCGGCGGCTTCCCACGCGGTTTCAAGGAGGAGCCGCTGCTGGGGATCCATGGCGAGGGCCTCACGGGGGCTGATGCCGAAGAAGTCGGCGTCGAACTCGCCCGCACCATAGAGGAATCCGCCCTGCTGGGTGTACGTGGTCCCGTGGCGGTCCGGGTCCGGGTCGTACAGTGCAGCGAGGTCCCAGCCACGGTTCGCGGGGAACCCGCCGACAGCGTCGTGTTCGTCGCTCAAGAGGCGCCACAGGCCGTCGGGCGTTCGTACGCCGCCGGGGTAGCGACAGGCCATGCCGACGATCGCGATGGGCTCGTCGGCGACCGCAGCTCGGAGGGGGAGACGGCTGCTGGTGTCCTCCGCCCCGAGGAGTTCCGACTGGAAGTACCGGCAGAGGGCCATCGGGGTGGGGTGGTCGAAGACCAGCGTGCTGGGGAGAGCAAGGCCGGTGACTGTGACGAGTTGGTTGCGCAACTTGATGGCGGCCAGCGAGTCGAAGCCGAGATCCTTGAATGCCTTGTCGGGGTCGACGGCCTCTGGTGCGGCATGGCCGAGTACTGCGGCGACCTCCCCCCGGACCAGGTTCAGAAGTGCCTCGTCGCGTTCTTGCGGGGGCCGGTCGGCGAGCGTGTCGCGGAGTGAAGTCGGGCGCGGTGCAGGAGTGGCGTCGACCGCCGGGGGAAGCGGACGACCGGTGACGGTGGGCGTCTGCAGCCAGTACCGCTGGTGTTGGAAGGGGTAGGTGGGGAGGTCGGTGTGTGGGGTGGGTTGTTGGGGGTGGTGGTGGGTGTGCCAGGGGGTGGTGGTGTGGGCGAGGGCGGTGAGGAGGTGGTGGGTGGGGTTGGGGTGGTGGGG
>NZ_JBVJRL010000089.1:0-1356 GCF_055607665.1 Streptomyces sp. NPDC036984
CCAGTAGCGGCGGCGGGCGAAGGGATACGTCGGCAACGGCACCCGACCGAAGCCACCCCCCGCGAACAGCACCCCGAAATCGAAGTCCTGCCCCTGCACGAACAGTTCTGCCACCACCGACAACCGCTCACGGAAACCGACACCGTCCAGAACGGACGGCGCACCACATTCCCGCAGACACTCCTCCCCATACCGCCCAAGCCCCGACGGACGCCGCACGACCTCCGCGCCCTGCGACACGAACACCCCGGCCGCAATCCCCGACTCCAGCCACCCCGACAACACCGCCACCAACTCGGCACGATCCCGCACCACCGCAGCCAGCCGATGCCGCACATGCCGACGCCCGGTCAGCAACGTGAAACTCACATCACCCAACGCCGCACCCCGGCCCTCGGCACTCTCACACCACGCCAGCAGCGCCCCCGCCTGCTCACGCACCTGCTCCACCGAAGCCGCCGACAACACCACCAAATAGCCCGGCAGGACCACCGGCACCCGAACCCGCTCAGGAGCCTCGCCGATCACCACATGCGCGTTCGTCCCCGAGAACCCGAACGCACTCACCGCCGCCAGACGCGAACCCCCCGGACCCGCTTCCCAGTCCCGCACCTCCGTATTCACATAGAACGGCGAACCACCCAACCCGATCCGCGGATTCACCTGCTCGAAGTGAACCAACGGCGGCACCTGACGATTCCGCAGCGCCAGCACCGCCTTCACCACACCAGCCACCCCCGCCGCAGCAGCAGTGTGCCCCAGGTTCGCCTTCACCGTCCCCAGCGCACAGAACTCCCGCGCACCCGTACGCGCAGCGAACGCCCGCGACAACGCCTCGAACTCCACCGGATCCCCCAACGGGGTCCCCGTCCCATGCGCCTCCACCAGACCGATCGCACCCACATCCACCCCGAACCGGTCCCACACCTCACCCAACAACGCCTCCTGCGCCCCCACACTCGGCGCAGTGATCCCATTACTCGCCCCGTCCTGATTCACACCCCAGCCACGAATCACCCCATGAACGAAGTCACCATCAGCCAGCGCATCCCGCAACCGGCGCAACACCACCACACCCGCACCCTCACCAGGAACAAACCCATCCGCCCCCGCATCGAACGCCGCACACCGCCCCGACGCCGACAACATCCCCGCCGCCTGCGCCGACGCATAAAACTCCGGCGTGCTCAACACGAACACACCACCCGCCAACCCCACATCCACCGCACCCGAACGCAACGCCTCACACGCCAGATACACCGCCACCAACGAACTCGAACACGCCGTGTCCACCGTCACCGCCGGACCCCGCAGATCCAGCAGATACGCAATCCGCGCCGACAGAATCGAACCGGC
>NZ_JBVJRL010000090.1:0-1160 GCF_055607665.1 Streptomyces sp. NPDC036984
TTCGCCGTCCCCGACGGCACCGCCTCCAACCTCGCCGACTCCACACCCGGAAAATCCAAATCCCACCACGCACGCCCCTGCCAACTGAACATCACCTGAAACAACGGATGAAACGACCCCGACCGCTCCGGATTCAACACCTCCACCAACCGCTCAAACGGCACATCCTGATGGTCATAAGCCGCCAACGCCTTCTCCCGCACCCGCCCCAACACCTCAACAAACGACGGCTCACCCCCCAACCCCACCCGCAACACCCACGTATTCACAAAAAACCCCACCAAATCAGCCAACCCCTCCTCCCCCCGACCCGCCACCGTCGACCCCATCACCACATCCTCACCCGCACCCACCCGCGACAACACCACCGCCAACACCGCCTGAAACACCATCGGCACCGTCACCCCACACCCCGCAGCCAACCCCTCCACACCCGCCATCAACCCCGCATCCACCCCGAACTCCACCACCCCACCCCGACCACTGCCCACCACCGGCCGCGGACGATCCCACGGCAACACCACCTGCTCCGCCACACCCGCCAACTCACCCCGCCAAAAACCCAACTGCCGCGCCATCACACTCCCCGGATCAGACTCCACCCCCAAAAACTCCCGCTGCCACAACGTGTAATCCACATACCGCACACCCAACTCAGGCCACACCGGCTCACCCCCACCCACCCGCGCCCCATACGCCGCCGCCAAATCCCGCCCCAACGGCCCCATCGACTCCCCATCAGCCGCAATATGATGCACCACCAAAACCAACACCCACACACCCCCACCACACCGCAACAACCACGCCCGCACCGGAATCTCCACACCCAAATCAAACCGATAACCCACCAACCCCGCCACAACCTCCCCCACACCCCCAACACCCACCTCCACCACCGGCACCTCCACCACCACCTCACCCACACCCAAAACCCGCTGAAACGCCACCCCCCGCCCATCCTCACCAATCACCGTCCGCAAACTCTCATGCCGCCCCACCACATCCCCCACCGCACCCCGCAACGCCTCCACATCCACCCCACCACACAACCGCACCACAAACGGAATATTGTAAGCAACCGACCCACCCTCAAAACGATCAATAAACCACAACCGCCGCTGAGCAAAAGACAACGGAACCATCACACCTCAACTCCTCGA
>NZ_JBVJRL010000091.1:0-1156 GCF_055607665.1 Streptomyces sp. NPDC036984
GGTGGTGGGGTTGTGGGTGGTGGGGACGATGTAACCGACCAGGCGTCGGTCACTGTGATGGTCGTCGACCACGACGACGGCCCGCTGGACGTCGGGGTGAGCGGACAGGACCGCTTCGACCTCACCCGGTTCGATACGGAATCCCCGGATCTTGACCTGTTCGTCCGCCCGTCCGCGGAAGAGCAGCTGCCCGTCCGGCTGGATCACCGCCAGGTCCCCGGTCCGGTACATGCGTTCACCCGGGGCACCGAACGGGCAGGCCACGAACCGGTCCGCGGTCAGCGCCGACCGGCCCACATAGCCCCGCGCCACCCCCGGACCCGCCACATACAACTCGCCCTCGACACCGACCCCCACCGGCCGTAACGCCCCATCCAACACAAACACCCGAGCGTTGGTGATCGGCCTACCGATCGGCAGCACTCCGGGCCCACCCGTGTGCGGTGCACTGGTCGTCGCACACACGGTGATCTCCGTGGGCCCGTAGCCGTTGAGCAGCCGCCGGCCCTCCGACCAGGCTGCCACCACCTCCGGCGGACACGCCTCACCACCGACCATGAGCGATTCGACCGTGGGGAGGGAGCCAGGAGGCATCACGGCGAGCAGGGCCGGGGGCCACATTCCGTGAGTGACTCGGTGTTTGGTGATGGTGTCGGCGAGGGGGGTCCCGGCAGTCAGATCGGCCGGGTCGGCCAGCACCACACTCGCACCCGTCAGCAACGCCGTGAACATCTCGCACAACGAGACATCGAAACTCGGCGACGCCAACTGAAGCCAACGGCTGTCCGCACGCACCGCCATCCGCTCCGCGAACGCCGCGACCAGACTGCCCACCCCGGCGTGTGTGACCGCCACACCCTTGGGCCGCCCCGTCGAGCCCGAGGTGTACACGATGTACGCCGCGTTCTGCACGGCCGGTCGAACCGGCAGCACAGCCATTGGCTCGTCCAGCGGGGCCAGGGGCTCGCCGACCGGGCCCAGTGGGTTGTCCGGTGTGGCTCGCTGTTCGTGGCCCAGGGCCAAGGGGTTGTCCGCTGTGGCTAGCGGTTCTTCGCCCAGGGCCAGTGGGGCGGTCGGCTTGTCCACCCGCAGCACCGGCACGCCCAACTCCGACAGACGCGCTTCATTGCCCTCATCAGCCAGGATCAACGACGCC
>NZ_JBVJRL010000092.1:0-1144 GCF_055607665.1 Streptomyces sp. NPDC036984
GCACCAGCCCCCACACCGCCGCCCCCGCCACATCCACCACACCCTCACCCGGGCCGGTCACGACCGCCCCACGCGTCACCACCACCAACCGGGCATCGGCAAGGCGGTCGTCCGCGAGCCATGCCCGCAGCACGCCCAGCACCTCGCCGAGGACGTCCGCCACCGCACCCTGCGGGCACCTCAGCAGCACGGCCTCGGGGACGGGCCCACCACCGTCCAGCCCGGCCAGCAGGCCGGCCAAGTCCGACGCGACCCGGTCGGGACCCAGCACGGTCGGCTCCTCGGGCGGTGCGAGGGGCGATGAGCCCAGGTCTACGTCCGCCCAGGTCAGGTCGTAGAGCATCGCGGTCGGGTGCGTCGACGCCCGCAGTTCGCCGAGGTCCAGTGGTCGTACGGCGAGGGCGTCGATCGATACGACGCTCCGGCCCGTCTGGTCCGCCAGCAACACGGATACGGCGGCCTGGTCGACGCCCTGCGCGGCGGGGGCCACCCGGACCCGAGCCGCGGCCGCGTTCACGGCGTGCAAGGACACACCGTTGAACGCGAACGGCACGGCCCCCGCCGAGAGACCATCCGCCGAACCGAGCGCCACAGCGTGCAGGGCCGCATCCAGCAGGGCCGGATGCACGTTGTACGCGGACGCCTCGTCGACCACGTCATCCGGCAGACACACCTCCGCGAACACTTCCTCTCCCCGCCGCCAAGCTGAGCGAAGCCCCCGGAACGCCGGCCCGTACGTGAAACCCTGGGCCGCGTACGAGGTGTAGAGGTTCTCCAGTTCCTCGGTCGTGCAGGGCAACGCTCCTTCCGGCGGCCAGGTGCGGAGCGTGTCGTCGGCGGCCCCGGGCTCGGTGTCCAGGAGGCCGGTGGCGTGGTGCAGCCAGGGGTCGTCGGGGTGAGCGTTCTCGTCACGGGAGGAGACGGTGAGGGTGCGGGTCCCGGAGTCGTCGGGTGCCGTGACGCGGACCTGGAGGTCCACGGCGGCGGCGTGCGGAACAGCGAGGGGGGTGTGCAGGGTCAGCTCCCGGACGTGCGGGATGTCGCTCGTCTGGAGGGCGAGTTCGAGGAGGGCGGTGCCGGGGAGGAGGGTGGTGCCGGTGATGGTGTGGTCGGCGAGCCAGGGGTGGGTGTGGAGGGAGATGCG
>NZ_JBVJRL010000093.1:0-1114 GCF_055607665.1 Streptomyces sp. NPDC036984
GTCACGTCCGCCGGCAACCGCAGCCACCGGTACTCCACCACCGCCTGCACATCAACGTCTCGCTGCAACCCACGCGCACCCAACACCGGGTCCGGCTCAACGAGTTGCTCCTGCCACCAGCTCAGCTCGTCCGTGCGGTCCACGGCCGCTTGTGTCAGGGCATGCGACCAGCGGCGCAGTGAGGTGCCCACCGGCTCCAGCACCGGCACCCGGCCCTCGGCCACCGCCTCCCACGCCTGCGCCAGATCCGTGGTCAGGACCTGCCAGGACACCCCGTCCACCACCAGGTGATGCGCCACCACCACCAGCCAGCCGGCATCCCGCACCCACACAAACTGCGCCACCACCCCCGACGCCATATCCAAGCGATTGACCGCACCCTCCAACGCATCAGACACCCCAGCACCGGCGTTGTCGGCGCCCTTGATGTCGGTGGTGTGGAGCCAGGCGGCTGCGTCGACGGTACCCGGTGCACTGATGTGCAGGCCGTCACCGCTCAACCGGAGCCGGAAAGCGTCGTGGTGATCAATGAGCGTCTGGACGACGGTTAACAGGCCGGTCTGGTCGATGCCGTCGGGCAGACGCAGCACGGCGGACATCACGAACCGCTCCAACCCCGCCGTACCGAGTTCCTCCACCGCCCACCGCGCCACCGGCAGCAACGGCAACCACCCCACACCCCCACCCGGCAACTCCTCCAACACCCCGCCCGGGACATCGCTCTTCGAGCTCGCTGTGCTGGCCAGCCGCGCCACCGTCCGCTGCTCGAACACCTCCCGCGCACTGACCACCACACCCCGCGCCCGCGCCTGCGCCACCACCTGAATCGAACGAATACTGTCCCCACCCACAGCGAAGAAGTCGTCATCTACTCCCACCCGCTCCACACCCAGCACGGCGGCGAACGCCTGGGCCAGCACCTCCTCCGCCATGCCCTCGGGAGCCCGGTACTCCCCGCCCGTGAACACCGGTTCTGGCAGCGCGGACTTGTCCAGCTTCCCGCTGGACGTCAGCGGCAGTGCGTCCACCACCATGAACACCGCCGGGACCATGTACTGCGGCAACCGCTCCGCCGCAAACACCCGCAACTCCCCCACAGACACCCCAGCCGTCA
>NZ_JBVJRL010000094.1:0-1067 GCF_055607665.1 Streptomyces sp. NPDC036984
CTCGACCTCGACACCGACGACATCGGCGACGTCCCGGTCGCGGCCGCCCTGTCCTGCGGCGAGCCGCAACTGGCGGTGCGGGGTGGAGTTCTTCGTGTGGCGCGGTTGGGTCGTGTGGGTGGGGGGTTGGTGGTGCCGGGCGGTGTGGGGTGGCGGCTGGGTTGTGACGGGTCGGGGATGCTGGACGGGGTGGGTCCGGTGGCCTGTGAGGCGGGTGGGGGTGTGCTGGGTCGGGGTCAGGTGCGGGTGGCGGTACGGGCTGCTGGGGTGAACTTCCGGGATGTGCTGGTGGCGTTGGGGATGGTGCCCGGGCAGTACGGGATCGGCAGTGAGGGTGCCGGGGTGGTGGTGGAGACCGGTCCCGGTGTGGAGCACTTGGCGGTGGGGGACCGGGTGTTCGGGGTGTTCGCGGACGCGTTCGCTCCGGTGGTGGTGGCCGAGGAGGTGGTGCTGGCGCGTATGCCCGAGGGGTGGTCGTTCGCGCAGGCCGCGTCGGTGCCGGTGGTCTTCGCCACCGCCTACATGGGCTTGGTCGATCTCGCGGATGTGCGTCCCGGTGAGCGGGTGCTGGTGCATGCCGCGGCCGGCGGGGTGGGGATGGCGGCGGTGCAGCTGGCCCGCCATCTGGGGGCCCAGGTGTATGCCACCGCCAGCGAGCCCAAGTGGCCGCATCTGCACGCGCTCGGTGTCCCGGCCGAGCGGATCGCTTCGTCGCGCACGGTGGACTTCGAAACCCGCTTCGGTCAGGCGGGCGGCGGGCGCGGGATGGATGTGGTCCTCAACTGCCTCACCGGCCCCCACCTCGACGCCTCCCTGCGCCTGTGCTCACCGCAGGGGGGACGGTTTTTGGAACTGGGCAAGAGCGACATCCGTGACAGCGATCAGGTGGCACAGCAGTTCCCGGGCGTCGCCTACCGGGCCTATGACCTGATGGACGCCGGAGCCGGACGGGTGGGGCAGATCCTGCACACCCTCATCGACCTGTTCCGCCAGGGCGTGCTGGAGCTGCCGCCCGTCACAGCCTGGGACGTGCGCCAAGCACAGCAGACACTGCGGGCGATGCAATC
>NZ_JBVJRL010000095.1:0-1029 GCF_055607665.1 Streptomyces sp. NPDC036984
GCCGTCGGACGGCGTTGAGCCGGGTGATGAGCGGTGCGATGGTCCGGCCCTCCCGCTCGGCCGCTTCCCAGTCCCTCGGCTTGAGCTGGTACTTCTCCGAGTCCAGGTACTCCTCGCTCCCCTCGCGGAGCGGGGTGTTCTCGCACAGTTCGTAGCCGGAGTAGATGCCCCAGGCGGGCGAGAGGGTGGCGGCGAGGACGGCACGGACCTCGAAGGCGGGGCGTCCGCCGTGCTGGAGGTAGGCGTGCAGGATGTCGGGGGTGTTGGCGAAGAAGTTCGGCCGCATGTAGGCGGCCGCCTCGCCCGACAGCTCGGTCAGGTACTCGGTCAGCTCCTGCTTGCTGTTGCGCCAGGTGAAGTACGTGTACGACTGCTGGAAGCCGATCTGGGCGAGGGTGTGCATCATCGCCGGGCGGGTGAACGCCTCGGCCAGGAAGATCACGTCCGGATCCTTGCGGTTGACCTCCGCGATGACCCGCTCCCAGAACACGACCGGCTTGGTGTGCGGGTTGTCGACCCTGAAGATCCGCACGCCGTGGCCCATCCAGTACCGCAGGACACGGACGGTCTCGGCGACCAGGCCGTCCATGTCGGCGTCGAAGGCGATGGGGTAGATGTCCTGGTACTTCTTCGGCGGGTTCTCGGCGTGGGCGATGCTGCCGTCCGGCCGGTGGTGGAACCACTCCGGGTGCTTGTGCACCCAGGGATGGTCGGGGGAGCACTGGAGGGCGAAGTCCAGGGCCACTTCCAGGCCCAGCTTCTGCGCCTCGGCGACGAAGTGGTCGAAGTCCTCGATCGTGCCCAGATCCGGATGGACGGCGTCGTGGCCGCCCTCGGGGGAGCCGATCGCCCAGGGCACGCCGACGTCGTCCGGACCGGCGGTGAGGGTGTTGTTGCGGCCCTTGCGGAACGTCGTCCCGATGGGGTGGATCGGCGGCAGGTAGACCACGTCGAAGCCCATCTCCGCGATCGGCTTCAGCCGGCGGGCGGCCGTGCGGAACGTGCCGTGCGGCTGCCCGGCGGTGCCCT